>JBGRQA010000018.1:0-118240 GCA_041725895.1 Marinifilaceae bacterium
TTAAACAATTCACAAAGTCTCTTGTAAATTTCGCAAAGTAGGTTGAACAATTCACAATGTTCCTTGTAAATTTCACAAAGTAGGTTGAACAATTCACAAAGCTCCTTGTGAATTTCACAGAGTAGGTTAAACAATTCACAAAGTCTCTTGTAAATTTCGCAAAGTAGGTTGAACAATTCACAATGTTCCTTGTAAATTTCACAGGGTAGGTTGAACAATTCACAAAGCTCCTTGTGAATTTCACAAGGTAGGTTAAACAATTCACAAAGCACCTTGTAAACTTCAAAAGAGACACAACTCCGTGAGTAGTCTCAGTCTTTATTTAGTAAGCTTAGTTCCAGTTGTTTATGGAGTTGTTTTTTTCTTTTGATTGGTGTTGGTTTTTATTTCTTTTATAGCATATCGGGTTATACATCCTCTTGTAAACCATAAAGAGCCCTAATAGAACCAGAAGCACACCCACAACAAATATATCCCAATGATAGAAGGAAGGGATGTATGTTGTCAAAATGATCTGAAATTCCCGATCCGAAACCAGGGAGAAGAAGCGGGGAAGGAACCCCCCGTTAAGAATTATGCTGGCAAAATCCCATGCAAAGGAGATGATGATTACCAAGGCTCCTGTCCAAAGGATGGCTAGTTCCAGGTTGGAAAGGGCTCGTAATTTTCCTTTGGCCTGGTAATGTTCCAAAAAGAATGAAATTCCGATGAATCCCAGAGAGCATAGGAGAGGGGCTAATACTGGACCTATCCATGGGATAGGAATGAGGAAAAGAATATCCCAGGTAAGGAGAGAGGCGGGCCAATTCAGTAGGAGCTTCAATCCTGTATAGTAGAAAATATCCCAGACCCCAAATACAAATAGGAAGAAAGAGAAACGCTGCAGTTTGGTGTGCCCGGCTACAATTCCTATACAGACAAGCATTACCATGGTTGTAATCTCTCGTAGGTATTCGATGTAAATGATTTTCTCAGGTAATAAAGTTAAAGGAAATTGAAATCCTTCGGGGTAATATAGTTCCCGGGCATACACCACCACTATTGCTTCCAGCAATCCCATGGCCAGTGCAAAGATGAATAATTGAGTAAATCTTTTGAGATAGTTAGGAGTTTTTGTTTTCACGGTAGTTGGGATTCCTGTTTTTTGCCCAAAGATTTATCATTGAAATTCCTGGAATTCTGCTGATAAATCATTTTGATGCAAAAATGTTATGCCTATTTTGTTTAATCTAATTTACAATCCTTTTTTTAGATTAAGATACTTCTTCATGCAAAAAAAAAGGTGCCCCTAAGGCACCTTTTACTTTGAATAACGATCGTCTAATTAATCGAATTGATTTATTAATTCTTTTTACTGATCAACTCGTGGTTGAGAAACTCTTTGAGTGTATCAATATCAATCCGCTTGGCGATAATGTTTTTGTTTTTGTCGAGCAGGTAAACCGCCGGTGTGCTATGAATGTCGTAGTAGATGCGGAAGTTGCTATGAAAATTGGGATCGTAGCAGTTGATAAAATCGAAAAGATTGTGTTCGGAAACAAACTCTTCCCATTCCTCCTTTTTGTCCTGAGTATATACAGCAAACACCTTTACCCCTTTGTCGTGAAAGTTATCGTAAATTTCTTTTTTCAATCGAGGAGTGGCTTTTTTGCAATGGCCACAGTTGGGTTCCCAAAAGTAAAGTACGGTGTAGGCAGCATCTGTTTCATGCAGGCTAACAAATTCCCCGTCGATAGTTTCCAGTTTTAAATCATGACTTTTTTCTCCAATAAGGTTGAACTGTAAATTAAACACCCGTTCGCGGATATTGGCCATTAGTGTAGAGTCGGCCCAGGTTGCTTCCCCACTAAGGTAGTAGCGTTTTGCAATTTTAACAAACGCGGCATCCATACCCATAATTTTACTTTGGATGGCATTGTTGAGTGCGTATTGCACTATATATTGGAAGCAATCCTTATTGGGACGTGCCTTTTCAATGATTTTTGTTGCTTCATGGTAAACCGTATCCGGATTCTGAATCAGCATTTTGGAGAAGTAATGTTCCAACTTATTCTTTAGTAAAGGGGTTCGTAGGAACCGATCATCTGCAAAATCGGTATGATCAAAATAGTGTGTTCGGTTGTAGTAGTAGGCTTTTCTTTGTATTTCCTTATCTCGATCTTTGGTTTCCTGTGGTACAGTCTTCGAAAAATCGGGGATGTCAGGAGATAGGGTAAACAGGGCAAAACGGGAGAGAAAACTTGGAGATGGAAAATCTTTTTCGAGTTGATCAATATAATCTCTCACCTGTTGGTCGGCTTTTTTAAATGCTTCTTGATATTTTTTCTTTGCCCCCGGGGAATCCTTTTGGGCCTTGTATTCTTCCTGTAGTTTTTTTGAATTCTCATTCTGGCTTTTCATGAATTGTTGAAAGCCATGGAATCCTTCGGTTTCTTTAGCCCCGTCAATTTTCATGGATCCGATAAAATCCTCAGGATTGGTACGGATGCTGAAATCCTGATCCTCTCCAATCAGTAAGTCGAAGTATTTTTGATTGGGCAGGTAGAGGACATAGATGCCCTGTGGGAGTCTTTCTTTTTTTGTAAAAACACCCTTTCCTGTATGGTCCAGTCGGGTGGTGTCGTCTGCAAAAATTCGTCCGTCAAAATAGTGGGCAAGGTAGGCACTGGTGTCCTTCATACCCTCAATTTTCACTTCAATTCGATACCCTTGCGCAAAAACAGTATTAATTGACACCGCTGAAAGGCACAGCAGTAGAAGTGTTTGAAGTATTCTTTTCATAATGTAAGTACTTGTGTTAGGCAAATCATAAGCGAAAATTAATAAACTTTTCCGAAAGGAGAGTGGATTTTTCAGATGCGAATGCTGGGTTTTGTATTTTTTAACAAATAAAAGCGTTTTTCGAATGGATTAATTCTGCCTTAAATTTGAGTATCCCAACTCTACCGGATCTTTTCTTTTGAAATAATGGACTGGCACAAGAGGTTTCTGTCGAGTTGTTGCTAAATAAAATGGCAAGCCGAAAAAGTGCTTGCCATTTTAATACAGTTGTAAGTATGTGTGAAGTTCTATTCGTTCGTATCGGTTGTTGAAGTTTCCATTTCAATAACTTCCAGATTCGTGACTTTTCCATTTTCCACGATAACTTCTTCCTTCACTTTTTCCACATAGTTTTCAGCAGGAAGGAATCTTAATTTGTAGGTTCCTGCCTGGGTTCCCAGGAAGTGGAAAGTTCCATCTGCTTCAGGGAAGGTTGCCAGGGTGTCCACACCTGTAATCGCCTGTACTTCAGTAGCAGCGTCGGCAGGATTTACCTGGCCTTTAATCGCACCGCTTGTAGCTTCGTTGAAAGTGCGAATTACCGGCTTCAGGTTGTACTTTCCATTGCCAGTAGCTACGATAGAGCGGGCTGCATCAAAATCAATCCAAAGTCTGTAAGTAATTCCTCCTAATAATTCGGCATTGATTTGGAATTTCAGCCCAGAAGTTTGAGCTGATGGAGTATTCAATGGGATTTCTTCTCCATTGACAACCACCGAGTTTTTGTTTCCTAATATCAAGCGCATTTGCGAAATTCTACCGCTTGGCAATTCTGTATCCACCATCAGGGTATCCATGCCGTTGTTGAATTGCAGTAGGTCGTACACTCCTACTTTCGTTAACGGCAAGTTGGTCCATTCTCCATCCTCTTCGTTGTCGGCGGTATGGATTTGTATTTCCTGGATGTCGATGTTAACCTTGTCATAAGTAGCCGGAGCATCTGTCAATCTTAGCTCGAAGGGAGTTTTTAATTTCACGTTATCATCCGAACACCCCACCATAAAACTTACCATTACAATTAAAAGTGCACTTGTCAACAATTTGAATTTCTCCATTTTCATAATAATTTTAATAGTTGATAAATAGGTAAAATGTTGGTTGAGTCCTGTTTCTTTAAGTTGTCGGTTTATCCAAACGGTTTCCTCTTCAGATTATTATTGAATTGCAGTTTTTTTAATAAAAACTGCTAATCTAATTCTAAGAATAGAGGAATGAAACAATTATTGGTTTTGACAAATGTAATCAAAAATGGGGTGAACGCAATGTTTTCTATGGTGAAATATCTCACCTAGTCTGTTTGATAGATTCGCTGTTTTTTGAAAAGAAATGGAAAGCCGAAAACTTCTTCCTAATTTTGGCCTCTTATTCAACGGAAATATATTCGGATTCCACTACGCAATAAGCTTATGTGGCAAAATACGTAGTGTTTGAAAATAACGATACAGAAATGGAAAACAGGCAGCTACAGCATGAACAAGTTAAATTCACCAGAAAGCAATTCCCAATAGTTATCCTGTGCGATGAATTGAAAACTCCTGATAATGTGGGCCTGATATTTCGAATGGGCGATGCATTTGGGGTGGAGAAGATTGTATTAACCTCCAATTGTCCTACACCCAATAGTAAGGTAGTGCGGAAAATATCCCGGAGTACGGTAAAAAATATTCCTTGGGAAATTGCCGAAGATTCGAATTCTTTGATTGCTCGGTACAAAAAAGAAGGTTATACCTTAGTTGGCCTGGAAATCACTGAAGGGAGTGTGGCGATTCAAAATGCAAACTTATCCGAATTGTCAAAAGTTCTGTTGGTTTGTGGTTCCGAAAACTACGGGATTTCGCCTGAGATCCTTTCCCAGTTGGATGTCGCTATTCACATTCCCATGTATGGCGCCAATTCTTCGATGAATGTGGTGAACAGTTTGTCGATACTATTGTATGAGCTTACCAATCAAATGAAATCAAGAGTTCTGTAATGTAGTCAAAAATACTGGTATACTTAAAATTGAATTATGTTTGCCTTTGTGGGAAGAAAGCCATTGTTTTTGTTAGGAGAACCTCGATGAATACCTTAAGTTGTAAGACAATAATTTGAAGATTATTATCAGAAAACAATAATTTCTTTGGCATTTAGAATTTGTTTTGGAATGATTATATTTTTAAATTGATCATATTCTCAACGAACTTGTCTCTAATGCATTGTTCCTCTTTTATGGTTTCTAGATGGATTTGTTGTTCATGTATTTCGTTATGTAGACAAACATACAGAAATGTAGTTTGTTTACTTCTTATACTAAGCAATTTGCCTGGTTTTGCTCAGGAAGATGATGTTTGTATGATGTGTCATGAGGATCCGTACATTGTGAAGGAGTTGAATGGCAAAACCAAATCGGTGTTTGTTGATCTGCCGCTTTTGGTCCGTTCCCCGCACAAGGAGGTGAGTTGCATTGCCTGTCACACGGATGCTGCCGTTGAAGAGTGGCCCCACCCATCCACCCTGCAAAAAGTTGATTGTGGAAGTTGCCATGCCGAAGCAGCCAAACGATTTGATGACGGAATTCACGGTAGATCCCTTAAGGCAAAAGCACGTTACGCACCCGATTGTAAGGAATGCCATGGAAGGCATGATATTTTGCATAACTCCAATCCCATTTCACGGACCTATAAAATGAATATTCCTGTTCTTTGCGGCAAGTGTCATCGGGAAGGAGCACCTGTTGCGAGAGCCTACAAGATTACCGAACACAATATAATTGAAAATTACAGCCAGGGGATTCATGGTAAGGGGTTGTTTAAGAGTGGATTGATTGTGACGGCTACATGTAACGATTGTCATGGAAACCACTTGGTTTTGCCCCATACTTATCGCAATTCCAGTATATCGCTACGGAATATTGCAGGAACTTGCATGAAATGTCATGCCCGGATTGAGCAGGTTCATAAAAAGGTGATTAATGAACAACTTTGGGAGCAAAAGCCCGGTGCAATACCGGCATGTTCGGATTGTCATCCCCCGCATATTGTCACCATTCAAAATCTTTTGGAAACCATATCCGACCGCACGTGCTTGCGTTGCCATGAACGAAAGGATATTCACAAAATGGTGAATGGGGACACCATTTCTCTCTATGTGGATGTAAACCTACTATCCAATTCCATTCACAATAATATCACATGTGTAAAATGTCATTCGGATGTTTCGCCCCGCAAAAAACGCCCTTGTGAAACTTCAAGTAAAGTGGCTTGTGCCAATTGTCATTCGGAAATTTCGGACGTGTACTATGCTAGTGGCCATGGATTGGCTCATTTGAAAGAGGTTGAAAATGCTCCTTACTGTACCGATTGTCACAATACCCATTTGGTGAAGTCGAAGAAGGATGAGAGCTCTCCTGTCTATCGATTGGCTATTCCAACTTTGTGTGGGGAGTGCCACCGTAAGGAGGGGAAGGCGATACAGGTTGCTCAATTGAAAGAAATAGATGCTTATTTGGACTACTCAACAAGTGTGCACGGTAAGGGATTGACGGAGAAAGGGCTTTTGGTTAGTGCGGTGTGTACTGATTGCCACACCACCCATTTTATGCACAAGGATACCAATGAGCTTTCTTCGGTACATCCACTCAATGTACCCGCTACCTGTGGTAGTTGTCACAAAGGAATTTTCGATAGTTTTCTTGCCAGTGATCATGCTATTCATCTGAGTGATGATAAAAAGCTCTATCCCACATGCACGGCTTGCCATTATGCTCATGTGATATCCGAGATTGATAAGGATAAATTTATGTATGAGATTACCCAACAATGTGGTTCTTGCCATCAAAAGCTGTCGGACTCCTACATGGAAACCTACCATGGGAAGGCCTATCAGTTGGGGTATCTGAAAGCGGCACGATGTTCTGATTGTCATGGGGCACACACGGTAATGGATGTGAGAAACCCGAAGTCAGCAGTAGGAAAAGAGAATATTGTTGCCACTTGCAAAAAGTGCCATGAGGATGCCCATATGCGTTTTACCGGTTTTTTGACGCATGCTACCCACCACAACCGGGACAAGTATCCGGCTCTCTACTATAGTTTCTGGGGGATGACCTCCCTGTTGATAGCAGTTTTTGCTTTTTTTGGAATCCATACTCTTTTGTGGCTGCCTCGTTCCCTGCGAGAGAGAAGGAAAAGAAAGAGTCATAAAAAGGAGGGGCCCAGAGTCTACATTCGTCGCTTCAATGAGAACCAGAGGTGGACTCATATCTTTGTAATACTTAGTTTCTTGTCGTTGGCCTTGACTGGGATGTTGCTGAAGTTTGCCAATATGGAATGGGCTCGTTTCTTAGTGGATTTGTTAGGTGGAGTTCATACAGCAGGGAATATTCATCGTTTTGCAGCAGTAATTACCTTTGGTTACTTCTTCGTCCATCTATTTTCTCTGATGAGAATGAAAGCAAAGCCGGGGATGAAGCTCTCTGAGCTTTTGTTTGGAAGTAATTCGCTACTGTTCAGTCGAAAAGACTTGCGAGAATTTTGGTCTACCATCAAGTGGTTTCTTGGGTTGGGGCCGCGCCCGCAGTATGGACGATGGACTTACTGGGAGAAATTTGACTACTTTGCGGTTTTTTGGGGAATCGCTATTATCGGGTTTTCGGGACTGATGCTTTGGTTTCCTGAGTTTTTCACCCGCTTCTTCCCCGGTGAATTTATCAATGTAGCGCAAATTATCCATAGCGATGAGGCCCTTCTCGCGGTAGGTTTCATTTTTACCATCCACTTTTTCAATACCCATTTTCGCCCTGAAGTTTTCCCCATGGATCCGGTAATCTTTACAGGACATGTGCCCCTGGAGGAGTATAAGGAGGATCGGCCAAAAGAATTTGAAGAGTTGGAAAAATCAGGGAAGCTGGATGAGGTTCTTGTTGAAATGGAAATCTCCGAGAGCAAAATGCGCTGGGCGAAGGCATTTGGCTTCTTCTTCCTTGCAATTGGATTAACCCTAATTGTTTTGATTCTGTATTCTCTTCTTTTTGGCACCAGATAGACAGAGACAAGAGGCTCCATTTTCTTTCAATAAATATCCATTCGCTGCAACTTTCCTTTTTTTTCTGAACGAGATACTTATTTGTTGAGTAGATCTCCAGGTGTAAAACGGTGAAAAGGGTTTGTTTGTGTGGATTTTCTTTGTGAATAGAAGCTCTATTTCTTATTGTTTCCCAACTGAAGGCGAAGTTCTGAAGTTTCTGACTATTTTTTTAGTTGATGGATATTATGTAATGAAAAAATCTTATATTTGATATCGTTATTGATAAATAGTATGCTTGCTGTTTTGAGCTAGAAAAGAAGTTTTTTCTTGTCATCTATAATCTAAACTTATCGAAATTATGTTGTTTAATAAAAGTCTTTTTTCTGTTGTATCCAAAACTAGTTTTTCAATCCTTTTGGCAGTGTTCCTTTTGTCGTCCTGTACTAAGAACAGGACCCAAACTGTACAAAATTTGGAAGTAAACATTCACAAGGATGAAATTGTTGATCTGGAGAATCGGATTTCCATAAAGGAAATCGTGTCATTGGATAACAGGTATCCTTTGGGAAAAGTTACCAAAGCTTCTTTTACGAAGGATAAGATTATTGTATTAGACAAGCAGAGTGAAGAGATCTTTGCCTATAATCGAAAGGGTGAGTTCCTGTTCAAAATTTCGGATAAGGGGAAAGGCCCCAATGAATATACTCACATACAAAGTTTTTTCATCGATAAGTTCAATCGTAAAATAAAGGTGCTGGAGGGTACCGGAAAAATTTTGGTGTACGATTGGACTGGAAATTTCAATTCGGTTGAGATTGCTGATAAGGATCTAAGTTTTAGTCAGATAATGAATGCTATGCAGCTTGATGCGAATACAGAAATTCATTGTGGCTTAGGCCCTGATTTTAACCTTGCTATTTGTAATTCACATTCCGGAGAAAACCATAAATTTCTCCCTTTTAATGAGATACGAGATTATAGCTTTTCCTTCAAAGCATTTTCGACTTGCGAAAACTCAGTACTTTTTTGTCATGGTATGAACGATAGCATCTATTCCATTGACAGGGAAGGAGTAAATGCTAATTATTATGTAGATTTTAAGGAGAATAAGATTGCACCCGCTTTGTATAAGGGAAATCCTCAAGTGATAGATGAAAAGTACGAAAATCAGGTGGTTGCTGTAAAACTTGATCAGCTCAATGAGACCCTGGACCAAGTTCTTTTTTCCTATTGGGTGTTTGATGTTAAGAACTCGAAGGGGATGAAAACACAGTTTGCTGTGTACAATAAATCTGAGAATAAAACGTACAATGTTGCCTCCGAGTCAGCTTTTTTCCCGGTTAATGATGTGGTGGAAAATCAACTTTGTGCTTCGTTAGTTCCCCCTGTGAAACTTCTTCATTCAGAAAGAAAGAATCAGCAGATAAATGAATACTTGGATCGGAATGAGATTTCAGAAGATCAGAATCCTTTGGTGCTTCTATGGGAATTGAAGTAAATACAGGATCAATTTCTAATAAACGAAAGATAAAAACAGCCGAAGAGCATCTGCTCCGCGGCTGTTTTCTGATATAGTTGTAAGTATTTAGAGTTGCTAGCTGCCAGGAGATTTGTTTTCAATTTTTAGCCATTGGCTTAGGTCCTTCGAATAGTCTCCTCTACCTTTCGGTAGCGGCATGAAGCTTGCCACTTAAAGCTATTTTTACTTCCTGTCGTACTTGCAGCAGCTGTGCAGTTTGTCGTAAACGGCATCATCAGCCTTTACCTTCTCGGTATCGTAACCAGCAGCAGCAATGGCCTTGTGTACCTTCTCCATTTTTACCTTGCTGCTGTCGTAGTTTACAGTGATTTCTTTTGTGTCCTTGTTCCACTGGGCATCGATCACACCATCCACACCTTTGGCTGCCTTTTCTATTTTAGCTTTACACATTCCGCAGTTGCCCTTTACCTTGAAAGTTTCCTTGGCACAAGCCTGCTTTTTGCAGCATTGCTTTACAGGAACCGTATTGTTTACTTCTACAGCCATTGTGGTACTAGCGCCCAACATCAGGGCTACAGCGATCATTAGATTTTTCATGTTTTTGGTATTTTTATTGAATTGTTACTATTTGTAGTTGATACAAAATTTATTTTTGTTCTATAAGTTGAAAAGTTACTAGTAGCAAGTCACTAGTACCAAGACTTTCTTGTCACTTGTCACTTGTTACTTTAATGCTGGTGGTCATGGCCCTTGTGTTCCTTCGGCATCTTCATCTTCAGCGTTTCGCTCACTTCTCCACAGTGCAGCATCATATCGCCAAAGTAGGGATTCATGATCTGCTCTTCCGTGCTCAGCCAGTAGCCGCCGGTGTCGTTATCGGCCATAGGGCAGAATTGGATGTACATTTTTTGCTGGCCAACACCGAAGCTTTTGAAGCTTAGGATCAACGAATTATTGAAAGGCTTAAAGGCCGCTCGCTGAACTTCCACATCGGTGGATTTGGTCATTTTTGCCAATTCTTCGTGAAGGATTTTGTACTGCTCCTGCCAGAATTTCTTAGCACTTCCCTTAAGATTTGTCTTATCCGGAGTGGCAGCCATCAGGGCCATCATTAGTTTTTTTGAAGCGGCTTGACTGGTGGCGGCATCGGTTTTCACCAATTCGTCCTTCAGCACTAAGTATGCACTCAGGATGCCATTTAGCTGCTTGCGGAAGCCTTCCTTCACTTTGGTTTGTAAGTTTGGGATATCACCCTCGGACTCCGGACGGTTCATCATGCTGTATTTGCTGTTGAGCTGGGCCGCGGCATCCACAGTAAAGGCACCGCTGGATACCACCAATTCACCAGCCTCCAGACCTTCGGCTACCAGGTAATGCTCTCCAAGGGATTCGCCTAAGACTACCTCGCGCATTTCGAAGGCAGGATTCTCAGGATGCTTCACGTATACAACAGAACGTTTTCCGGTCCACATTACTGCAGATTTGGGAACGATCAGTCCTTCCTCGCTAAAGTTTAGGCTGGCAGAAACAATACCATCCACGTGCATTTCAGGTTTTAGCATGCCATTGCGGTTGCCCACCTCGGTACGTACCCTTGCGATTCTTCTTTGCGGATCTAACACCGGATCAATATAATTTACGCTAGCGGTGAAGGTTTCTCTTGGCAGTGAGGCAACGGTAAACTCGATCTCATCACCCTCCTTCAGGAAGGGGATGTCCTTTTCGTAGGCATCAAAGATCACCCACAGGCGGTTCAGATCTGCAATCTCGAACAGTACGGTACCGGTTTTCACATAGTTCCCTTCGGCCACCTTGCGCTTGATCACATAACCCGATACGTCGGCCTTGATGGGGAAGTACTCCTGAACCAGGCCGCTTTTCTCGATGTTTTCGATCTGGGCATCGGTCAGCTTCCATAGTTTCAGCTTGTTGCGGGCTGCCTGTACCAATTCGGGGTAACGTTCGGCGGTTTTCAGGGCCTGGAACAGTTCCTGCTGGGCGGTTACCAGCTGAGGTGCATATACCACCGCCAGAGTTTGACCCTTCTTTACTTTTTCTCCCTCAAAGTTCACGTGCAACTCTTCAATCCGTCCGTTGAAGTGGATGGATTGAGAGGCGATGCGGCGCTCATCAATTTCAACCTTACCCTGCAAACGGATCTCCTTTTCGGCCAGTCCCATTTCCACTTTGGTGGTTTGGATGTTGGCCAGTTTGATGGAGGTCTCGGTCATTTCTATTACTGCAGGATTGGCGTTGGCGGTTCCAGCATCCATAGGGATGAGGTCCATACCACAGATAGGGCAGTCGCCTGGTTCGGGAGCCTGAATTTGAGGATGCATGGAGCAGGTCCAGGAAGTGGCTGCTGCCGTTTCCGATTCATGATCGTGTCCTTCGTGTGAGTGAGTGGTTTCCCCGCCTCCGCCAAAGAGGATCCAGCCCAGGATCATACCTGCCACCAGGATGATGAGGTACTGTTTCCAGTTGCTTTTGATTGTATCTATAATTGTTTTCATGTTTTTTTATTTTTTACCACAGAGGGCACAGAGTCCCACAGAGTTTTTATTAATGCATAAACCCGTCCCCACCAGAGGGATCACAGAGGTTGTCAATTTGCACTTAAATATTCCAAATACGCCTTACTCTTGTGCAGCAAAACTTGTGCCTCCACCTGTTTTTGCTCATAGATCCAGATTTTTTGCTGCATGTTCATCAGCTCCTCATAACTCTTAATGGAAGCTTCATAGGTTGCCGTCAGGATCTCCAGCGATTGACGGGCCTTTTGTAACAGATCATCGTAGAGCTGGGCATCCCGAAGACCAGTCTGGTAGTTTTCCATGGTTTTCTTCAGCTCCAGTTGCAGTTTGTTGCTCTCCTGCTGATGCATCAGTTGGAATTGCTCCTGCTGCAGTTGGCTCTCCTTTACCATGGCCTTGTATTTCTTTCGGAAGATGGGCAGCTTCACAGTTACCATGGGCATGATCGCATCTTTTCCGTTGTCCTTCACCACCATATCCTTTCTTTCAGCGACAAAGGCATAGTCCAGTCCCACACCAATTTGTGGCAAGCCACTTAGTTTGGCGGCCTTTTGGCGGTATTCACTGGCCTGTACCTGGGCCTCCAGGGCCTTCAATCGTGAGTGATTCTTCCACAGGCTATCCGGATCAGTAATCAGTTTTGTCACTTCGGGGAGGCTTTCAGCCAGTTCCACCTCGATATTTGCCGGTCGGTTCAGCTTCAGGTTGAAAGCTGTTTGCAAGGTTTTCTGCTTGTCGCGAAACAGCTCCAGTTTGCTTACCAACTCCTCCTTCAACATTTGTACATACAAAACGTTGATCATCCCACCCTCATTGTTTTCGAAACGGGAGAGGCTTTGGCGTTCCAGAAGGTCCAGGATCTCCACCCGCTTTTGGGTGTAGTAGATCTTTTGCTGAACCAGGTAGAGGTCGTACCAGTTCTCTTTTACCTGGTAGTGCAGCAGGTTACGAGCAGCGAGGTACTTCTCATGCGTGGCCTGTGCCTGATGGGCGGCCTGCTGACTTTTGGCATCCAGGGTTCCGAACCAGGGGAACATCTGACTTACCGATAGTTTGGCCTTTTGGGCTCCCACCCGTGTTTCGATGGAGTTGATGAAAACTCCTGCCGAAAGGCTGGGATCGGGTAATGCCTTCATCTGTGGCACCCGCTCCAGGGATTGCTGATATACGCGGTAGGCCGCCTGTACCCCCGGGTTGTTCTGCTCAGCCGTTTGGAGGTATTGCTCCAAAACCCGGTCCTGGCCGATGGTAACGGCCGGGAGTAGGAGTAAGAGCAGCAGTTTGTATATTCTTTTTATTGTCATAGCATTAAATTATTTCTTCGTGTCCTTGGTGGTTAATTTACGTTCTTTCCAAATCGCATACAGCACTGGTACCACAAACAGGGTGATCAGCTCGATGGTCATACCTCCAAATGCGGGGATGGCCATTGGGATCATTACATCGGCACCACGTCCCGATGAGGTCAGGATGGGCAACAGCGCCAGTAGTGTGGTTGCGGTCGTCATCAAACAGGGACGGATACGCTTGGAACCTGCCTCTATCACAGCTTTGTGAATTTCCTCTGTTGTGGTGGGCTTGTCGCGGTCGAACACCTGTTCCAAGTAAGAGGTCATAATCACCCCATCATCCGTTGCAATTCCGAACAGTGCGATGAAGCCCACCCATACAGCCACACTCAGGTACACAGTTTTCATCTGGAAAAGATCCCTTAGGTTGATGTCCATCACCGAGAAGTTGAGGAACCAATCCTGTCCGTAAAGCCAGATCATGATGAAACCACCGGCAAAGGCTACGGAGATTCCGCTGAATACCATCAGGGTAGGCGGTATGCTTCGGAACTGGAAATAAAGGATCAGAAAGATGATCACCAAGACCACAGGAATTACAATGCTCAGTCGTTTCTCGGCACGAATCTGGTTCTCGTAGTTTCCGGTAAACTTGTAGGATACTCCCGCAGGCACTTTCAGACTGCCATTGGCAATCTTCGCCTCGATATGGTCTTCTGCAGCTTTCACCACATTCACTTCGGAGAAGCCCGCCATCTTGTCGAAGATCACGTAGCCAATCAGGAAGGTGTTCTCACTCTTGATCATCTGAGGCCCCTGAATGTACTCGATGTCTGCCAACTCGCTCAGGGGAGCTGAATAGCCCATTCTGGTCGGAATCAGTATTTTCTTCAGCATTTCCGGATCATCTCTCAATTCACGGGGGTAGCGCAGGCGGATGGGGTAACGTTCCCGTCCCTCAACTGAGGTAGTCAGTGCAATCCCCCCAACAGCTACCGAGATGTGCTTCTGCACATCCTGGATGTTCAGGCCGTAATGGGCAATGGCTTTGCGATCGATTCGGATCTCCAGGTAGGGTTTCCCAACGATTCGTTCGGCAAACACCGAAGCCTCTTTTACGCTGGGAACCTCTTTCAGAACATGCTCCAGTTCAAGGCCAAATTGCTCGATCTTCTTTAGGTCGTTCCCCATTACCTTGATTCCCATGGGGGCTCTCATCCCAGTTTGCAGCATTACCAAACGGGTTTCGATGGGCTGCAGTTTGGGAGCAGAGGTAACACCAGGAATCTTGGTAACATTTACAATCTCGTTCCAGATGTCGTCGGGCGATTTGATTTCGTCCCGCCACTGGCGGAAGTACTCCCCGTTTCTATCAGGGATCAGCTTTCCCTTTGCGTCACGAAGGAACTCTCCCTCGTCGTCCACGGCAAAGCGGATCCGTTCTCCGTACTCATCGGTTTTGTACTCACTCTTGTAGTTGATGATGTTTTCGTACATGGAGATGGGAGCAGGGTCAAGGGCAGACTCCACACGTCCCAGTTTTCCTACTACCATATCAATCTCAGGGATGTTGGCCACCGCCATATCCAGATGACGGAGTACCCGCTTGTTTTCTTCCATCCCAGAGTGGGGCATGGAGGTAGGCATCAGTAGGAAGGAGCCCTCGTCCAATGCAGGCATAAACTCTTTCCCAATTCCCGGGTACTTGTGATACATGGTTGGCCAGAACCCGGTTGAAGCAATGTTCACACCAATTTTGTCCATTCCCCTGGCAACAAATCCAAACAGGGTGTTGAAGCCCAGCCAGATGATCAAACCCCAGGTTACCAAAAGTGTTGGAATGGTGAGAAAGAGCATTTTGTGGCGAAGGGCCCAACTTAGAATTCGGGTGTAGTATTTAATAAATACCAGGAAGATAGCCAACAGCACAACAATGTTCAGAATCACAAAAATGAAATTGCTGAACAGGGAGTTGGAGGCCCCCAGTGGTAACCACTCCCGGGTTAAGAAAAAGGTCACGGCCAGGGCAATAATCAGCATGTTGATCCAGCCCAGGTATTTCTCGTATTGGGGTAATCGGGCAATTCCGATGTTTACGGCTCCCAGCAGTATCAGCACAAGGCCCATCCATGGCACCATAAAGATGGCTACATAGATGCCAATGGCAATTAGAACACCATTCATCCATGTCCGGATTTTTTTTCGGTCGGTTGGAATGCTATACAACCAATGAGCCAAAGCAGGTAGTATTACCACTGCCACAATCATTGCTGCAAACAGTACAAAGGTCTTGGTAAAAGCCAACGGACGGAATAGTTTTCCTTCGGCAGCTTCCATGGTGAATACCGGGATAAAGCTGATGATGGTGGTCAGTACCGCGGTGATAACAGCCGGGGCAACCTCCTTGCTGGCATCATAAATGATTTGCAATTTGGTTCTTCCGTTTTTGTCCATGTCGAGGTGTCGGATCATGTTTTCGGTAAGTACAATTCCCACATCCACAATGGTTCCAATAGCGATGGCAATACCCGAAAGGGCTACGATGTTGGCATCCACATGGAAGTAGCGCATGGCAATAAAGGTCATGAGCACCGAGATGGGGATGAGCGCTGAGATCAGGATACTGGCCCTAAGATTCATCACCATGACAATGATTACGATGATGGTGATGATGATTTCCAGGGAAAGTGCTTCTTCCAGAGTCCCCAGGGTTTCGTAGATCAACTGGGTACGGTCGTAGAAGGGTACGATGGTTAGTTTGGAAATGGTACCATCGGCCAGCTCCTTTTGGGGAAGGCCGGGTGCAATCTCCGTAATCTTATCCTTTACATTGTTGATTACCTCGAGGGGGTTGGCACCATAACGGGCCACAATTACGCCGCCTACCACATCGGCACCCATCTTGTCGAGGGCACCACGGCGGTCGGCCGGACCATAGCTTACGCGGGCCACATCCTTAATACGAACGGGCACATGGTTGCGGACAGTAACTACGGCTTCCTCCAGATCGTTGAGGTTCTTCACGTAGCCGATTCCTCGCACGAAGTATTCGGCCTGGTTGATTTCAATGGTACGGGCTCCAATATCTAGATTGGAGTTCTTGATGCTGTTCATGATTTGCATCAGGTTCACCTTGTAGGCCTCCATTGCATTGGGATCCACATCCACCTGGTACTCCTTTACGAAGCCCCCGATGGAAGCCACTTCGGATACACCATTGGCAGATGCCAGGGCATAGCGTACCTGGTAATCCTGGATGGACCTTAGTTCCTGTGGATCCCATCCACCGGTCACTTCACCTTCAGGCGTTCTGCCCTCCAGGGTGTACCAATAGATCTGCCCCAATGCTGTGGCGTCCGGTCCCAGGGAAGGTTGTACACCTGGTGGAAGCAGACCACCGGGTAGAGAGTTGAGCTTTTCCAGGATACGGGAGCGACTCCAATAGAAATCCACATCATCGTTAAAAATCACGTAGATGCTGGAGAAGCCGAACATGGAGGAGCTTCGGATGGTTTTCACCCCCGGGATTCCCAATAGGGAAGTTGTCAGGGGATAGGTGATCTGGTCTTCAATGTCTTGGGGCGAGCGCCCCATCCATTTTGTAAATACAATTTGTTGGTTTTCCCCAATGTCCGGGATGGCATCCACCGCCACCGGGTCCTTGGGCAGAAAGTCTATCTTCCAGGGAAAAGGGGAGGTAATCACACCCCAGGTGATAAAGGATATCAGCAGGAGTGCAGTGACCAACTTATTCTCCAGGAAGAATTTTATGGTTCTGTTGAGCATGACTTTTGAATTATGAAATTTGGAGTAATCTCAAGTGACAAGTTTTGATTACTTGTAACTTGCCACTTACATCTTGTTACTTGACTCGTATTAACAAACAAGTGTCGAATAGCATGTCGTTACCTCAAGGTACTACAAGCTAAACTCCAAAAATCATAAACGGAAAACCTGGTTCAGGATGCAGAGATCCGAAAGCAGGGGCGGGGAGGAATCCCAAAAATTAAGTGAGAATTCAAGTGCCTGAGTTTCCAATGGCATTAGAAAAGCCAAAAGTGGCTCCACCAGGAGAACCAATTCTGCTACATCATCCAAATGGAAGTAGGAGGGTACAAAATTTTCTTTCACCTGTATCACCGTGCTCGTTTTATTACAACAATCGCAAGGGATTTCACAGCAGCTTTTCGCTTCCACAAATAGGGAAGTCGAGTACAGGTGTTTCCCAGAGTAATGCTTATGAATGGCCACTCCTGTTGTAGAAATCAACAGGAAAAGGGATAGAAGAATATGTCCGATTTGTTTAATAAGCATTATCAGGTATTTAATTCTGAATCAAAACTAGAAAATTTTACGCGAAACTCCAATTTTGGTTGTTTGGATTAGCAAATGCTTAACAAAGAATTTCAATATTTTAATAGAAGATGGCAGGTGTTGGTAAAATTTCATAGAATAAAGTAGTTATTTTTCTGAATGCAAAATGAATTGAGGAAAACGATTTCGGCAATGTTAATTAGCAGTAGGATAGCTGTATAGGCGAATGTATTGTTTTTGTTAAATAATATTAAAATTCCATAAATGAGTTTTTTAGCATATTTTATCCATTGTGGTTTTTTTAATTTTCTCCCTCTGAATCTTATTGCTGAGGGCATTTTCCCCTTTTATCGGGGAATAATTCCTGGAAGAAATGATGTTGGTTGTTTAGAAAATTGTAAATAATGGAAGAAACAAAAAATTATGTAAGGTGGTCTCTGTTGGGGTTGCAAGGAATGTTTTTTGCCTGGGTCTTGGCTGAGGTGGTGCTGGGGTTAATTTCGGTGTATTCACAGTATCACTCAGATGCAGAATTTTTTCAATTCGATGGAAGTCTGATCTTACGAATTCTGTTGGGAGTAATGGTGATTGCGATGTTCCTAATGGGACATTTTTCCTATCGGAGGAGAATGCGTTTTATGCAGTTGGATTGGGGTGTGGTGCAAAAAATGAATTGGTACCGTAAGGCCTTTGTCGGGAAAATGATGTTTTTTTCCATGGCTGGTTTCCTTACCCTGGTTGGTTATCTGTATTCGCATTTTATGTTGTGGCTGATGCCTTGGATTTTATCCTTGTATCTAATTGGGCGTAGTTTTCCGTTTAAGCCTGTAATATCGATGGAATTGCAACTGAATGAAGAAGAGCGGGAAATGCTGAGTGCATAATTTTATGCTTTGAACAATTTTGTCTGAATTTTGGTGAATAGGCTCATTTTACCCCTAGTTGTTTTGTAGATTTTTCTTAAGTGACTTTTCTAGTATTTTGAGATTCCATTTGAGTTTGATTGAGGAAATTTAGGATAAAGAAAAATGCCTCTCAAGGAGGCATTTTTCAAACTATTAAAACCAAAATTGAATCGGATTTACTTGTTACATAACCGATTCAGTGTTCACAGATTGTTCATTGATATGCAATTGAACCTGTGTTTTTTTAACCCGAAAAGGAATTCATCCTAATCATTGTATATGAACCTAAAAATTATCTTACCCCTAAGGATATTAGGATGACAATTTGTTTTATTGTTACTATTCTACCACGGTACATTCTCCTTCCACAGCCCATATAGCTGTAATACTGCCGCCCCCAAGCATGGGATCAACATTCCCGGTACTGTAACTTATCAGATTAAGAAAGTAGGTTCCGGGAATTAAAAAAAGGTCAGCTGGCAGAGTATATTGTCCCAAAGACTGTTGGTCGTTAGGAATAACAATAGACTGACTATTATGAACGGAATTGTTTGAACCCGACAGGCGTAGTAATTTAGGAGCATGATCTCTTCCCTCCCAATAAACTGTGAGATCGGTATTCACCTTATGACTCACAGGAAGAACGAGTTTTTCCAGGGTAGTGTTGGGAATCACAATGTAACAAAAGAAATCTTTTGATTTACCAAGTGTGATTCGAATGGTATGTATTGAGCCGGGTTCAAGCATGGGAATTCCCTCCAGCAAGCAGTAGTAGGGAGTCCCCGATCCGTTGTATTGTAATTGAAGTTGTTGATTGTCAAAATATATTGATCCACTACCTAAGCTGATTGTGTTGTTTTCTATATCGTTAAAAAGAACTTCAACCGATTGATGGATTTGATTGTGTGCATCACGTATTCGTTTGACCTGAATGTTCGGCACAAGAACCTTCGGATTTATTATTTCCCATTCTGAATCGTTTTGGGTACAGCCGGAAAATAGTATAATAATCAGTCCTATGAGATAGTATTTTTTCATTTAGTGTTTTTGTTCTTTAAAAAAGCACATGATCCTATTGTTGTGAGGAAAAGTGCTCCTCCGGGAATACTATGAGCAGATTCCCGGAGAATAGCACATTCATCATTCAAATAGTTGCTTTTCCTCTATGTGACAATCCCGGATTGTACCACACGTATCTTCTTGCTCTTTTTTTTGATTTTTTTTTCACGACTAGTATTTTTATCATCGAAAAGTGATGATTGTGTTTGTATTATAGGATGGTATGGTTTTGGTGTATTGCTGAAGAGTCGGTTGCTTTTTCCTTTCGAATAGAGTCTGTTTGATTGTTACAGGGTATTATCAAAAATGGAAAAGCCAGGAAAATCTTTTACAGAATCCTGGCTTTGCCTTAAATACTAACTAAAAAGATTTAGGGTTTTTCCCAAAGAATCGGTTCTCCCATTTTGCGAATATATCGAACCGGATTCTCCCTCTTTTGCCGTATATGACAAACTAATCAGAGTTTACACGTATTTGTTATAAGAAAAAATTTACCGCAACGATTAATTTGTTGGTTTAAGGAGGACGGGAATTATTGTTGTTGTATGGGAATTGTACAGAAGATCAGTGTTCTATGGGAAGCTTGATTGAAAAAGTTTTTTTGTGAAAAAAACTTCAAGCTAGAAGCTGCATTAAAAAAAACGGCTTTAAACTTGAAGTTTTCGATAGTGGAGGCAATTAATCCTTTATGATTTCTTTCTTCCTTTCAACCCCAGTTCTTTGGTTGAAATTTCACGCATTTCCACCTTTCTGATTTTCCCGGTAACAGTAGTAGGAAACTCATCTGTAAATTTCCAGTATTTGGGAATTTTGTAGGTGGCTATCTGCCCGGTGCAGTATTCACGAAGTTCTTCTTCTGTAGCAGATTTTCCTTCCTTGAATTTGATCCAGGTCATTACTACTTCACCATATTTGTAATCGGGTACACCTATTACATATACTTCACTGATAGCATCGTGGGTATGCAGGAATTCCTCAATTTCAAAAGGGGAGATGTTTTCCCCACCTCGAATGATCATATCTTTAATTCTTCCTGTAATGGTAACATAGCCCTCTTCATCCATTGAGGCGAGGTCTCCGGTATGCATCCATCCGGCATCATCAATTACAGATTGGGTCGCTTCCTGGTTGTTCCAATACTTAAGCATTACAGAATAACCTCTTGTACAAAATTCTCCGGCCTGTCCGCGAGGTACGATGCGTCCTGTTTCCGGGTCAATTATTTTGATTTCCAGATGAGGATGAACTTTTCCTACAGTACTCACCCTTTTAACTAATTTGTCATTTACAAAAGTTTGAGTGGAAACAGGAGAAGTCTCAGTCATGCCATAGCAGATGGCAACCTCTTTCATATTCATTTTTTCCTGAACTTCACGCATGGCTTTTTCCGGGCAGGAGGCTCCAGCCATAATTCCGGTACGAAGACTACTCATGTTGTAATTACCAAAGTTGGGATGTTCCAATTCAGCAATAAACATGAGAGGAACTCCATAGAGTGAGGTGCACTTTTCTTCCTGTACAGTACGAAGAACGGTTTCCGGTTCAAAAAATTCACCTGGAATGACCATGCAGGAACCATGGGTTATACAAGCCAGGTTTCCCAGGACCATTCCAAAGCAATGGTAGAAGGGAACTGGAATGCATACTTTGTCTTTTTCAGAGTATTGCAATCGTTCTCCGATAAAAAATCCATTGTTCAGAATGTTGTTATGTGTGAGCGTTGCGCCTTTTGGAAATCCTGTTGTTCCTGAGGTATACTGAATATTAATGGGATCGTCGAATTGGAGGCTGTTTTCCAATTTTTCCAATTGTCCATTGGTAATACGTTTACCAGCTTCTATCAAGGCCTGCCAGTCCCTGTCGATTACTACAATTTGTTTCAAATGAATACAGGATTGACGGACTTCGCTAATGATTTCCAGATAATTAGTTTTTCGGAAGCCTTTGGACATGATCAACAGACTTATTTCAGACTGACGCAATGCATATTTCAATTCCGCTGCTTTGTAGGCCGGATTTACATTCACCAGGATGGCCCCAATGCGAGCAGTGGCGAATTGTACAATCACCCACTCGAAACGGTTGGGCGACCAAATGCCCACACGGTCTCCTTTTTGAACTCCAAAGGCCAGCAGCCCTTTGGCCACTTCTTCTATTTGCTGCCAGAATTCAGAATAGGTGGCTTTATATTCTTGATGAGGAACAATCAAGGCTTCCCGGTCACCAAATAGTTCTACTGTTTTCTTTAATCTTTCGCTGATGGTTTCTCCCAGAAGGGGAGTTACACAGCTTCCATGGTCATAAGATAGTTTTGTCATGTTCGTTTTGTTGTCCTTGACTGCTGAAAATAAGATACAGCAAGCCCAGG
Source organism: Marinifilaceae bacterium (assembly GCA_041725895.1). Lineage (GTDB taxonomy): Bacteria > Bacteroidota > Bacteroidia > Bacteroidales > Marinifilaceae > JBGRQA01. The sequence continues at coordinate 21,774 of JBGRQA010000018.1, forward strand.
GTGTGAAAAATCTGATTACACACCAGTTGTTAAACCATCCTATTTAGTTGTGATTTCCAATTTGCCTTGTGTGCCGGAGAGAAGATCTCTCAATAGTGCACAGTTATAGCAAATTTCTCTTTTTGAAATGTAGTAATATTCAGTTGTAGGTGGGGTAAAACCCCAGTTTTAGTTGTGATTATGCGGTGGCAATTTAGAAGAAAAAATGGCCCGAACCAAGGTCCGGGCCAAAAAAAGTTATGCAAACGTTTTTGTTAATTTTATTGTCTGACGAAATAAGTATCTGCAATAATGTTTAAAATATGATGGTAAAACCGACATTGGCTTGAAAGCCTTTTTTAATCATTTTATAATCGGAGTCATTGTCATCCTTAGGTTTACTTGTGATATGATTGTATCCTGTACTAAAGTCAAGAGCGATGTTCTGGTTTAGAAAAAAGGAAAATCCTCCCCCTAAACCGTATAGAAATGAATTCATTTCGTAGGAATCAGCATCATAATCAAAGTATTTGGTATCTTCTTTGTATTTGGTTATACCATATCCCAGGATGGCTTGAAAGAAGGGGCGTACATTCCCTTTTCCGAAATAATGTTTTGCAAAAGGTGCCAGGATATAGCTGGAAACAGTTGTTTTATCACCGTCTTCATCTTTGTTGGTAGTAATGTTTATTGGAAGACCTACCCCAAGTATTAAGTCATCATTCACAAACCAACCAATTTCCGGAGAAAAATCGAATGTATTCTGTTTTCCAAGAGATTCTTCTCCAAAGTCGGAATCTCTTGTATTTTCCATGGTAATGAAATTCAGGTTGGTATTTCCGCTTATAATCATACTTCCCCGAAAGCTGGTTTGTGCCACGAGATTGAATCCTGAAAGAGTAACAACCAGCAGTAATGCTAGTTTTTGAAGGTTTTTCATTTATAAGAAATTTAGAGTTTGATATGGTAATAGGATTAAATTTGGTTGCGAAAATAAAAAATATGTAAATAAGAAACTGTGTTTTGTGAGGAAATTATGTTGTTTTATGTTTTTAGAGGTACTGTGTTTGCTTTATAGAAAAAATCAGATGCTGGACATATAGAATTCCTTCACCTCTGTAAACACACACACACAATTATGTTGTTGTATAAAGTTGATTTTTGTTGTGAAAAGTTAAATTGTTATTGAAAATTAAGGATATTATGGCAAACTAGCACAATTGTTCTATCTTTATGGTGTTTTCAGAACACAGTGTTTTGGCTACAGTACAAGGTGGCAGAGTGCTGAAATCAGGAAACGACAATAGATAATAGTATGAAAGAGAACATCCAGTTAACTTTTCCGGCACAATTTCATCACAGCCGAAGTAAATTTGGCAATTGCAATGCCATGGCCTTTGTAGGACAGGAACCCATTACTTACAATGAATTGGGAGAGCAGATTGAAGCTTTGATTTTTTTCCTCGAACAGTTAGGGATTGAACGGGGAGACAAAGTTGCAATTCTAAGTGCGAATACGCCTAATTGGGGGATTGCATATTATGCCGTCGCATTTATGGGAGCGGTTGTTGTTCCTCTTCTGCCTGATTTTTCAACCAGCGAGATTGATAATATTTTGCAACATTCTGAAGCCAAAGCGATTTTTGTATCACGTGGTTTGAAGCATAAGGTTAAAGGTCTGCAATCGAGTTTCTTGCAGAGTATAGTTGGCATTGAGGATTTTTCATTGCTGGAATGTCCGATGAGGGATGTTCAGTTTGAACTTGGTAGGACTTCGCAATCCGATTGTCAAGTTGAGGAAGACGATTTAGCAGCGATAATATATACTTCGGGAACAACCGGAAACTCCAAGGGAGTAATGCTGTCTCATAAGAATATTTGTTTCAATGCCCAACGGGCAAGCCTTATACATCCTGTGGATGAGAGGGATCGTTTTCTCTCGATCTTACCCCTTTCGCATACCTATGAAAATACATTGGGCTTTGTGTTGCCAATGTTGAAAGGAGCATGTATCTACTATTTACAAAAACCTCCTACGCCTTCTATATTGTTACCTGCTTTGCAAAAGGTTCGCCCAACGGTGATGTTTTCTGTACCCTTGATAATTGAAAAAATTTACAAGGGAAAAGTGTTGCCATCTTTCAATAAGGGAAAGTTGATTCGATTTCTGTATCGCCTGCCTTTAGTGAGAAAAAGATTGAACGCAATTGCCGGGAAGAAGCTGTTGAAAACTTTTGGAGGAGAATTGGTGTTCTTTGGAATTGGGGGAGCCAAGTTGAATCCAGTAGTGGAGGAGTTTTTAATTGAAGCGAAATTTCCCTATGCCATTGGGTATGGTCTTACCGAGACAGCACCACTTTTGGCGGGGGCTTGCCCCAGTAAGATTCGTTTGCAATCAACCGGCCCAGCTGTGGTTGATGTGGATTTGAAGATCAGTAATCCGGATCCGAAAACAGGTATTGGAGAGATTTGGGCCAAGGGATCCAATGTGATGAAGGGGTACTACAAAGATCCTGAAAAAACCCGAGAGGTGTTTACCAAGGATGGGTGGTTTAAAACAGGTGATTTGGGCCGCCTTGATAAGAACAACTTTCTGTATATTGAAGGTCGGTTGAAGAATATGATTGTAGGTGCCAGTGGGGAGAACATTTACCCGGAAGAAATTGAATCTTTGATTAATAATTTTAAACATGTTGTAGATTCCCTTGTGGTGCAAAAAAAGGGTAAGTTGGTGGCTTTGGTGCATTTCAATTACGAGGAGTTGGAGCAACATTACCGATATTTGCGTGAAGGAGTTGAAGATTTTGTGGATGCCCGTATTGATGAGCTGCTTCAGGAGCTGAGAGTTTATATCAATACCCAGGTGAATAAATTTTCCCAGGTTCAGATGGTCGTGGCGCAGTCCGATCCTTTTCAGAAAACTGCTACGCAGAAGATAAAGCGCTATTTGTATATGTGATGGTTGGAATCCCTATTTCGGTAGTTCGTATTTCCCAAATACTGTATGGCGTAATGACTGGAGCTGTTGCTCTTCATCGAGTTTGATGATTACCGCATGAAGTTGTTGGTTGTTGCGCCCGGGATTGATGCAATAGCTTTGTCCTATTTTTTCAATCCAGCTGCCACTGAGCAATGGGGCCTCATGTATGTGCCCATGCAAACAAAGCTTGGGTTGTAATACGCGAATTCTATTGTAGAGGGCTACACTACCTAAATGATGGTGCCCCCAACCTAAATCCAGTTTTCCCCCATGGGGAGGGGAATGACAAATCCAAATCTTACTTAGAGGATCCATTTTTTCAAGATCCTTCTCCATGCTGTTTTTATGAATAAAATAGTCTTTTACAATGGGTGATATGGAACCATTTAGAGAAGATATATAAGCATCTTCCTGTGGCTGTACCACATCCAATTCCAGATCTCTTGCTTCATAATCCTTACGGCGGAAAGGAGTTGGGGGAACCATAGCATAGCCCGATATTTTAATGTTCCGGTATGGGTAAGTTCTTGGTTGGAGTTGGAGAAGGATGAATCGAGAACCCAGTTGTTCCATTTGTGTTATAGTTGCCGGCCAATCGTTGTTCCCGGGAATAAAAAGAATATCCAGGTTGATATCTCTTACAAATTTAGATAAATAACTATCTACAAAGCGAAGCTGGTCTGATACCTTTCGAGTGTGGGCGAAGAGATCCCCCCCCAGCAGCAAAGCATTAGTATTCTCTTCCCTTGTGATAATCATTTTCAGTTCATCGTAAAGGTACTGGTCTCCATGTAGATCTGATGTGTAGATTAATTTCATTGACTTTAATTCGTTTTCATTGATTACATGGAACTCGTCTAATTAAACCAATTCCCTATGTGGAAAGTATTATTTTTAAAGGGGCAATATTTAGCTTGGTTTATTGCCCCTTTGGGGATTAGATTACTTAGTACCAAATAATCTTAAAGAAGAACTACTTGGCAAATTTTGGCAGTTCCCGGTAGATTTCATCCGAGTGTTCCGGGAAGTATTTCATGAGCTTTTTGAAATACATGCCTCGCTCTTTCTCATCGGGCCACTTTAGCTTCATTAATTCTTCCGATTTTTTCCAGGATGCCTCAATATCAGCCCAACTTTTGTATTCGGTAATGATTACCCAATCACGGAGATCGCTTCCATAGAAATGACGCAGACTTTTTTCACTTATTATTTTGTCGTTTTTACGAAGTACATCTACGATCCACTCCATCAGAAGAGAATCTCTTTCAGCGGCATTGCCATCCTGGGGCATTACAGTTTTCCATGTAGTTACAATAAAAAAGTTGCCTTCCGAAACCTGGGCTTGGGTTGGTTTGGGAAAAGAAAAGGTCAGAATGGCAATCACCATTACTAGCAAACGGACTTTGTTTTTCATCGTTGTTCCTCCTATAGTTTTTATGAATAAATAATTGTAGAGGATGAATTTGGGTCCGTTAGTGAAACAGTTTTTATCTGAAAGGTAGGTGTTGGGACTTTGTTAAGGGATTGGTTTTGAAAATAATTAATGCTTATCTCGGGAATCAAAAAAATATGCATCCCTAAGGATGAATTCAAGACATCTTTGGGGATGATATGAACGATTTCGATAATAAGCTAACATCTTACTTTGGTATAGGAAGATCTGAGTTGTAGCATACTCTGGCTAATTTCCAGTTGTTAAGTCCATCCTTTTGATACATCCAGAGGTATTTCCCTTCATCGTGGTTCTGTTTCCCCGCCGGATCAGTAATTGTGAAGGTGTAGCTTCCTCTTTCGAAGGCCCAGTTGTCCAGTACTTCCAATTCTTTGGTTTCGAATGAAAAATCGTATGTTCCTGGATATTCCATATGAGCTTTGCAGTAGGCTCTGTAGGCTTCTTTCCCCTCAATAACCGGACGGTTCGGAGACATTTCTACCCCATCGTGGGCAAAAGTATCTACAAGTGTTTCCAGATCACGATTTTTTACTGCATTCAGATGTCTTTGTTTAAGGTCTATAATTCTATCTTTTTCGGTGTGTATGCTTTCTTTAGTCTGCATAATTCATTCGTTTAGGTTCTAATTAAATTTACGAAAAGAAAATTGAATAGGGAAATGGAAAACAGTCTTTTAGATATTCGTTTTGAACTGTTGGTTCGGGGCTGGTCTGGTAAGAATATTGTTGGTGATTAGCGTAATCGTGAGTTGTTTAAAAACAACTGTATGATTTGTAAAATAAAAGCCACTCTCCCTGAGGAGAGCGGCTCTTACGATGTCTGAAGATTGTAGATGTTTTGGGTGTTATTTGATAGCACCTTTCATCAATTTGTATTTGTTTGAGCCATTTATTGATTTTTAATAACTGGCTGTTAGTATTTGTCCTTTACTATCGGATTTTCGATAGTTAAAATTTAATGGAAATAGTGGTTAAATAAAAAGGTTAAGGTTCGATTGTTCGGCTTCCTCCAGGTAGGTGGCAACGCCTCCAATCTGTACCCCATCGATTAATTCATCCTGATGAACACCCATCATGTCCATTGACATTTGACAGGCAATCATTTGAATGCCATTGTCCATGGCGGTTTGTAGCATGTCTTCCAATGAATCCACTTTTTTGGACAGCATGCGCTTCTTCATCATTTTTGATCCCATACCCATCATGTTCATCTTTGATAGTTTCAGGTCGCTTGCACTACTTGCCATCATTTTGCTAAACATTTTGCCCATCATGTCTTTTTCAACCTTTGGTTTGTTTGTCTTCTTAATGACATTTAACCCCCAGAAGGTGAAGAAGAGTGTCACTTTTTTGCCTGTGGAGGCAGCTCCGTTAGCGATTACCAGAGAGGCGAGTGCGCGATCCATATCGTCGCTGAAGACCACCATGGTTTTGTTGTTGGGCAGATCCAGATTCTGAACTGTTTTTGCCTTTTGTACTTCCTGTTTCTCAATCACTGCTGTAATTTTCCCCTTGTTTGATTCTACTGATACCAATTTGTTTCCGGTGAGTTTGCACCAAGATTCTACATCTTTCATAAATCCCGGGTCAGTAGCTGTTTGACGAATCTGTTCCCCCGGTTGAATCCTATCGATTTCCTCTTTTAATTTCAGAACAGGTCCCGGACATTGCAGGCCACAGGCATCTACCTCGAGAGTTTTTATTGGAATCTGAATTTTTGGTGTTTCATTGTTTGTTTGCCCTCGGTAGATATGACTGTCTTTGGCGATGTAGCTGGATTCAAAGATATCTTCGTTACTCTGTTTGCAGGTGGCATGCTCATAGGTTTTGTAGCCTCCACTGAGGTTGTACACTTCTTTGTAACCGTTCTGCAGAAGAATACGGGAAGCAATATAGCCCCGTACCCCAACGCCGCAATAGATGATGATTTTTTTGTTGCGGGGAATTTCATCCAATCGCTGACGCAGTCGGTCTACTTCGATGTTTACAGAATCTTCTATGTGTCCCAATTCATGCTCTTCCGGAGTTCTTACATCCAGAATGAAATTGTTAGGAGCATGCAGACGGTGTACTTCATCCCAGTGTACAATTTTTACTATCCCGGTAAGGATGTTTTCGGCAGCAAACCCGGCTTGGTTCACGGGGTCCTTTGCAGAGGAGTAGGGGGGAGCATAGGCATGCTCAATCTCCTGTAAATTATAAATGTCTCCTTTGTTTTGCAGGACGGTTGCGATCAAGTCAATACGTTTGTCAACTCCTTCATAGCCTACCATTTGAGCACCGTACAATTGACCGGTTTCGGGATGGAAGAGGATTTTAAGAGTTGAAGGCATGGCATCGGGGTAGTAGCCGGCATGGGAAGAACCATGAATGATGTTTGCCACGTAGGGAAGTCCTTCCTTTTTTAATACTTTTTCGGAAAGTCCGGTGGAGGCTACTGTAATATCAAATACTTTGGCGATGGCTGTTGCAATAGCTCCTTTGTATTTTCGCTTGTTCCCCAATACGATATTGTCAGCGACCAAACGTCCCTGCTTATTGGCCGGACCGGCCAGATAGGTGTTGGTATACTTTCCGGTTATCGGATGAGGAAAGGCCATGGCATCCCCTAAAGCATAGATGTTTTCGTCTGCAGTTTGCAGATATTCATTAACTTTTATCCCTCCGGAGGGAGCTAGTTCCAGTTCTGCTTCCTTAATTAGTTTAACCTCTGGGCGAACACCAATCGATAGAATAACCAAATCGGCTTCTACCTCTCTACCTGATTGAAGCTGTACATTTAAATGTCCTCCCTCTCTTTCGAAAGCATTTACACCATCTTTCAGATAGAATTCCACATTTTTTGTCTTCAGGTGCTGGTGCACTTCAGCTGCCATTTCGTAATCCAGTGGAGTCATAACCTGGTCGGCCATTTCAACAATAGTGACCATCAAGCCTAGTTCGTGAAGGTTCTCTGCCATCTCCAGTCCGATGAATCCGGCTCCAACTACCACTGCTTTTTGGGGTTTTTGAGTTTGACAGTACTCTTTGATCTTATCAGTATCTCTTACATTTCGCAGGGTGAAAATGGCTTCGTCCTTGATGCCAGGGATGGGGGGCTTGATAGGTTCGGCTCCCGGCGATACTACTAGTTTGTCGTAGCTTTCGGTATAGGTGGTATTGTTACGTAGATCTTTGACCTCCACTTCTTTTTTTTCCTTGTTGATTTTTACTACCTCGTTGAAGGTACGAACATCCACATTTAGTCTGTTGTTGAAGCTTTCAGGAGTCTGAACCAGGAGTTTTTCGCGCTCTTTGATTACATCACCGATGTAGTAGGGTAAACCACAATTGGCATAGGAGATGTGTTCTCCTCTTTCGAACATTACGATTTCTGCATTTTCGTCCAATCTTCTCAATCGGGCTGCTGTAGTAGCTCCTCCAGCTACTCCTCCTACAATTAGATATTTTGACATGGTATATTTTATGAATTATTTAATATTCTGTAAGTGTAAACATCCAAATATCTGGATAAGTCAAGTGCAAAAATAGGCTTTCCTTTTAAAACAGCAAGAATTTACATCTTCTTGCAGGTATGTTGTACAGCATGTTAATGACTGTTAGGGGGCTGTTTTCTGGTTGGGGTTTTTGCCTTGGAGGAATAAATCATCCCGAAGGGAGAAGACTTCATCTTCTAGAGGTTCGATTTTATCGAAAAGGAGTAGTGTTGTGATCATAATGCAGTTTTTAATGTTGATTTTGATTGTTGGATTTTGATTTGTACGTCATTAAATATGAGTGATGAAGGATATCTGAATTACTTGTCTTTAAGATTTGTATTCTACCGTAATAGAAAGCTGCTTCTGTTTGTAATTCTATTTCTGATTATTTTAAGTGGGTTCTATTTGTATCGTTTCCTTCAGATTGGAGGATGGGAATATTGGCTACAATCTCTTGTGTTTTTTACCTGGGCTTTTGAATTTGTATTAAATTACAATGGGCGCAGTGTGAACCAAATTTTTGGAAAATCATACTTGAACTTTACTGAGGCAGGAATTCATTATAAACCCAGGCAATGGAAGCAGGAACAATTTATTAAATGGAAGGAGATGGAATTCGTTCGGTTTTCTTCACTACAATTGGATTTTCAGGTTCAGTCTGGTAAGACAATGAATTTGGAATTGGGGAACTTTTCCTACAAACAGATTCTTGCCATTAAAGATTGTGTTCGTGAGAGAACAACGGCATTTGGTATTGAAACAGGACGATAAATTGTCAATTTTCTTCAAAAATAAACTATGGACGAGTTGTACATTGATTTTAAGGGCAGGTTACCATATTCTGGTAATTCAAAAGTGTTGAAAGTAATTATGGTAATGGCTTTTGTGTTTGCAGTTGGAGTTGCTGTTTACTTGATCTATGGAGGCCATTGGTTCAACTATTACTGGGTGGTGTATGGTATTGTGTTGGGGGTGGAGTGTTATTTGAATCTCAAGGGCAAAAGTTTGATTCAATTCCTGGGCCGTACCTACCTTGATCTGAATCGAGAAAGGCTTAACTACCGTCCTTTGCTGCTCAAAAAAGGGAGAAGCATTGCATGGAGTGAAGTTAGTAAGGTTCTGTTTTTAAAGAATCGAATCCTCTTACTTTTGAAGTCAGACAAGAAATTGGAGGTTGATTTCAGCCGTTTTACCTATCTTGAAGTTCAGCAGGTAAAGGAAGCTGTTCGTAAAATAGCCCGGGAAAATGAGATACCAATGGTTTGAGAATGCTTAATTCCAAAAGTGCTTCTCATCAAACTCGATTAAGTCATAGCTCTTTACGAAGTCTTGCACTTCTTCAAGGTAAGTGGTTCGCGTATGGTGCTTTTTTTGATTGGCTATATAGGCTTTTACTATTTCAAGTTTGGAGGCACTCACCGAGAATGCAACATATCCTTTTTGCCATGCAAATTCTTTGAATTCTTCATGACTCTCTTTGATCCATTGGGCCGATTTTTCCTTTACTTCTTCAACTAGCTTTTCCAAGGCAATATCCGGAGATAATCGAAGCAATAGATGAACATGGTCGTTTGCACCGTTTATGATTAAAGAGGGGCATTCGAGTTGTTTAAGTGTTTTTAGGAGGTTGGCATAAAGTTGATCTTCCCACTCTTCCTCAATGATAGGTACTTTATCTTTTGTTCCGATGATCAGATGGATGTACAGTTTTGCTAATGATTGTCCCATGATTAATTATTAATTTAAAGAATACATGTTTCTTATTTCGTATTTGGCCGGAAATTGTCTTAAAAAAGCTATCTTAATCTATGGATTGGCAAGGTTATAAACTGAAGGCTGCATAGGCGTTTCTTATAAAATTATAAGTTAATCTCTTAAAATACAAGAAAGAAGGGTGTTTTGCTGATTTTTTTTTTGCTTCCTAAGATTTTAGTTGTTTGCAGAAGAATTTAGGATGGTATAACCTGTCTTATCAGACTTGAAATCCTCTTACTGCATTATTTTAGAAAACCTGAAGTGTTTTCCAATTCAAGAATTTAAACGATGGGGTAAGATGCAGAAAACTAGCAATCTATTGTGGGGATGGGTTTTTTCGAAACCGTTTTCGTTATTTGAAATAGTTCTAAACTTTTCAGTTTTGCCCACTTCTTATTGGTGTTAATTCAAAATCTAGTATTTTAGCACAAACTAAAAGCAAGAAACCTTGTTCTTGTGATAAATTATAAGTTTTAAGATGGAATTAGCTGCAATATATTACTTCGTCGTTGCGTACCTTGTAGGGTACCTGAAGTTGTTTGGTGGGCTATAATATCTTACTATCCTCTGGAGTCCTTTAGGGCTTGTACTACCATTGCTATCTATAGAAATCGAATACGTGTTTGAATAATTGTTTGCACCCGTTCGTTTTTACTTTGAATGCCCAAATTGCATTCTTTCCAAATTGAAATTATTACGATCAACCAAAATATATTCATATTATGACAAAGTCTTTATTGTTAGGAGTTGAGGCGATTGCCCAGGGGGCAATCGACGGAGGCATGTCTGGTGTATATGCTTACCCGGGAACCCCTTCAACCGAGATTACAGAATACGTACAACACTCAAAACAAGCTATTGAAAGAGATATTCACAGAGCGTGGTCTTCCAACGAAAAAACTGCGATGGAAACTGCCTTGGGAATGTCTTATGCCGGAAAGCGTTCTATGGTTTGTATGAAGCATGTTGGGCTAAATGTTGCAGCTGACTGTTTCATGAATGCTTCTATAACAGGAGCCAATGGAGGTATGCTGGTTACTGTTGCTGATGATCCTTCGATGCACTCTTCCCAAAATGAGCAGGATTCACGTGTGTATGGGAAGTTTGCGATGATTCCAATCATGGAACCGTCCAATCAGCAGGAAGCCTACGACATGGCTCGTTATGGTTTTGAGTTGTCTGAAGAATTTGAGGTGCCTGTAATGATGCGTGTGACCACTCGTTTGGCCCACTCTCGTGCTGGTGTAGAGCTTGCTTCGGAAGCTGTGGTTGAAAACGAAATGAATCTTCCAAAAGATAAGCAGCAGTTTGTATTGCTTCCTGGTATTGCACGCCAGCGTTACAAAATGTTGTTGAACAACCAGGAGAAATTTGAAGCTGCTTCAGAGGATTCTCCTTTCAATAAATATACAGAGGGGAACGACAAGTCACTTGGTATTATTGCCTGTGGTTTGGGATACAACTACTTAATGGAGAACTATCCTAATGGAGATTGTCCTTACTCTGTGCTTAAGGTAAGCCAATATCCACTGCCTCGCAAAATGGTAGAGAAAATTACCAGCGAGTGTGACAAGATTTTGGTTCTGGAAGAAGGCTATCCTGTTGTGGAAGAATTGTTGAAAGGTTACTTGGGCAAAGAGGCTGTTATTGGGCGTTTGGATGGAACTCTGTCTCGCGATGGTGAGTTGAATCCTGATCATGTAGCCAAAGCTTTGGGAATGGAAGTGAAGGAAGGAATGCCTGTTCCTAACCTGGTTGCTTCTCGTCCGCCTGCATTGTGTGTGGGTTGTAGCCATCACGATGTGTATGATGCTTTGAACGAGGTTGTAGCTGAGTATGGCCAAGGCCGTGTATTCTCAGATATCGGTTGCTATACTTTGGGTGCTTTGGCTCCTTACCGTGCTATCAATTCCTGTGTAGATATGGGTGCTTCTATTACGATGGCTAAAGGGGCTGCCGATGCAGGATTGATTCCTTCTGTTGCAGTGATTGGTGACTCAACTTTTACTCACTCGGGTATTACCGGTTTGTTGGATGCTGTAAATGAAAAATCTTCTATTACTGTGATCATTTCTGATAATGAATCCATTTCAATGACTGGTGGACAGGAGTCTTCTGCTAAAGGTAAATTGGAAGATATTTGTGCTGGAATTGGTGTTGATCCTGAACATATTCACGTATTGATGGCGTTACCTAAAAACCGTGATGAGTTGAAAGACTTGATCCGCAAGGAATTTGAACATCCTGGGGTTTCTGTTATCATTCCTCGTCGAATCTGTGTGCAGAAGAACCTTCGTGACCAGAAGATGAGAAAGGCCAGTAAAGCCAAAGTACAAGCTTAAGGAGATCATTACTAATTTTTTTTACCATTCCATTCGGAGATTTTAGTGAAATTTCCCGAATGCCAAAATAAGATAGAATTATGAAAACAGATATGGTCATTGCAGGTGTTGGCGGTCAGGGGATCCTTTCGATTGCTGCTGCCCTTGGATCTGCTGCTCTGGACAACAATCTATATATGAAGCAGGCTGAAACCCATGGTATGAGTCAACGTGGGGGAGATGTACAATCTTACATGCGTATCTCAGACAAGCCCATCTATTCCGACTTGATTCCAAAGGGGGGAGCTGATATTATTTTGTCGGTTGAGCCAATGGAAGCCTTGCGTTATTTGCCTTTTCTAAAAGAGGGAGGATATGTAGTAACCAATTCCACTCCATTTATTAATATACCTGACTATCCGGAGGTGGAAGAAGTGATGGATACCATCAAGGCTTTGCCTAACTACATTTTGATTGATGCTGACCGGATTGCCAAAGAGGAAGTAGGTTCAGCACGTGCATTCAACTTTGTAATGTTAGGAGCTGCTTCGCCTTTTATCGAGGTGCCTTTTGAGTATTTGGAAGAAGGTATTCGCAAGATCTTTGGCCGTAAAGGTGAAGAGGTTGTAGAAATGAACATTAAGGCTCTTCATGCCGGTAGAAAATTTGCAGAAGAGAATAAATAGAGATTTATCTCGAACTAGCCCTGAAATACCCCGATCTCCGGATTGGGGTATTTTTTTGCTTATTCTTCGGGGGAGGCAAGTTCGGCCAATTCCGATTCGGCTATTCTACAGGGAAGTGTGAAGAAAAATTCAGATCCTTTACCGAGTTCGGAATGAAATGAAAGTTTTCCCTTATGGAGTTTTATTAATTCGTGTGCAATGCTTAATCCCAGACCAATTCCTCCATATTTGCGAGTAGTAGAGGAGTCTGCCTGTCGAAAGTATTCCAGGATGATTTTTTGGTTCTTGGCGGAGATTCCTATGCCGGTATCTTTTACAAAGAATTGAATGTCCTTCTCGTTGAGCGTACGATAGCCATATTGTATAACTCCTTCGGGAGTGTATAGAAGGGCATTTTCGATAAGAATATCAAAGATCTTTAGAATGATTTGCGAATCAGCATGACAGAGGGGAAGATTTTCCTTCTGATCAGGGACATAGGCGAATTGGATGGCTTCCCGTTGAAAGTTTATTTTTTCGGAGTAGCGTTCCAGCGAAAGAGTTTTCATTACCTCGGAAATGTAGAAACAACTTGCATTATATTTGAAGGAGTTGCTGTTTAGTTGTGTGAAAGTGAGGATATTCTCGATGATGTTTAGCAGGTTGTGTCCGCTTTTGTAAATCACTTCTCCATGTTCAAGGGTATTCGGTTCTTTGCTTTGCATGCAAATGATTTCAGAAAAGCCCAGAATGGCATTTAGGGGTGTGCGTAGCTCATGCGACATGGTGGAAAGAAAGGAAGTTTTTATGCGGTTGGCTTCCACTGCTTTTTTCCTTTCCTCGATCAATTCAAATTCTTTGTGTTTGAGATCTGTAATGTCTGAGGCGATACCTAAAAGTACCTGACATCCATTGTGGCGTTCCTCTGTAGGGTAGATTTTTCCCGAGATCCAAAGAACAGTTCCATCCGGTTTTACAGCTCTGAATTCTGCTTTGATAAGGCTTGTTTCCTTTAAGCGCCCATATTCTTTTAGAATTCTATTTCGATCTTTCGGATGTATGTTTGCGATTATTCCATAGGGATTGAAATAGATGTCCGATCGAGGAACTCCAAACGTTTGTTCCAGTGCAGGGTTGATGTAAATTAACTGAAAACGCGTTTGTAACCAAAAGATTTCTTTCGTATTATGAGTGAGTTTCTGGATATTCTCCCATGCTTTATTGCTATTTGGAGACTTAATTTCCGGATTGGAATCCCGGATAGTGCTTTTTATATATTTTTGATTTTGTATTTCAAGTAATGAAAAGGTGATTTCAACTGGTACAGTCAGATTTTTTTTTGTTTTTAATTTGTCTAGAATTGAAATAATTCTCCTCTTCCTAAGATTATTCAGGATCGATTTCCAACGATTGGGTTGTTTCCGGAATAGAGGATGAAGATCATGTACCGATATCCCTGATAATTTATTCAGTTGGTAACCTGATTTTTTCAGGGCGTAATCATTTGCGTGTACAACTTGTCCTTCAGAGTTGAACAGCCAGGTTTGATTCTGAAGAGTGTTGATTATTTTTCTTAAAATTTCGAGGTTATTTTCAAAATATGGATTTGTTCCTGTTTTCGTAATGTGTCCTAGGTATAAAGTTTCAGTCTTATTGGATTGAGTATAGGTGATTTGTACAATTGGAATTAGATCATTGTTTTTTGTTCTTATGAAGTGGTTAAAATTGATTTGTTTTGTTTTTTCCGGCACGAGGGAATGTGTATCGTTATTAGAACAACACAAGTCAGTAATCTTTGCATTTTGAAGATTACGCCTGGAGAAGTTTGATATCTTCCTGAGAAATGTATTAACGTAGAGTAAATCAGATTTTTGATTGGATAAAAGGCAAGGGCCCGGAAAGTTTTCCATTTGTTCCGGTTCCTTAATAAAGGAGTTAAATTTGCATTCAGATAGGGCATTGGAGGGATATAAACCAAAAAATCCGTTGGCTTTGAAAGTTCTTTTCGTAGTATCTTTTAAGAAATTACCGAATAGAACACAAAGATATTGACGTTCGTTTATTTTAATCTGAAAGTTTTCGAGAAACCATTCTTTTGTTTGAAATGCGTTGGTTATAGATTGGAAAACCTTGTGTCGTTCCTTTGGTAGTACATACTGGTGTAATACTTTTTTTGCAGATAGATGCGAACAATGTATTTTCAGAAATTCTCTGGCCTTTTGGGATAAAAGGATTCTATGGAGTGCCATGGACCAGGTCCATCTGTACAATTGTGGGGACATCTTGGTTGTATCCATAGGAATACAATTTTTTAATTAAAGATTGATGGCATACGCATAAAAAAGTTACTAAAAATGGATCAGGATAGATAATTTTATTCAATTGTTTTTCGGTTTTATTATGTTTTTTTTTCAAGTGAGATTGAAAAAAAACATAATTCTTTAATGAAGATATTTTTACGATGGAGTTTCGGAAAAATACTATTTTTCCAAGGAGGAAGTCTTTTTATCTGGTCTCTAAAATATCACTAATGGTTCGAAGGCAAGTAGCTATTTCTCGTTTAAATGGATGATTGGGAAGGATTCCAGTTTCTGCATCCAAACCATTTAGGATCCCCATCCAAATGGAACTCATTCCAAAACAGATAATGATGTCTTGGGGAAGAATTTCTCTGAAAAGGGAATGGTAGGCTTTAGTGAAGGTTTGGAATTCTGAAGCAATTTGAATGGTGTAATCTTCATCTGGCTCTTTCCCCTTTGTAATATGAGTCTGAATAATCCTAACAAAAGGAGGAGCAATTCTCATGGCTTGTTCGTGAATGGCAGTTTTTTGTTCTTGAGGAATGTCAAGATCGTTAACTCCTTTTCGGATAAGTTCATCAAGTGTTTCGTTGGATATTTGAGGTTTAAGTAGTATTGGTTCCATAATTTGTTTTATTTCTCTAGCTAAAATACTTAGAAAAATTGGCTTTTCTATTTTTATTAAGATCAAATTACATTGTTAGGAGTGGGAAAGGGAAAATAGAGAATTTTGAAAGTCTTTTTATCTTTACTTTTTAAAATACTTATTATTTAACAAAACAAACAAATTAAACGAACTAACAGGAATGAAGAATTTAATACTAGCAGGGACTCTTGTTTTGGGTGCACTATCTTGTGCCCCTAAAATAGATGTGAACCTGGAAATGAATCGACTGGCAGAATCCTATGTGAAAACGGTTTTGGAGGTTGGGCAATACGATCCTTTGTATATTGATGCTTACTACGGCCCAAAGGAATGGAACGAGAAAGCCGAAGAGGGTAAGCAGAATCAAATTCCGGCGGATATTTTAATCCAGAGAATAGATAGTCTGTTGATGGAATTGGAGACTCTTTCTGTGGATAAAAAACAAGATATGCTTCGGTTGCGGCAAACCTATCTGAATAAGCAATTGTTGGCGGTTAAGGCAAGAGTGGAGATGATTTCAGGAAAACCTTACACTTTTGATGAGGAATCAGCAGCCTTGTACGATGCGGTAGTTCCTCAATTTACCGATGAGCATTTCGCGAAAGTGATAGATGAATTGGAGAAAGCTTTGCCGGGAGATGGAAGATTGATGGAGCGTCTCAGTAATTTCCGGAAGGATTTTGTAATTCCCACCGAAAAAGTGGATACGGTTTTCAAAGCGGCCATTGAGGAATCGCGTAGACGTACCAAAATGCACATTGATCTTCCCGAGAATGAGAATTTTGTAATCGAATACGTGCGTGATAAAGCCTGGGCTGGTTACAATTGGTACAAGGGTAATAATTTCAGTCTGATTCAGGTGAATATTGATTTCCCCATAAAGATTGATCGAGCTATTGATTTGGCCAGTCATGAAGGTTATCCCGGGCATCATGTATACAATTCTTTGCTTGAAACCCATATCGTGAAGGAGCGTGGATGGATGGAATTCTCAGTTTATCCACTGTTTAGCCCTCAATCGCTGATTGCAGAGGGAACTGCCAATTACGGAATCAATGTGGTATTTCCTAAAGCAGAACGGATGAAGTTCGAGAAAGAAGTTCTTTTTCCTCTTGCGGGATTGGACAGTCAAAAGGCTGATTTATACTACAAAGTTCAGGAGTTGGCTCATGAGTTGACTTACGCTCGTACTCGCGCCATGCGAAAATATCTGGACGGGGAATGGAGTAAAGAGCAAACCATGGAGTGGATGGAGAAATACGCATTAATTCCAGCGAATTCTGGTTCCTTCCGATTTCCGGAAACCTATCGTAGCTATATCATCAACTACAACTGGGGACAGGATCTGGTGAAGAATTACATTGAATCAAGAGGTGGAACCGAAGACAATCCACAAAAACGTTGGGAGGAGTTTACTCGCCTGATTTCTACACCTCAGGTGCCCTCGTTGTTAAAATAAAGGGGATAAATTAAGAGAGTGTCCAAAAATGAAACTTCCTGTCATTCTGAACTAGTTTCAGAATCTGTTAACTATTAGTAATGAGATCCTGAAATAAATTCAGGATGACAAGCATTCGAGATTTTCCTCATTTTTGGACACGCTCTTTTTGTTATCCTTTTTGTCGTCTTTTCACGCCCCGAATTGCCTCAGCAGTCCAAGGATTATCGGGCCAGTAATGTTTGGCATATCGAATGCGAAGTTCCTTTTTTACATCGAAATAGGTCGACTCCCAGAAGCTTTTCAGATCGGAAGTGATCTGGATTGGACGGGAGGCAGGCGATAGCAAGTGCAAAAGAACAGCAGTTCTCCCATTGTTCACAAGCGGGGTTTCAGCTAGTCCGAAAACCTCTTGTATGCGTACAGCCAGCACTGGTGCTGCTCCATTGTCCTGATACTGTAGTTTTATTTTGGAACCGCTCGGAACTTCCAGTCTTGTGGGGGCCAATCGATCCAATTCCGATTGTTTTTCCCATTCCAGGTGATGGTGGAGTACCTCCACCAAATCAATTCTTTTCAGATCTTCCGGTTTTCGGATCTGATTCAGATAGGGGCCCAGCCATTTCCGGTTGGATTTTAGGAGTTCAGGAGTGCTTACATCCGGCCAGTTTTCCTCCGGGCGCCATTTGCGCAGAGATAGAACCCTGTTTTGCCATTGGGTAACCTCCTTGTTGAAATCCAAAAGATTATTCCCTTCCTTCGCTATTGCTTTGGATATTGCCAGCTCAATTTCTTCTTCGTCAGGGTTAGGTAGTGGTTTCGCCTGTATAATTATGCTGCCAATGCGCAGTTCTTTGCTTGCGATAACACCCCCTTTTCGGCTATCCCATTCAATAATCTCTCGTTCCTTGACCATTGGTGCTAAATCTTTTGGATTTAGGGGGGAGGCCAAAAAAATCTTCCCCATTCCATCACGAGCATCAATATGTGCTATGGCCAGCCAGGATTCGTGTGCCAGATCATCCTTATGGCCCGCCATGGCCAGTCTGCCATTGGCCAGTTGGAACTGTGCATTGTTTCCAGGGCGAGAAGAAGCGATGCGCTCAGGGTAGGCATGTACAAGAAGTAATCCCGTTTCGTAAGGATCCACTTGATTGTTGTTTGAAGAAACGTTGAATAGTTTGCGATAGGATGCAGCAACTTTTTCGATGCGATGCAATGGTTTTAAGGTCCGCTCTCCTTTTCGGTGTCTTCGCAAAGCCTCAATTCTCAAATTGATATCAATACCGCTTTCTTTAGGTAGGGGATCTCGTTCTTCCAGGATGGCCGCAAGGTCGGTGGCAAGAGGTAATAGATCTTCCTCCTGGGCCATCAGCAGCATGTGGGCAATTCTCGGATGGCAGGGGAGTTTCTGAATTTTGTGGCCATGTTTGGTGATTCGGTTATCTGTTAAGGCTTCCAACTGGTGCAAGGTTTCTGTGGCTTGTACCAATGCTCCTTTGGGAGGGGGTGTCAACCAGGTCAGCTGCTGAACATCGGTTATTCCCCATTGTGCCATGTCGAGTACCAGGGAGGTCAGATCGGCTTCCATAATTTCAGGCACCCTGTGTTCTTTCATGCGAGAGTGAGTGGCTTTGGTCCACATTCGGTAACAGGTGCCGGGGCCCAGACGCCCTGCACGTCCTGCACGTTGGTTAGCAGAATCTATAGAAATTTCGATGGTTTCCAGGCGGGATAGACCGGTTCCCTGATCGAAACGAGAGGTCCTTCCGTAGCCGGTATCCACAACTGTTTGGATGCCTTCTATGGTTAAACTGGTTTCGGCTATAGAGGTGGCTAGTACCACTTTTCGTTTTCCATTCCTGTTGGGCAGGATGGCAGAATTCTGCTGGTTCCCGGGTAACATCCCATAGAGGGGATGAATGGAGAAATCGGGTAGATTACTTTTCAGTAGTTCCTCACATCTTCTGATTTCTCTTTCTCCTGGCAGAAAAACAAGGGTGTCGCCTTCTTGTTCGTTTACTGCTTTTATTATAGTGCGAGCGGCCATTTCGGGCAGCAGTTTTTCATCACGATCATCGGTGTGAATTATTTGAACCGGGTATTGTCGGCCCTTACTTTCAACCACAGGTGCTTTTAATATAGAACTTAATTGCTGCATATCCAGGGTGGCCGACATGAGCATGATTCTCAGGTCGGGGCGCAATACTTGCTGGGTTTCCCGGCTCAGAGCCAGAGCCACATCAGCATGAATGCTACGCTCGTGGAATTCATCGAAGATGACCAATCCAATCCCTTCCAGAGCATTGTCCGTTTGGAGCATTCGGGTAAGAATTCCTTCGGTTAGTACTTCGATGCGCGTATCATTTGAGGAGCGGTTTTCAAAGCGGATTCGGTAACCTATGGTTTGGCCTACCTCTTCACCCAGAAGCGATGCCATTCGGGTTGCAATGGTTTTGGCTGCAAGTCTCCTGGGCTCCAGCATCAGTATTTTTTGTCCTTGAAGCCAGGGTGCATTCAGAAAGGCTAATGGAAGAAGTGTACTTTTCCCTGCACCCGGTGGGGCACTAACGATAAGGGTATTCTCTTTTTGAAAGTAATTGCAGGTTTCTGTAATGATTTCCTTTACAGGTAAATCTATATTATATGGGTTGAATGTCAAACTGAAGTAATTTTATGAATCGAAAAAATTATCTGGAGCAAAAATAGTAAAAACAGTTGTAGAAAGAGTATGGGATGCCTGGAAGTGGTTTACTTATTTGTCCTACTGCATAAAAAGAAAAAAGGCTCCCAAAGGAGCCTTTTATATCTTTTTAGATTCGAGGTTTTAGGAAAAAGAGGAATTCAAAGAAGTTTCTTGGTTGAAATATTTCTTTTTAAAGGTAAATGCTACATTTACCAAGGCAATCATTACGGGAACCTCTACTAGTGGACCAATTACAGCGGCAAATGCTTCACCCGAATTCATGCCAAAAATTGCAATGGCTACGGCAATGGCCAATTCAAAATTATTGCTGGCTGCTGTAAACGAAAGGGTGGTGGATTGCTTGTAGTTGGCGCCGGCTTTCTTACTCATGAAGAAGGAGGCCACAAACATGATAATGAAATAAATGATCAGAGGAATTCCAATCAAAACTACATCCACTGGAATCTTAATGATGTACTCACCCTTTAGGGAGAACATCACCACAATGGTGAATAGCAAGGCAATCAAGGTCAAAGGGCTGATCGCCGGCACAAATTTTCTGTGGTACCACTCCTTACTTTTGATTCTTACCAGGATGTACCGGGTAAGGAAGCCTGCGATGAATGGAATGCCCAGGTAGATGAACACACTTTCAGCAATCTGTCCAATGGTGATTGCCTCCACCGCGCTGTTGGTTGGAATTCCGAACCATCCCGGAAGCACAGCAATAAAGAAATAGGCATACACAGAGAAGAACAGCACCTGGAAAATGGAGTTAAAAGCCACCAACCCTGCTGCATACTGGGTATCACCCTTGGCTAAATCGTTCCACACGATCACCATGGCGATACAACGCGCCAGACCGATCATGATGATCCCGTACATGTAGGGAAGGTTGGCATTGTTTTCACCTGGAAAAATCTTAAAAAACAAAACGCCCAGGGCAAACATTAATATCGGTCCAATCACCCAATTTTGCACTAGAGATAGGGATAGGATTTTGTAGTTTTTAAAAACATCTCCCAGCTCCTCGTATTTCACTTTTGCCAGAGGTGGATACATCATCAGAATCAATCCCAGGGCAATCGGCAGATTGGTTGTACTTTCAGGTGAAGATTTCAGGGACTCCCAAAAGGTGGCAATTGAAGGAAAGAAATATCCTGATAGTACCCCAACTGCCATTGCCAGAAATATCCAAAGTGTTAGATATCGATCTAAGAACTTTAATCTTGATTTAGAAGGCATGATAATTTCCTTATTTATTAAACAACTTTAATCTCTTCGCAATAGAATTTGGAGAAAGCTTCCTTGATTTCATCACGCACTCTTTGGAACTCGCTCCAGATGAATTCATCGGTTCCGGTGGCGTGAGACGGATCATCAAAGCCGATGTGAATTCTGTTCTTCACCTTTCCCATAAAAGCCGGACAGGCTTCATTGGCGCCTCCACAAACGGTAATCACGTAGTCCCATTCCTCACCCAGGTATTTTTCTACCGAATCGGAGGTGTGGTGGCTAATGTCCAGTCCGATCTCCTTCATGGCCTTTACGGCTCCTTCGTTCAATTTACCTGACGCCTCCGTACCCGCTGATCGAACAATAAGGTCTTTGTCAAAAGATTGCAAGAACCCGTGGGCCATCTGACTGCGGCAACTGTTGCCTGTACATAAAATTAATACCTTCATGTTTTTGTAATTTTCTAGTTAATGTAACTCCCAAGTAGATTTAATCATCTTTTGTATAAAAATCAGATGTTAAATCTTAATGATCGTTTCATTTTATTCACATTTTAAATTGTTGGTTTCTATGTTGCTAATGAATTCTCCGAGTATTGTTCGTAACTCTTTTATTTTCTCCGGATTTAAACAGTACTTCGTTTTCACTCCCTCAATATGGCCTTTAATCAGATCCAACTCCTTGAGTTCCTTCAAATGTTGATTTACTGTAGTTCTTCCCAGGGGCAATTCTTCAGAGATATCTCCTGTAATACAATTCTTCGTCTCGGAAAGGAATTGCAATATTTTTAAGCGGGCCGGATGTCCCAATGCCTTAAAGAGATTTGCAGCATTAATCAAATCCGGATCGAATAGTTCTGTTTTTGCTTTTACCATTTCGTTTGTGTTTGTTGATTTGTTTGACGCAAATATACGTCAAAAACTAATAAAGACGTATAAATACGTCAGAAAAATTTACCGAGAGGGCAATGTTTTTTTCTGAGTGATGGCTGCAAGGTGCAGAACGCTAATAGTATATGGTTGAATGAGGCAGGGTGAGAAAAACATCAGCAGATGCCGTTTTTTAATTTTGAGGGAAGAGGATGCTTACTTGTGAGATGGATTTCCTGGGGATTGAATATCTTCCAGGTGCATATCTGAATGGTGTTATTCAATTAAATTACCAGGGACAAATAACCCCAATCATTTCGTCGAGGGGATTTTAAAGTTCATCTGTATCATTCTAAAGTTCTTCATTCAGTCATTTTAGAAGCGATGATTTCAGTCTAGGTTTGTACCTACAAAAATCAATGTCTAGTCCTGAAATAGCGTTACATAAAAGTAAGGCTATGGTCGAAAAGACTGCATCGTAGCATGTTAAGTGCATGCAGAGAGACTATTCCATGTCTTTTTAGTTGCAAGTGGTGGGGGAAATTGAACGAGGAGAATTGGGCATCAGGGCCGCCTGCCGCAGGTATGGCATCCAATCTCACAGTATAGTAAGCAACTGGCTCAAAAAATAAGGTAATTTTGACATGGAGAACCAAACCCAATCCCATATGCCCAAAATACAAGAGTAGTGTATCGTGAAGCTGGAGAATCAAGTAAAGCTGCTGGAAAAGCAGAAGTATTTCCTGGAGTAGCAAGTTGAGAATGCCGACAAGAAGGCCATCTTCTTTGATATGATAATTGATATGGCGGAGAAGGAATTTAAAATTCTTATACGAAAAACTCCTCACCCAAGCAATCGATCAATTCAAAGAAGAAAGGAAACTGTAGTTTCCACCTGTAGATTGGAAAAATGAAATGTTTTAAGAAGGGATTACTCGTAAGTTTAGTCTCCGATCAGTTATATAAAGCGTTGGATCATATTTAGAGCTTTAAGATGATTTTTCGTAATTGTAAGTTATAGATAATGAATTTTTTTGCGTCTTCTTGTGACCTGAGATTGAATGATAAATCGTTCTGGAGTGGATTGAAAAAATCTGGTTGTGAATATGGAGGAATGACTTCTCGTACCTTATCGAGAACTTCGTAACGAACCGCAATGGGTTCTCACCCCTGAATTTTAGTGTAAAAAAAATCTTCCAATTAGTATGGAAGATTTTCTTATTCTTCTGTGAATATGGAGGGATTCGAACATCCAAATCTCTTTGGTTGTATCGAGGTAGACTATCTAAATAATCTATGCTTTTGTTGTTTCCTTGAAGATATTTCAAATATGGGTTTTCCCCAAAATATTACGGAGTGTTTCTTTATGATTTATTCAAAAGGAAAAGGAATTCCCAACTTTAGGAAATAAAAAAAGTGTTTTACAATGATAAGGTTTCGACGATCAATATGTTTTCCGTGTGTTTAAATATATGATTTACGAAGATTCTTAAAAATGATGAGGATGTTTAGTGGTTTAATTTATTGTAGTTTGTTTTTTCTCAAAGCATATTTTTAAAGTAACAGGTGACGCATAATAGTATGTTTTTAAGGTTTTATTATATGCGATTGGAGCATCCATATCTTTCATAACTCCCAATAGATAGTATATCTGTCGTTCAGAAACTTGAATTTTGTTAGCAAATTCACTTGGGCTTCCTGTGCAGCGAAATCTGATAAGCTGATCCATTCTTTCCAGCTTGTTAAAATATTCGAATAGTAACATGATTATTATTTTAAGTAGGAAAATAATGTTTTATGAAACTTTAGTTAAATGTGCATTTATTCATTTATTCTGATTTTTGTTAAGAAGTAACCCGAGTGTTTATTTTTTTTTGATATTTAAAATGAATCTATCTTAAACGTTTGTATGTGTGGAAAGGTGTTGCTTGTGTGTTGTCTATGAGGTTTGTTATTGTAGGTGTTTCGTACGTTTTATGATTATAGAAAATTGACGTTTACTGTTCTTTGGAGTGAACTGCAGAATTTCTGCAGTATATGTAACTACATTAGTGAAGCTTAAAAAACAGTTGTAATGTTAAGTATGTTTCTTGTGTGAGGTGGTGGTTAATGTTAAGTAAATGTAGGGTTGCTGGGGGAGTTGGATAAATCAAAATACAGAAAAGCCACGAGTCAATTTCTACTAAAGAGCTAATCTTTTGGAATGTTTTAGGGGCAATAGGGCGTACAAAAAAGTTTCGACACGATTTTGATGTTTTCAATCCTTTGATGAGACGATTGAAATTTTTTTCAATGAAGGCTGATAATTTTTTACAGTTCAACTAATAAATAATACATCATAATAAACTATTCGCTATAAAGATGGTTTAGATTAACTCTCGAAGTTATAAGGAGAGCAGTTTAGGTAAAGGTGTTTTAAAATTAACAAGGAATACGTTAAAGTTATATAGTGCTTTTGGAATATATTAAGAAAAGTACGAAAATGATATTTATTGGCATAAATACGGAGGTTTGATCCAGTTTTGAAGATATAAACTGAATACGATTTTGATCGGATATTCTTGTTCTTATGCTAAATCTAAATGTGTTTTGGTTATATTTAGATCTAATTTGAAAGTTTTGTTAACTGATTGTAAATAATCAATCTATTGGGGCCAGAACTTGTGAGTTTTGTTAGCGAAGCTGTATCCTGCAATTAGATTTTCCCACATTGTATTACGAAAATTTCTAACTACCATTTGTCGTTATTTTATAGCGTCATATTGACTAATCAATTTTTTTATGTTTGCACCTGTTTCTACCAAGAGATGGTATGTGTTTTATACATACCCAAAATTTGAAAAAAAAGTTCATGAATATTTACTGGAGAGGAATTACGAATCTTTCTTACCTGTACATTGGGTTGTTAGACAATGGAGTGATAGAAAAAAACGATTGCAAGTCCCCTTATTTCCAAATTATGTTTTCGTTAATATTGAACACAATAGGATTTTTGAAATACTGAAGGCCCCGAAAATGATTCGCTGTGTAACCTTTAATAGGGAGCCGGCTTTTATAAAGCAGGAAGAAGTTGATAGTATTAAATTGATTATGGAAAATGATTTTTCATATGAGGTAAGTTGTAACCTGAAGATTGGAGACTTAGTAGTAATAAAGGAAGGTGCCCTGGCAGGTATGGAGGGTGTTCTTGTTGAGGAAAGAGGGAATTGCAGGTTTGCCGTAAAAATAGAATCTCTTCGGCAATCCGTATTGGTAAATATTCCTACCGATTATGTGGAGCATTTAGAAGTGGCAGTTTAATTGATTTGAGATTTCCTATTTGTGCGATTGATATAAATAATGAAAGAAAATACAACATTACAAGACTGGTTTTTAGGGTTAGAAACATGTAAGGACCAAGGAATTACTTTTGTGAAAAGTAGTTATGAAGATGTTTTTGTTCCCTATGAGGAATTGTTCAAAAGTGCAAGGGAAATATTAGGGACTCTGCAGGAAATTGGATTGAAACCAGGAGATGAATTGGTGTTTCAACTTCAACAAACACAAGTGTTTGTTGAGACTTTTTGGGCCTGTGTGCTTGGAAAAATCATACCTGTTCCAGTTAATTTTGCTGTTTCAAATGAGTTGAGAGCTAAATTAAGCAATATAATAAAGTTGTTGAATTCGCCTTATCTAATAACAACAAGGAATAATTATTCGAAGAGCCTCTCTTTGGATAAAAATCTGAATGATTTAATAGATAGTAAGATCATTATTTCAGATGATATAAAGCGAAATAGAATAGGAGAGGTGAAAAGAGCAACGGCTGATGATATTGCATATGTTCAGTTTTCATCGGGGTCAACAGGTAATCCGAAAGGAGTTCTTTTAACCCATCGTAATTTAGTTGCGAATGTTAATTCAATCCACGCAGGAATTGACAGCCCCATAGAGGGCGACCGTTTTTTTAGTTGGATGCCGTTGACGCATGATATGGGACTAATTGGATTTCACTTGACTCCTCTTGCTGCAAGTTGGGGGCATTATATTATGCCTACTGAACTTTTTATGCGAAATCCGTCTCTTTGGTTGAGGAAGATTTCGGAGTATAAGATTACATTTTCATCTTCACCTAATTTTGGGTATCAATATCTTTTGAAGCATTTTAATCCTGAAAAGAATTCCAAAATAGATTTGGCAAGTTTAAGGATGATTGTGAATGGAGCAGAACCTATTTCATTAAATATTTGCCAAAGGTTTACTGAATATTTTAAGGATTATGGATTAAAAAAGAATGTCATATTTCCTGTGTATGGTCTTGCTGAGGCCAGTTTAGCTGTATCTTTTTCAGAGCCAGAAGAGGAGATTCTTTCTGTTAAGGTTAATCGAAATAAATTGAATATAGGTGATGAAATATGCTATCTAAAGGATGAAAATTCTTGTGTTCAATTTGTAAGTGTTGGTAAGCCGGTGCTGAACTCATTTCTACGTTTGGTGAATGATAATGGGAAGGTTTTAGGACTGAATTTAGTAGGTGAGATACAGATAAAAGGCGATAACGTTACTTGTGGTTATTATAATAATGATCGTGCAACTTCAGAATTGGTAACGAAAGATGGTTGGTGTAATACTGGCGATCTTGGATTCATGGATGTCGAAGGACGTTTATATGTAGTAGGTAGAGTAAAAGATATCATATTTGTTAATGGAGGGAATTTTTATTCACATGATCTTGAAAGGGTTTTGGAAAAAGTTGACGGAATCGAGCTTGGAAAGCTTGTGATTACTGCTGGCTTTCATCCTAATCTGTTTCGTGATGAAATCTTACTATTTATATTGTACAGAGGGAATCTTGAGGGATTTGTTTCTATTGCTGAAGAATGTAGAAGGGTAATTAGTGAAGAAATAGGAATAAATCTGGATCGTATTATTCCTGTAAGAAATATACCCAAAACAACAAGTGGAAAGATCCAACGCTTTAGATTATTACAAAAATATTTTAACGGTGAATTCCAAAATATAATAAAGGAATTGGATTCGTTGGGAAAAGATGTCTGTAAGCATATAACAGTTTCCCATGAAGATACAAACGAAGACAAAATTCTAAAGATTTGGCAAGAGGTACTTTGTCGAAATGATTTTGGAGTAAATGATGATTTTTTTGTTGTAGGTGGTAATTCATTAATGGCAGGTCAAGTAGTTATGTGTCTGCAGGAGAAGTTTAACATGGATCTATCTATAGAGGATATATACAGATACAGAACCATAAAAGCTTTGAGCCAGGTAACCGTTAATGAAATTAGCAAGGGAGGTCACGAAAATTATCAGTATCAAAGAGATGTGTTGGGGTTGTCTCATGCACAAAATAGGATATTTTACTATTATCACTTAAATCCGAATTCGACAGCCTACAATATTTCCCTTGCCTTTACAGTTGAAGGCAAGGTTGATCTAAATAAACTTAAAATTTCTTTTAAAGAGCTAGTTAAACGATATGATATCCTCAGGACGACATTTCATCTTCAAGGGGATAGTGCGTATCAACAAATTCACAAGAATCCAATTGCCTTGATTGAAGAGGTTGAAATAAATGCGGACAGTAATATGGATGATCAAATTGTGAAGTTGATATCCCCCTTCCAATTGGAATCTTTGCCATTAATTCGTCTGAAATATGGATCACTGGGCGTCGATAGAATAGTTTTGTTACTCGATGTTCATCATATTGTTGCTGATGGAACTTCTATAGTGAAATTAATTGATGAGCTATTTAAAATTTATTCGGGGGAAGAGTTACAGGAAAATAGAGAACAATATTGTGATTATGTAGCTTGGGAAGAGGAGTTTTTGAAGTCAGAACAAAGCAATGTACAAAGAGGATATTGGTCAAAGCAACTGAGGAATCCGATTCCTAAGCTTCAATTACCGTTTGATTTTAATGGTTTAAAACGAGGGGAAGGTGATGAGGGAGCTCGATATTTTGGAAAGTTAGGGAATGGAATCAATAAAGCCCTCCAGAAGTTATCTGCTCAATTGGGAATACCAAAGTCAGTATTTTTGTTTTCAGCATATTCCTTACTTCTGCACAAGCTGTCAGGACAGGCTGATATTATTATCGGTGTGGCTGAGGCAGGACGTAATCAAGTGAGGTTTTCCGATTCCGTGGGGATGTTTGTAAATAATCTACCTTTTAGGGTCTTATTGTGTGGAGAAGAAAGTGTTGAGAGATTTTATTCCAATATGCATCAACAATTTATTGAGGCTCTGAAGTCTAAGGCTATTCCTTTTAATGAATTGTTAAATTTCATTGATTATAAGGGGGGGCAAGATCGTAATCCATTATTTGATACAATGTTTGTTTATCAAAATATGGAGTTTCCTCAGTTGGTTTTTGAAGAGTTTAGTATTGCTCATTATCCGTTCGATTCTAAGGTTTCTAAGTTCGATCTTGCTTTGGAGATATTGGAAGATAAAGAAATGAGTTATTCTTTTGAGTATTCCACATTACTATTCGAAGAGGAGACAATTAGTAGATTTTCATATTATTTGGAAGCAGTTGTAAGAACTATAATTGAGGCCCCCAATACATTAATAAAGGATATTGATGTATCATCAAATATCGAAAAAACAGAATTATTAGTCGATTTTAACGACACAAAATCAGATTACCCGGATATCCTTGTTCACGATTTATTTGCCAAACAAGTAAAGCAAACTCCAGAAGCATATGCCATTATGTATGGAGAGGAATTGGTAACATACAAAGAGCTTGATGAAAAAATAGATATTCTTGCCAGTGTTCTTATCGGAAAAGGAATTCAAATTGAAGATTTTGTTGCTATTCTGCTTGAACCGTCAGTTGAATTTGTTGTTTCGGTTTTTGCCGTTTTAAGAGCAGGAGGAGCTTATGTTCCCATTGATACTAGTTATCCGTTATCAAGAAAGCAATATATTATAGAGGATAGTGGAGCAAAAATTGTTTTGACCACAAAATCATTAGAGCAAATTAATGTCGAATTGTTTTCGAATATTAGTCGAGATAAGATTGTTGGTGTTGAAGAAAGGATTGATTGTGAGTCAAATACTAATAGGAACTTAGTTGAGAAGGATAATTTAGCCTATATGATTTATACCTCTGGGACTTCAGGTAAGCCCAAAGGGGTGATGATAGAACATCAAAATTTATTGAATTATATATGGTGGGCACAGCAGATATATGTTAGAGGAGAAAAGATAAATTTCCCTTTGTTTTCCTCTGTAGCCTTTGATTTAACTGTTACTTCGATTTTCACACCTTTAATTACAGGAAATTCGATTGTTATTTATCAAGAGGATGACCAAAATTTAGTGATTGAAAAGATTTTAATGGAAGATAAAGTGGGTGTAATTAAACTGACGCCCTCTCATTTAATGTTACTAAAAGATAATTATAAAATTAATTCAGATAGGATTTCAAATCTTAAGCGTTTAATTGTTGGTGGCGAAGATCTAAGTACTGAACTGGCCAATGATATTTCTTCTCTTTTTCATAATAGAGTCGAAATTTATAATGAGTATGGGCCAACGGAAACGACAGTAGGCTGCATGATTTTTAAATTTGACGCCAATGAAAAATATAATAAAAGTATCCCAATAGGAAAGCCTGCTGGCAATACTGAGATCTATTTGTTGGATGAGTGTCATAAACCTTTGCCCAAGGGAGTGCCTGGAGAAATTTATATAGCAGGAAATAATGTAGGGCGGGGATATTTCAATAATGATCGATTAACGAAGGAGCGTTTTATTGAGCTCCCTGATGTGACAAAAAGACGATTGTATAGGAGTGGTGATTTAGGAAGATTTGTGAATAATAAATGTATCGAATTCATCGGTAGGAAAGATTTTCAGGTTAAAATTAATGGATATCGAATAGAATTGGGAGAGATTGAATTATGTATCAAGGAATATGACGGTGTGATAAACGCCGTTGTAATTAAACTTGATGATGATTATTCGTCAAGGTTACAGGCTTATTATACTTCAGATCGTGAACTTACAGATACAAACCTGAAAGAATTTTTGCAAAAGCGTTTGCCGCACTATATGATTCCTTCCACGTTTGTTAATGTTAATATAATTCCTCTTACAACAAATGGAAAAGTAGATAGAGATGCTTTGTTGGCTATTTCTATAGAAAAGAATGTAGATGAGTTTAAAACTGCCGAAAATGAGATGCAAAGACAATTAGTCGATGTTTTTCAGGAAGTTTTGTCTGTTGAAAATATAGGGATAGACGATAATTTTTTTGAGTTGGGCGGGGATTCAATAAAGGCAGTACAGATTACTTCACGATTGTATAATAAAGGAATTTCCCTTAACGTAAAAGATATATTGACTTACCAAAGAATTTCTCAAATTTCGCAATATGCAGGTTATTCTGAAATAGAATATGAGCAGGGAATTGTTTCGGGTGAAAAAAGTTTAACACCTATTGAATGTTGGTTTTTTGCTCAGAAATTCAACAATCCTAACTATTACAATCAATCTGTGCTCTTGAAGTTTGAAGGTGAAATTAGTAAGGATATTCTTGAGCAGGTCTTTGTAAAACTGATTGAACATCACGACGGATTGAGGCTTAATTATAATTCTGATAAGAATTGTCTGTTTTATAATAATGAGCATTTATCTGAACAGTTCACAATAGAGGAGTTTAGGATTGATGAGTTAAACAATTTTGAATCTATTGGGTTGAGATTGAAGTCGTCTTTTGATATTGAAAAAACATTACTTGTAAAGGTTGCGATCATAAGAGAGAATGGTAAGCCTGAAAAACTTCTTATTACTGCGCATCATTTGATAATAGATGGTGTTTCGTGGAGAATTTTATTGGAGGATATCTATAATTTATACAAGGCCTTGGATGAGGGGAAGGAATATAGTTTTCCCAAGAAAACGGGGAATTTGCTCGATTGGCAGCAGGGGTTGCAAGAATATGCTAAGACAGAAGAACTTTTAAAACAGCTTGATTATTGGAAGTCAGTTGAGATAAAAGGATTGAATCTAATAGAAGGAATTGATGTGCCGAAGAAGCTTATCGGTCGACCTAGACATATATCGTTTTCAATAGACAAATCGACGACCTCTTATTTGTTAGGTGATGGCAACAAAATTTACAATACAGATATACAGATATTATTGCTGTGTGCTTTAGCTAAAACCTTGCAGGAGTTTACAGGAAGGCAACAATTGACTTTTGAATTGGAAAATCATGGACGGAACCTAGAAAATGTAGACGTATCCAGAACCGTTGGATGGTTTACTGCGATGTATCCTGTTCCTATCGAATTTGGAGATAATAATATTGGTTCTGTAATTAAGGTTGTTAAAGAACAGGTTAAAACTGTTCCTACATCAGGAATTGGGTATGGAATTTTAAAATATCTAACTAAACAAGGAGTAGAAAATTATAGTTCTGCTGATATTAGGTTTAATTATTTGGGACAGTTTGGAGAAGAGGTGACGAACGAATTGTTTTCCTATTGCAATGTTAATACTGGTAAGGAAGTATCGAAACAGAACGATTTAAATAGTCTAATTGAAGTTAATTGCATGGTAATAGATGGAGAATTAATGGTGGAGTTTAATACTAGCGAAAAAATGCAACAGGTTGTTGAATTGGATTTGTTGAAAGAAAGGTTTTCCCGAGCTATTGATAATATAGTTTCCCACCTGCAAAATGAACAGGAAATTCATTTTACCCCTTCTGATTTCGACAATACAGGATTGGATGAACAAGATCTTGAATTACTGTTTGAGTAATAAAACAAATTAGGCTCTGTTTTGTATTGTTAATGTTGTTTCGATCAGAATATCAGTGGTTTATAAATTGTTAACTAAAGTGTAATTGTGCGATACATTTAGGCTTTTAACCTAAATAGTGGAGTGTTTAAAGGATGTTTTATTAGCTATGAAAGATACCAAATGTGAATTGGAAGAACTTAGTGTGGAAAAAATCTTACAATGGCTGGCAGGTGTAACGTTATCTGCAAATATGATTGGTCGATTTCAAGAGTATTTGCTTACTGTTTTGGAAGTGTCATCTTGCTATAATAGGGTTTTTCGGGATGAGAAAATTCCACTCACGACAACCTTTGTGCCTGTTGGATTAAGGAATATATCCAGAAATGTATTGGAAAATGTAGGTAGTGAAAGTGTAAATGCACAATTGCTTGCAAATAAGAGCCTGATTTGTGGAAATATGGGGAGCGGAAAAAGTACTCTATTGCATTATTTTATTTTAAAAAATATAAACGAGTTATCTGGAGTTCCAATATTTATCGAGTTAAGATATGATCAAAATTTAGATAATATAAAGGAATACATTTCAGTTACTTTAAAGGAGCTTGGATTTTCTGACTTAAAAGAAGTATTTCTTGACTTATATGCTCAGCAGAAACTTTATTTAATTTGTGATGGTATTGATAATTGCAATCCCAATGTTATTTCTCATATTCTTGAGGAAGTGAAATCAATACAGGTACCTTATTTATTAACTTCAACTATTTCTTACAGGGATGAATTGTTTAAAGAGATAGAGTGTGTTTTGGATGTTTTCGAAATTCAGGAATTTAAATATGAGGATGCTGTTTCGTTAGTTAAGAATTACGATAGAGTGTTTAATTTGAATTGTTTGGGATGGTTGAGTAATATTATCAGTGTATATTCCGATGTAGTTAAACCGCTCTTTGAAAGCCCTTTTCTTGTGAGTTGTATTTATTGGTCGTCTATTGTGGGGCAAAAACTCAGTAATTCCGAATTGGATTTAATGAAAAATGATCCCAGGTTGCATCCTCTTCAAAATATGAATATAAATATTGGAAAGCTTAAAAATCGGTTGCTGAAAAAGAATATAAAAAGCGATCCTTCCCATGTACGTATTTCAAATCATATGGAATTTGATTTAAAGAAGAAGCATTTCCATCCAAGTCCTAAAGATCTTGTAATTGAGCCTTTCTCTGGCGGTTTGGGAGATCACTTAATGTATAGTCATTTGCCCCGGGTTGCGAAAGAGTATGGTAGGTATGAAAGGGTTTTGATCTCAGATCAGGCTCCTTGCAGAAGTAAAGAGGCTAAATATTTAATTTGGGAATTGAATCCCTACGTTGATGGGTATTGTATAGAAGAGAGTAATAATTTTCATGTTGAAGATATTCGGAATGCACAACGAAATCCCGTTAGTCAAGGAAAGAAGGCAGCTGTGATGTATGAAGCGATAAATAATAGTTCTGCTTCCTCTAATGTTTTGGATAATTTGATGTTGAAATTAGGGATTGATGATAATGTTCGGGGGCACGAACCTGAAATTTACTATCAACCTTTAGAAATAGATCCTGTTGGAAGGAGCAGAGTTTACGACCCCTACTATGTGTCCAATCCTAGGATAGACATACAGAATCAATGGCTTGTTGAAGAATTTTTTAAGAAAAATAGGATAGAACTGGATTTTCAGATGAGATTCAGTAATGATAATGGGCATAACTATCAACAAGTATTCGTTAGAAATTTTATAAGTTATTTATCTACTCTTAGTTTGAGGGATTTTTGTGATGTATTGTTTTCTGCAAATGAAATTTATTGTCTTACAACCGGTACTGCTTCACTTTCATCTGCATTAAATAAAAAGGCAACTGTTTTGATTGGAGAGAAAAAATTAGTTTGGCATCATTCCAAAATTAATCAATATGTTCATCTAGTTTAGTTTTAATAGTTACAATACTAGTAAGTTTTGTAGGTTTTTCTATCAATACGACCTTATATAAAAAAATCATTGTATATTTATTATCATAATTCGTGTAATATGAAAATTAGTTTTTGTTTAGCTGTAATATTATGTTTGTCTTTTTCGTCTGTTTTTGGAGAAATGGACACTTTGAGAGTATCAGGAACCGCATATTCTCCAGATATAACTGTAAAGGCACGTTTTGGTGGAAGACTGTATATGTCAAAAGTGGTTGACAGTATATATGATATGTCGCTTTCAGGAAAGAAAGGATTAGGTTATATTCGGTATAGAAATACATACAAAGTTTATCTTTCTGAGAAGAAAGTTAATCGTTTTTGTTTTCAAGATATTGACGGGCGGGAAGAACTTGTTGTAAATGATGAAATTAATCAATATTTAAGAGATAAGAATAAGCGACTAAAGAAAAATTCCTTGGAAATAAAATATTTTAACCTGCCTGTTTATAAGAAAGATTATGAGGAGTTTGTTAATTTCATTGATTCTGTTTTTTCTGTCCAGAAAAATATATTGAATGAAGCAAAATTTGAAGATAAATATTTCAATTATATTGAAAATATAGAATTATTGAGTCTCAGAGCTAATTTTGTGCTTAAATATTTGCTGATAAACAAGATTAATTCTATTCCTGATCTTAGTTTTATGCAAGGCATAAAACTAAACGATACTCTGGCCTATACCGCATCAGATGAGTATAAAAAATTCATCAATTTGTATTTAGATAAGATTGCTCAGGATTCAATAAAGAAAAATGGTTTGTCTTTGAATGATTATTTGTTTGTGAAGTATGAAAAGATCAATGAGGTTATTGGATGTCCAGAAATCAAATATAATTTATTGACAATATTGATTGAGAAGGCTGTTAGTCAGTTTGGAGTGACTGAGGAGGTGACTAGATTGTATCGTGGTTATGTTGCAAAAACGCCCGATAAATACAGAAGTGAAAAAGTTCAAATATTATATAGAAAGATGGATGCCCTGTCCAAAGGTGAAGTGCCTCCAATTGTTGCTTATGATCAAGAGAAAAATGAGGTGTTTTTGGAAAACCTTTTAGGGCAAAAAATTTATTTAATGTTGTATTCGTTTCACTGTAAAGAATGTTTAGATGAACTGCAGTTTATTAAGGCGCATGAAGAATTATTTGAAAGGAATAATATCGCTATAGTTACAATAGCGATGGATGGGGGGGATGATGAATGGCGTTCTTTTATTAAAACACAAAATATACAAGGTAGCATCAATTTACATGCATTTAATAATCGAAGAGAGATTATGGGTAAATTAATGGTGAGGAAGTTACCTACAGTAATAATTGTTGATTCTAATCACATGATTACAAATTTGAGGGCTCCTAAGCTTACTGAAGATAATTTTAATGCTTTGTTTAAATTGTAAAAATCAACTTCATGAAAAAAAATTATATATTTCAGTTTTTTAGAAAACTTTTTAAAAATAAAATATCCAGTACAATAAATGTGATTGGAATTGCTGTGAGTGTTGCCTCAATCACGTTTATTTTAAATTATGTCGTTTTTGAATGTAATTATGACAGTTTTCATGAAAAAAGCGATTTGATTTATCGAGTGAATAGAACACAGTATAAAGATGGAGCTGTTTTTGCTGAATCTGCAAGAACCGATAGGGAGTTAGGAGAGGTGCTTTCTGACAATTTGCCTGAGGTGCTTGATTTTACAAGAATGGTAAAGAATAGATATAATCTGATTAATGTTGACGAGAATATTTTTGTAGAAAAGTCTATCTTCTTTGTGGATACTTCGTTTTTTTCAATTTTCAGCTGTAAAGGGATTTATGGGAATCAAAAAAAGTTTTTAAGAAATCCTAATACTGCAGTATTAAGTAAACATATTAGTGAAAAGTATTTTGGAGATATAGATCCGGTGGGGAAGGAAATTAGGAATGGACGACAATTTTATACTGTTGTTGGTGTGATTGATGATTTCCCTGCAGATTCTCATTTTGATTTTGATATTCTATTATCCTTCCATAATACTCTGAAAATTCCTCCTATGAGAATACCTTGGAATTTTTGTGACTATTATACTTATATATTGCTGGATAACAACGCCTCGATAAATAAGGTTGCAGATGACTCACAAGATCTTATTCTTGCCAAAAAAGGTCGTAATAATGCCCAGGCAAATATTGAAACTAAATATTCATTTACTCCTATTGGAGATATTCACTTATATTCACATTATAATGATGAATTGAAGCAGGGTAATGATATTTTAAATATTCAAATATTAATTGCTGTTGCAGTGTTTGTTTTTCTTATTGCAGCAATAAATTATAATAATTTATTTTCATCTGTTTTTCTGTATAATTTAAAAGCTGTTTCTCTCAAGAAAATGTTTGGAGTGAATAAAATGGCTATGTTTTTGGAAATATTTATAGATTGTTTGCTCTTGGTTTTTATTGGGTTTGTGTTTGGAATGGTGCTGTGTAATTTGTTTTTTGAAAATCTTAATGATTTTATTTTAAATACTCATTCTTTTCAAGGTATTCATACGAAACCACTTTTCTGGGGGATTTGTATAGTTGGAATAATTATCTTCTCATTTTTACTGAGTGTTTATCCTTTTTGGTTGTCTAATAAAGTGAATCCTTTA
The DNA here is from genome assembly GCA_041725895.1 of Marinifilaceae bacterium. GTDB lineage: Bacteria > Bacteroidota > Bacteroidia > Bacteroidales > Marinifilaceae > JBGRQA01. The sequence continues at coordinate 57,968 of JBGRQA010000018.1, forward strand.
TCTATTTTTAGAGGTAAAGTACTTGGGAAATTTGGAATGAAACAGTTTGCAAGTTTCTTTTTGTCTGTCCAATTCTTTATTAGCTTTTTCTTTTTAGCAGGTACTTTTACAGTTATAAAGCAAGTAAAGTACTTTAAGGATTATAATTCTGGGCAGAAAATTGAAAATACGATGATTATTAAAATACCATCCAATTCGCGCATGCTATATAATAGAATGAAGGTTTTTAGGGCGGAACTTGCCAATGTTGCTATAGTTGAAGACATTTCCTTGGCTAGTGCAATTCCGGGTTCAATAGTCCGTCATATTGATTCCTATAGTAAAAGTGATGTCAATAAAGGAAAGCGAACGGTTGGATTGGTTTATATTGATGACCGATATTTTGACTTTTTCGGAGTGAAGCAGATGGGAGGTAACAAGACCAGATTGGATGAGATTGGAGATGATCGCAATGTTGTTTTGATGAATGAAAGCGCTTATCGCTTGTTTGATTTCTCTAAGAATGGTTCCTTCGAAAACGAAAAAATAGTTTGGGATAAAAAGGAACATGAAATTGTGGGCGTAGTTGAGGATTTTAAAATAACCTCATTGAAGTTTGGTCAGGAACCGATTGTATTTAAATTATCTCAAAAGACAGGATTTGATTATTGTGCTATACGTTATATGCCCAATAAGCTGGAAGAAACTTTACCTATTGTAAAGACTAAATTTGAAGACTGTTTTCATCTTCCATTTGAGTATACATTGGCAAATGAATTTTTAGAAAATCAATATTTACCGGAGATTCGTTTTGGTCGTTTATTTGGATTGTTTTCATTTGTTATTATCGTTCTGTCATTGATGGGGATTTGGGCCTTGTCACATTATAATCTAATGAAGAAACAAAAGGAGATGGCTGTACGAAAAGTTATGGGAGCAAGATCACTTGATATCATTCGAGCGGCTTATCACGATCTGGGTATTTCTGTGATTGTGACCTATATTTTGGCAATGCCTGTAAGTTTCTTTATAATGAATAAATGGTTGGAAAATTATTCCTACAAGATTTCTGTGGGTGTTTGGTTTTTTAGCATTCCATTAATTACAGTTGTTGTTATTTCTTGTATTACTCTGGTATTCCATGGCTGGAAACTTATCAAAACCTCTCCTGTTTATGCTTTACGATATGAATAATACGATGGAGGCAGCGGTTAAAATTGCCTGTTTATATTGATATAAGGAGGTAGTTTGTTTGTGCTAAATGGGTGATTCGAAGTATGATTTCTATGGTTGTAGAATAATACAATTCAATTTATTATTAGTTGCCCAGATACTTGTATTACTTCTGATTAGTTTCGAACAGTTGCCTGTTTCTTGCTATTTAAGAAACAGGAAATGATAAATTTTTCAAGTGGGGGAGAGTAGACTTTATTCAACTCCACTTGAATACTCTTGAAGTTAGGATCTCAAGTTGTTTGATAAAACGGAATTTTCGTTTAGTACTGCTCTTAAAGTTAACAGATTCTGTTTATCAATTATACTCTCTCGATAGACATTATAGCTTAGTATTGTATTTGACTTCTGATAAAAGCGTTCTATTGTAGGTTTATTTATGGTGTTACTATGCAATTTACCCAATTGTATGTTAATAGCGCTTCCGTTGATATTTTCTTAGGTGTTCCAGTTCTGAGAGGACGAAAATGGAATTCCAATAAAATCAATCCTTGTTTATATTTTTCTAATTGTAAATGGTTTGATTATTTCAGTTATCGAACGACAATTGTGTCGTGTAAATACTCATCTTTCTGTAACGCAGTTAATTTCTTTAATTGTTTCCTATGATAAAAATTGATAAAAGGAATGTAAAAACTATATTGCCTTTGACCTATTTGCAAAAGTCGATATGGGTAAATTCTATAGGCAAAAAGAATAGTGGAAATTATATTGAACAAACTTGGTTGAAGCTTAAAGGTTCAATCGATGAGGATATGTTCAGAACTTCATGGCAAACCATTATAGATAAGTATGATGTACTTCGTACTGTATTTCGGTGGCGTGGGTTAAAAGAGCCAATTCAGATTATACAAAGGAGTGTCGTTCCAGAAATAATTTTCCAAGATTATTCTGGTTGTGCTAACAAAAATGAAAAATACGCTGAGTTACTTGATCAAATCAGGAAGGAGGAGTTAGAGCTAGAAAAGGTTTTGTTTAAAATATTTATAATTGAGGAAAACAAGTCTAATGTGACCCTAATTATTGCTCATCATCATATTCTTTTTGATGGATGGAGTCTTGGTATAATCCTCAAAGATTTTTTTGAAAATTATCAATGTCTGGTTAACAATTTATCAGTTCCACATGCGCTACAGGACCGATATATTCAGAATATTAAGGCAGTCAAAGATGACTGTTGTAAAGCCAACGAAGAATATTGGGTAAATTATCTTACAGGTTTATCAGGTAACGAATCGATGGAGACTCGGTTGCGATTAAAATCCAGAAAAATATCATATTGTGATTTTACTATTGATCCTAGTTTGGTTCGTTTGATCGAAGCCTTTGCTTTGCAGCAAAAAATGACCAAAAACACTATATTTTCAGCAGCGTGGGGGGTGTTGTTGCAAATATTAAATGGGACCTTGGATTATGTATTTTATAATACAGTATCTGTGAGAGATCATATTGGACGAAATACGGATGATGCTGTTGGTTTATTTATTAATACGGTTCCACAGAGGATAATAACTAAGGAGCAACAAACATTTACAGATCTCATATCTTGTGTCCAAAAAGATCTTATTGATAGAAATGGCTGTCTAAATATGGATATGGGAAGACTATTTCAATCTTTTGATATTAGAATTCCTAATTATGATTTTAGCTCATTGTTGGTATTTGAAAACTATCCAATAGAGTCTGTTGTTCCAGGGCAGAAACGAAATCAGGAATCGGGTGATTTATTTTTCGAAGATCCAGAGGATTCTTCTATTCAAGAGGGGGATGGTTCGTTAAGAAGTGGTTTAATGTTGTCAGATTATCAGTTCTATAGTAGTTCGCAGTTTGATCTGACGTTGATTGTTGCGGATTTCGATGAGTTTCAGCATAAATTATTCTATGATGAGAAGATAATAGATAGTCAAACCTTAAATCAGATTATTGCAAAGTATAAGCAGTTGTTAAAAAGTATCGTTACTAAACCTAATCAGCTTGTTTCTCTTCATTTTGATGAGCAGTTACGATTGCTTTTAAAAAATAGAATAGAGAATCATCTGGTTTCAGTAGGTGGTGGTGATGTGCAAATATATGATTTTGTAACTAGCAAGTTAATTGAATTATGGGCTGAGGTATTTGACTTGGAAATAGGTACTGTTAGTATTGAAGTCAATTATTTTGATTATTTCAATTTTTCATTAAAAACCGTTCACTTGGTCAATCGTATACAACAAATATTTGATGTTGAATTTGCGGTTACTGAAGTTCTGGAGTCTCCTACAATTGGTCAGTTGGTTGAGGTGATTAATAAAAAGCAATTTTCACAAAAAAAGCATAAATTAACTTTTGCTGAAACAAAAGAGCACTATATTCTTTCGCACGAGCAATTGCGCCTGTATTATATGCAAATGCAAGAGGAAAAATCTATCCTTTTTAATAGTCCCAAATTGTTTGCCATCAATAAAAAACTCAGTGATAAGGATGTTCGTTATTTACAAAGTATTGTTCATAGGCTTTTGAGGCAACATTCAAGTTTACGTACTGTTTTTCGTGAAATTAATGGAGAGGTGAGACAAGTTGTTTTACCTTACCATGAATGTCAATTGAAGGTAGAAATAGTACATGTTGATTCGATGGTTGAGAGTGATCTGTTTCGTCAGGATACTAAAAAGCAAGGAGCTACGATTTCAGATGAAAAAATCCGTTTGCTCTATGAGCACTACATCACTCCCTTTGATCTTTCGAGATTTCCATTGCTGAGAATTTGGATTTTGCGTTTGAGAGATGAATCAAACTTTTTGCTTGTTGATATTCATCATATTATTTCAGATGGTGTTTCTATGTATATTTTAATGGATGAAATCAAACGATTGATTGATTCCTATCCATTAAATTCTGTTAAATATTATTATTCTGATTATGCCCATTGGCAGTGCAGGCAATTGTATAGTGATCAGTTGTCTGCTGAAGTTGATTATTGGAATAGAATATTCTCAAAATCTTATACCCCCCTAGAATTACCTTACGACTTAAAGGGGAATACTTTTGGGGAAGCAAAAGGTGCTAAACTTTATTGGTATTACGATACAAACCGGTATCAGAAATTAAGGTGTGTATTGCAAAATGGAAACTTAACCTTATATAGTTTTCTTTTAGCTGCTTGCTATTTGTTGTTTTATAAACAATTAAACAGGTACGATATAATGATTGGGATGGTTGTATCCAAGCGTAATAACAAGCAGTTTGAGAAATTGGTCGGCTTGTTGATAGATTCCTATCCAATTCGTATTAATTTGGAACAGGGTGCAAACGTTGGGGATTTGTTGGGAATTGTGAAAAAACGCTTTGAGGAAGCCTGGAAAAACAGATTGCTACCTTATCATGAAATTGTGAAAATAGCAGCGGGAAATGATCATGCCTTGAAAAAGACGTTGTTTAACGTAATGCTAAATTTGCATGATTATGTCGAGAGTGACTTTTCTGTAGATGATGTATCCATAAAAGAAGTTGATTTTTATTACGAAGTTCCAAAAACCGATATTTCCTTTGATGTTAGAAGATCTGGAGAAGAATTAAAAGTGGGGGTTGAATATAACACTCTCTTATTTAAGGAAGAAACCATTCTTGATTTCGGTAATGAATTTATGCTTGCTCTAGATCAGCTGGTTGATGTTTTTGAAAACGATATGTTTCACCAGGAGCTAAGAATTTTTCAAAAAAATGAAAGTTTACCGTTGAATACTTTTTGTGATCTCACATGTGAATTAGAAGAGATCGAGTTACAGTTTTTTGATGAGTTTAGAAAGCAGGTGGTACAAAATTCAAATAAGGTTGCCTTAGTTTTCCAAGACCAGTTTTATACATACAAACAACTGGATGATGATAGTAATAGAATAGCAAATTATCTGTGCGACATTCAAAGTTCATCCAATAGTTTGGTGGGCCTATTATTGGAGAAAAATGTTCACAGGTTGATTGCTATATTAGGTGTACAGAAATCTGGTGCTGCTTTCCTACCGTTGGATGTGAAAATGCCGATGAAACGCTTAAACTATATACTGAAAGATAGTAAAGTGACTCTGGTGATAAAAGATATTGAATCAGAATTACAATTTCAGGGTGAATTTCTGGATTACGACAATCTTCTTTCTTGCTCTGATAATACTTCGGTATACCCTCTTCGCAAACCCAACGAACTGGCATATGTAATCTATACTTCTGGATCTACAGGACAACCTAAAGGGGTTATGGTTGAGAATAAAAATTTGAATAACTACATTGCTGCCTTTGAGGAAGAATTTAAAATTTCATCAGGAGATAGGGTGTTGCAGCAAGCTAGTTATGTCTTTGATACTTATATAGAGGAAGTTTTTCCGATTCTTTCTGTAGGAGGAGAGCTGATCTTAATATCAGAGAATAATAAAAGGGAAATATCCTACCTGTCCTCATATATTCAACGCAACCTGATTACTATTGTTGATTGTAGTCCACTAATGATGGGACAATTAAATGGTGTTCCTGATATAAACCAATTAAGTAGTGTTCGACTATTTATTAGTGGTGGAGATGTACTTAAAAGTGCACAAGTTGATCGATTGCATCAGTTGGGGGCTGTTTACAATACTTATGGTCCGACAGAATCAACCGTATGTGCCACTTACTATAGGTGTGAGAATTTTGAGGAGGAAAACCAGCCTATTGGCAAGGCAATTAAGAATTATGCAGTTAGCATTTCTAATTTTTCGCAATTCGATAATTTCTCTTCTCCAGGAGAGATTGAAGTTGTGGGGTATGGTGTGACACGTGGATATCTTAATAATCCAGAATTAAGTTACGAGAAGTATTTACAAGTTGGAGAGAACCGTGAAATTCGAAAGTATAAAACCGGAGATATTGGGCGGTTCAAAAAGGATGGAAATATCGAATTCATTGGTCGAATTGATGAGCAGGTGAAAATAAGGGGATTTCGTGTGGATTTGACGGAAATTGAAAACACTCTTTCGACCTACCATAAGATTTTGGATGTTGTAATCATTTGTCAAGAGGAATACGATGGACGACGCACCTTAAGTGCCTATATTGTAAAAAAGAATGGGGCAACTCTTAAGGTTTCAGAAATGCGAGCATTTTTGTGCAAACATTTACCGGAGTATATGTTGCCACACTTATACTACGAAGTGGATACAATTCCATTAACAAATGGAGATAAGCCAGATCGGGAGGCACTTAAGGAGTGTGGGAAAATAGTAGGTGACGATATTGATTGTGGTGATTGTACATTGACAGAACTATCACTGCAGAAGATTTGGCAATCCTTACTAAAACATTCTAATTTTAGTATTTACAGTCATTTTTTTGAAATTGGTGGTGATTCAATTCTAATAACAAAAGCGATTACCCGAATAAAGAGCAAGTTCGGAGTTGATGTTTTGTATAAGGATTTTTACAATCAACCAACAATCCAAGCGATTGCAAAAATTATTGATCATTCGGAAATCAGAGATTCTGAAGTTAAGCTTAAAAAAGCTGAATATACCGATGAGGCACCATTATCATTTTCTCAGGAGCGTATTTGGTTTCTTCAACAACTGCATCAAACTAATAAATCTTACAACGTTACTCGTGCATTATCATTTAAGGGGCAGCTTCATTTGGATATTTTTCAGCATGCGATTGATTTAATTGTGGAGAAGCATGAGATTTACCGAACTGTTTTTCGTAAACGGAATAATTCGGTTTATCAGAAGATTTTACCAGGAATAGATAGCAGGATTATTTTTAAGTCTATCGACGAAATTGATTTGGAGCAAGATTTAAATCAATGGGTTGTAGAAGTTGGTCGAGAGGTTTTTGATCTTGAAAATGGTCCCTTAATACGATTCTATCTCGTTCAAAAGGCACCTACTGAATACTTTTTCCTGGTGGTTGAGCATCACTTGATTCATGATGGTTGGACCCAGGGCCTATTATTGGAAGAATTTATTAACATCTACCGGAATTTGCTGGAAAATGAGGCATATCAAGTTCCTAAAGCAAAATTGCAGTATGCCGATTTTTCCATTTGGCAGAAGGAATACTTTTCAAAAGCTGTATTGGATAAGCACCAATCATTTTGGAAAGAAAAATTTCGGAATATACCGCCCGATTTGGAGCTTCCTTGTGATAAGCCTCGGTCAAGTTTTTTTGACGGTAAAGGAGAGTTGATTGTAGTGGATATTCCATTTGCAATGGAAGAGAGAATCAAAAAGTATGCTGCAGCTCATGACACGACTCTGTTTGTGATAATGTTGACAGCATTTAAAATTTTATTGTATAGGTATTCTCAGATGAATCAAATTTGCGTTGGAACCGGCGTTGCCAACCGTATGGATGAAGATTTGGAGGATGTTCTAGGTATGGTTATTAATACGATGCCTATCCTAACACAGGTTGGTAGTGAGGGGGTTACGATACAGGAGTTTGTGGAGCAAGTAAAGGAGTCTTATTTAGACTCATTTCAATATGCAAATACTCCGTTTGAAAAGATTGTCGAAGCTGTCAAACCTGAACGAGATATAAGAAAAATGCCTTTGTTTCAGGTTCTGTTTAGTTTTATGGATACTCCGACTAAACGTTTTGAGTTGCCTGATGTTGACATAAGGATTGAGGATTCACATAACCAGACTACAAAATTTGATATTAATATTGTAATTGTTCCTACTCACGCGGATAATGAAAAAGTTAACGAATCCATGCTGCTTGAGTGGGAGTACAACACTGATCTCTTCCACAGGCAGACCATTGTTGAAATGGTGGATAATTATTATCAATTATTAAATGTAATTCTAACATCCGATAATATCCCAATATCTGAGTGTCCGGTGCATAGTGATTCTACCTTAAGGAGGATGTTGGGGGGAACCATTCAATGCAATAGACAGGACGATTATAGCGTTATAGGATTTTTTAAAAATCAGGTACGGAAATATTACGATAAGATTGCTTTGGTGGTAGGTGATCTGCAGATATCTTATGGTTGTTTGGATCAGCTATCAAACAGTTTTGCGAATAAGTTGAAAGAACATGAGGTTGAACAGGGCAGTGTTGTGGCCTATCTTCTCAATAAAGATGCTGATTGGATAATTGTCACTCTCGGTATTCTAAAATGTGGTGCAGCATATTTACCTCTTGATAGCACCCTGAATCTCAAGCAAGTAAAGTATATTTTAGATGATAGTAAAGCGCAATTAATCATAACAAAAGAACCTTTTGAGGGGGGTGGGGCATTTTCAAATAATTGTTTGTATCAAGAGTTGTTTAGTAGAACGCTATGCCTGAATTATGAAGAAGTTGACGTAGATAAGGATACTTTAGCCTATATCATGTACACATCGGGTTCCACGGGAAATCCCAAAGGGGTAATGGTTGAACATAAGTCGATAGTGCGACTGGTTGATCATCCTAATTACATTCGTTTGGACGCCAAGGTTCGTTTACTTCAGACTGGAGCACAGGCTTTTGATGCTTCGGTATTGGAAATATGGGGTACCCTGTTGAATGGAGGAACATTATTCTTAATGAGGGATAAGGAAATAATTGATACAAAAGCGTTAGAAATAGCATTGGAGAGTAATTGTATAAATACAATGTGGCTAACAAGTCCGTTATTTGATCAGCATTGTGAGGTCGATGTAGAGGTGTTTAGCCCGCTTTCTCAACTTGTTGTTGGAGGTGATGTGTTGAATACCAATAAGGTGAATTTATTTCGCCAGATCCATCCGGAAACCATTTTAATTAATGGGTATGGGCCTACTGAAAATACTGTTTTTACTACATGTCATCGCATCGAACCAATAGTAGATTGGTCCGTACCAATTGGAGTTCCTGTTGATGGTACTTCCGTTTTTGTTGTCGATAAAAATTTACAATTATCCCCGCAGGGAGCTAAAGGTGAGTTGTTGGCACTTGGAGACGGACTGGCACGAGGATATTTAAATAATCCAGAGCTTACTGATGAGAAATTTGTAAAAATCTCGTTCAAAGACAACGAAAGAGGGTATAGGACTGGTGATATTGTTCGTTGGAGATCTGATAATACCCTTGAATTTTTTGGACGGGAAGATAATCAGGTGAAAATTCGTGGCAATCGTGTTGAGATTGGAAGTATTGAGGCGCAAATTAATACTCATCCTCAAGTTAGTTCCGTTGTCGTTGTTGTTTCTGAAAATAATTCAACGAAATCGTTAACTGCTTATGTTATGCCCAAAGCAGCATTGGAAGCTTCCCAACTGAGGGAATATTTGATGGAATTTTTGCCTAATTATATGATTCCGGATTTTTTCGTTTTTGTGCCGAATATGCCCTTGAACCGAAACGGTAAAATTGACCGTGAAAAATTGGTTGAAGAATATGGTTATATGGGAAAAGTGGCCGGCTCGTCAGGCAAACTAAATAGCCAGGAGAAAGAAATTGCTAAAATATGGAGTGATGTTTTAACAATTGATTTTGATCTCATCAACAAGGACTCAAACTTTTTTGACCTAGGAGGTCACTCCATTAATGCGGTTAAATTGATTTCCAAACTAAGAGATCACTTTAGATGTGATATGAATGTGGTTGATATCTTTAAATATACGAACCTGAAGGATTTTTCCGATTTTTTAAGTAAGAAGGAGTTGGGGAGAGAGGTGCTGAAAATAGATAAAGCCAAAGAACTGGATTATTATCCATTATCATCGCCTCAAAAACGGCTTTATATGTTGTTGCAGTTATACAATGATTCAGTTGTGTATAATATAAGTAAAGTTGTTCAGCTTAATGATTCGGTAGATGTTCAAAAGTTGAACTATATTTTTAATAGCTTAATTCAACAGCACGAGAGTTTAAGAACCTCTTTTCACCTGTTAGATGGTGAGGTTAAGCAGAAGATTCATTCAACTTTTTCATTCAGGATTACCGAAAGGAAAATTGATGAAATCAATTATTTGGATGAGATTAGAAAAGCGATAAAACCATTTGATTTAACCCAGCACCCTTTGATTCGTGTAACCTTGTTTCGTGTTGGAGAGAAGCGAAATATATTGTTGATTGATTTACCGCATATTGTAATTGATGGGGTGTCCGTGAATAAATTGGTCGAACAATTCGCCTTACTTTTCAAAGGAAAACAATTACCGGCTGCAAAATATCAATATCGGGATTATCTTAATTGGTCGACAAAGTGGAGAGCTTCGGAGGAGTTTTTATCCCATGAGAAGTTTTGGAAGTCCGTTTTTAGCACTCCGGTACCCAATTTATCCCTTCCAACCGATTTTACTAAAGGGATTGAGATTAGTAGTAAAGGACAAAATGTTTATTTTACGATTGATCATAGTACGATGAAGCAAATACGAAATGAGCTTCTGAAAAATGATCACACCATGTTTATGTTTCTGTTGTTTAATTTCTTTATTCTAATCCAGAAATACAGCGAGAGTAATGACATAACTATTGGCTGCCCGATTTCAGGACGATCAAAGCATGAGTTCTTTGATGTTGTAGGAATTTTTGCCAATATGCTTCCCATCCGTTTTAGTTTAGACAGTGATCTAGAAATCGAAATGGTGTTTAAACAGTTTTCAGATCGAGTTGTTCAATACTATAGTCATCAGAATTATCAATTCGATGATATTGTAAAAAATTACATCCACTCAAGCAACAAACTGGATAACCCTCTATTTGATGTTGTTTTCGCATACATAAATAATGAGAATCAGGAGGATGTCTTAAAACAAATGAATTTGAAACCCTTAAGTTTTGAAAAGGGGACTACTCCGTATCAGCTGCTTTTAAATGTATTTGAATATGATAAAAAAATAGATTTGGTGTTTGAGTATTCAACTGAATCTTTTATTGATAGTACGGTCCAAGAAATGTTAGAAAACTATGTTTTTATTATAGAACAGGTTGTGAGGAATCCAAAGTGCAATTTATCCGATATAGAACTCAAGTTTTTAGGAGAAAAAGTATGTAATAAAATGGATGAAAGTGATTCGATGGATTTTAGGTTGTAAGAAGATGGTAAATATATAAATAATAATCCTGTAGGGATTGGAGTCGACAGCACATAGATGATTCGTTAAAAAATATAATATGAAGGCAATTAATCATGAGTACAGAAACAATGGAGTAATATATTTAATTCATTTACCTTTTTGGACACCTTTAATACCGCCTCAGGGTATAGCACGTCTTAAAACCTATTTGCAAGACCGGGGTTATCAGTCGATTACCTTGGATTTGAATGTGGATTACGAAGCGAAATCCTCTTTAGAAAACATTTTTAAATTGATAAGGGATATTGTTCCTGGCTATCAATGGGGTAATTTTTATGATAATGCATATGAGGTAATTAAAAATATTACAATTCTTGTTGCCAATACCACTAATCCTGAAACGAAATTTCAAATGATTAGGAAGATATTTTCTTACTATTATTTGTATGATATTTCGAATGAAGATTCGATGAGAATGGTTGAGCTTATTGAGGAATATTTTCTGTACCTCGAAGATTCAATTGTAAAGAAAATTGTTGAGGATCCCCATATTAGTGCTTTGGGCGTCTCGTTGCACAGTGGTAATTTGGGATCTTCTCTTTACGTGTTGAAGCGAATAAAAGAGGAACGAACCGATATAAAAACGGTTGTTGGAGGGAGTGTATTTATGGGCGAGCTAAGGTATAATACGCCTGATTTTTCTCGGTTCTTAAAAAAGACGGATAAATTAATCAACCATTATATTATCGGTGCAGGAGAAAGGGCCTTTTTGTATTTGCTTGAAAATCGGTTTAAAACGGAGAAACGTATTATTATTGCTGATCCTGAAAAGGATTCCCGAATTGGATTTAGTATAAAACCTAATTTAGATGATTTTGATATGGGGAATTATCCCTATTTGGCAAGTTATGCTTCAAAAAGTTGTCCTAATGCCTGTAGCTTTTGCAATGAAAGATCATTTATGGGGGAGTATACGGAACGAAATGTCAAGGTTGTGGTCGATGAGATTGAGAAAAGTTCCAGAAAATATCAGAAAAACATGATCTTTATGTTGGATGTATTAATGAACAATTACATTTCTGAGTTTTCTAAGGAGTTGGTCAGTAGAGATGTAAGTTGTTATTTCGATGGTTATATACGAGTTGCAGATGAGTTAGCTGACCGGAAACACACCCAATTGTGGCGTGATGCCGGATTTTATCGGGCCAGACTTGGAATTGAGAGCGGCTCTCAAAAAATACTTGATCTGATCAATAAAAAAATTACCGTTAGTCAAATCGTTGATTCGTTAAAAGGGCTTGCTACAACAGGAATCAAAACAACTACTTATTTAGTGATTGGACACCCTGGGGAGACAGATGACGATTTTCAAAAAACGATGAATTTAATTACCGAATGCCAGGAGAATATCTGGCAGGCAGAGCCGCACCTTTTCCGGTATTTTTATGATGGTCAAAGTGGTTCCGGATCCTGGGCAAAGCATAGGAGACCCTTGTTTACAGACGAAGAGCTTGATTCTATTATTATTCAAACTTACTATTTGGATTTGTTTCCAAATCATGAGATAGGCTTGCGAAGGATGTGGAAAACAATGGAACATCTAAAGTCAACAGGAATCATAAATCCTCACACCGTATATGATAAATATAAAGCCGATGAGAGATGGATTGGTCTTCACCGTAATTCTGTGCCTTCGGTAGCAGAAGTGGGTGAATTGGAGATAAACAGGAGTTCGCATGAACCTAATCAGGATTTCTTGGTTACGGATCTAAATTTTGAAAATAATTTTTTGTTTTAAAAAAATGATACAATGAATAAGTTTAGTGTGCCAGCAGATTTCGATTTAAGTACAATTGACTTTTATTCTCAATTAAATTCAGAAAGTTCGAGGGTCATTGAAACTTATGGGAGTTTGACTCAAGGGAATATCTTTGAATCAGGAAGACCCAAAAGTGTTTTGCCTGAAGTTGGAATGAAAGAGTTTGAGAAGTACGTTGATTATTCCCGAAAGAACAATATCAATTTCAATTATACTCTTAATGCAACATCTTATAGTAATAAAGAATTTGAAGAGGAGTATGTGGAGGAAATGATTCATTTTCTTCGTCGGTTGCATGATGCTGGTGTAACATCACTTACCATAGCTATGCCCTCCTTGATTGAGTTAGTGAAAAGTGCATTTGATTGTTTCGAAATTAAAGCATCTACACTATGCCAAATCACGAATGTAAACAAGGCTTTGAAATATAAAAAGCTAGGAGTAAATCGTATTGTGCTTGATGAATCAATCAATCGAAAGTTCAATAATATAAAGAAAATAAAAGAACATTTTGGCCCCAATGTAGAACTAATTGCGAATGTAATTTGTCATCAGGATTGTATCTATAGAATGTTTCATTACAATCAAATGTCTTCAATTTCTTTGACCGAAGGTAACCCAATTAGTGAGTCATATTATCCTCAACGTTGTTTATTACAGCGTTATCAAAATGTAGGTAATTTATTAAAACTGTGTTGGATCAGACCTGAGGATTTAAAGTATTACAATGATATTGGAATAACCAATTTTAAGCTTCAGGGACGACAAGCAATTAAAACAAAGGGGCATAAAAAAACAGTAGAATATTACTTTGACCAGAAATATGATGGCGATTTAATAGATTTGCTCAATATGTTTGATCCTTTAAATAGCTTCCGAATTAATATGAATAATAAGGACCTGGATGGATTTATAGAGCCCTTTACCAGGAGAGGAAGAGATTTTTGCCAAAATAATTGTTCAGAATGTGGTTATTGTGATAAATATGCAAATAAAATAATAAATACCACTCATGCTCACGATGTGATACAGAAAACGAAAAAATTTTATTCGGAGTATGATCCATTTCTAAATCAGGTGAAAACTGTTGCCTCGAAAATGGAAGGAGAGAAGGTGATTAGTAACATTACCAATACAGATAAAACAGAGCTTGATGAGTTTAATTTTTAAGAAACTGGTTTTGTCAAGTTCCATATGAGATTATCGATTGGTTTTCGACTTGGAAAATATATAACTAAATTTTAGCAATTATTTTCCTGTGTTGAAAATTGTCCAATCCTCCCCAATATGCTATAATGTAGTGTTATAGGTCATTTTTCAGGCTTTTAAAAGCAATCTATCCCGAAGAGATTTTATGCTCTTTATCCAGTCTTCGAATATTTGAGTTAGTACAGATGTTTCCTGTGTGCAGGAATAATTCTATTGCTTTTGTCATCTTCTTAATAACTAGAGTTTTGTTGGATTCTAATTTTTAAATCTATATAGGTTTAAGTTCTTCCTGAGGTGTTTCCTCAGTGTATTGTTATAGTGTAATAAATCATGATTTAAGTATGTGAGTTGCTTTAGGGTAATTCATCCAATTGATAAAAAAATAAGTATGAAAACAATTGATAATTCGATGATCGCCGAAAATACAAAGTTGCAAATGAAAGAATATTGGGAAAGAAAGATTGAGAATGAATGTGTCTCGTCTTTACTACCTGATGACATAAAATCAAACAGTATCGGATTTAGCGAAGGAGAACTTGAAATAGTCCTACCGGCGAAACTTTCGGATCGTATCTTGTATATTTCGAATAATTCGGATCTCCGATTGTATATGGTTTTACTTACGGGAATTATGATCTTTTATTCCAAGTATTCCCGGTGCCAAAATGTTATGCTTTCTTCTCCCATTTTTGATGAGAAAGAAAACAAAAATTTCATTAATACTTTATTGTTGTATCAATGCCAAATTTCTCAGGATTCTTCTTTAAAGGAAGTGTTGGCACAGGTGAAGGACGAGGTTGTGCAGTCGGTTCAGATGCAAAATTATCCTCTCAAAAAGTTAATTGGGAAACGAAACCTTGCAGAAGATAAAGGTTTGAAAAATTTAGTGGACTCAGTAGTGTTGCTGGAGAATATACATGAAAAGAGCCTGTTATCGGATTATGGTGCAGGCTTTACTTTTTCGTTTGCAAAGAGGGATGAGCAGTTGAATGCAAAGTTGTTTTATGATTCAACAAGATTCAACCGACCTGTTGTAGAGGATTTAATCAGAAATCTCATTTATTTTCTTGAGCAATTATATTTTAATGCCGATGTTTCAATAGCTACTATTCCGAGTCTTAGACCGGAATCTCGCAATTTTCTTTTGGAAAAATCAACAGGAAAGTCGGTAATTTGTCAACACTCTAACTTGATTGACTGGTTTGAATCTACAGTAAAAAGTAATCCCGATCATGCGGCTTTAATTGAAAGTTCCTACGATTCTTTAAACCCCAATCCTGGCTTTGGAAATAATTTAGAATCTAGTAACGATTGTCTAAAATCCGGAGGTTTCTGTGTTAATGGGGAAAATTGCAATTCTCTTTCCTATGAAGCTCTCAATGCAGGATCAAATCGTTTTGCTCGTTACTTGCTTGAGCAGGGGATAGAATCGAAGGAAATTGTGGCGGTGATGTGTGATTCTCGGATGGAACTGATTCCGGTTGTCTTGGGAATTTTAAAATGTAATGCGGTTTATTTGCCTATTGACCACAACCTTCCCCTCAATAGAATTAATTATATTCTGAAGGATTGTGGGGCAAAATATGTTATCAGTAATGATTCTCTTTTTTCCACAATAAATGACCAGTTGTTCAGTAAGGTTAAGTTGATAAAGATGGATGAGGAATATTATTCTGATTTTGAAGAGCAGAACCTGGATTTACACATTGAGGATGATTCACCTGCCTACCTGATTTATACTTCTGGTTCAACAGGAACTCCCAAAGGTACTTTGGTAAAGCATTCATCAGTCTGTAATTATATCAATTGGAGGGTCGATTATTATAATATTTCCAGTTCTGATGTCACATTGCAATTATTGCAGCACTTTTTTGATGGCTACTATTCAAATTTATTTCAAAGTTTACTGTCTGGCGGAACCTTATTGATGGTAGAGGGTAGTAAAGTGCTTGATTTTGAATATATGGGTCATATCTTCAAAAGCTTTCCAATTACGAATCTCAGTATTATACCTCGTATTTTGGAGACTCTCGTTGAGAAACTAGATTTAGTACCCCAATCGCTCCGATGCGTTGTTCTTGCAGGGGAGACTGCTTCGGAAAACCTTACGCAGATGCTAAGAAAATATAATGCATCTGTTAGGGTTTATAATGAGTACGGTCCTACGGAAACTTGTATTGGAGTTTTATGTAAGGAAATGTTTGGAGCTAATGAAACGAAGACAATAGGTGCTCCTATCTACAATAATACAGCTTTGGTTCTTGATCCGGAATCCAGGGCTTTACAGCCAGTTGGTGTTCCAGGAGAGTTGTTTTTGACCGGACAAAATTTAGCTCAGGGGTATCTCAATCAGGTTGAACTTACCGACCATTGTTTTGGTTCGAGAATAAAGGAGACTCCATTCTACTCAACCGGAGACATTGTAAGATATTTAAGTAATGGAGATATTGAATTCAGGGGCAGGGCTGATGGGCAAGTTAAGATAAGAGGATTTCGAATTGAAACCGGAGAAATTGAATTTGTATTTAATCAAATAGATGAGATTCTGGAAGGTTTTGTTGTGCCGATCTTAAATGAAAGTGGAGAGACTGTTCTTTGTGCCTATTATAAAGCAAAAAGTCAAATAAGTGATAGTTCGCTAAGGGATTGCCTTGCTCAATTTTTGCCGGCTTATATGATCCCAGCCCATTTTGTAGTTCTTGATGATATGCCATTACTTCCTTCTGGTAAGGTTAATAAGTCGGCACTACCCCTTCCGGTAGTGGAGAAAGCAATAGAAAAACCAGTAAGTGAAATCGAAACTGATTTGGTATTACTGTGGAGTGAAGTACTCCAGATAGAGCCAGGGAAAATAGGTTTAAATTCAAATTTCTTTGAGTTGGGGGGGCATTCCTTGAATGCAACGCTACTGATCTCTTCCATTTTAGAAAAATTTGGGGTAAAAATACCGATGAAGGATTTCTTTAAAAATCCTACAATAAATGGTGTGAAAAACTATTGTATTGAGCAGGGGGACAATTTTGCAAAGGAACAGACTGCAAACCGCCCCAAACAGAAAGCAGAGTTGTCACCTTCCCAACATCGGCTTTATATCATAAATCAGACGAATCCGGACTCGGTTGCTTATAATATGCCTAGTGCTTTTTGGCTAAAAGGAGAGGTCGATCTGAACAAGATTCGAACAGTTATAAATGAGATAATTAATAGACATCAAAGTTTAAGAACCTCTTTTGTTTCAGAGGGGGGGAGAATATATCAGGAAGTTGTTGATGAGATTTCTGTGGATGTTGTTCAAAAAGAAATAAAAAAAGATCACCTCGAATCCAATTTGAAGGAATTTGTAAAGCCATTTGATCTGAGTAGAGCGCCTTTAGTTCGTGTGGGGGTTTTTAAGGTGAATGCAGATCATCTTTTTGTTATAGATATGCATCATATTGTTGCAGATATTGTCTCAATATCCATATTGATTAGTGAGTTTCTTGAAGTTTATAATGATCGGAATTTAAAGAATATTGAATTCGATTATTTAAATTATTTTCAATGGGAGATCGATCAGGAAAATTCTGCTGAAACTACAATGCATGAGGATTTTTGGCTTGATCAATATAAGGAATTACCCAAGCGACTTAATTTGCCTTCCGATTTTTCCCGTCCCAAGAAAATAGATTACGAGGGGGATTCGATAGAGGTTAAATTGGATGAAGATCTTTCTCGGCAAATAAAGTTGTTCTTAAAAGAAAATGGACTTACTCCTTTCATGTTTTTCATCGGTTTATATTTTTTATTTCTCTATAAAATTTCAGGTTCATCGGATGTTGTGATTGGGATTCCCAGCATTAATCGGAAGAAAATGGAGTTTAGAAACATTGTTGGAAATTTTCTAAATACAGTTCCAATTCGATTCAATGGCAAGATGGAGCAATCCGTCAGGGAAATACTACTGGATAGTAGGGATGTGATTTTGGACTGTTTTGAACATCAGGATTATCAATACGAAAGACTGATAAATAGATTGAATTTTAAGAGGGAAGAAGGAAAAGTCGCTTTGTTTGATACTTTATTCAATTTCATTCAAGAGAATGATTTGGTGCTTCAGTCGGATAAGCTTGATTTATTGCCATATAAATTAGATAATCAGACAACAAAATTTGACCTATCCTGTTATGCTGTAGAGATAAAGGACTCATTCGTAATTAAATTCAACTATAGAAAATCCATATTTAAGCGTTCTACTGTTCAATGTTTCCATGATAGCTATTGTAAATTAATCAGGCAAGTATTGAAAGCTCCGGACCAGCAGGTTTTTGAGCAGAAGATTTTTGATTCGGTAAAATATTTTAACAATGATCAAGTTGATGTTTTAGATGATGATAGTAAGGAGTTTATAGTTGAGGCAATTGAGTCAAATATAAAAAAATATCAGAACAAGACATGTATTATTAATGATGGAGAATCCTATTCGTTTAGTCAATTTGATCGGCTAGCAAGTGTTTATGCAGGTCGATTAGTAACGGAATACAAAAGGGAGAATAAAGGGCAGGTGTTTATTCTGCTTGATATGAATTATGATTTGGTTGTAATGATGTATGCTTTATACAGAAGCAGAATCCCCTTTTGTGTAATTGATCCAATATTTCCGGTAGAAAGAATTCTTAAGTTGATTGAGAATGTGGATAAAGCAATTGTTGTGAGTGATTTTGAACATTTATCATTGCTGGAGCAGGAAACTCTACCCAGTAATGCTACGTTGATTAATTACTATACAATTGAACAAAGCGATGAGGCAATTACTTCTCTTGAATCTGCTACTGAAAATAACAGTAGTGAAATAAAGCTTAACAGGGATGACAATGATTTGGCTTTTACTATTTACACTTCCGGATCAACGGGAGAACCCAAGGGGGTGTGTCATTCCTACTCTAATTTCAACTATTATATAAAGTCCTATATAGACAATGGATTTTTTAATGCTGATGATACATTGGCTTTGCTTACTCATCCGGCTCACGCTGTAGGTTTAATTGATGCTTTTACGTCATTATTAGTTGGAATGCCACTCAATATATACAACATTCGTGTACCATCGAATTTTTCCAAGCTCGCTGTGTGGTTGGATATTAATAAAGTAACAGTGCTTCATACTGTTCCTACAGTTTATCGGTGCATAATTAATCAAATGGACACCTTTGATTTAGGTTTGGAAAATATAAAGTTGGTTGTTTTAGGAGGGGAAGAAGTAGCGCGAGCAGATTTCTCTAATTTCAAAAAACGATTCCCTCGGGATTCTGTATTTGTTAATTTCTACGGTGCATCAGAAGTATTGGCTATTTCATTTTTAGAACTAAAGCAGGATGATACTTATACTAAATCCAGGGTTTCTTCCGGTAAGGTAATCAGGGGAACAGATATAAAGATACTTGATAGAAGTGGTTTTCCTTTGGAATATTTTGGTGTTGGTGAGATTGTAGTTTGCAATGACTTTTTAGCGAAGGGATATCTTAATAATGAACAGATTGAGCAGAATCACGTCACATTAGTTAATTGTGAGAATGAAATAATTGGGTATAAGACAGGCGATTTGGGAAGATGTTTGCCCAATGGAGAAATTGAGGTAATTGGTAGAATAAATGATTGGACCAAATTGAGAGGCTTTAGGGTTGATTTTAGTGAAATAGAAGAAGCACTAATGGAAATTGAAGGAATTTCAATGGCTGTTGTCTTTACTAATAGTTATCCGGCTGGCGATAAGGAGGATAAGAATGAATATTTGGCGGCAATGTATTTAGGGGATCATGATTTAAAGTATAACGATATTAAATCAGTTCTGGTACGAAAACTTCCTTCATATATGATACCTCTCAATATTTGTTGTGTCGACAAGTTTCCGCTTAATCAAAATGGTAAATTCGATAAAAGGATGGCCCGTAAAGTAATAAGTACCACGGAAAACAAGCAGGAAAGATTAATGCCTACCAAAGGATTGGAAATAAAAATTGCTGAAGTATGGAAGAAGGTTTTGCAGTTGGATGTGGTAGGTATTAATGATACTTTTTTCGATTTGGGAGGTGATTCCGTTAAGTTGGTTGACTTGATGGTTCTACTTAGCAAGGAATTGGGGCGAGAGTTGCCAGTAGAAACTATTTTCGAATACCCTACTATTCAAAGTTTGGTTGAGTTTCTGAATTCTGATACTGATGACAATCCAAAACTATCGGACAGCCAGCAGACGAAAAATCGGATAAATCGAATGCGTGGTAAAAAGTAATTTTGATCTTTTTGTTTGCCAAAGAATCAATTTTTAATAGTGTGATGAACCGTTTTTTGAATAATTCTCATTGATAAAATGAGTGTGTATAATCCTACAATAATATTACTATGAGTAGCGAGCATCCTAATATAAAAACCGGATTGGAAATAGCTGTGGTTGGTATGTCTGGCCGGTTTGCATCTTTCTTAACGATTAATGAATTCTGGAATGCTCTGATCCAGCAGAAAGAATTTATAAAATTCTATACAAAAGAGGAATTGTATAATGCTGGATTGGAGGCTGATCTAATAGAAAACCCTGATTTTGTCAGAACAATTGGATCGGTTATGGAAAGTAAATGGAGTTTTGATGCAGATTTTTTTGGGTTTTCAGAGGAGGAAGCATTAAAGCTTTTGCCACAAACAAGGCTGTTGCTGGAGTTATGTTGGCACGGATTAGAAGATGCCGGTTATAAAATTGGAAAGAATCAGGAAAAAATCGGTATTTATGCTGGGAGTTCCGCTAGTAATATGTGGGAAAATTATTTTTACTTCAATGCCGAGAATACTTTTGAACGGTTTAGCGACAGTCTTTACACTAGCAGGGATATGATCTGTTCGAGGATTGCTCATGTGTTGAATTTGACCGGTCCTAGTGTATACCTCAATACAATGTGTTCATCTTCGTTGGTAGCTATCGATATGGCTTGTAAGGCTTTGTTGAACAATCAATGTTCTCTGGCTCTGGCAGGAGGAGTTGAAATTAATTATCTTGAGAAATCAGGATATTTATATCAGGAAGGAATGATTACTTCATCAGATGGGCATTGTAAGGCTTTTGATGCTCGGGCAGATGGAACAATCAATGGAGAAGGAGCGGGTATTGTGGTGTTAAAATGCCTGGATGACGCGATTCGTGATGGAGATAACATTTATGCTGTTATTAAAGGGGGCGCTGTAAACAATGATGGGAGTCAAAAGATAGGTTTTACTGCACCTAGTGTGAAGGGACAGGTTGAGGTTGTTCGGAACGCTTTGGCTTTTTCGGAGGTTGATCCCGAAGATATCGAATACGTAGAGTGTCACGGAACGGGGACTTCGTTGGGAGATCCGATTGAAGTTTCAGCCTTAACAAAGGCTTTCAATACTGCCCAAAAACAATATTGCGGAATAGGTTCGGTTAAAACAAACCTTGGGCATTTGAATTGTGCTTCCGGTTTGGCAGGTTTTATTAAAACTGTTTTGATACTTAATAAACAGATAATTCCATCTACTCTGAATTATACAAGTCCAAATCCCAAAATTGACTTTGAAAATTCTCCTTTTTATGTTGTGACGGAAAATACCAAACTGAATAAAGACAAGATTAACAGAGCTTGTGTGAGTTCTTTTGGTATAAGTGGAACAAATGCCCATATAGTTTTGGAGAGGTTTATTGATAACCGATCAGAGACTACACCAAATAATCAACCACATCTTGTGTTGTTATCTGCCAAAACAAAGAATTCTCTTTCTTCGGTTGTGTTGAATCTAAAGAATTATCTTTTGGAGAAACCAACACAAAGTTCGGAAAAGGTAGCTTATTCTCTAATTCGGGGAAGAGACCAATTTGAATATCGTGCAGCATTTGTGGGGAGAAGCCATGGGGAACTGGTTGATCGTATTACTAAATGGGAGCAGGAAAAGGAAGATGATATCAATTCAGAGGAGACTGCTACTCGTCCCATCGTTTTTATGTTTCCAGGGCAAGGGGCTCAATACAAATACCTGATGAAAGATCTATATGGTAATGTTGAATCTATTAGAGGTACTGTAGATGGTTGTTTAGATATTTTGAAGCAGTATGCAGGACTGGAGTATACTAAATTATTGAGACATTATTTAATTGAAGATCCTGATTTCTGTTCCTCAGAATATTTAACCGATATTAATGATACCTCCCTTGCTCAAATTCTTTTGTTTATTACAGAATATTCCCTAGCCAAGTACTTAATAGATATGGGGGTTGTGCCTTCAGCTCTAATCGGACATAGTTTGGGAGAAATAGTTGCTGCGACGATAGCAAATGTTCTGGAGCTTAAAGATGCAATATATCTTGTGTACAGGAGAGGTTGTTTGATGTCTCAGATGGAAAAAGGCAAAATGATTAGTGTATCATTGCCTGAGAAACAAGTACAAAATTTAATTTGGGAGGGATTGGAAATTGCAGCCAGCAATTGTTCGGAGTTATGTGTTGTGTCAGGAAGACCAAGTGAGGTTGAAAAGTTAAAGGATGTGTTAAGCGCACGAAGTGTTTCATTTGTTGATTTAAATACATCTCATGCTTATCATTCACTGTTGATGGAACCTGCAGTAGATCCGTTTATTGCGGAAATAAGTAATTTAAGTTTTAATCCTCCGAAAATTCCTTTTTTATCTAATATTAGTGGTGATTGGATAACCGCTGACGATGCAATGAGTCCGCAATACTGGGGGAAACATATACGAAGGAAAGTATGTTTCAACAAGAGTTTATCGACGTTGTTTGAGAATGGGGAGTATTCTTTTATTGAGGTTGGACCAGGAAGAACATTGTCTACATTTACTACCAATCATGACAAATATACTCCGAATATTCAGGTATGTAGGACGATGCCAACCTATAAAGAGAAAACGGAAGCCTATGAGTTTATTTTGCAGCAAATAGGGGAGCTTTGGAAGAAGGGCGTTGCTATCGATGGAGCTTCCTTCTTTCAAGGCAAAACTATACAGAAGGTTCCTTTGCCCTTGTATCCTTTTCAGAAACACAAATACAAATTAAGTTTTAATGAACTCATTGCCGCTTACGATAAGCCTAAGATAGGTGGTAGTAACAAATCGGATGTATATTTATACAGACCATTATGGAAGAGAATAGATTCTCTGAATTTGAGTAGTAATAGAGATAAAAGAGTAAAAAGGGTATTGATACTATCCAAGCATAGAATTGCCAATGATTTTGTTTTGCAATTCCGTGATCAGGGAGCGGATGTAATAAATGTTACATCGAGCAATGAGTACTGTAGAATTGATGGCAATGAGTATGCTTTAGATCTACAAAACCAAGAACATATTTCGATGTTGTTTAATGCTTTAGGGGAAGAGGTTTGTGTGCCTGATGCTGTTTTGTATATCCATGAGCCACAAGTAGATGAAATAACAAATGGTGAAGTAATTGTTGATGGATTTCAGCAATATGAAGATAAAACTTTTGATCAATTTAAGTTGATTTATGATCGCATAAAAAGTATTGTTGTTGGGCTACAGACTGTAAATCCTACAAAACTGGATTTTATTATATGTACCCAATTATCTTATTGTATTGTGGGAGACGAAAATTATAATTGTTTACAATCCTCCTTGCGTGGTTTAACAAGCTCTTTGGTGTATGAATATCCAAATCTGAATTTTAAGATTATTGATGTGGATACTTTTCAATTTGACCAATCAATAGCTGTCAATCTATTGGATAGGATTTGTAATTCGATTGTATTTGATGAATCTGAACCGATAGTTTCCTATCGTAACAATTGTCGGTGGATCTTGGATTACGAGTTGGTCAAGAGTGAGAAAAAAAATCAATTCAACGTTCTCAAACAAGGCGGAACCTACATTGTGGTGGGCGGTTTAGGAAGAATTGGTTATGAAATATCTGAATATCTGCTTCGAAATTACCATGCAAAGGTTATCATTATGCAAAGAAGTATTGGAGATCAGGGAAGTGATATTTCTGATGTAATATCAAAACGGAAAAAATTGGAAGGTATTAGTCAACAACTAGAATTTTATAGTGTTGATGTTACAGATCAAAATGAATTGGATAAGCAAATTCAAAGTATTTATCGGGAGCATTCAGCCATAGATGGAGTCTTCTTTGCTTGCGGATCAACAACTATTATGCCTCTAAAGGATTTGGTACGAGAGAATATAAAGAAGATGTTTGATGTAAAATACAATGGATTTAGAAATTTAATAGAAAGTTTAAAGGAAAAATCATTGGGTTTTGTTGTTTTTAATTCTTCTCTTTCCTCCTATTTCGGTGGGTTTGGAATGGCTGGATATGCATCTGTTAATTCGTTTATGGATACCTATATTGAACAGGTAAATCAGAATTCCAGTTTTCCGGTTATAAATATTAATTGGGATGCCTGGAAGGTCAACTCAACAAATAAATCACATTCCTTGGATAGCAATGTGGTCAATGGTTTAGGTAGCAATCAGGCAATGATGGCCTTG
Source organism: Marinifilaceae bacterium (assembly GCA_041725895.1). Classification (GTDB taxonomy): domain Bacteria; phylum Bacteroidota; class Bacteroidia; order Bacteroidales; family Marinifilaceae; genus JBGRQA01. Next base: position 82,700 of record JBGRQA010000018.1, read on the forward strand.
GAATGTATTCTTGCGAATGATACTTCTAGACAGATTTTTGTATCGAATAAAAGCATTGAGAATTTCACGAAATTTATCGAACCTATTGATACACCTGAAGATGATTTGAATTTTTTAGAAAATCTGCAAGAGCAAGATACAGATGTGGATGAAACAGGATTAACTGAAACTGAGAAAATTGTTGCCAGAATATGGGTTAGAATTTTGGGTAAGAAAAAGCTAAGTGCTGAAAGTGATTTTTTTGAATCGGGTGGTGATTCTTTAAAGGCGATGAAGTTTCTAAATATTATAAAACAGTATAAGGAGACTTCACTTTCTTTGGCTGAGATTTTTAAGTTGAAAACCTTGTCCGAAATTTCAAAATTCATCGACGAAACAGTTACCGACTGGAATGTAATAGATAATGTAGTTGAGCAAATAATGTCTGAAAATGAAGAATAAAAGGATAGGTATTGGATTTATCGGATCTGGTTGGATAACTGAAAAAGCTCATATTCCCTCATTCTTGAAGTCGGAAAGAGTAGATATTGTTGCTGTTTGTGATTGTGATTTGCAAAAGGCAATTATGTTGCAAGAAAAGTATCCTGTTAAAAAGGTGTATGATCAAGCAGAACTACTTTTGGGAGATCCGGATGTTGATGCTGTTGTTATTGCAACCCCAAATTTTACACATTACCCTTTGACTAAAGCTGCTCTTCTGGCAGGAAAGCATGTTCTGTGTGAGAAGCCAATTGCTCTTTCCTCATTTGAGGTTAGTCAATTGATTGAAATTGCCACTTTAAATAAAACTTTGTTTTTACCTGCATTTGTTAATCGATTTAGAGATGATGTTACTTTAGTTCGGGAGCTGCTGCAGGATGGGATAATTGGAAAGACATTGGGGGTAGAGGCAAAATGGTTGAGAAAAGCCGGTATACCACGACCGGGAAGTTGGTTTACTCAAAAAAAACAATCAGGGGGAGGAGTGCTAATGGATTTAGGGCCTCATATTCTTGATCTTGCGTTAAATTGTGTGGATTTTGATAGATTAAATAGAGCTCAATTGTCTTGTTCCTATGATTACGATAAGCATAGAAAAACTGAGGCGACTTGGTATGATGCAGCATCCCAATGTACCACAGAAATGGATCTTGAGACTGGAATTGTTGGGCTTCTTGATATTAACGACAACATTCCTGTTTCAATTGAAGTAAGCTGGCTTTCGGATATTGAGAATGATATGACTTATTTGAAGGTATCTGGTGAAGATGGTTCTATTGTTCTGAAGTCACTTTTTGGATTTAGTCCAAATCGATTATGGTCTTCAGATGAAATTGTTGTAAAAGGGAATAACGACCAGATTCTATATAGCCAGCAATTTGATGCAACTCGTGAGGCAGCATTATATGCATTTGAACAGATGGCCCATTTCTTTATTTCCTCTATACAAGGTAGTGAAAAATCGACGCTTAGAGACGCGGATGGATTTAATGTTACCTATTTGATTGAAGAATTGTATCGGCATCAGAATTAACTCATAAACTGGACCTGTATGCAATTGGGCTTACTGCCCTTTTGAGAGTTGCATAAAACGATAGTAGATTAATAATTATGAAAAATATTGTTTTGGGTGTTGATATTGGTAGAACCAATATCAGGTTTGGGGGATTAAACCTTGAAAATGATGATCTCTTGCCATTTAATAAAATAAAGTTTCAGGCTGGAGATTCTGCTTATGCCGAACTGTCCCAGAATATATTTCAGGGAATTAGAAATTACCTGAACAGCACCAATCTTTCTCAAGATGAGCTAGTGGGAATTGGGGTTTCTCTGCCGGCATTGTTCAATCGAGATAATGGACAAATTCTAAGGTGGCCGAATAATCGTTTGTGGGATGGGCTAAATTTTATGGAGTTGTTGTCAAAAGAATTTGATGTCCCGATCGTAATGGAAGATGATGCAAATTCTGCGGCTTTAGGAGAATCCCTTATTGGTAAAGCTGTCGGTTGTGACAATTATGTATATGTTACAATAAGCAGTGGAATAGGTTGTGGTATTATAATAAATGGAGAAATATACCATGGAACATCGGGTTGGGCCGGAGAATTGGGACATACAATTTCTTTTGGGGTAGATATGAATTGTAGTTGTGGTAACAAGGGGTGTATTCAGGCTTGTTCCTCAGGGGTTGCAATATATAATTCGATCATGGATAAACTGGATGCGAAGGACAGAGAAATATACAATGAGTTGGAAGAGATTATTAAAGATAAGAATTGTAATTATGAGATAGAAAAGATTATAGAACGGGCGGCAATACAAATAAGTTATTCGATTTTTAATATGAATATGATTTTGGATTTGCCTTTAATTATTATTGGAGGAGGAGTTGTGAAGATAGGATCGATATTTACCATTCCTCTCATAAAAAATTTGAATACACTATTTGGAAATATCGGACGGACTTGCAACATCGAGCTGGCAAACGATAAAAATGAAAATGGGGTTTATGGCTCTATGATGTTAATTAAAAAACGAATACTGGAAGCAAACAAAATTCCAAGTATTATTAAATGATATGGTAATTACTCCTTCCTGTTTGATACCTGCTATTTCTTAGGTTAATTATTAGTTAAAATAAATAAACTTGAATATTATGAGCATTGTCAAAATTGCTGTCCTAAATGGTCCTAACATGAATATGTTAGGAGTTAGGGAGACTGAGCATTATGGTGATCTTCAGTGGAAATCTATTGAAAATGACCTTACGGCTTCCTTTAATGTTGAACTCCTTTTTTACCAATCCAACCATATGGGCGATATTGTAGATTATATTCAAAGTCTGTATGAGAAAGTTGATGGAATAATTTTGAACCCTGCTTCCTTTTCATATGCTGGTTATCCAATTTTAGATGCGATTAAAGCAATTGGAGTTCCTTTTGTTGAAGTTCATTTATCCAATATTTTTTCTCGAAAAGGGTGGCATGCACAATCAATATTTCTGGAAGAGGCAATTGGAGTTATTGTTGGATTTAAACACGATGTATATGCTCTTGGAATTGAGGCAATGTTAAAACACTTGAAAATAAAATACTAATATTATGGAAAAATTACAAAATGAATTAACTTTTGAAAACAAAACTGAGATGGGAAATGAGAAGCCCAATTGGCCACAATTTAATAATCGTGAGAAAGAATTAATTCTGGAAGTTCTTGAAAGTAGAAAGTGGTGGAGAATGAATGGTGATAAAGTGGTAAATTTTGAGAAGAAATTTGCTGAGTGTCATGGAGCTGAATATTGCCTTGCTGTTACTAATGGGACACATGCATTGGAGCTTTCATTGGCAAGCCTTGAGATAGGTAAAGGGGATGAAGTTATTGTTCCTGCGATTACTTTTATATCTACAGCAACAGCGCCAATATATAATGGAGCTACTCCTGTTCCTGTGGATTGTGATCCGCAAACTTTTTGTATCAATGCGGATGCAATAGAAGCTGCTATTACACCCAAAACAAAGGCAATAATTCCGGTTCATATGGCTGGTCATCCCTGTGATATGGATAAAATTTGTGAAATTGCAAAGAAGCACAAATTAAAAATTATAGAGGATGCTGCTCATGCTCATGGAGCTGAATGGCGCAATAAAAGAATAGGGACTTTCGGAGAATTTGCAATATTTAGTTTCCAGAATGGGAAAATTATGACATCAGGTGAGGGAGGAGCCATTATTACTAATTCGAAAGAACTTTATGAAAAGGCATTTTTAATTCATACGGTAGGTCGTCCGAAATTCGATAAAGTATACGAACACATTGAATTAGGATCTAATTACAGGATGAACGAATTTCAAGCGGCTATTTTGCTTGCTCAGCTTGAGAGATTGGAAGAGCAGAATCGGATCCGTGAAAAAAATGCCAAAACCTTAGATAACCTACTGAAGAATATTGATGGAATTACTTCCCAAGGAAGAGACTCAAGGGTAAGTCTCAATACTCATTATATGTATATGTTCTATTATGATAGTAAAGAGTTTAATGGAATGTTACGAGAGGAGTTTGTTCAATTACTGAATGATTCTGGAATTCCAGCCTTTATTTGTTTCCCAATTGTGAGTAGGACTGAATTTTTTGAGAAGGGTAAATTTCGGTCACATTTGTTAAAGCAAGAGGTTCGTAATAAGTATTCCCTGCCTAATTCTGAAGCCATTGCAAATAATGTAGTATGGTTGCCTCATTTTTTGCTGTTGGGTAATGAGTCGTTTATAAATCAAATTGCTGATACAATTGGAGATATTAAAAAGCAAGCAATGGAAACAAAAAGGGATGAGGCAAAATAAACATTGCAAGTTGAAAAGAGGTTTTTGTAAAGGGAATTTTAAGTTCTGGTGAAATCATAATTTGAGATGATTCAAGAATTTGTGTCCTAATTAAGGAGGGACTGTTGATGTTTTTCGATAGCCCTTCTTTGATTTTTTGTTTCCTAATAATTGATATACGTAAAACTAAATCCAGACTGGTAAGTGGCATACTTCGGAGTCTAGTGAAGGGTGATGCGGAATTAGAGATTCGTTTGGTTTTCTTTGCAACGGAGCTACTGTTCCAATTATTCTAGGTTACTATTATCTTCCCCTGAAGATTTGAAAATAATTCTTTTTGAAAGATCGTTTTTTAGGGAGTTGTGTTATTTTAATGGTTCAAATGCGAGGTTGTTAGGGTGTATGGCTAGTTTGTTGGAATCACAATATTTATTTGGTTATTTCTAATATTTTTTTCAATTATTTTGCATAATAATCAAATATTAGTACTTTTATCCTAAACAATATTTCTATTATGTGGGTTTCATAGCGATAGCTCTATCGTTTTACCACAAATATGAAATGAATCGTTGCTACAAATATGTTTTCAGAAAGTAGGAGAATGATTTCATTTCAGTTGTAGAACACACCTTCCTGGTAAAGAAATGATACGAATCAATACCGAAGCCGATTTGTCACTTGTGATGGAGATTGTATTGATCCAGTAGATGAATATTAATCTAATTGTATTATTGAAAAGGAATTCTTTCAGTTTGTTTTTGATCCTGTTTCTGGGTTAACTTTTAGAGATAAAGCATTGTAGTTTTTTTAATAGCAGCAATTCAAATATTGAATTTGTTTTTTATTGCACTTAGGTTAATAAAAAATAATTGCATCCTGCCTGTAAAATACATTAATATAAATATATCTAGGATGAGAAAATAAGCTAGAACAATAAGATAAAAAAAGTATGTTTTGTTCTAGTGCTACTCATTTTTTTGTAAATGTAATCTATGATAAAGTTTTGCGTGGTTTTTGATTTCGACGGTGTTGTTATCCATTCCAAGGAGGTACAACGAAAAGCCTTTACTGAGAGTTGTAAGATATTGCAATGTGATGGAAACCCCTCATTTGAGGAGTTTTTGAGTCATAGTGGTAATTCTTTGCCTGCTATTTTTGAAAAGATGAATTTGCCACGGGAGATGGTTGAATTGTATCAAAAAATTAGTCGAGAGAATATACATCAAATTACTATTGCTCCCGGTATGAAAAAGTTGTTGCTTAAACTTAAAACGGAAGGGTTTTTTTGTGGGTTATGCACCGGTAAAGATAGATTACGAACAATAGAGATATTGAAGTTCTTAAATCTTTATGATTATTTTGATTGTATTGTTTGTTCTGATGATGTAGTGGAGCCGAAGCCAGCTCCGGAAAGTTTGATGAAGCTGCTCAATGAACTTGATATTAGTTACAGCAACGCAGCAATGGTTGGAGATGCGGTTAATGATATATTATGTGCCCAAAGTTTGAGTGTAACCAGTATCGCCGTTGGTTGGGGGGATGGATTAAAGCGAGATATTCTTGAGGTAAACCCACATTTCTTTGTAGATAATATTGAGGAATTAGAAAGTTGTATAGATAGCTTGGTACTTCCTGAAATAAACGGATAGAAGCATGTTGCATGTTCTAAAAAAAATTGATGGTCTAAACAGTTCTCAGCAGGATAAACTCTTTTCTCTGTTAGGTCAGAAGGGAATTGATCTTAAGGGACAAATGATTCTTGAATATCCCTTTTGTAATGTCGAAAAACGAGAATACTACAACGTATCATCATCGCAATTTCGAGTTTTTATTGCCAATCAGTTGGATCTTTCCAGTACCGCTTTTAACAATCAGTTGGTATTTGTGTTGACTGGTGATGTTAACTTAAAAAAAATGAATGAGGCTTTAACTGCATTAGTCTCAAATCATGAAACACTTCGAACGTCATTTTTTGAACTAAAGGGAAGTGTATACCAAAAGATTCATAAGCCCTCCGATTTTTCAATTACAGAAATCAACAATGTGAACACATCAATAGAATCTGTGATTCAGGATTTCGTCGAACCTTTTGATCTGGAAGTAGCACCCTTACTACGAGTGGGTGTTTGCAAATTATCAGAGGCAAAATATCTGTTAATTTTTGATATACATCATATAATTTCTGATGCTGAATCCTTGATTTTACTCACTAATGAATTTGTAGATTTATATAAAGGGAAAAAAATAAAAGCTTATCATTATCAATATCGTGATTATTCACACTGGGAGAAAGAAATTAATAAAAGGTTTCTCTTTCGGTTACAGAAAAAGTTTTGGAACAACCTTTATGCTAAAAATGAAAATTATGAATTCCCATTTGGCAATCCAATTGTTTCCAAAGATTACGTTGGTAATGTATTCGAATTTAGTTTTGATGCAGACGAGAAGTTGATAATAGATAAGAGTGTTAAAGAAATGGGGATTACGCACTTTATGTTTTTGATTGGTGCGTTTGCCTTAACAATATCAAGGGAAACCTTAAAAAATGATGTTGTTATTGGTACTCCTGTGGCTGGGCGGCGTAAAAAAGAATTTGAAGGTATAATGGGAATCTTTGTTAATATGTTGTCCATTAAAATTCAGGTTAACAAAGAGGGAAAGATTGTTGAATTTTATAAAAAACTGAAAAGAGTTGTCTTAAAATGTTTCGAGAATCAGGAGTATCCTTATGATCGGCTTGTTGGTGATGTGAATAAAGGCAATGCATTGATAAATATTGTTTTTGCATTTCAGAATGCAGGGGGAAGATTGAAAAAGAGAGAAAGAGAAGCTAGTGAGGAGTTTGATATTTTACCATATAAATATTTTGGTAAAACATCGAAATTTCCATTGTTGCTCGAAGCTTGGGAAGAGGAAAGAAAAATAGGATTACGTTTCGAATACTCGCCCCACATTTTTAGCGAGAATGAAATTCAAAAAATAGCTGAGACTTATCAAAAAATTGTTTCCGAATTAATTAATAATTTAAAATTAAGGATTGATGAATTAGCTCCTTTAAAGAAAGTCGATTCTCTTGCTAGTAAAGTTCATCAATCTGATCTTGATGATTTTGATTTTTAAATCCAATCCAATGAATGAACATCGTGTGAAGAATATTCTTTTTGTTGCCTTACCTTTTTGGGATCCCTTGATTCCACCTCAGGGAATTGCACATTTGAAGAATTATTTGAAAGAGTTAGATTATCAGGTGAATAACTATGATTTCAATGTTTGCAAATGGGTAAAGGATGTATATGAACAGTATTTCAATGTTTTAAAAGATTGTATTCCTGATGAGCATCATGGTAATTTTTACAATATTGGTCATGATGTACTTCGAAACCACATGTTAATTCATTTGGCAGGAAATGAAAGTGAAGCATATTATACTTACTTAAAGGATATTGTTTATAAAACGTATTACCATTACCTAACGATCACAGAATTACAAGATCTTAACGGAATAATTGATTCCTTTTTCACCGTTTTACAAGAGGAGATCCGCAAATTATACCATAAGTACTTACCGGATATGGTAGGTGTTTCTGTGATGAGAGATAATATTGCTCCTTCTCTTTTTGTTTTAAAACAGATTAAGGAAATGAATCCCGACGTTGTAACCGTAATGGGAGGAAGCATATTTTCTGATCAATTACGTCTTGGTTCACCAAATTTGGAATATTTTACTGCTAATACTCCTTATATTGACAAAGTATTTATTGGTGAAGGTCAAGTTTTAATACACAAGTTTCTGTCGGGAGAACTAAATTCAAAACAAAAGGTTTATTCTTTGAAGGATGTAAATGGAGAAATCTTAGGCTACTCCGATCTGAATTTTCCCGATATGACAGATTTTGATGTTCGGTCAAATTATATGTATTTGGCTATGAATGTTTCTAATAGCTGTCCGTATAAGTGTAGTTTTTGCAATGTTGCCGATTTTTTTGGAAAATATCGTGAAAAGGATCCTGGTTTGGCCGCTGTGCAGATGGAAAGACTTTACCATAAGTATGGCATTAGAACATTCTTTATGAATGATTCATTGCTAAATTATGTTGCCGATGATTTCTCAACGGAATTGCAAAAATTAAATGTGCCTTTGTATTGGGATGGATATTTGCGGGTGGCTGATAATGTATGTATTCAGGAAAATACTATTCATTGGAGAAATGGCGGTTTTTATCGTGCTCGACTAGGGGTGGAAAGTGGTTCGCAAAATGTACTGCGACTAATGGGAAAAGAAATTACCATTGATCAAACCAAAGCTGCTTTAAAAAGTTTAGGCAACGCAGGTATCAAAACGACTACTTATTGGGTAATAGGTCATCCTGGAGAAACAGAGGAGGATTTTCAGTTGACTCTGAAGTTATTGGAGGAGTTGAAATCCTATATATACGAAGCCGAATGCAACCCATTTATTTTTAGTTTTGATGGTCAATCCAGTTCCGATAAATGGCAGAACGATCGCAAGTTGTTGTACCCCAATATACCCCAGGAGAGAATCCTTATTCAGGATTGGACCAATAATTCATATCCCTTGCGTAATGAAACATACAGTAGGGTTTATCGATTTGTTCAGAGATGTAATGAATTAGAGATTCCAAATCCATATTCCTATTATGATATATATAATGCAGATAATAGATGGAATTTTTTACATCGAAATGCAGTACCTTCTTTAGTGGATATATATGATGATAATTTTGATCTAATGGAGGCAAGGAATGTGAGAATGAAACGAAATGTATCGAAAGTAGAAATAGAAACAGATGATTTTGACTTTTAGGGTATAAAAGGACTTTAAAACAATCTTTTTATGAGCTAGTAAGGTTCCATTTATGGAAAAATTATTGCCAAATCTGATGTAGTTGTATTTAGTTTTTCAAAATAATTATAGTGTCTATATCCTCTTCTTATGAAATATTTTAGTATACCAGCCGATTATAATAAACGCACGATAGATAGATTAAATGAGTTAAACACAAAATATTCATCTTCACAAATAATAGAAACCTATGGTAATATTACGATAGGAAATATTTTTGGTTCTGGACGTTCCTATTGTCAATTGCCTAATTTGGATCTTTATACTTTGGCAGAATATGTGAAGTATTCTCAAGATAGAGGTATTGATTTTAATTATACTTTTAATTCTTCCTTTGTTCAAAATCAAGAGTTTACCGTCGATGGTGTCAGGAGGATAAAAGAGTTTATGTTTCAATTACATGAAATTGGCATTAGATCATTAACCATTGCCTTACCGCAACTTATAGAATTGGTGAATTCAATGCAGTTGGGTTTTAAGATTAAAGTTTCTGCGATTGCAAGTATTGATAACGTAAATAAGGCCCAGGCATACAAAAAAATGGGCGTTGATAAGATTGTTCCATGTGAGTTGATCAACCGGGAGATCAAGACAATAAAAGACATTCGTAGTGCTTTTGGAGAGAAAGTTGAATTGATTGTAAATACTCCATGTTATAAGGATTGCTCTTATCGAATGGCTCATTACAATCAAATATCATGTGATTCTGTTAAGTCAACCAATGATGTTAGCTTTACTTATTTTGAGCATAAGTGCATGTTAAGAAGGTATAGTGATGTGGTAAATTGGATGAAAATTAACTTCATTAGACCAGAAGATTTAAGGCTTTATGAACAGATTGGAATCCAACATTTCAAGTTGCAGGGCCGACAAGCAATTTTAAAGGATGGCGATTTGGTAAAAACTGTTGAAGCCTATTTAAAGGAGAGTTTTGATGGTAATATGATTGATTTAATCAACCTTTTTTCCAAATTGAATCCATTTATAGTATTTCTTGATAATAAAAAATTAGATGGGTTTGTTGAACCATTTTTCAAAAAGCAGTCATTCTGTTCCCATGATTGTGGTAAATGTGGTTATTGTGAGCAATTTATGTTGAGGAACCTTGATGTTGGCCAAATAAAAGAGGTCTGTGATCTGGCTTTGGAATATTATCAAAATGTAAAAACATTTGGTGAATTTGTTGCAGGGGTTGATTTGCCCCCCAAAAATGAAGTAAACGGTATTTGTGCAGATACAGCTGATTTTGACTTTTAATACATAATTGATATGACGGAGTATTCAGCTAAGAGTAAAAATTGGAAAATGAAATGGAACGCAACGCCAATTTTTACTGAGTTAAATTCTGACAAAGTAAATGATGAAGTTTTCCCCCTTGTAAAGAATTTGCATTTTAAACTAAACCCAAATCTGTTTTATTTTGGGAACTGTTTTTTAGATGCGTTTGGTTTTCATTCAGATGATTTTGATAAGTACACAGGCTTACAGGCTATCCGAAAAGGTAAAGTCATCGTAAATTCGGAATTGATGAATTTGTTGGATTGCTTTAATGGAGAAAATAATGTTAACTCAATTTACAAATTCAGCTTGGGGAAATCCTTGGATTTAAGACTTATAAAAGGGGCAGATGATTCACAGTATTGTGCTCGAATAGATTCGTTTGCTTTTTTCTGGCGCATAGTAAAATTATTATGGTCTGAAAGTGTTCTTCTGTTGGAGGCGATGAAAGTCCGTGAAAATATAGAACCATATAGCGAATCTAGTACTGATCAATTGCTGCAAAATTCGAAGCGATTAGTTGATGAAGGAGAGGGGCTATTGGATTCAACTCCCGTTAAAATAAAGGAGGAATTTAAGGATCCCTTAATATCCTCTGTTATGGGGTCGAAGGAGTTAGATGTTTTAGGGAAGGAGAGAGTTTTACTTCTGGGTGATACTCAGGGGACAGCAAGTGTTGGTTTACTGTATTTATCGAGTTATCTTAAACGAAATGGGGTGGATGTTCGTTGTATCTTGAATAACTTTTCGAATAGTCAATCACTGCAAAAGGATCTTGAAAGAGTATTATTACAAACTCAACCTACAATTATTGGTATAAGTTTAAAATGGTTTCTTCACATTGCAAGAGTTCTTGCAATTGCGGAGTATATTAAATCTTTTGATGACAATATTAAGGTCGTGCTGGGCGGAAATACCGCTACTTATTATTGGGATGAAATTATTCAAAATGAATTTGTCGACTACATTGTTCTTGGGGATGGAGAGGAACCATTTCTTAAATTGTGTATAGGGGAATCAAATGTGCCCAATTTGGTATATAAAAGAGGTAATGATTGCTTTTCTACAGATGTGTGTTACGTGCAGAATGAGGAGAATAGTAGCGATATATTTCTCACTGACCTCGAGGATTTATTTGTAACAAAAAAAGATCCTTTCCTTGCTGAATATTTGTATTTGCCTGTAGGGAAAGGTTGCAATATGTCTTGCTTTTATTGTGCTGGTTGTAATGAGGTACAAAAATTGACATTCAATAGAAGTAAAGCTTTTTTGAGAGATACGGATAGTATTCGTAAAGATATTTCGATACTAAAGAAATATACGAGCACCTTGATGTTTGATTTTGAGATTCCGGCTAAAGAAGATGTTGAATTTTATCAAAATATATGGCATGGGATAGATTTATCAAAACATTTTAGCATTTTCTTTTTCTGGTCTGTTCCTTCTGAAGAGTTGATCTTGCTGATTAGTAAAACATTTAGATGTTGCCATTTGTATATTGATTTGGCAACTTTTGATGAGAAGAAACGCCTGAAATTAACACAAAATGGATGGTTGAAAGATCAGCCTAAAGATTCTGAAATATTTCAATTTTGTGATCAGTGTGAAGGATTGGATAATATTTCTTTTGGGATCTGTTCTATATGGGGAACACCCTTTTTTTCAGCCAAAGAGGTATATATTACCGAAGAGATTGTGGCAAATCTCTATCGAAAGTATCGATCTTTTCTAGGTGTTGAATGTATGAAACTTCATGCCCAGCCTGGAGCACCCATATTAAATCAATTGGAGCAGTTTGGATTGTATTCCGATGCCAACAATTTTCAGGAATTCTATCACTATAGTCAGTTAAATTATAAGTGTGATAAAGAGCATGTTGAAGTATATCCATACATTAAATTCTTGGATCCCAAGCTTAAGAACCAGGTTGACATTTCTTTACAAACAATTTCATATGAAATTTATAATTCATTTGAAAAGAGTAAATATTTAGAGATTGAAATTAATTTGGAAGATGACGAAATTGATTATCTCTATCGAAATGGAATAATAAAAGGACGAACAAATAATATTATGGTAAATAATAGTTCGCAAAAAACACTAAATAATTATCCAAATTCAATGTGTGATGGGGATGATCTTTTTTACAGATTTATAAAGCGTAAGTTGGATAAAATGGAGTGTTGTTTTTGAATGAAAAAAGTGCCTTCCAAGAGCTATTTATATAGCATCAAGCAATAGTAAAGTTTTGTGAAAAAATCTATGTGTCAAATTTAAAATTTTGAAAATGCAATATAATTCTGAAATCGATTATTGGTTGGAGAAATTATCAAATGTTGGAGAGAAATGTAATTTCCCATATGATTACTTAAATGGAGGAGACAATTTCAATGGTCAGTCCTACCATGTGAGTTTACCTCCTGAGTTGGCTGGTAATCTTCTGAAAATAAGTGGTGATTCCGATTTTAGATTGTTTGTTTTAATGAAGGCCGGTTTATCTCTTTTGCTTAATAAATATACAAGTAAAGGTAGGATTGTAATTGGGTGTCCTATTGTGAAGCAAGAAAATGATGATAATTTGATTAATAATTATCTTCCTGTTTCAATTGATGTCGATGAACAACAGGGATTTATCAGTTTTTTGAATTCTGTGAAGAATGAATTGGCGTCTGCTATAGATAATCAGAATTGTTCATTTGAAGCATTGCACAATTATCTTGGATTAGAGCATCATCCCCAAAGACAGTCGTTTTTCGATATTGCAATTTTGCTTGAAGGATTTCACGAGGAAAAATGGATCTGTGACTTAAACCTGGATCTTATTTTTAAATTCTCAAAGAATTCTAATAGCTTGAATTTAAAGGTTGATTACAACTCTGTTTTATATAAGAAAGATACGATCGCTAATATTACTTCTCATTTATTTATCCTAATGCAGGAAGCACTTGAGAATAAGAATAGCTCTGTTAGTGAGCTTGTTTGGTATAGTCCGCAAGAAAGTGATAAAGTACTTAATCTTTTTAACCAAAATGCGAATAACTTCAACTTAAAACAGACAATTCCTGATCTTTTCAAAAACATTAGCCGTGAAAATCCAGATCGGATAATTGCCTCGTATGGGGATGAATTCCTATCGTACCAAATGGCAGATCTTTTGTCCAGTCGTTTTGCTGCGTATCTGCAAGCAAAGGGGGCTAAAAAGGGAGACAAGGTAATTGTGAAAAAGGATTTATCTTGTGAATTTATAATCAATCTTTTGGGGGTACTGAAAACTGGAGGAGTTTATGTTCCGGTTGATAATGATATCCCCAACGAACGCTTGATGTCTATCGTGGATGATTGTGAGGCAAGATTCATAATTGCCCACGAATTGGATTCTGTATTGGAAGAATCTCTGAAGATGAAAGGGGTGAGGGTTTTTCAGGAAGAAAAATATATCTCTGAAAGCGCATTAAAATCTGTGGGTGTTGAACCGGAGGATACAATTTATATTGTGTATACCTCGGGATCTACAGGGAAGCCCAAAGGTGTTAAAGTGTCTCATCGTGGAATTGTAAATATGTGCTATTCCTATAAAGATATTTTTGGAACGAGGCCTGATTCCATTGTGTCAGTAGTATCCAATCCAGCATTTGATGCTTTAGCTTTTGAGCTATGGCCCAATATTGTGAATGGATCAAAAGTCTGTATTGCGACTCCGGATTTAATTCATGATATTAATCAGCTTGTCGATTGGGTGAATGCATGCAATATAACAATTTTGTATCTTCCGACAGCTGTCGCAGAAATGGCGCTTGAGTTGGAATTACCTATTCAGTCCGTAGAGATTATGTTGACTGCTGGCGATGTGTTAAAGGCTTATCCTTCTCAAAGCACCCCTTATAAATTATTTAATCTGTACGGACCTACTGAGGATTCGGTTTGGACAACAGTTTACAGGGTGCCCAATGAGGGGGTAAACAATCAGTTTCCCTTAATTGGTTCACCTATTTACAATAAAAAAATATTCATCGTAAATGATAAGCTTCAACTATTACCCTGCGGTGTGCCAGGTGAAATTTGTATTGGAGGTGCCGGAATTGCGAAGGGATATGTTGGTGATTTTAATGAGGGGAAATTTATTGAGAGTCCATTCAATGGATCTGAAACCCTCTATAAAACCGGAGATTTAGGACGTTGGCTTTCTGATGGAAATATTGAATTTTTGGGGCGAAAAGACAATCAGACGAAAGTAAGAGGGTATCGGATTGAATTGGATGAAATACGATCTGTTTTACTTCGGTATTCTAGTGTAAAGGAGGCTATTGTCGTGGTTAGGGATATTGATTCCGAGAAATATTTATGTGCCTACTTCACAACTGTGGATGCTGTTGATGTGGAGAACCTAAAATCTTATCTGAAAAAGTTTTTACCCCATTATATGCTTCCAGACTATTTTATATGCATTGATGAGTTTGAACTTAAGAGAAATGGGAAAATTAATGAAGCTGCTTTGCCCTTACCTTCAAACAACTCTATTAATATTGTAGAACCTAAAAATGCTTGTGAACAAAAATTATTTGAAATATGGTCTGAGTTATTAGGTGCTGATAATTTTGGGATAGATCATAACTTCTTTGAAATTGGAGGACATAGCCTAAGGGCAACAAAACTAGTTTCATTTATTGAGGATACTTTTAATGTGAAAATTAAATTCCGAAAAATATTTGAATATCCTTCAATTAGGGAACAGGCAACTTTAATTTCTAATATTCAAAGTAAGACACAGATTGAGCAAGAGTCAGGTTTCGATTCGTCTAAGAATGTTGAGGATAAAGAAAAAAATAATGGAGATCAAAGTCATAGATTGCATGAAATATTAAATAATAATTTATTTCCATTGGAAAAGCAGGAATATTATCCTGTTTCTGCAGCACAGAAAAGATTGTTCATGCTTCAGCAGTTGAATATTGAGTCAACAGCATACAATGTTCCAAATTATATTCAACTGTCTCGGGATATAGATTTGAATTCCATTATTGATGTATTAAATCGTATTGTAGAGCAGCATGAAGCTTTTCGAACCGATTTTATAGTAAAAGATGGGGTTCCCTATCAGCGAATTCATTCCAAAACTAAAGTCGAAATTGAAATGTTTAATGTTGACGAGGGGATGGAAGATGATCTAATGAAGGAGTTTTCACGACCATTTGATTTAACTAGATTTCCTTTGTTTCGGATCGGTTGCTTTAAAGTAAAAAATAAGATGCCGTTTTTAATTATCGACATGCATCATATCATTTGCGATGGAATTACTCAAAATATAGTGGAAGAGCAGATCAACGATTTGATTAACGGAAAATTGATGCACCCTATGCGGGTTCAGTATAAGGATTATAGTGCATGGCAGAATAGTTTTGAGAGTGATTCTTGTTTGATGGAGGAAGAGAAGTATTGGCTAAAGCAATTGGACGGAGAAATACCCATGCTTTCATTGCCTGCAGATTTTATTCGATCAAACAGTAAAAGTTTCGAGGGAGCCTCGGTTAGTGCAGTTTTGAGCAAGAAAGAATCCGAAGTAATTAAGTCGGTAGCAGCTCAGAATGGGTTGACTCTCTATATGTCCATTCTTTCTGTTTTTACGATTTTGTTATCAAAACTTTCAGGACAGGAGGATATAATCGTTGGAACTCCTGTGGCAGGCCGGAATCATCGTGATTTGGAAGATATTGCAGGAGTATTTATAAATACTCTTGCAATGAGAAATGAAGTAAGAGGCAATGATACGATCAAAGAATTTCTTGGAAAACTAAAAAGAACCACGCTTGATGCATTTGATAATCAAAATTATCAATTTGAGAATTTGGTTGAAAAGGTTGTTCTGGAACGTGATATGAGTCGTCATCCGATATTTGATGTGATGTTTAATATGCTTAATCATAGTGAGTTTTCGGGGGATTTTTCAGGGGAAGAAAATTTGAAATATAAGCACAAGTATAGTTTGTCTAAATTTGACATTACATTGACTGCTACGGATTATGGGCAACAAATAATGTTAAATTTTACTTACTGTACGAAATTGTTTAAAGGTGAAAGTATAGAAAGATTTATTAGTTATTTTAAAAGGATAATACAACAAATATCATGTAATGAATTGCAAAAAATAGGAGATCTGGAAATTGTTAGTGAGGAAGAGCGGTGTAATTTTATTTGCAATTTAAATAATACAAAAACGGAATATCCAAGAGAAAAGGCGATTCATTTATTGTTTGAGGAGGAGGTTTCCAAAAATCCTGATAGTATAGCATTGGTGTATAATGATATGCAAATTAGTTATTCTGATGTCAATAAAAAATCAAATCGAATTGCCTGTTATCTCAGATCCAAAGGGGTTGGAGAAGGTTCTGTTGTAGGTTTGTTTTTTGATCCATCGATAGAAATGGCGATTGGGATAATCGGAGTATTAAAAGCGGGTGCCTCATTTCTACCTATTAGTCCTGAAAATCCAATTGAAAGAGTTTCTTATATGTTGGCTGATTCCGGAAGCGAATTCGTGTTAACACATAATGCTATTGGATCGGTACACTATCCTGATGTAGATGTTATCGTTGTAGAGGATGTTATACACAGTGGGGATGAATGTGAGTACGTGAGTAAACCTAGTTCCTATGATCCAGCTTATGTAATCTATACATCCGGGACTACAGGAACTCCCAAAGGGGTGGTTGTGTCACATAATAATGTTGTTAATTATATTCATTGGTTGACGAATAAAATATCATTGAATCAATTCGACAGGGCTGCATTAACGAGTTCTTATACTTTTGATGCTGTATACACAATACTTTTTGGGGCTTTACTTAATAGTGCGAGATTAAGTATTTTACCACGGGAGGTTTATTTGTCCTCTAATGAGTTGGTTGAGTGCGTGGATAAAGAGGGGATTACATTGTTGAAAATGACTCCAAGTCTATTTCAATTGACGCTTGATTCCGGTTTTCTTGAAAAGGGGAATTTTAGTTCTGTGAGATTTTTAATGCTTGGAGGGGAGGCCATTTCAATAGCAGACTTAGAGAGATATCATCGCATTAATGACAAGTCCATAATAATGAATCATTATGGTCCAACGGAAAGTACCATTGGTTCTATTGCAACAGTTATTGATGGCCGTAAATTGTCGGACTATATTTCTTGTCCCTATATTGGTATGCCTATCAGTAATACAGAAATATATATCCTGGATAGATACGATAAAGTTCAACCAGTCCAAGTGCCTGGGGAATTATGCATTGGAGGCGATGGTCTTTCTCTGGGGTATTTGAATAATCCGGAATTGACCGCAGAAAAATTTATTCCCCATCCATTTGAAAAAGGCAAACGATTGTATAAAACTGGTGATTTAGCTCGCTGGCTTCCCGATGGAAATGTCGAGTTTATAGGGCGTCTAGATCATCAGGTAAAAATTAGAGGATTTCGTATTGAGTTGGGAGAAATTGAATGCATTTTGTCAAAGCATGAGTTTGTCAAAGAATGTATTGTTTTAGCGCAGAATTTGAGAGGTGAGAAATATTTATGTGCTTATATTGTTTTAAAAGAAACAATGAATGTCGATAGTTTTAGAGGGTACCTTGCCAAAGTATTGCCTGATTATATGATCCCTTCCTATTTTACAGAACTTGATCGTATACCTATAAATTCGAGTGGAAAACTAAATCGGAATTTATTACCCTCTCCAGAAGTAAAAGCCGGAGATAATTATTTGCCCCCAGTTAATGAAATTGAAGAAACTTTGGTTCGCATTTGGGCCGAAGTTTTAAAAATTGAAGAGAAAGAAATAGGGGTGATGGATAATTTCTTTGGGATTGGTGGAAATTCGTTAAAAGTAATGATGGTGCTTGCTCGGGTTGTAAGGGAGTTTAATGTAAAGATTTCATTAGCACAAGTCTTTACGGATCCATATATCAGGACGATGGCATCTTACATTTCTTTGAATATGGTGGCCGATGAAGAGTTGGAATATGATGAAATGGAATTGTAACCAATTCAATTTAAAGCTTGTGTTAAAGGTTTCTGTATTAAACTTGATCGTTCTTATTGTTTGAACAAAAATAGGGATGGTTGTTTTTCCTAATAATGTATTGAATGGAGTTACAAGAATTATTGGCGGAATTATCCAAAAATAAGGTGAAATTAGGTGTAGAGCAGGATAAGCTTAAGATTAGAATTCCTAAAGGAATAGTTATAAATCACCTAATTGATGCAGTAAAACATAGAAGGGATGAAATTATTGCAGTGCTTAAAAATACACAATACGAAAAAGAATTCCTTATTGAAGCAATAGAACATCGTGACTATTATAATCTGTCTTCTGCTCAAAAAAGATTGTATCTTCTTCAACAGCTAAATCCGGAAGCTATAACTTACAATATGCCTTATGTTATTCCTTTGAGGAAGGAAGTAAGAAAAGAGAGCATACAGAAAATTGTAGATCAGCTTTTGGCGCGTCATGAAAGTCTTCGTACCAGCTTCGAATTGCTGGGAGAGAATCCAGTTCAGCGCATTCATGATCGAGTGGATTGTAAGTTAGAGAGCTATTGCATTGAACAATCGGCGGAGCAACGTTTGCGGCAAGAATTTGTCCGACCTTTTGATCTGGCTCATGCACCGCTTTTGCGTGCGGCGTTGGTGGAGATTCGGGGTAAGGGGCAGCTGTTAGTGATAGATATGCATCATATTGTGAGTGATGGAGTATCTTCCAATATTTTAGAACATGAATTCCGGACACTGTATCTTGGTTCTACTTTGCCTCCTCTTAAACTTAATTATAAAGATTATTCCGAGTGGCAGCAAACAGTGCAAAGACAGAAAAGGATTAAAGCCCAGGAAACTTACTGGTTGAAGCGATTTGCAGGGGAACTTCCGGTGCTGAATCTTGCAGCGGACTATGTTCGTCCTGTGATGCAGAGTCACGAGGGAAGCACAGTGAGTTTTGTACTAAATGAAACGGAAACGGAGAGTCTAAAACGATTGGCACGAGAGCAGGACCTGACACTCTACATGTCTCTTTTTTCGGCTTTTTGTATTCTGCTGTCCCGTTTGAGTGGTCAGGAAAGTATTGTTGTTGGGACGCCAGTGGCCGGTCGAAGTCACACCGATGTGGAAGGGATCGTTGGGATGTTTGTCAATACTTTGGCCATTCGGAATGAGGTGAAAGGAAGGGATACGTTACGGACGTTTTTGGCAACTCTTTGGACCAATACGCTAGAGGCATACCAGCATCAGGATTATCCATTTGAAGATTTGGTAGAGCAGTTAGGAGTGGAGAGGGACACAAGTCGCAACCCCGTATTTGATGTTCTGTTTAACTTGTTGGATCAATCGGATCGTGTAAGAGATCTATCTGTTTTTGACCAATCAGAAGGGGTGCACAGTCCCGGAATTTCCAAATTTGATTTGACTTTAACAGCAGTGGATTGCGGCCCAAAATTGTTGCTAAGTGTAGAGTATTGCACGAAATTGTTTCAGCCAGCAACTATTGATCGGTATATTCAATATTTTCGGCAGATTGTCCATTGTATGGAAAATCATATTGACCAGAAAATATCAGATATTGAACTTTTGGGAAAGGAAGAGAAGTATCAATTATTGTATGGGTTTAACAACACCCAAACAGACTTTCCACAGGAAAAAACGATTCAACAACTTTTCGAGGAGAAAGTCGAGCAACATCCTGATGAGATTGCACTTGTTTCTGGGGAGATTCGAATAACTTATTACGAATTAAACGGGCTTTCTAATCAAATGGCTTATCGGCTGATTGATCGAGGTGTTTGCCTCGAGAGTATTGTTGCCCTTCGCATTGATCGGTCGGTTGAAATGCTGGTTGGGATCCTTGGCATCCTGAAGGCCGGTGGGGCTTACCTACCTATTAGCATTGACTATCCAGAAGATCGAATCAGTTATATCCTTAAAGATAGTAGAGCTAAAGTTTTATTGCAGGCACATGGTGAATTCAAGAGTAGTGTTAGTATTCCTGTATTGACCGTTGATTTGGATCAATTGTCGGTTCAGGGAGCATTGGATTTGAAAAATAGGACAGATAGTAGGAATTTATCCTATGTAATTTATACTTCTGGTTCTACGGGAGTCCCCAAGGGTGTGATGATTGAGCATTGTTCTGTAATCAATCGATTGAAGTGGATGCAAAGATATTATCCAATCAAATCGGGTGATGTTTTATTGCAAAAGACTCCATACACTTTTGATGTGTCGGTTTGGGAGCTATTTTGGTGGGCTTTTGAGGGAGGTACATTGTCTTTGCTGGAGCCGGGAGGAGAGAAAGATCCTTTCCAAATCGTTGAAAATATATTCGAGCATAGGGTTAGCGTTCTTCATTTTGTTCCCTCCATGTTTGAGGTGTTTCTTTCTTTTCTAGAACAGAATCGGGATTTCATTCCACGATTAAAGAGCTTACGTTATGTGTTTTGTAGCGGAGAGGAGTTAAAAGTGTTTCATGTCATAAAATTTCATGAGCTATTAGGTAAGGCATGCGGATGTGAATTGGTTAACTTATATGGTCCAACCGAGGCGACTGTAGATGTAACCTACTTTAATTGTGGGGATCAGGATTCTTATCAAAATATTCCGATTGGGAGGCCAATTTCCAATACTCAAGCTTATGTTTTGGACGCAAAGAGTCTTCGTCTTCAACCGATTGGTGTAGTTGGAGAACTTTGTCTTTCCGGAGTGGGCTTGGCTCGCGGATATATGGGGCGTGACGAGTTGACATTGGAGAAATTTATTTCACATCCTTTCAGAAAAGGAGAAAAATTATATCGTACAGGGGATTTAGCTCGATGGTTGCCAGATGGGAATATCGAATTTCTGGGGCGGATTGATCACCAGGTCAAGATTCGTGGATTTCGAATCGAACTGGGGGAGATTGAAAATATATTGTTGCAACATGAAAATATCAAGGAGTGTGTTGTTGTTAAAAGGGTAAAAAATGGGGAAAATTATTTGTGTGCTTACGTGGTGTTGGCTAAAATCTTACAGGGAGAAGAGATGCGCGGTTATCTCTCTGGATTGTTGCCGGATTATATGGTTCCTGCACATTTTGTTGTCTTGGACGAATTACCCCTTACAAGCAATGGGAAAGTAAACCGTAAGATCCTTCCCGAACCGGAAATCAAAGCAGATGGAGCTTATGTTGCTCCCTCCGGTGGATTGGAGGAGAAACTGGTCTTGATCTGGTCGGAGGTATTAAATATTGCACCGGAGGTGATAAGTGTTCAGGGGAATTTCTTTGCCTTGGGAGGGCATTCGCTGAAGATTGTTTTGTTGGTGTCAAAAATAGCAAAAGAGTTTGATGTTCAGGTAGAACTAGCAGAAGTGTTTAAGCATCCAACAATTGTTTCTTTAGCGAAATTGATAAATTCATTAGGCCATCAGAAGCAGACTGAAATTCGAGCTGTGGAACAAAAGGAGTTTTATCCAATTTCCGCGGCGCAGGAGAGGATGTTTGTTCAGCAGATGCGATATCCGGAAAGTGTTACATATAATATACCTCTGGCTTGGAGCTTACGGGGAGAATTGAATTACGCTCAAATTAACAATGCTTTAGTAGAATTAACGAAGGTACATGAAAGTTTAAGAACTGTATTTTTTTTAAAAGAAGGTGTCCCTGTTCAGAGAGTCAATCAAGAGCCTGCTATTTCTCTGGAGTATCTAAGTTCAGACGAGCATTGTGTAGGTGATCTTTTAAGTAGTTTGATACAGCCATTTAGCTTATTGGAAGGACCTTTGTGTAGAATGTACATCATACGGATAGAGAAGTTTAGATATATCATGCTATTTGATGTACACCATATTCTAGTAGATGGAGTTTCTGTTGTGCAATTGGCTAAAGAATTTATACAAATCTATACAGGGAAAAGTTTACCCAGAAACTATATAGAATATAAAGACTTTACGCTGTGGTATAATGATTTTTTGAAGAATGAAAGAGTTAAGAAACAAAAGGAATACTGGATAAATAGATTTAAAAATGGAGAAAATAAACTTTCTCTTCCGTATGATTTTCCAAAACCAGAGGAAGAGTCTTTTTGTGGGGACACTATTAATTTTAGTATTGATGTAGATCTTTCCCAGAAATTATTGATAATTGAACAGGAAATGGGGATTACCTCATTTGTCTTATTTTCTTCGCTTTTTAATCTTCTTCTCTCAAAAGTATGTAACCAGTCTGAAATAAATATTGGATTTGCCATTGCTGGGGAAAGAAAGCGAGAATTAACAAATATCGTTGGAATGTTTGTTAATATGCTAGTACTTAAAAGCAATGTGGATCAGGATTTAAGTTTTAGGAATTTTTTAATAGATGTTAAAAATAATCTTGTTGAAGCATACGAAAATCAAGATTATCAATACGATGAATTGGTCTATGATTTGTCTTTGTCAGGAGGAGAAGAAAATCCGTTGTTTAATGTTTCGTTTTCGTTTGATTCATTTTCAGAAATCATTTCTCAGGATATTGAGTTAGATCGAACGGTCCTGAAGATAGATAGATATAAAGTGGCCGGTTCAAAGGAACGCTCAAAATATGATTTAACATTGAATGGATTTAAGAATAAGGAACAATATCATTTTGAATTTAAGTATAAAACTGAACGTTTCAAAAGAGAAACGATTACAGAGATGCAGAATTATTTTATAGAAGTAATCTCAATTGTTGCTAATAATTCTTCTGTGAAAATTCAAAATGTTAATCTAACGCCTAAACTTACCACCGTTTCTTCTGAAAGTTATCTCAGTTTAGTTGATGATTTTGACATATAAGTATTCGTTTCTAAAATAAAGAAATGTAGTATTAAGTTCTTGACTATTTTTAGTTTTAGATCCGTGTGCTTATGTGTTATAATGATACACAATAGAAATAATGATCTTTGGTATATATGAAAACATTAGAGTTAAATTTAGTTTGTCAAGAGAATCAAATTGAAAGGGAATATTGGGAGAAGAAATTTTTAGGTGACTGGAAAAAATCATCTTTACCTTACGACTTTAAATCCGGGAATGCTCGGACTGATTATATGCTTTTCGAGAAAAATCTCGATGTTGACGCTTATAATGAGATAGTTAAGGTTAGTAAAGGCAATGATTTTAATATTTATGTTTTTTTTGTAACTGTTTTGTCAGTTATGATACGTAAGTATTCTGAGGAATCGGAAGTTATACTAGGTACTCCGATACTAAAACAGGAGCAGGAGAATGAACTGATTAATAAGGAGCTAATCATACGTTGTGAAGTTGAGGAGCACAGTAGTTTTAAACAGATACTTTCTCAAGTTAAGAAACTCACCCTGGAGGCAACTCGCCATCAAAATTTTCCAATAACTGCATATTACCGGAAAAAATATCAAATAAGTGATAATAGTTCCTCTTTTTCTTTGTTTGATGTGGCTGTTTTGATGGAGTCACTACATGACATTTCCTACTTGCAGCTAAATCATGCTAAAATTGTTTTTGCTATTGCAAAGGAAGAACAGAATTTCAAGCTGAAAGTGTATTATGATCCAGGCTATTATTCAGAAGATGGTGTTGGTGGAATTGTAAACAATTTAGAAATATGTTTGAATGCCATTTTATCTGACAAAAATATATCAATTGGGAATCTATCTCTCCTGAAGGAAAATGAAAGAAGTAAGATAATTTATAATTTTAATAGTAGTTCAAAGGTAAATGCTGACGAAAGAACTTTAATTGAAGTTTTTCAGGATATAGTTTGTGCGAATAGAGATAAAAACGCAGTTGTTTTTAATGGAGAAAGCATTACCTACGAAGAGTTGGACAGAAGATCCAATTTGGTTGCAGAAGTATTGATTGATCATGGTTATGAAGGAAAAATTATTGGATTATTAACTGGAGTGTCATTGGAATTAATTGTTGGTATTTGGGGCATCCTTAAAGCCGGAGCAGTTTTTCTACCAATTGATAATACCTTTCCTAAATTACGAATTGAAAAATTGCTAGCTGATAGCAAAGCTGAGGCTATACTAATTAGACCAGAGTATGCTATAGATGTTGATAAGACATGTAGTGTCATTGACCTAACAGACATTGATTACAGTGCAAATTGTCCGGAAGGAATTATAATTAAACAGAAGCAGGATCAGCCTTTATATGTAATGTATACCTCCGGGACAACAGGAGATCCCAAAGGTGTAATTATTTATAAAAATAACCTGAAAAATTATATTTCCTGGTTATTCAAAACAATTAATCTTTCGGCATTTGATAAAGTTGTGTTGAATAGTTCTTATGGTTTCGATGCAAGTTATACTCAGATCTTTGGTGCGATCTTAACGGGGGCTGAGCTTCATTTGGTGAACCGGGAAGTATATATGTCTCCTAATAAGTTTTTAAACTATTTAGGAGAAAATAAAATAACAATTCTTCATCTTACCCCAAGCTTATTAAATTTATTAATAAGATCAAATGAACAATATTACGTCAATTTAGAAACACTTAAATGTCTGATATTAGGTGGGGAAGCTATTAAATGTGAAGATGTGACGAGACTTCTGAATGATCTGCCTGATATTTCAATAATGAATCATTATGGACCAACTGAAGCGACTATTGCTTGTGTGGCAGAAATGATAGATCAAGGGACGGTTGAAGAATTCAAATGTCGACCGGTAATCGGGATACCTATAAATAATGCACATGTATATATTTTGAATAAAGATTTGGATGTTCAACCTGTTGGTGTTGTTGGTGAATTGCATGTTGGGGGGCAATGTGTTGGTCCTGGATATTTGAATAGTGTAGAACTTACAAAGGATAAATTTATTGATGATCCGTTTCATGATACAGGAAAAATATATAAAACGGGTGATCTTGCAAGATGGCTTCCTAATGGGAAAATAGAATTTTTGGGGAGAAAAGATCAGCAGGAGAAAATTAATGGAAATAGAGTGGAGTTGGGGGAGGTGGAAAATCTTCTGAAAAAGCATAATTCAGTACACGACTGCAAAGTAGTAATTCAGAATGTCCGTGGTGTTGATTATTTGTGTGCTTATGCCATCACAAGTGATTTAATAAGTACTATGGAGTTACGGGAGTATTTAAAAGAGTATTTGCCAGATTATATGATTCCCGCATCCATAGAACATGTCAAATATTTTACAGTAAATGAGAGAGGAAAAATAGATTTACCAAAGCCTAATTTTGTTGATTACAATGAATATGTTGCTTCCTCCAATGATATAGAAACAAAACTTGTTAAAATCTGGGCGGAGGTTTTGAATTTACCTGAGGAAGAGGTTAGTGTAAGAGGTAACTTTTTTGAAATGGGGGGCAATTCTCTTAAAATAATTGAGTTGGGCTATATGATTAACAATGAGTTTGGGAAGGAGCTTCCTGTTGCCGAGATGTTTAAAAATCCAACAATAGAGAGTTTTGCCAAATCAATTGTTTCTGATATAAAAGAACAGGATACAACTGAATTGGATGAGGATGTTGAAGATTCATTGCAGGAAATGCCAGATAGAAGAGAATTGTTAAAGCTAAGATATGAAGGAGGAAATAAAGATGAATAATATGCAATACACCGGTTTTGAGGTAGCTGTTGTCGGCATGGCGTGTCGATTTCCTGGCGCAAATAATGTAGCAGAATTTTGGCAGAACATAATTGATGGTAAGGAAACAATTAGTTTTTTTTCTGATGAAGAACTGCGAAAAAAAGGGTTTTCTGAAGATGATTTAAAGAATCCAAATTTTGTTGCAGCTGCGGGAATACTTGATGATTCATTATGTTTTGATCCTGCATTTTTTGGTTACACACCTAAAGAAGCGGAAGTGATGGATCCGCAGGTGCGGGTTTTTCATGAATGCATTTGGAGTGCACTTGAGGATTCAGGTTATGATTCTGAAGTTTTCAAGGGACGAATTGGTCTGTATGGCGGTATCGCGCCCAATTACCACTGGGAAGGATATTGTGAATTATCAGGAAAGAATAATCTTGTTGGTTCAAGTAAGGCCAAATATTTGAATAATAAAGATTTTATGGCAGGTCTGATTTCTTATAAACTAAACCTAAAAGGTCCTGCATTTTCTTTTTATACCGCTTGTTCAACATCTTTGGTAGCAATTCATCTGGCCTGTCAAGCATTAATCAATGGTGAATGTGAAATGGCTTTAGCTGGGGGAGGGACCAATAATGGAGATTCCATTAGTGGTTACCTCTATAGGGAAGATATGCACATGTCAAAAGATGGACACAATCGTACTTTCTCTAAAGATGCTAGTGGTACTGTTCCTAGTCAAGGTGTTGGGGCCGTGGTTCTTAAGCGGCTTTCAGATGCAGTTAGAGATCGAGATCATATTTATGGTGTTGTCAAAGGATCCGCAATTAATAATGATGGGACGAGAAAAGTGGGATTCATGGCTCCTAGTGTGGGCGGCCAAACGGAAGTGATACGTAGCGCTTTACGTATGGCAAATTTGAAGTCTGAAGATATAGGTTATGTGGAAACGCATGGGACAGCCACCAAACTTGGCGATCCTATAGAAATTGCGTCTCTTACAGATGCTTTTGGGACTATGAAAAAGAATTACTGTGCATTAGGATCTGTGAAATCCAATATTGGCCATACAGATTGTGCAGCCGGAGTAGCAGGTTTTATTAAAACAGTATTAATGTTAAATAATAAATTGCTTCCTCCTAGTCTTCATTGCAATAAGGTTAATCCAAAAATAAACTTCAAAGAGAGCCCATTTTATGTAAATACAGAGTTGAAGAAATGGGACAATATTTCAAATTATCCTTTATGTGCCGGAGTTAGTGCGTTTGGTATTGGAGGGACAAATGCACATGCAATCTTGTGTGAAGCTCCGAAAGTGAATCGATCCAATGAATTTTCTAAAGAGCATCTGGTGGTTCTGTCTGCAAAAACAGAATCAATTCTTGAGAATATTTCAGAAAATTTAGTTCAGTTTTTAAAAACCAATTCTGATGTTAGAATTGCGGATGTTGCTTATTCAATGAATATTGGTAGACGTGATTTTGAAATCCGGAAAGCTATCGTCGCCAAAAATATAGATGAATTAATAGATAAACTATCAATATCCAATTTCGATCCAAATAATAAATCAACTGTAAATAGTAGAGTTAATCGGGAAGTAATATTTGTTTTCAGTGGTCAGGGCTCCCAATATGTTAATGTCGGTGTAGAGTTGTATCATAGAGAGGAAGTATTTAAAAAGGAAATCGATCAATGCTGTCGTATTGCAAGTAGAGTTTTGGATGTTGATTTTTTTCAGATATTATTCCCATCGGTAGTCAACCAGCAAACAATAGAAAGTATAAATGAGCTTAGCTACTCGGGGCCGGCAAAGTTCATAATTGAGTACGCCATGGCTAAGTTGTTGATTAGTTATGGAATAGAGCCTACGGCAATGATTGGACATAGTTTTGGGGAGTTTGCTGTAGCAGTAATTGCGGGTGTTTTCAAACTGGAGGATGCAATGCAATTGATTGTTGCTCGTGGTAAAGCTATGGAGAAAGCTGTTCCGGGAGCAATGACAAGTGTTCCGTTGTCGGTAGAAGAACTCAGTCCCCTATTATGTGAATCTCTTTCTGTTGCGGCTGTTAATTCATCACATTTAACGATTGTTTCAGGCGCAATTCCGGAAATTGAAAAATTGGAGCAACAGGTTATGAAGATGGGGTTTGAGTGCTTGCGATTAAACTTTCCTAGAGCAAGTCATTCCAAGTTAATGGAGATATCGGCAAATATTTTCAAAGAAAATGTTGCCAAGATTCAACTCAATCCCCCTAAAATACCTTACATATCAGGACTTACCGGGCAATGGGTTACACCAGCTGAGGCAACAACTCCAACCTATTGGGCCCGGCACCTTGTGGATACAGTTCAGTTTTCGTCTGGGATTAATGAATTGTTAAAATATAAAAACCCTGTTTTTATTCAGGTTGGGAGTGATAAAGGTTTGCCAATGATAATTAATCAGCACAAGAAGACGAAATCTTCATTTCAATCCTTTAATATGCTTAAGCAGGATAAAGAGGGGATGGGGGACTATGAATTTTTTCTTGAGCAGGTTGGTCAATTGTGGTTGGCGGGTATAATGGTTGATTGGCAAAAGTATTATCATTCAAAAAAAGGGTATCGTATCCCTCTTCCAACTTATCCTTTCGAGAGAAATTTATTTCCTTTTAAGTTGAAAGAATTGGATGGACTTAATTTGAGAGAGGAAAATAAGCTATCTGATATATCCAATTGGTATTATGTGCCTACCTGGATAAAGACCAATGTGATTCCCAAACAATCCTTACAGAATGGCTGTTGGTTGATATTCAATGATAAATATGGTGTTGGAAGTCGTTTGTCAACTGAACTACAACGATTGAATCAGATTGTTGTGCAGGTTGATAGCGGAGAAAAATTTTGTAAGCTTAATGATAGGTACTATTCTATTGATACAGACAATCCTGGCGATTATAGGCAATTGATCAAGGAATTGTTTGAAAGCTGTAAGCCAGATCACATAGTACATTTATGTAGCCTTTCCAATGAAAATAGTTATTCAGATCATCTGTTAGAAATAGAGAAAAGCCTGTCTGATAATTACTATAGTTTGATAAAACTTGCGCAGGCCTTAGGAACACACTCTTTGATTGATAAGATTAGCCTGAGTGTGATTACAAATAATGTTTTTGATATTATTGGTAAAGACTCCTGTTATCCTGAAAAATCGTCCGTTCTTGGTCCTGTAAAGATTATCCCGTTGGAATATCCCAATGTATCATGTCGGGCAATTGATGTAGATTTTGAGGAGTGTTTGAATGGTGTAGGTGTTCGGAATTTGCTCATGGAGCTTAATTATGAATCCGAAGATGTTCTGATTGGTCATAGAAATAGTAAGAGATGGAAGCAATCTTTTGAACCAGTGATGTTGGATAAATCAGAGGAGGGAGCATCATACAAGTTTAGAGCTGATGGTGTCTACATGATTACTGGTGGATTAGGTGGAATCGGATTTGTTTTGGCAAAAATGTTAATTCAAGAATATAATGCAAATGTTATACTTCTGGGAAGGACTGAATTAGAAAATAATTCTAATGCAAACATAGAACATCATAACCTTAATGAGAGAGAACTACGATTTCAGGAGCTGAAGAGGTTAAAAAGTGATATAAAATATTTCAATGTTGATGTTTCTGATTGTGCGGAAATGAATCGATTGAAAAATAGGCTGGAAAAAGAGTATACGAAAATTGACGGAATATTGCATTTGGCAGGGAATCCTGATGGACGGTTGATACAATTAAGAACCCAGGAGGATGAAAGGAATGTTTTTGCCTCTAAAATAAAAGGGACAATAATTATTGAAAGAATTTCACAAGATCTTGGAGTTGATTTTATTCTATACGGTTCTTCCCGGAGTTCATTTATTCCTTCTCTTGCTCATGTGGGGCACACTGCAGCAAATAATTTTATTGATACCTATGTCCATTATCTGAATAATGTAGATGATACGAAAAAGAGGTTGTCCATTAATTGGAATGCATGGGGTGAGATAGGTCAAGCTTATGAAGCTAATTTATTAATGAAAAGCAAATTTACGCTTGATAAATTGTCAAAAAAGAATCTTGACCATGTAATATTTCAAAATTACTATACCCTTGATGATATTAATGTTTTTGAAGGAATTTTAACGGTTAATGATTGGATCGTTGGAGAACACAAAATTGCTGGTATTTATGCACTTCCCGGAACAGCTTATCTGGAACTTGCTAGAATGGCTATGGAGATTATTGACGGCAGCCCTTTGGTTTCATTGGAGGATGTGTTTTTCATACAACCATTTTCAATAAATGAGAATGAAAAAAGTGAGCTGAGGGTTTTGTTAAAGCCTGATGGAGAGGGGTATGAGTTTTCTGTTGTTAGTCAATTAACAACAGGCGAGGGAGGTTGGAAAGAACATGCTATCGGTAGAATTTCTGCCCTTAAGAAGAAGCAATTGAGTGTAAGTAATTTCCAATCATTAAAGCAAAGATTAATTAATGATGGTATAACTCAAGAGAACATTCAGGCAGGGAATAATGATTTTAAGAATTTTGGAGAAAGGTGGAGTAGCGAGATACGTGTTGTTGAGTCTGAACTGGAGGTTCTTAAGGCGGTGTCTTTGCCGGATAAATTTGAAGAGGATTTAATAGATTATCAGATTCATCCAGCTCTTTTGGATTGTGCTGTAGGCACAAGTGTTAAGGAGGGATTTTATTTGCCTTTTAATTACAATAAAGTCAATCTTTTCAAGCCCTTGGAGAAAGATATAATTGTTCATGTTAATAATATTAAACGGATTAATGAAAACAGGGGGACAGTTAGTTCTGATCTTTTGATTTGTAATTTGAAAGGGGAATTGTTGCTTGAGGTTAAGGGTTACTCTAGATTAAAATCCTCAGGATTGTCCGATCGTTCTGATATGGATATCAATAGAATTGTACCAAAAGAATCTGACCTTTTAAGCCGGGTGAAATCTTATGAATTTAGTAATGATTCCTTGGATTCACTTAAGGAATCACTTACCAATACTGAAGGAATCGAAGTATTTAAACGCATAATGCAAGTACACGAACATTATTCCCAGGTTATTGTTTCGAAATCAGATATTTCCAAATATCTATTGAAAGTGGCTAGTTTACAAACTAAAGATATTGACCCGGTTATTGTTCAAAAGGATACAAAAGCATTATTAATTCCAAGGCCTAATCTTTCGGTAGATTATGTTGGTCCAGAGAATAGCATACAAGAGAAAATTGCAAATATAGTTGAAGATTATTTAGGGTTTGAAAAGGTGGGGATCCAAGATGATTTTTTTGAGTTAGGTGGTGATTCATTAAAGGCTATTTACGTCTTAAATAGTGTTTATAAAGAATTTTCCATTCGAATACCTATTACAGAATTCTTTAAAGCACCTACGATTAGTAAGCTCTCCTTGAACATTGAAATTGCTTTGAGTGGAAATGCAGAAACCCAGAATGCTAACGAAGATATTGAAGAAGTAATTATATGAATGCCCTAGAAATAATAATCGAGTTAAAAAAGTTAAATGTAAAACTTCTTATACAAGATGGAAATTTGAAATTGTCTGCAGCCAGGGGAGTTCTGACAAATTCATGGCTTGAGTTAATTAAGCAGCACAAGACTGAAATTATTGATATCTTATCTAAAGCCGAAAAGGATATTGAAGGAGTAGTTATTCAAAATGTTGAGAAGAAAGATTTTTATATGATGTCTTCTACTCAAAGCAGGTTGTATTCTCTCCAAATGTTTGATGTTAATTCCAAAGCGTATAATATTCCACGTGTAATCCCATTAGGTACCGACGTTAATGTTGATAGAATAAAAGCTGTATTTCATCAATTGATTGAACGTCATGAATGCTTACGTACAAGTTTTCATTTATTAGGTGAAGGTGCTTTTCAACGGATTCATGAATCCGTTGAATTTGATATTTCAATTCATAGAATAGATCATGAGCAACTGGATAATTTTATACATAGTTTTGGTATTGCATTTGATCTTTCCAAGGCTCCATTACTGAGAGCGGTGATAATTATTACTGATAGAGGAGAGCACTTTTTGTTATTGGATATTCATCATATTATTAGTGATGCCACATCGAATTCCATTTTAGAAAAAGATTTTGTGCGTTTGTATGCCGGTGAGGATATTCCCCCTTTGCGTTTACAGTTCAAGGATTATTCTGAATGGCAAAAAACTTCGAGAAGGAAGGAGAAAAGGTTAAAGCAAGAGAATTACTGGTTAAGTAAGTTTCGTGATGATATACCGGTTCTAAATCTTCCAACCGATTTTCCAAGGCCAATAATAAAGAGTTCAGAAGGGGCAGTTGTCGATTTCGTATTAACATTGGACGAATCCACAGGGATAAAAAATTATGCAAAATCAACAGGACAGACGCTATACATGGCTCTTCTGTCTGCTTTTTCAATTCTTCTGTCAAAGATTAGTGGCCAACAAAAACTAATTATTGGCACCCCAATTGCCGGAAGAAATCATGTGGATTTGGAAGGAATTGTGGGAATGTTGGTCAATACCTTGGCAATTGTAGTTGAAGTAGATGGTAGCACCCTACTTCGGGATTTTGCTAAAAATGTGAAGGAGGATGTAGTCTCATCTTTTGAGTACCAGGATTATCCATTTGAAGATTTAGTGGATCGATTATCGATTGAGCATAGCGCTAGCCATAATCCTCTGTTTGACGTCATGTTTAATATGTTGAATCATGCAGAGAAGGATGGTAGTTCTTTTAATATGGATGAAGATGAATATATTCACCGGCCGGCGAATTCCAAGTTTGATATTTCATTAGTTGCTTCAACCAGGGGGGGGCATATTTTGCTCAGTTTTGAGTATTGTACAAAATTGTTTAGGGCTGAAACAATTGAACGTTTTATTGGTTGTTTCCGCCAGGTTGTCAGACATCTACATGGCCGACTAAATGATTCCTTGTCGGATATAGTTTTAATTTCGGAGGAAGAGAAACGGGAAATATTATATAGTTTCAATAATATAGAAACGAGTTATCCGAAAGATAAAACAATTGTTGATTTATTTGAAGATCAAGTGCAAAACACCCCCACTAATATTGCTGTGGTTTATGAGGGGGTGGAATTGCAGTATGATCAGCTCAATCGTAGAGCCAATCAGTTAGCCGAAATACTAATTGAAAGAGGAGTGCGACATAATGCTATTGTAGGTGTGGAGCAAGCTTCCTCTTCTCAATATATAATATTTATTCTTGCTGTTTTAAAGGCAGGAGGAGCATTTTTACCCATTGATCCAAGTTTGCCAGCTTTACGAAAAGAATATATTGCCAATGATAGTGGAATTCAATATGTCATTCTGAATAGTTCTTCCAGTGCGGTTATTTATTCCAATATTGAAGTTGTTAATTATGAGGGATTGAATTTAACGTTATATAATGAAGAGAATCCTTGTTGTGATATTAATGGCTCAGATTTGGCTTATGTGATATATACCTCTGGTTCCACGGGGCGTTCAAAGGGAGTTCTGCTCGAACATAAGGGGATAGTAAGTGAAAATCATTTGTGGGATGATTATTTAAATATAAACGCCTCAGATAAGTGTTTACAGTTTGCTAGTATTTCGTTTGATGCATCGATTTGGGAGATATTTATGTCGCTTTTAAATGGTGCTAGTCTATATATTCCGACAAAAGAGATAAAGGAAAGCACACTTTTGTTTGAGAAATATTTAATTGATAATAGAATTACTGTGGTTTCCTTGACTCCAGTTTATGCTAATTTGTTGAATGAGAGTTCAACAAAATTTATCCGTTTGTTAGTAACAGGAGGATCAGAAACGAATGGAAAACTTATTAATAGGTTTAAAAATATACGTTATATAAATTCTTATGGACCAACGGAAACTAGTGTCTGTGCTACTTGTTGGGATACCTCGGAATATGAAAAAATTAATAAAGTCGTAATTGGACGCCCTATTCGGAACATAAAAACTTATGTGATGAATACTCAAATGCAATTACAAGGAATTGGACTTTCTGGGGAGTTGTGTATAGCTGGTGTTGGAGTGGCAAGAGGATATATGAATCAACCCGAACTTACGAACCAGCAATTTGTTGAACTGCCTAATTTTAATGACGGAATATTGTATAGAACTGGAGACTCAGTTCGTTGGTTATCAGATGGGAACTTGGAGTTTTTAGGCCGAATTGATAACCAGGTGAAAATAAGAGGTTTTCGTATCGAACCTGAAGAGATTAAGTGTATTTTGATGGAGCATAAGTATGTGCAAGAGTGTGCGGTTGTTGTAATTGAAGAAGCAGGAGAGAAAAAATTATGTGCATATATTGTTTTGGATAAATCGCTTGCCATTGAGGAGATTAAGAGTTATTTGGTTGGATTGATCCCCGATTATATGGTTCCATCGTACTTTTCCGTAATTAATGAGCTACCCGTTAATCGAAACGGGAAAATTGATTACAAGTTATTACCATTACCAGATAAATCTAATGTGTACACTTATGTTGCTCCTTCAAATGATATTGAGGAACAATTGACTTCAATTTGGTCTGATATTTTGCATATTTCGAAGGGAGAATTAAGTGTTACGGCTAATTTCTTTAGTCTTGGCGGACACTCCTTGAAAGCAATCACTTTATCGGCAAGAATACATAGCGAATTTAATGTAGAAATAGGTTTGAAGGAGATATTCTCCTCTCCTACAATTAAAGGTCTGGCATCTATGATAGAAGTTATCCTTTTAGATGAAGGAAATGATAGGATAGATGAAAATGTCAAAAGGGAAAAATTAATTATATGATTGCATCTGAACTTATATTAAAGCTTTTAAAATCAGGAGTAATTTTAAAATTAGATAATGAAAACTTAATTGTAGAAGCTCCTTCAGGAATTATCGATGCTGATTTAATAGAGGAGTTGAAAACGAAGAAGGCTGAAATAATTGAGCTACTTAAATTAAAACAACGAAATACTGACTATTATCAAATAGAGAAATCCGTTTTAAAAGCTACATATAAACTCTCCCCAGCTCAATTGCGCTTGTTCTTATTACAGGAAATTCAGACTGAATCCACGGCATATAACATCCCGTTTATGATTCCTGTGGATTTTGAAGTTAATGTATGCAAGATTTCTCAAATTTTTGAAAAGTTAATACACCGTCATGAAAGTTTGCGTACTGGCTTTGAACTGGAAAATGGGACTCCTGTTCAACGTATCCACGATTCTGTTGAATTTAGTATTGAGGAATTTTTCTTTGATTCTTGTACTGAGAAAGGGTGGAAAGAGAAGTTTATACAGTGTTTTGATTTATCAAAACCGCCTTTGTTAAGAGTTGCTTTGGCTACTGTTGATGAAAATGAAAAATTGCTTATGATCGATATGCATCACATCATAAGTGATGGGGTTTCCCATGCTATTCTGGAGCGGGAGTTCCGGGCGCTGTATTCGGGGGAAGCGTTATCTCCCCTGAAGCTTCAGTACAGGGATTACTCGGAGTGGCAGCAAGG
>JBGRQA010000019.1:0-112964 GCA_041725895.1 Marinifilaceae bacterium
CCCTCCAGTATACCTTGGATCGCTTTTTCCTTAAACGAATCATAGTTGAATTTCTTTGTCATGGTGCTAAGATATATGCTTTATCAATTCACCCTGACACAGAGTTATGAACAGTCTCTCCAAAAAAGAGAACACAAAACATAGATGTTTTAAAATGAGAACAAATTCACCAAGGAAAATTCGTGTAGGGTTTACAACAAAATCAATCCAACACCGAACTAATTGTAACAACCTCTTTCTTTCGCACCTGGGATTTTGGAAACAATCGATTGGCAAAAGTTTTACCAAACAGCTTAACAGCATCCAGAAAATTGAATTCGTATTGCTTCCGTAATTCTGCCTGGGCCAACTCTTCGTTGGCTATTGCAGTTTTCTCATCCGTAATGGATTTCTGATAAACCGAAATTGCTTCTCTCATTTTGCCTATAGCCTCTGTAAGAGGGTCGGCATGCATTCTCAAAGGATGCCCCTCCTCAAAAACATTAATTCGTTGCAACAGTTGCTCTGCCTTATCGGGCTCCTGCATAAACGATGCCCGGGTTATGGTTGTGATTTTGCCATCGGGAAACAGCAAAGGAAAAACCAACCGGCCCGGATTGTTTCTATCGTACTGCTTCGCACTATCCGCAAT
This sequence comes from Marinifilaceae bacterium, assembly GCA_041725895.1. Taxonomy (GTDB): domain Bacteria; phylum Bacteroidota; class Bacteroidia; order Bacteroidales; family Marinifilaceae; genus JBGRQA01. The sequence goes on from JBGRQA010000019.1 coordinate 632, forward strand.
ATTTCGAACAGCATCATCCAGTGCTCCATCACTCAGCACGGTGCTATCATAAGCTGCATCGCGGTTATCTTTACAAATTCGGGTGGCTTGTTGCATCTCTTCCAATTTTTTGATTGGAACGTCAATAGCTGTGCCTAAATTTTCAGCCCCTTTGGTTTGGTTGCACATACGCTGATGGCGTTTGGCACTATTCAGATGTGCCTCAGTTGACATCTTGTTACTTAGCATCTTTGCCATAACTACGAATTTTTTAATATTTAATTTTTAAACTATTAATTTCAGTCCTCAATTAAATCCCCGCAACCAATCGCACATCCTCAGTTTCTTTCCATCAACTCCTTTCCTCCCCGCTAATGACACTATTAAATTTACGACAATCTACTTTATATCAACAAACTATCATTGCATTTTTTTTATATATTTCTTTTTATTACCAACACAGTAATCATTCAAAGCCAAGTCCAAATGGGACATTCTATCTTTTTTATCCCTGTAACAAAATCCTACCGGTTGTCTTGAAAAAATGAATCTTAAACTTTATCTACTACTCCTTTATAAAAGCTTGAGACAATTGTGGCCCAAATAATCATTGGGGTACTCTGACAATAAATTATTTGCTGCCACTAAAAAGAAGAGTACGCCAATAATTTCTACCGATTCGATATCAACACCTCAAAATACCTTTGAGATAGAGTCACCAAAGGATTCGGTTCGAAATTCGGCTCACAAAGTCAGGAAATAGCCTCCAATTCGCAAATCATATTCATTTAGAATTAACCAGATTTCCCTAACTTTGTATCTCATACCAATTAGAGTTTTATCCCGATAGATATGGGAAATTATAAATTGTCCTTTCCTCAATACCGGAGGCAGGTTGTTTTGGATTGGATTTTAAACATCTATCGGCATTACTCCTAAATCATTTTGGAATATAAATGGTATAACAATCTCAAAACCATCAAAAAATTGGAATTAACCGCATTAAAAGAGATTTTTTCTCAGCATCCATCGCAAATACAGATCCAGGAATACCTTCAGAAAGAACAAAGGTTCAAACTTCATCTGAAAAGTATGATGGGCTCCTCTTTACCCCTTTTGGCCAGTTCTCTCAAAAAAAGTAAGGCTCCCCATCTGTTTGTAATGAATGATAAGGAAGAAGCAGCCTACCTGTACAACGATTTGTGCAGTCTTATAGATGAGCAAGAAGTTTTGTTCTTTCCTTCCTCCTACAAAAGATCGGTACAGTACGAAAAAACCGATAGTTCCAATATTATTCTCCGAACCGAGGTTTTGAGCAAAATTGCAAACCCCAAGACTCCCCTTTTTGTAATTACCTATCCGGAAGCCATTATCGAAAAGGTAGTGAGTCCGAAACATCTGGATGAGAACACCCTGAACCTGAAAACCGGAGAAAAACTGTCGCCGGAATTTGTGATGGAGGTTCTTACCAGCTATGAGTTTGAGCGAACCGATTTCGTAGTAGAACCGGGCCAATTCTCAATACGAGGCAGTATTATTGATATTTTCTCCTTTGCGGATGAGCATCCCTACCGAATCGACTTTTTCGGAGAGGAAGTGGAATCGATCCGGAGTTTTGATGTAGAGAATCAACTTTCGCGAAAGCAGCTGGATGCCGTATCCATCATTCCCAATATTCAGGATAACCTAATTAAGGAATCGCACATCTCCTTTTTCAAATTTATACCTGATTCCACACGTATCTGGTGTAAAAATGTTCTATTCATAAGTGACCGGGTTAATTCCATTTACAGCAATACCCTCAAAAAAACACCCCACATTGAATTGGGAACGGAAAAAATTTCAGTTCAGGAATACCTGGTGGAGGGTCAGGAAGTAATAGATCAACTGGAACAATTCTCTCTATTGGAATTTGGTCAGAAATTCTTTTTCCCTGCACAATCGGAAATCCATTTCAACCAAAGTCCCCAACCAGCCTTCAACAAAAACTTTGATTTGCTGGGAGAGCACCTGATTGATAATCTGGGAAAATCGTACGAGAACTATATCCTTTCGGACAATCCGAAACAAATTGAAAGGATTCAAAATATTTTCGAGGACAAAGGCATTGAAGTGGATTTTAGTCCGGTAAACCACACGCTTCACGAGGGATTTACCGATCATGATCTGCGTATATGCTGCTTCACCGATCACCAAATCTTCGACCGTTACCACAAGTTCCGGTTGAAGAATGCCAGCGTTCACAAAGCAAAGGAATCAGTCACTCTAAAAGAACTGAACCGTCTTCACCCGGGTGATTATGTGGTACATTCCGATCATGGAATCGGCCGCTTTGGAGGTTTGCAAAGAATTGATGTGAATGGAATTCCCCAGGAAGTAATCCGACTGGTTTACAAAGACAATGATGTTCTCTTTGTAAACCTACATTCTCTTCACAAAATTTCGAAATACAAAGGCAAAGATGGAGTCCCTCCCAAAATTTATAAATTGGGAACCGGTGCCTGGAAAAAATTAAAAGAGCGAACCAAAAGCAAAGTCAAAGACATCGCCAAGGAACTCATCGCCCTTTATGCAAAAAGAAAGGGTGAGCAGGGATTTCGTTTCTCCCCCGACTCCTATCTTCAGCAGGAATTGGAAGCCTCTTTCATTTATGAGGATACCCCCGACCAGGTAAAGGCAACCAAAGCTGTAAAAGAAAGTATGGAATCGGCACATCCAATGGATCGACTGGTGTGCGGAGATGTTGGCTACGGAAAAACGGAAATTGCCATTCGTGCGGCATTCAAAGCTATAGCAGACAACAAACAGGTGGCCATACTGGTTCCCACAACCATTTTGGCCTTTCAGCACTTCAAAACCTTTAGCGAGCGCCTCAAAAATTTCCCTTGCCGGGTGGAATACATCAGTCGTATGCGAAAACCTAAGGAGCAAAAAGAAGTTCTGAAGGATATGAAAGCCGGGCTGGTGGATATATTGATCGGAACCCACCGTATTGTGGGTAAAGATATTGAGTTTAAAGACCTGGGCCTACTCATTATTGACGAGGAGCAAAAATTTGGGGTTTCGGTTAAGGAAAAACTGAAGCAGTTCAAAGTGAATGTAGATACTCTTACTTTAACGGCAACCCCCATTCCAAGAACTTTGCAATTCTCATTGATGGGGGCAAGAGATCTTTCCATCATCAATACACCACCACCCAACCGCTATCCCATTGTTACGGAAGTCCACACTTTTGAAGAAGAAATCATAAGGGAAGCCATAAGCTACGAAATAGAGCGAAACGGACAGGTTTTCTTCATTCACAACCGGGTACAAAACATCATGGAGGTAGAAGCTATGATTAACCGGGTAGTTCCGGGTGTAAAAACCATCGTTGCTCATGGTCAAATGGACGGCCCCAAGTTGGAAAAGATCATGCTTGAATTTATCCGGGGGGATTACGATGTGTTAATTGCCACTACAATCATTGAATCAGGACTGGACATTCCCAACGCGAATACCATCATTGTTAACAACGCGCAAAACTTTGGTCTGAGTGAATTGCATCAGCTCAGGGGAAGGGTTGGCCGATCCAACAAAAAAGCTTTCTGCTATCTTCTGGCTCCACCTTTGGAATCGCTCACCCAGGAAGCACGTCGCCGTTTAAAAGCCATTGAGGATTTCTCGGAACTGGGCAGCGGGTTCAACATTGCCATGCAGGATTTAGATATTCGGGGAGCAGGAAACCTTCTGGGAGGTGAACAAAGCGGATTCATTGCAGATATTGGATACGAAACTTATCACCGAATTCTCAACGAAGCCATGCTGGAATTAAAGGAGGGAGAATTCAAAGAATTGTATGCCGACGAAAAACAGGAAGAACTTGAAGTTACCAAACGTTTCATCAGCGATTGCCAAATCGATACCGATATGGAAATCCTTTTCCCCGAAGAATACATCGAAAATATTTCGGAACGTATTCGATTGTATCGGGAACTGGACAATATGGAAACAGAAGAGGAAATCCAACAGTTCGAAACTCAATTGGAGGATCGATTCGGAAAACTTCCCAATCCAACCATTGAGCTTCTGAATGTAGTTCGATTGCGCTGGCTTGCTTTGGATTTAGGGATTGAAAAGGTAATCCTAAAAAGCAAAAAGATGATCGTCTATTTTATTACCGACCAGGAATCGGCTTACTATCAATCGCCTCAGTTCGGGAAAGTACTGGCTTTTGTACAAAATCAGAATGTTCCCTGTAAAATGAAGGAAGCCAAAAACAGGCTCAGTTTGAATTTTGAAAATGTAGACAACATTGAAAAAGCCAGCAAAATACTGGCTCTAATTCAACAATAGCACGGCTGGCTACTATGTAATAAATTATACTAGGATCAATAGTTTAGGGCTACAGATTTATAATTCCGTAGTTTAAACCTGTAGCTCTAAACTGTGTATTATCAGGCATTGTTTTCACGAACAAGAATCAATAGCCGGTCTTTTTCCAAATAGGTCATTCGGGCTTCAAACCACTTGGCTCCACTTGCCGTGTCCATTTGATATCTGACTGATTCGAGGGAATGATCAGAAAAAACAAGCTTCATCTTCTCCTCTATTTCCGCTACCAATTTGCTCTCAAAAATTTTACTCAGGTGGGTTCCCACAATGGATTCTTTTCGAACTGCTAAAAGAGATTCGTCATCTATTTTATAGTCCAGAAAAACTCCGGATTCATCAATAACAAATAGTAAATCAGGTATCGCATTAATCAAATTACGATTTCGCTGTTCACTTTCCTTCAGCAACAATTCATTCCTCTTCTTCTCGGTAATATCCTTGATATAACAAATCACCCCCTGCTCTTCATCCAATCCATCCCGAAAGAAAGATGCAGTAAGGCTAATCATCCTCTGCTCGTTTTCATTCCTTTTGAATTCTAATTCTACCTCCAGATTTTCTTTGTCTTCCAGGGGTGATAGGAACAATTCCTCAAAGGATTTACCATTACCAAAGATATTAAGTTGATCAAAAGATCTACTCAGAACCTCTCCCTCCTGCAATCCTAAAATCCGCTCACATCCTTTATTCCAGGAACGAACCAGGCCCTGCATATCGAAAGTAACAACACCATCGTAAAGGTTATGGATGATATTCGCCTTCTCCTCCAGCATTTTTTTGAAGGAGAACTCCTGGGTAACATCCCGGACTATTAACTGGAGAGATTTCTTTCCACCAAATTCAATCTGGGCACCGGTAAGTCCTACATCAATCCAATCGTCATGGATGGTACGGATCCGAAGGTGAGTATAATCAATCCCCTGATCCATTGTAAGAGCTGTCCCCAACTTTTCATTAAACTCCACTTTAAAATTTTCATGTACAAAAGAGAGGAAGGGGAGCCCCATAATATCTTCAATATAGGCTGTTTTGAATAATTTCAAGCCCAGACAATTCAAATACTCAATTTGCCCCTGATCGTTCACCACAATAATGGCTTCGGGAGATTCTGTAATAAAATTCCGGTACCGCTTCTCCCGCAACTTTTGTTCCACATCAAACCGGTGCTTGTAGAAAGCCAATTCGATGGAAATTCCAAGTTCCTTCTTATCGATTGGTTTTACCAGGTATCCGTAGGAATGGGTATTGATCACCCTCTGAATTGTGGCCTCCTCGGTATCACTGGACAGAAAGATTACGGGGATATCAAATTTTCGTTTGATAATTTCGGTGGTCTGGATCCCATCAAGGTCTCCTCCCAGATGAACATCCATAAGAATAATGTCCGGGAGCAATTCTTCACATTGACGAATTGCCTCCTTGCCATCCTCTACAATTCCCAACAAATCATATCCCAACTCTTTCAGGAACATCTTGAAAATGGTTGATATCAGGTTATCATCTTCAACAATTAGAATTTTTTTCTTCATGCGATTCAAATTGATTACAATAAGACATTATCTTCTTCTACCGGATTTTAGATGTAACAAATCCAAAACCGTTGCGTGAAAAAAGATATATCAAATAACTTAAGATATTAAAACCAACCGGGAGTGTTCATCTTCAGGTTTTACAACTCATTCGCCAGAAAGACATTACCAAATTTCCACCAGTTGAGGATTTTATATGCATAAAGTTTGCTATTTTTATGCGTTTTTACAAGATTTTCGAATCAAAATATTTTAACCCGCAATACGCTAAAGTTGTGAATTTAATCATTGATATTGGCAATACCCTGTTCAAAATTGGTATTCTCCACAAGAATGAAATAATTGAACAATACACCTGGGACCACTTCTCGATTCAACAACTTGAATCAATACGCTCCAAATTCAGCAACCTGAATAAAGTGATTATATCTTCGGTGAGAGACTATCCGGAAGAAATAGTGAAATACCTGGAAAAAGAATTTCAAACCTGTATCTGCCTCGATTCAACCACCCCCATCCCCCTGGAAAATCTTTACGAATCGAAAGAAACCCTGGGGTACGACAGAATTGCAGCCTGCGTTGGTGCCAATTTCATTTACCCCAACTGCAACCTCCTGGTAATTGATGCAGGCACGGCCATCACCTTCGATTTTGTAACGGAAACCAATCAATACCTTGGAGGAACCATATCCCCCGGATTGGCCATGCGCTTTAAAGCTTTGCACGAATTTACCGGCAAGCTTCCCCTGCTCGAAAAAGATGAAAATTATCATATAATTGGTAAAAATACAAAGGATGCTATCGTTTCCGGAGTACAGAACGGAATACTATTCGAAGTGGACGAATATATCAACCAACTAAAGTTAAAGTATCCTAATTTCAAGGTGATTTTAACCGGTGGGGATAGCATTTTCTTTGATAAAAAGCTAAAAAATACCATCTTTGTACATCCTAAAATATTATTAACAGGCTTAAATCGAATTTTAAACTATAATGCAAAATAGAAACCTAGTACTCGCCCTATTGCTTTCCATGCTACTTTTCTCTTTTTCCGGAATTGGTCAAAATAACACCAGTTCGCCCTACTCCCGTTTTGGGATTGGAGATTTGTCGGCACAAGGATTCGGTAGAAACAAAGCCATGGGTGGAACCGGTATTGCACTTCGTTCCAACTATACCCTAAACAACGTAAATCCCGCCTCCTACACAGCAATGGATAGTATGTCCTTCATTTTGGAATTTGGTGTAAAAGCTGGGTTTAGTCAATTCAAAACAAACGCTGTAGATAAGAGTCAAAACAATTCCGATTTCAATTTCGATTATCTGGCCTTTGCTTTCCCTATTACCAGATGGTGGGGTACTTCGTTTGGAGTTCTTCCTATTTCTGATGTGGGATACGAAATTAACACCACAGGTTCTGTTACAGTTGAAGGATCGCCCATTAAAACAGGTTTTCGTTTTACCGGCGAGGGAGGTATGACAAAAGCCTACTGGAGCAATGGTTTTAAGCTACATCGCAACCTTTCGGTAGGACTAGGAATGAATTACGTATTTGGAACACTTGACTTTACACGAGAAATTGGATTTGAAGACCCCAGTTTTGCTTCACTAAAACTAACTGAGAAAGCACAAATCAGAGATCTTCTTTTTGATTTTGGAGTTCAGTACCATGGAAAAATAAATTCGAAATATGATCTTACAGTAGGCGCCATCTACCGGAAGAAAACAAAGCTGGATGCCGATTATGAAAACTTGGTTACCAAAACAGAAATTGTTCCTGATGGTAAGGGAGGTTCAACTGGTCGCACAAGGGAAATTTCATCCAGCGATGTGGATCGGGTAGTTGATCTTCCTGATACTTATGGTATAGGTTTTGCGGTAACTAAAAATAAAAAGTTAACTTTAGCTTTTGATTACACACATCAAAAATGGTCGGATGCCAGATTTTTGAGAAGAAATGATACTTTGGTAAACAGCAATAATTTTGCTTTGGGTATGGAATACACTCCTAATGCCAATTCCATCAGGAGTTATTTTCATAGAATCAGATACCGGTTTGGAGCCCATTTTGACAACACCTATCTGAAAGTTAGAAACAAACAGTTGCAGGATTATGGTCTGAGTATCGGAGCAGGACTGCCTTTCAAGAAAAATGGCTCCTATATTAATGTAGCCTTCGAAGTAGGACGAAGAGGAACATTAAATAACAATTTGATACGTGAAGATTATGCAAAGATCAGCGTAAACTTCTCGCTCTTTGAACATTGGTTCGTAAAACGTAAATTTGACTAAAAATAAAAACACAAACTAAAATGAAGACAAAACTTTCACTTGTAACATTAGTGCTTTTACTATCAAGCATGTTTACAGTAAAAGCCCAAACTTTAGAATCAAAGTACGGTTTGGACAGTGCTCAAACTGTTATGAAGGCATCTCTGTATAGCGAGATGGTAAAACAAAAGAATTACAAAGGTGCCATTAACGACTGGAGATACGTATACAATAACGCTCCTAAGTATCAAAAGTCAACCTATAAGAATGGTGTAAAAATCATGAAGGGCATGTACAAAGCCACTAAGGACAAGAAGTACATTGACACCTTGATGATGGTATACGATCAGCGTATCAAATACTTTGGTAACGATCGCAGATATGGTACCGGTTATCTATTGGGTAGCAAAGGGAAAGACCTTTTGGCTTACAGAAAAAAGGATCTTACCGCCGTTAAGGAAGCTTATGGCTATCTAAAAGAGTCTATCAAGATTCAAGGAAAGAAAACTTCTGCCTCTGTATTGGATCAAACCATGTTGGCCTCAAAAATTCTGGTTGAGAATGGTCAAATCCAAGGAGAGGAAGTTGTGGACAACTACCTGAAGTTTGTAGATATGGCTAACGAAAGAATTGCCAACTCTAAAAAGCCTAAAACTAAAGCTGGATACGAAGCAGCAAAAGGAAACATCGAGAACAACTTTTTTGCAGCAGGTGTAGCAGATTGTGAAACTTTGAGCAGCATTTTCACTCCTAAGTTTGAAGCCAATCCTACGGATATGGAACTGTTGAACAAGATTCTTAAGCTTCTGAACCGTCAGGAGTGTGAAGCTTCTGAATTGTATGCAAAAGTTGCCGAAAAGAAATACGAGTTGGAGCCAAATGCTGAAGCAGCACACAACCTGGCAAAAATGTTCATGAGAAAGAAAGACTTCAAAAAGACTGAAGATTACCTGACTCAAGCCATCAGCCTGGAAGAAAATGCTGAAGCAAAAGCCGATATGTATTTCAAACTGGCTACCATCCACTTCTCTCAACATAGATTAGTGAAAGCCAAAGCCAATGCGTTGAAAGCAATTTCTCTTCGCAGCAACTGGGGACAGCCTTACATTTTGATTGGGAAAGCTTACGCATCCTACAGTAAAAAATACGGTAAAGATGCTTTCGAGCACCAAACTGTTTACTGGGCTGCCGTTGATAAATTCATCAAAGCTAAAAAGGTAGATCCTGATTGTGCTGCCGAAGCTTCGGGATTGATCGCCACTTACTCCAAGTATTTCCCTAACCAGGAAGCTGCGTTTTTCGTTGGCTTGCACGAGGGAGACAAAGTAACCATTGGTGACTGGATTAACGAAAGTACTACTGTTCGAATTAGTAAGTAAGAAATTGAGAAAATATCAGTACTACATAAAAAGCATTGTAGCCCTACTAGGGGTTACAATGCTTTTGTCATGTGAGAACTCTATCAAAGAGGTAAAAACACTCACCGACCAAAAGGTTCGTCCCGAACTTTCGGGCAAAGAAATTGAATTTGTCTATACCGATTCCACCCGTATGGTTTACCGTGCGATGGCTCCAAGATTCATTCAAATGAATACGGAGGATGACAAATACCAGGAATTCCCTGACGGAGGAAAGTTAGTCTCGTATAAAGAAGATGGAACGGTTGAATGGCAAATTCGCGCCAATTATGCCAAAAATTTCGAAGAGGATATGCTTTGGGAACTTCGTAACGATGTGGAGGCGGTAACCAATGATGGAAAAGTAATCAATACCGAGTTGTTATATTGGGATCAGAAAAAGCAAGAGATCTACTCCGACAAGTACGTTAGAATTACCACTGCTGACGACCAGGTTCTGGAAGGCAATAGTTTTAATGCCGATGAAAAATTCCACCATTTTACTCTTCGAAAGGTAACCGGTGAAGTCTATTTAAAAAATGAGAAGAAATAGGCAAAAACCTAAACCATTTTGCTGTATCTTGAACTCAGAAAGTTAATTTCACACAACAACTAAAATCATTTTACCTTGAAACAAAAATTGCCTTTCCTACTTGAAATCATCTGGCTAATCATCATGATCGCCAGTTTAACCGCCGCCATCTACCAAACCTATCTGAATGGTTTTAAAGCCGGTTTGATGCTTTATGTAATAGCATTTTTGGCCACATTGATGTATGCCTCCAGGCGTTACCTAAGGAAAACACGAGAAAAGATTCAAAATCACGATAAATGAGTGACCTCCTGATCATAGTATGCATGCTGGCACTTTCCGCCTTTTTTTCGGGGATGGAAATTGCTTTTGTTGCGGCCAACAAACTTCGAATGGAACTCGACCGCAAACAGAATACTCTCTCCTCACGGATTATTTCCATTTTTACCCCAAATTCCGGCCATTACATTACCACCATGCTAGTAGGAAACAACATCGCTCTGGTTGTTTATGGTATCGTTATGGCAAAAATATTGGAACCCACCATCTCCAATTGGGTGGAAACCGATTCCCTTATTCTTACCCTGCAAACCATTATCTCTACATTGATCATTTTGGTTACAGCAGAATTTTTGCCCAAAACACTGTTCCGCCTTAATCCCAATATGGCTTTGAACCTTTTTGCCCTTCCGGTTCTGTTCTTCTACATTGTTTTCTATCCTGTGACAAGTTTCACCATGTTTCTTTCCAAAAAGATTATCAAAAAAGTATTGAAAGGCGAGATTGATGAAGAAAGTGAAAACCAGGTCTTCGGAAAAGTAGATCTGGACCATTTCGTTCAGGAGGGACACGATGCACAAAACATACCAACTGAAGAGGAACACGATATCAAGATATTCCGCAACGCCCTGGATTTTTCAAAAATTAAACTTCGGGAGTGTACCATTCCCCGAACAGAAATCGAAGCGCTGGAAATTAATGGGGATATGGAAGAACTTAAACAAAGGTTTATCGAAACCGGATATTCACGCATCCTTATCTACAAAGAAACCATTGATAACATCATTGGTTACGTTCACTCCTCGGTACTATTTAAGAATCCTCAGAGCATAAAGGCTGCTTTGAGCCGCATCATTATTGTTCCGGAAACCATGCCGGCACATAAACTACTCAACTTGTTTACAAGGGAAAACAAGAGCATTGCAGTTGTAGTTGACGAATTTGGCGGAACAGCAGGGATGGTTACGATTGAGGATATCATGGAAGAAATTTTCGGTGAAATAGAGGACGAATTCGACACTATTGATTTAATTGAACAAGTTGTTAATGAAAAAGAATTCATTTTCTCCGGCCGCCTTGAAATTGATTATCTCAATGATAAATACAAACTGAACCTTCCCGAATCGGAAGATTTTGAAACCCTAGCTGGTCTAATCCTTTTCTATCACGAAAGTATTCCCAATGTGAACCAGATCCTAAAGATCCAAAACTTCAGGATCAAAATTCTGGAAGTTACCAATACCCGAATCGAAAAAATACATCTTCAAATAGAAAATTAACCAATTCTGAAACTTGAAAAAGATTCGTTTTCCTAATTTTTCCCCAAGAGTAAAACCAAATGAATCCCCGGCACTATAAATCATAAGAATCCCTTATTGGAATAAGTCAATCATTTCCCTTTTTTTTGTATATTCGTAGCCTAATTAAGAATCCATTAAAACTTTTTCGATGGCGACATTACAAAAAATAAGAAACCGTGCAGGAGTATTGGTGGCAGTAGTTATTGGAGCTGCCCTGCTGGCATTCATTGCCGGAGACCTTCTAAAATCAGGAGGGTCTTTGCTGACCAGCTCAAGAAATGAAGTAGCTGAAATTGCTGGAGAGTCCGTATCAATTCGTGATTTCCAGAATCGAGTAAATCATACCGTTGAGATCAATAAAATGATGACCGGCCAAAGTGCTTTGTCTTCAGAACAACTGGATCGTTTAAGAGAACAGGTATGGCAACAACTAGTACAAGAGATCGTTATGACTCAGGAATACGATGAATTGGGCATCTCTATTTCCCCTGAAGAATTATTTGATATGGTTCAAGGGAAAAACATTGACCCAATGATTCGCCAAATGTTTCAGGATGAAAATGGTCAGGTTGACTCCAAGAAAATTGTTGCAACTCTTAAAAACTTAATTGAAGCACCAGCCGGTACCCCTCAAAAAGCTTATTGGTTGAACATCGAAGAAGCACTGAAAACCCAAAGAGCATTAACCAAGTACAATACATTAATCCAAAAAGGACTGTATATTCCTTCGGCTTATGCTCAAAACATTTCCGAAGCCAACAGTAAAAAGGTGGATTTTAGCTATGTTGTTAAAAAATACAGCGACATTGCCGATAGTACCATCCAGGTTTCCGGTTCTGAAGTAAAAAGCTACTACGAAGACCATAAGGAATTGTTTAAGCAAACCGAATCACGCAAAATTGAATATGTAACTTTTGATGTTGATCCATCGGCAGATGATTACCAATATACCGAGAAATGGATTAATGACTTAAAAGCTGATTTCATTGCTGCTGAAAACAATGCTCAATTTGTTGAATTGAATTCAGATACCAAATTCAATGGTTTCTTCCAAAAAGATGGTGAAATCCTGAACAAGGAATTGAATGATTTCATGTTCAAAGCTAAGAAAGGTGATTTGTATGGTCCCTATTTCGAGAATGAAACCTACAAGATTGCCAAGCTGAATGACGTGAAAATGTTGCCTGATTCAGTAAAAGCCCGTCATATTCTGATTCGTCCGATTAACGGAGATATCAAAAAAGCAGAAGCCAAAGCCGATAGCATCAAAAACCTTTTAGGCAAAGGAGCCAAATTTGCTGCAATGGCCAAACAATTCTCAGACGACCAGGGATCAGCCGTTAATGGTGGTGATTTAGGTTGGTTTGGTGCTAAAAGAATGGTAAAGCCATTTAGTGATGCCGCATTCAACTCTAAGAAGAATGAAATTAAAGTTGTTTTAACTCAATTTGGTGCTCACGTAATACAAGTAACCAAAAAGAGCAAAGCTGTCAAGAAAGTACAAGTTGCTATTGTTGATCGTAAAGTAGAGCCAAGTCAAAAAACTTTCCAGAAGATTTATGCAGAAGCTCGTAAATTCGCTGGAAACAATCAAACCCGTGAAGCTTTCGATAAAGCCATTGAAACTGAAAACCTGACTAAGCGTGTTGCGAACCTGAGAAAGAATTCTCAAAATGTAGCAGGTCTTGAAAACTCACGCGAATTGATTCGTGCAGCATACCAAACAGATGATAAAGAAAATATTCTTGTTAACTCTGAAGAAGCTGGCGTTTTTGAATTCGGAACTAAATTTGTTGTAGCGGTACTTGCAGATATCAAAGAAGAAGGATATGCTGATGTGCAGGATGTGAAGAACATTATTGCCCGTGAGATTCGCAAAGACAAAAAAGCAGACATTATCAGCAAAGAATTAACAGGAAGTTTGAAAGGAAGTCAAAGCTTGCTTTCTGTTGCTCAAAAAGAAAATCTTGAAGTGAAAGATGCAAGCAACATCAGCTTCCAGTCGTTCCAGATTCCTGGAGCCGGTATTGAGCCAAATGTTATTGCTTCTTCTGCTTTGTTGGAAAAAGGAAAGATTTCGGAACCAATTAAAGGAAATCAGGGTGTTTACGTTATCCTTGTAAACAACGTAACCAAAAACGAATTGAAGAAAGAAGATGTAGCTAACTTCAAGAATCGTTTGGAGCAAGGATACCAGTACAGAACCAATTACCAGGCTTTCCAAGCTCTGAAAGAGAATGCCAACGTTGTTGACAAAAGATATAAGTTCTATTAAACAGAACGTTTACAAATCAAAAAAGCGATGAGAAATCATCGCTTTTTTTGTTGCCTATAAAAAAGGGGTTGAAAATTCTTGAGAACTTTCAACCCCTTTTCTATACCTTCAAATTGTCTAGGCCAAAAGGGCCTTTACTTTATCTGCAATGGCCTTACCATCCGCTTTTCCTGAAAGCTCCTTACTTGCAACTCCCATTACTTTTCCCATCTCCTTCATAGAAGAGGCTCCAACTTTGGCAATGATTTCCTGAACAGCTGCTGTCAGCTCCTCATCGCTCATTTGAGCAGGCAAATAAGCTTCCATAAAACCAGCTTCCAAAAGCTCTTTCTCTGCCAATTCTTCACGGCCACCGGTTTTATAGGTTTCGGCCGCATCGCGACGTTGCTTCACCAATTTCTGGATAATTTTCAAAGCAACATCATCAGCTAAATCATCAGCTCCTGTTTTGGTTTTTTCAAGGGTAAAGGCTGTTTTTACAGCACGCAGAGTTTCCAGCTTTTCTCTTTCCTTGGCTTTCATAGCCGATTTCAGATCGGCATTAATTTGATCCAATAAGCTCATTGTTCACTATATTAATTTTATTACTAATCTGAATTCGTTTTAAGACATCTTTAATAGTTAAAAACAATCTTACTTCCGAATTCAGTTTACTACTCTTCGTCTAATGTGAAACGAACCACATTCCCAGCTTTTAAACCATTATCCTCAAGATTCAAATTCTTTCGTTTAAAGGCAGGAACATTTTCCATTTCGTGGATTTGCGATTCCTGGATATCTGGTTTGATAACCTTTCGCTCCTCATCCTTATTGTTCTTTTCAGGAGCAGGGGCTGCTTTTCGGGCCTCGAAACTCAATTGAGCAGAACGGGAGGAAGTCTGCGCTCCTTCTTTCTTCTCCACCTTTTTATTTGAGGTTCCTGCCAAAGTCTCTTTCTTCCGGGGCATATTAAGCATCTCAGGAATATCGTTGGTTTCAAATCCCGTAGCAATAATTGTCACGGAAACACGGTCCTCCAAACTATTATCCTGTCCGGTTCCCCAAATGATAAGGGCACTATCTCCTACGGCCTCCTGAACGTAATCGGTAATTTGCCCCACTTCATCCATCGTTACCTCTTCAACTCCGGAAGAAATATTCAACAGGATATTTCGGGCACCTCTAACATCATTATTATTCAAAAGTGGCGATGTAAGAGCCTCTCGAATGGCATTTACTGCCCTTTCCTCTCCCGAAGCTGCTGCCGATCCCATAACGGCCACACCACTATTGGTCATCACTGTTTTCACATCCTCGAAGTCAACATTGATGTAACCGTGCAATGTGATAATTTCAGCGATACCTCTGGCTGCTGTTGCCAACACATCATCCGCCTTAGCAAAAGCCGTGGATAGCTTCAGGTCTCCATAAATCTCACTCAACTTTTCGTTGTTAATAACCAAAAGAGAATCCACACTCTCCTTCAAGTTATCAATTCCTTCCACAGCTTGCTTTAATCTTTGCTTGCCTTCGAAGCGAAAAGGAATGGTTACGATTCCCACCGTAAGAATTCCCATATCTTTTGCTGCTTTGGCAATAACAGGAGCTGCACCGGTACCGGTTCCACCTCCCATACCAGCAGTAATAAAAACCATTTTAGTGTTGTTGGATAACACTTCAGCCACATCATTCAAATTCTCAATGGCCGATTG
Source organism: Marinifilaceae bacterium (assembly GCA_041725895.1). GTDB lineage: Bacteria > Bacteroidota > Bacteroidia > Bacteroidales > Marinifilaceae > JBGRQA01. Next base: position 16,260 of record JBGRQA010000019.1, read on the forward strand.
CTTTCCTTTTTCGGGCATGTTACCAGCACCTCGTCCTTCCGTAAGCGATTCCCCTAACTGAATTTTAACAGGAATAGCACTATTGGCTAGAGCTTGAGCATCGGTATTACAAATCACAAAATCTACATCTTTTATGCCCTGCTTATACATATAATTTACCGCGTTACCGCCACCACCACCAACACCAATTACCTTAATTATTGATGATTCGTTCTCCGGCAAATTGAATTCCATAATATCTTCTGACATCAATACCTATTATTTTGTCCCCTATGGGTATGATTAAACATTATCGGGAAACTACATCGAAGTATCCTCGTTATCAAAAATTTGTGTGAATTTTTCTTTGAACCAATTGTCTATACTGGGGCGTTTGGTAGGTTTCTCAACCTTTTCCACAACAACTTCCTTAACCACTTCTCTTTCTTCTTCCTCTTCAGCTCCAACTTCTGCCGAAGCTTCCACCTCTTCCAGTTCGGCATTCATCTCCTGAAGTTCCCTTTCCTTCTCCTGCTTTTTACGAAGCAATTCCTCCCGCTTCATTTGTTCCTGCCGTTTCTTCTCAGCAGCAACCTGTTCCACCTCAACAGAATTTTCAATAATCAACTCCAATTTGGGTTTGGGCTTTTCCTGTGCTTTTCGTGGTTCAATTTTCAGTTCCGGAATCGGGTTCTCTCTAAATCCTGTTGCAATAATCGTTACACTAATATTATCGCCCAATTTCTCATCGTTGCCATTTCCCCAGATAATACTAACATCATCACTTACCACATCCTGCACGTAATCGGTAATCACACTTACCTCCTGCATGGTAATCTCTTCGGAGCCGGAAATAATATTCAACAGAATATTGGTGGCCCCATTGATGTCATTACTGTTCAATAATGGTGAAATCAAAGCCTTTTCAATTGCATCTATGGCACGGTTCTCTCCTGAAGCTGTTGCCGATCCCATTACTGCCACTCCACTATCTCGCATCACAGTTTCAACATCGGCAAAATCGACATTCACATAACCATGAACGGTAATAATTTCAGCAATACTTTTCGCTGCAATGGATAATACATCATCTGCTTTGGAGAAGGCATCCGACAATTTGAGATCCCCGTACATGGATCGCAATTTCTCATTATTAATAATCAATAATGCATCCACATGCTTTTCCAGTTCTTGAATTCCTTCCAAGGCCTGGTTGATTCTACGGGCTCCTTCAAAACGAAATGGAATGGTAACAATTCCAACAGTTAGCATACCAAGTTCCCGTGCTTCTTCTGCAATAATAGGTGCAGCACCGGTTCCGGTTCCTCCCCCCATACCAGCGGTAACAAAAACCATTTTGGTTTTTTCGTTCAATACCTCTCGAATGTCCTCAATACTTTCGATAGCTGATTCACGTCCCATTTCCGGTTTGTTCCCTGCACCCCGGCCTTCGGTTAAGGATTTTCCCAATTGAATTTTAAAGGGTACATTACTGTTTTCCAAGGCCTGAGAATCGGTATTACAGATCACAAAATCCACGCCGGCAATTCCCTCTCGTAACATATGGTTCACAGCATTGCTACCGCCGCCACCTACCCCAATTACCTTAATAATGGACTTTTGTTTGGGTTCAAAATCAACTGGTAGTAAATCTTCAAACATGATGGCAAATATCTTTTGGGTTAATATTCTTATTACATCTCTACATCCTGAGTGTCAAATAAAGCTCCAAAGAAGCGTTTTAGTCCTTTCTTTTTCACAGGTTCATCCGTTTCGTTTGCATGCACATGAGGAACTCGGTATGGTTTTTCCAGGCCTTTTATCAGTAGCCCCATCCCTGTAGCATACATGGGTTGATTAATATCTTCCTCTACAATAATCTTTCCCGAGGCATTGGGGTATCCAATCCGCACATCCAATCCTGTTTTCTCACCTGTCAGCAATGCCAAATTTTTTAGCATGGCCCCTCCCCCGGTTAACACAATTCCAGCTCCAATTTTATCATGTAAGCCGGTAATTTCAACCTGAAATTTAACACTATCAATAATTTCTTCCATTCGGCACTGAATAATGAAGGCCAGAGTTTTGAAAGAAATCTCCTTGGGGTCCCATCCACCAACACTGGGAATGGTAACTACTTTCTCCTCATCAGCCAACTCTGCAACAGCCTCTCCAAACTGTACCTTCAGAGCTTCAGCCTGCTTTATTAGTACCGAACATCCTTCTTTGATATCCCGGGTGACCATATCTCCTCCAAAAGGAATCACAGCAGTATGACGAAGTATTCCATCAAAATAAACCGTAATATCAGTTGTACCGCCCCCGATATCCACAAGAACTACACCTGCCTCCTTCTCCTCTTCGGTAAGAACAGCCTCTGAAGAAGCCAAAGGTTCCAGAATGAGTTCCTCGATTTCAAGGCCTACCTCTTTCACACATTTTTCGATATTTCGTGCAGAAGCCGTACGACCGATTATGATGTTAAAATTTCCATCCATTCTTCGTCCGGCCATTCCCACCGGATTTCTTATTCCGGCTTCCTTATCCACCACATAATCCTGAGGAATTACGTGAAGAATCTGCTCTCCCACTTCTATGGGGATACGATAATTCTCATTCAGAATGTCCTGCACATCCTGGCGGGTTATTTCTGAAATATCATTCTGTATGTACTTAAATTGCCTGTTTTTTATGCTACGAATATGCTGGCCGGCAATACCAACATAGACTCCATATATTTTTTGTCCAAGTTTTTCCTGCAGTTTTCTGGATACCTCCCGAATGGCATCGATGGTCTCCTCAATACTATGAATCACACCGCGCTTCACCCCTTTCGAAGCGGTCCGCTCCATACCAAGGATCTCAATTTTTCCCTGAGGGTTTATTTTTCCAGCAACCGCAACAATTTTGGTGGTCCCAATATCAATTGCCGCAATTAACTCTTTGCTATATGTCATTCTAATTCCTTTTTGTACAAACTACTTGATTCTTATACTTCAAATTAATCATTTTATATTTGTTCCAACCTACCCGGCCAAAACCATCCCGATAAAGAGCATAGAGTTTTTTAAACTTATGCCTGTAATTTCCAAAGTTACCAAATAAAATTTTTTGGTCTCCAACTCTGGGAATCAAGATGTACTCCCCGGAAGAAGTAACATAAATTTGATCAATCTGAGCATTCCAGAATTCATCTTCATGAATAAATTTCGCGAATTGGAATAGTTCTCCTAAAGCCAGTTCACGTGAAATACTACCAGAGGCTACAAGGATACGAGAAGTATAATTTCTGGAAAGCGGCATAATTGCCCCTTCTTCATCCAGGTAATACCCCCTGTTTCCTTTCAGGATCCTAAGAATCGGCTTTCGTTGTTCCACCTTCACCTGTAATGTCCCGGTAAGAGTGCTATACACCTCAGCATTCTTAATGGAGGGATTTTTTGAAATGATCTCCTCCAAATCTTCCTTATTAATACTGTCCAGAGAAACTCCAATTAGCTTTGTTCTACCACGAGATATCAATTTGAGAATATCCTTGTCATCCACAAACCTATTTCGCAAACTATCCTCTACTGTTACTTCAATATTGTGACAGAAAAGCTTTTTCTCTTTTCGGGTCACAAAAGTAAAGACAATAATCAAATAGCCCAATAGCAAAACCCAAAGCAATATTTTTCCAAATCTATTCAGCATTTACTTTAAGCAAGTAGTTTTTTGATAGGAGGCACTAATTTATCGATATCACCTGCTCCTAAAGTTAACAAAACTTCCAAATCCTTCTCCCTTAAAATTTCCAACAATTCTTCTTTGGAACAAAGTTGAGAAGGTTTTGTTAATCGATTTTTTATAATATTCGAGCTCACCCCCTCTATGGGCAACTCCCTTGCTGGATAAATATCCAGCAGTATTACTTCATCAAGCAGATCCAGACTTTCAGCAAATCCATCCACAAAATCCCGTGTACGAGTATAGAGATGGGGCTGAAATATCCCTGTTATTTTCCGATTGGGATAAAGTTCACGAACCGAAGAAATAGTAGCTGCCAATTCACTAGGGTGATGCGCATAATCATCAATATAAACCAAATTCTCTGACCGTACCTGGTAATCGAACCGACGCCAAACTCCTTTAAATCCTGACAATGCATTACGCAATTCCGATTCTTCTACACCGCAAAGCAAAGCAACTGCACTTGCTGCAACCGCATTTTCCACATTTATCTTTCCCGGGTAGGATAACTTAAGGTCAGCAAGCACTCCCATAGGTGAGTGCAGATCGAACAAATAAAATCCTTCCTCCAATCGCAAGTTCATAGCCGAAAAATCGGCATCATCCTCCAGTGCATAGGTATAGGTTTCTCTGTTTTCCACTTGAATGGGCAAACCTTTTTTGTATACCAACTTCCCTTCGGGTCTAATTTGATCGATGTATTGAAAAAATGTTTTCTCAAGCTCTCCTTTGTCTCCATATATATCCAGATGATCGGCATCCATGGAAGTAACAACTGCTACATGTGGGTGCAATTGCAAAAAAGAACGATCGAACTCATCGGCCTCCAAAACCACCCAGGGACTGTCAGCAGATAACAGGAGATTGCTCTCATAATTTCGGGAAATCCCACCCAAAAAGGCATTACAATCCAAATGAGACTGTTTCAAAATGTGCGCCGTCATGGTAGATACCGTAGTCTTTCCATGAGTCCCTGCAATTCCAATCCCTTTCAAATTATCCGAAATCAAACCCAATACCTGGGAACGCTTGAAAAGAGGAAATCCTCCTTGTTGAAAAAAACTCAACTGCTGATGTTCGGCCGGAATAGCCGGAGTATATACCACCAATGTTTTCTCTGAGCTTCGAAATTCCTGAGGTATTTGATCTTCTCCATCTTCAAAAGTGATGCAGATTCCCTCCTCCTTCAAAGCCCGGGTCAATTGTGTAGCCGTTCGATCGTAACCAGCCACCCTCTTGCCCTGTGATTTGAAATAGCGAGCAATGGCACTCATGCCAATCCCACCGATTCCTACAAAATATATATTTTCAAATGTATTAATATTCATGTTTCACCAAACTGATTTATATGAGCAGGAAACATAGCGTCAAAAAAACTCCTGTTGAAATCCTTTATCTATCCAATGTTTTCTTTTCCTCAATCATTTTTAAAATCTCGTCCACAATTCGCTCCGCGGAATTGTGCATGGCCATTCCGGCAATATTTGCTGCCAGTTCTCCCAATTTTTCCTCCTGATGAATCAGCTTTAAAGCCTGTTCCACCAATTTTTCCCTCGCCTCACTGTCTTTTACCATCAAGGCGGCATTCTTTTTCACCAAAGCCATTGCATTTTTAGTCTGGTGATCTTCCGCCACATTGGGAGAAGGAACCAGGATACACGGCTTTTCCACCAAACAAAGTTCCGAAATGGTACCGGCTCCAGCCCTGGAAATCACCACATCGGCTACCGCATAGGCCAAATCCATGCGTCCAAGGAAATCATACAACTTTAGGCCGGGAATATCCATTCCTGAAGTTTTCTCCAAAGCTTCCTTGTGATAAAATTTTCCTGTCTGCCAAATTATCTGTATCCCACTTTTCTGAATCGCATCCAGGTTTCCCAGTACGCTCTCGTTGATGGTTCTGGCCCCAAGGCTTCCCCCGACAACTAGAAGAGTTTTTTTGTTAGAATCCAGATCAAAATGCTTTACTCCTTCTTCCTTCAAACTATTGGCTTGCAGCAAATCCTGTCGAACTGGATTTCCGGTAAACACAATCTTTTCTTCGGGAAAGAAACGCTCCATTCCCTCGTAGGCTACACAAATACTTTTCGCTGTTTTCGCCAACAATTTATTGGTAATTCCAGGATAGGAGTTCTGCTCCTGAATCAGGGCAGGAACACCTTGACGGGAAGCTACCCGAAGTAATGGTCCACTGGCATAACCGCCAACTCCAACCACCGCATCGGGGGCAAACTCCTTTACCACCTTTCGGGCTTTCCTTAAGCTGGAAAAAAGTCTAAAAAAGAACTTGAAATTATCAAAAGTCAATCGTCGCTGCAATCCACGAATTGGAAGACCAATAATCTTGTATCCGGCAGCAGGTACTTTCTCCATCTCCATTTTTCCTTCGGCACCTACAAACAATATCTCCACCCCATCCATACGATGTTTTAGGGCATTGGCGATAGAAATAGCAGGATATATATGCCCTCCTGTACCTCCGCCGCTTATAATAACTTTAATTTTCTTCTTCATTTAATTCTTCTTGTTCCTTTAAATGACGACTTACACTTAGTATCATTCCAAAAGCCGCACTTGTAAATATTAATGAAGTTCCCCCCATACTCACAAGGGGTAAAGGTTGTCCGGTAACGGGTATCAAATGAACCGAAACGGCCATATTGGTAAGAGCCTGAAACACCATACTCAGCGCAAGTCCTATTACCAATAATGCCGGGAAAGTCCGGTCGCACTTCTTCACGATCATTCCGGCCCGATACATCAAAAACAAGTACAGGGCAAGAATTCCAAAACCACCAAACCATCCCATCTCCTCAATTATAATTGCATAAATAAAATCAGAATAGGGATGCGGCAAAAAATTTCGCTGATTACTATTTCCTGGACCTTTCCCAAAAATTCCACCGGAAGCAACTGCGATTTTCGCCTGATCAACTTGATAATTCTGATCGTTACTAGCCGTCTCACTATCAAAGAAGTTCATCACCCTGCTGTGAACCGTTTGCAAACGTCCAATACTTGGCAAATGTGGTGCCAAAACAACCAGCATGACAATTAAGCTCAACCCCACACCCACTGTACTGGCCAGATACTTCCAATTTATCCTTCCAATAAACATCAGGATAAAACACACTGCCCCCAAAAGAGCTGAAGTAGAAAAGTCATCCAAAAAGATTAATCCACAAACAATTCCAACCGGTATCATTACCTGCCAGAAGGCCTCCCGGTTACAAGATTCCTCACTCTGATGCCGGGAAAGAGTACGTGCCACATGCAATATAAGTGCTAACTTCGCCAACTCTGAGGGCTGAAAATTGAAGCCAATACCAGGTATCGTTATCCATCGTGAAGCATCATTCAAATTGGTCCCTACAAATTTAGCAAGCACCAATAAACCCACAGAACTCAAAAGAACAACATTTGCACTACTGGAGTATACCTTAAACGGGATAATGTGAACAATCCAGATAATACCATAGCAACCGGCCAATAGAATCAGTTGCTTAATAAAAAAGTAGGACGTATTTCCTCCCTTGACTTTATAGGCCAGTGTACCGGTTGAACTATACACTACCATCAGGGATATCAAAGACAGGATAAATATGATTGACCAAATCACCCGATCTCCCTTTAGGTTTAATTTATTTAGAATACGTCCCATTCCCAATTAAACATTATAAGTTTCGAACAGCATCCTTAAATTGCTGTCCACGATCTTCATAACTTTTAAACAAATCGAAGCTGGCACAAGCCGGCGAAAGCAAAACCGTCTCCTCCTTGCCGGCCAAATAGTAGGCCGAACGAACAGCTTCCTCCATAGAATTGGTATCCACGATAGTGGGAACCTTACCTTCGAAAGCAGCATGGATTTTGGAGTTATCCACTCCTAAACAAACAATGGCCTTCACCTTTTCTTTCACCAAATCGAAAAGCTCCGAGTAATCATTCCCTTTGTCCTGACCTCCCACAATCCAAACCACCGGATCGATCATACTTTCCAGTGCATACCAGGTTGAATTGATATTAGTTGCTTTAGAGTCATTTACAAATTGAATACCATGAACCTTAACGACTTTTTCGAGTCGGTGTTCCACTCCCTTGAAATCACTTAAACTTTCTCTAATCACGTCCTTGCGAATTCCTAAGACACTGCCTGCTATACCGGCTGCCATAGAATTATAAGTGTTGTGTTTTCCCGGTAATGAAAGATCCTTTTTCTTCATAGAAAAATTATATCGGTTTAGTCTAATGTTCAGCTGATCTCCCTCCAGGAAAGCACCCAATTCCTGGGTTTCCTCCAAACTAAAGGGATATTTCTGAGCCTCCGTATCATATTCGCCCAGTTCTTTGCGAATCAATTCATCATCTCCACAATACACAAAAGAATCCTCTTGTGTCAAATTTTGAAGAATCCGGAATTTAGAGTTAATATAGTTCTGCAACTTATAATCATACCGATCCAGATGATCGGGAGTAATATTCATCAATACTGCAATATCAGCTTTAAAATCGAACATCCCATCCAACTGGAAACTGCTCAATTCCACTACATAGTGGGAAAAATCCTTTTCTGCCACCTGCCATGCCAAACTTTGACCAACATTCCCGGCCAAACCCACATTTATACCGGCCTTTTTCAACATATGGTAGGTCAGTAAAGTCGTGGTGGTTTTCCCATTGCTTCCTGTAATGCAAATCATTTTCGCATTGGTATATCTTCCAGCAAATTCAATTTCAGAAACAACCGGAATATTTCGCTCCCGAATTTGGACAAGCAAGGGAATATTTTCGGGTATTCCAGGGCTTTTCACCACTTCATCTGCATTCAGAATCAATTCTTCCGTATGCTTTCCTTCCTCCCATTGAATACCATAACGATTCAAGGCATCCCGGTATTTCTCCTTTATGCTTCCCCGGTCCGAAACAAAAACATCGTATTCTTTGGAAAGGGCAAGTACCGCTGCACCTACACCGCTTTCGCCTGCTCCTAATACAACCAATCGTTTTGCCATTGCACTATCGTATTTTCAGGGTTACAATTGTAATTACTGCCAAGAAAATGCCAATAATCCAAAATCGAGTCACAATCTTGGGTTCAGGATAGCCTTTCATCTGATAATGATGATGCAGTGGAGCCATACGGAAAATCCGACGCCCCTCTCCATATTTCTTTCGGGTATATTTAAACCAGGAAACCTGCATCATTACCGAAACATTCTCAACAAGGAAAATCCCGCAAAGAATGGGAATCAACAATTCTTTGTGAATAATGATAGCAAAAACAGCAATAATTCCACCAAGGGATAAGCTTCCTGTATCCCCCATAAATACCTGGGCCGGGAATGAGTTATACCACATAAATCCAATGGTTGCACCAATAAAAGCAGAAATAAATACTACCAATTCTCCTGAATTAGGAATATACATGATATTCAGATAATCGGCATAAACAACGTGGCCCGAAACGTAGGCCAGAATTCCCAGGGTTGCTCCAATAATGGCAGATGATCCGGTTGCCAAACCATCCAGACCATCGGTAATATTGGCACCATTGGATACTGCGGTTACGATAATAATCGTAATTATAATAAAGACAATCCAAGCCAATATTGCTGCGTAATCTCCTGCAAAACTTACCAGAGAAGCGTAATCGAACTCATTGTTTTTCACAAAAGGTATTGTGGTTTTGGTGGATTTAATGTCGTGTGTCAGTTGAGTTTTCCCTTCAACATCAGGAGTATACCCTTCATCCACCAACTCTGTTTGAGTTCCAATGGTAGTTGAATCCACTTTTTCCCTTATCACCACATCATTACTCAAATAAAGCGTTAAGCCCACAATCAGGCCCAAACCAACCTGACCGGCTATCTTGAATTTTCCTGACAAGCCTTCCTTGTCTTTCTTGAATACTTTTATGTAATCATCGATAAATCCAATCAGACCTAACCATACGGTTGTGATCAGCATAAGAATAATATAAATATTATCCAGCTTGGCAAAAAGCAAAACCGGAATTAAAATGGATATCAAGATGATTACACCTCCCATAGTAGGTGTTCCTTTCTTCTCCAGCTGTCCTGCCAGACCAAGATCCCGTACAATTTCACCAATCTGCTGCCTTTGAAGAAAATAAATAATTCTTTTCCCAAAAACAGTGGCAATAAACAATGAGGTCATTATGGCCAAAGCAGACCGAAATGAGATATATTCAAACATTCCCGCTCCCGGAAAATCCAATTGATTTAAATAACGAAACAAATAATATAACATAACTACAAATTAAAAACTTCCCGAATCACTTCCTTATCATCAAAATGATGCTTCACTCCCTTTATCTCTTGATAATCCTCATGCCCTTTTCCGGCCACCAGAATTATATCTCCTTTTTGCGCCATCAGGCAAGCGGTTCGAATAGCTTCTTTCCGATTGGTTATGGCAAGAACCTTTCTTAGTTTATCCGCATCAACCCCATTCTTCATCTCCAAAATGATCTGATCGGGATCCTCTGATCGTGGATTATCAGAAGTGAGGATTACCTTATCGCTGTATTGCGCGCTTACACGTGCCATCTCGGGACGTTTGGCTTTGTCTCTATCTCCTCCGGCTCCCACAACAGTAATCACCTGCTCATTCCGGGTACGCAACTGTTCGATGGTCTGCAAAACATTCTTCAAGGCATCGGGCGTATGAGCATAATCCACTATGGCCATCACCCCTTCCGGTGAAACAATACTTTCAAATCGGCCATCCACTGCCTTAAGTTCGCTCATCACCCTCAACACTTCATCTTTGCTCTGATCCAACAAACGAGCAGCACCGTATACGGCCAATAAGTTATGCGCATTAAAATCACCAATAAACTTACTCCAAACCTCAACTTCATCCATTTCAAGTAACATTCCATCGAAATGCTTCTCCAAAACACGACATCTAAAATCAGCCAAGGATCTGGTGGAATAGGTAAACTTATGTCCCTTCATATTTTGAAGCATGAGTTTGCCATTTCGGTCATCCATATTTGTCAGGGCAAATGAATGCTTATCCAAACCATCAAAAAACCGCTTCTTCGCCTTCAGATAAGCATCGAAAGTTTTGTGATAATCCAGATGATCGTGAGTAATATTGGTAAAGATTCCTCCCTTAAACTGTAACGCAGCAGTGCGTCCCTGATCAATTGCATGGGAACTCACTTCCATAAAACAGAAATCACAACCTGCCTCTACCATCCTATTCATCAAAGCATTGATTTGAATTGCATCGGGTGTGGTATGAGTAGCTTTCACCTCCTCATCATCAATATAATTCTTTACTGTAGACAATAGTCCAACCTTGTAGCCCAATCGCTTGAAGGTATGATAAAGCAATGTTGCAATCGTAGTCTTACCATTGGTTCCGGTAACTCCTACTAACTTCAACTTCCCCGACGGGGCATCAAAATAATTGTTTGCAATTCCGGCTAAAGCCAAAGAAGCATCGTCCACCAGAACATAGCTAACATTTTCCGGCATCACTTCGGGGAACTCCTCGCAAACCACCACTCTAGCACCTTGCTCAATTGCTTTTCCGATGAACTGATGTCCATCCACATGGGTGCCTCTCTGCGCCACAAATAAATCACCTGGCTCAACCACTCTGGAATCAAACTGTATGGCATTCACCGCCACATCCGATTCTCCTTTGATGGTAAGAATCTTCAGGCCTTCCAATATGTTTCTTAATTTCTTCACCATTCCACTAATTCTTATCCCAGATCCAACACTATCTCATCCCCTTTCCGGTAATAACTCCCGGGTAAAAGAGATTGCTTCCGAACCGATCCAATTCCTCTGGTTCGCACTTTTAATCCTGCGTTTTCCAGAATGTATAAGGCATCGGTAAGTCCCATCCCTTTCACGTAAGGAACCTGAGAAGGCCTAATCCGACGATATTTATATTCTATTACAGAATCTTTTCGGGAAGTCAAAACCCACTCCGAATCGATTCCCTTATTTTCCACATCAATATCGAGATTTTCAAAAACCCGATTTAATTCTTCTTTATGTCCATTCAAAGAAATGGGCACCTTCACATCCTGTTGCGGTCTCACTTCATCCCTCGGTGGATGCATCCAGTGATTCATTGCGTAGACTTTGTCGGCAATGGATTTGAAAACAGGACCAGCTACCTTGTTTCCGTAGAAACCAATTCGCTTATCAGGATTATTGATTACCACAATACAGGAGAAGACAGGGTTATCAGCAGGAAAATACCCGGCAAAAGAAGCCTGGTATACCTTACGCTTGTATCCCCTGTTTCGATCTGCCTTTTGAGCAGTTCCGGTTTTCCCGGCTATACTATAATTACTATTCCTTAAATTTCGGGCAGTTCCTCTTTCCACTACCCCTTCCATCATTCTTTTCACCTTTCGTAAGGTCTCGCGCGAACAAATCATCGACTCAATCACCTGGGGAGAAAACTTTTCTTTTGTTTCCCCATGGTAACGCAATTCCTTAACAAACATCGGTTTCATCATTTTCCCCTTATTGGCAATGGCATTATACAAAGCCAGGGTCTGCAGAGGAGTCTGCTTTAATTCGTACCCGATAGACATCCAAGCCAGAGATATCCCAGACCAGGAAGGATCATCAGGATATTTGACATAAGGTTTGCCTTCTCCACGAATTTCCACCCCAAGGGGTTCATGCAGGTGCAACTGATGCAGTCGCTGAATAAACCGGGAGGGTTGATTCTTATAGTTCTCAAACACCATTCGGGAAATCCCAACATTAGATGACTTCTCAAATGCTTCCTGAACAGTTATCTTCCCATATCCTCCACGATGAGAATCGATCATCCTATCTTTATAGAATTTATAGACTCCGTTACCTGTATCTATCGAATCCTGAGGCTCAACGTAACCATCCTCCAGTAAGGCTATCATAGACGCCAGTTTAAAAGTTGAACCTGGTTCTGTAGATTCGCCAATAGCATAATTGTATAGTTCCCGATAATTTCCCTTAACGGTATCTCGCCCAAGATTTGCAATCGCTTTTATTGCTCCTGTTTTTACTTCCATTAAAATGGCCGTACCATGATGCGCATTGTATTTTTTCAGCTGGCTGAGCAAAGCGGATTCTGCTACATCCTGGTAGTTCACATCAATTGTCGTGATCACATCCATCCCATCTCTGGGCTCTACCTGATTGACAGGCAACCAGCGTCCCGACATCTTCTGCATAATACTAATTCCATCGACTCCTTTCAATTCACTCTCATAGGCACCTTCGATTCCTACTTTCCCTACCAATTCTCCCTTATTCCCTTCATTATTCAGATACCCAATAGTTCGGGAAGCCAAGTTGATATGAGGTTGAATTCTTCTGTTCTCCTGAACACAAATCAGCCCCCCCTTGTTTTGTCCCAAACGAAACAAGGGAAAGGTTTTGATCACCTTCAGTTCATTATAGTTCACCTTTCGGCGATTAATTCTATGGTAACGTCTCTTTCTCGCCCAAGCCCTTTTCAACTCCTGCTTATAGGCATTCTTTGATTTGTCTCTGAAAAAACGGGACAAACAAAGAGCCAAAGAATCCACTTTACTATTGAATAAATCCCTGGTCAACCCCCTTGCCCTAAAATCCATACGCAACTCATAGTAGGGCAATGAACTGGACAACAAACGATCATCAACAGCACAAATGTCTCCACGGTTTGCCGGAACAATAATATCTCTGTTGGATATGGTCTGCGCCTTCTTTCGCCACATTTCTCCCTCTATCAACTGAAGATACAGCACCTTCCCAATTACGGCCATTGCAATAACCATAACCAGGGTATAAACCAGACCAACCCGCCAAACAATATCTTTTTTAATGGGCATACGCTTACTTCTTCAAATAGATCTTCACAGGAGGATCAACAGATTCCTGCAAACCCAAACCTTCCCTTCTAACTCTACGAGCAACTTCGGATTGCTTACTCATGTTCATCAAATCCGATGCTGTGGTAATGGATTCAAAACGCAATTCCTTCAACTCCTTTTCAAGTGTTACCATTTCACGATACACTCTCTCGGAGCGGTAACGGTTGCTGATGTAAAAAATTGCAAGGATCACCAAAAATAAAACGAAAGGAAGTTGTTGCACCACCGCATCGCGTGTCAACACACTTCCATCAATAAAATCTTTTAATGAACCCCGTGAATTCTCCTTCAACTCTTCACTGGGTTGAATAAAATCCTTGTATTTCTTTCGAAACCGGAACATACCTGTAGCTAATTTCGTTTTGCAATCCTCAATTTTGCACTTCGGGCCCGTCCATTCATCTCAATCTCCTCATCTGTGGGCAATATTACCTTTCTGTTTACAGCACTTAAAGGCACCTGAACATTTCCATAAAAATCTTTTTCTGCAGCCCCTTCAAACTTCCCATCACGGATGAAGTTCTTTACCAAACGATCCTCCAAAGAATGATAGGTAATCACCACTAATCGTCCATCCTCCTTCAAAACATCAGGTGTTTGCATCAACATTTCCTTTAGTACATCCATTTCCTGGTTCACCTCAATTCGTAAAGCCTGAAACACCTGTGCCAGGTATTTCTTCTCCTTGAATTTAGGAACACAAGGTTCTATCGCCTCTTTAAACTGACAGATGGTTTCTATTTTATGGTTCTTGCGATAGCTTTCAATTTGGCGTACCAATTTTCCTGGATTTTTCACCTCTCCATAAAATTTAAAAATCCGATAGAGTTGCTCCGGCTCATACTCGTTGACCAAATCAGCTGCAGTAAAGGAAGCACTCTGATTCATCCGCATATCCAGATCTCCTTCGAACCGGAATGAAAATCCCCGTTCGGCAACATCAAATTCATGAGAAGAGACTCCTAAATCAGCTAAAATTCCATCAACCTTATCAATACCATGATAACGCAGGAAATTCTTGAAATATCGAAAATTATGACGAACAAATATAAACCGCTCATCATCAATCAAATTTGATTCCGCATCGACATCCTGATCAAAGCCAATCAATTTTCCCGTTGTCAGATGCTTAATAATTTCACGGGAGTGTCCTCCCCCTCCAAAAGTTACATCCACGTATATTCCATCGGGTTTAATATCCAAGCCCTCAATACTCTCCTTTAACAAAACCGGTATATGATACGTACACATCGTTTTTCCTTTCAATTTTAATGAATTGCATTGACCTTATTGTCAACCTGCAAAGGTACAGCTATTTTTCGGAAAAGCTGTTCCAAAACCCCAAAGACATTCGCTTTCATGGAATCAATTATTCCCACCCAAAACATCATTGGCTAAATCCATAAACTCTTCATCAGTCAATGAGGCTTTTTCGTAGGCATCCCTATTCCATATTTCTATCTTTCCATCCTGTCCTGCAAGGACTACTTCCTTTTGCAAACCGGCATAGTCAGCCAATCTGGACGGAATTAATATACGACCGTTCCCATCAACCTCTACCTCTGCAGTTCCTCGATAAAACTCCCTCAAGAATTCAGAATGCTTCCTGTTGTATGGATTCATTCTACTGCGAATCAGATCCAGCTGCCTCTGCCATTCCTCCATGGGGTACAAATCCAAACATTTCTCATAAATATTTTTCCGCAGCACAAATCGATTCTCTGAAGCCTTCACGAACAACTTCCTAAAAACAGAAGGAATACTTACACGTCCTTTAGCATCCAATCGACAAGGGTAATCACCTATAAATGTTTGCATTGCACGAAATATTTTATATAAGGTAAAATTAGGGAAAAAAAACACCACTTTCAACCACCTCATCCCACTTTTGGGGAAATGTTAATAACTTTTACGCTATTCCAACTATTTATATTCCAATATATTTGAGATTCCCTTATTTTTTTGATATTCTAAAGAGATTTTTACGATATTTGCTCTTCGAAAAACCCGAATACATTACACCCCACAACCGGATGTAACTCCATTGAATTACAAAATTTCTCATTCCTAATTCCACGGAGAACTTCCGATGGGATCCATTAAATCTTTTCAAGTGACTAAAAATAACAATACAACTACTTTCAAACCCATCGATGTAGAACAGGTAATCACCAGCAAAAGCAAACAACTTGCAAAAGTGATTCCGGGCTTTATCATTCGTTACCTAAAAAGAATTATCCATCAGGATGAGATCAATGAATTTCTGAGCAAAAACCATCAGAAACAAGGAATCGAATTTGCAGACAGCTTACTGAAAGAGATGGATATCACATACAAAATTATTGGCGAGGAGAACCTTCCCAAGGACGGAAAATTCATTCTTGCATCCAATCATCCCCTGGGAGGACCGGACGGCATCATCCTGATCAGTATAATGGGGAAATTCTACAAAAACATCAAGTTCCTTGTAAATGATATTCTAATGAATCTCAAGAATCTTGAATCTGTGTTTGTCCCCATCAACAAACACGGAGGGCAAGCAAGAGAAGCGGCCAGGATAATTGAACAAGCCTATCAATCAGAAGACCAAATCCTAATTTTTCCAGCAGGTTTAGTCTCCCGAAAACAAAAGGGAAAAATTGAGGACCTGGAGTGGAAGAAAAGCTTTATTACAAAAGCAATTAAACACAAGAGAGATATTATCCCCATCCATATCGATGGCCGAAACTCCAACTTTTTCTACAACCTAGCCAACATCAGAAAGTTTTTTAAAATCAAATCTAATTTGGAAATGTTATATTTGCCCAACGAACTTTTTAAGCAGAGAGGCAAAAAATTTACCATTAGAATCGGAAAACCCATCTCCTATCAAACATTTGACAAGAGCTTAACGTATGAACAATGGGCACTTAAGGTAAAAAACACAACCTACGCCCTGGAGAAGGAATTATAAAAAATGTGTACCATAAATTGATTTTAGGATTGATTTTGTCAGCCATTTTAATGGTGCCAACACCTGAACAATAGATTATATTTACGGATGAAAGAAATCATACCCCCTGTCCCCACTGAGGAGCTAGAGAAAGAATTGACCAAGGAGCGTTTTGTAAGAAATACCAATAAGGGGTCAAATGAAATATACTGCTTCACCCATCATGATTCTCCTAATTTAATGCGAGAAGTTGGCCGATTGCGCGAATTAACCTTCCGGAAAGCCGGGGGAGGCACTGGAAAAGAATTGGACATTGACCACTACGACACCGACGAAAATCCTTACCATCAACTTATTGTTTGGGACCCTAAAGCCAAAGAAATACTTGGTGGATACCGATATATTATTTGTAAAGATGCTCCCCGTGATGAAAACGGCGAAATCCATCTGGCTACTTCCAGACTATTTCATTTTTCCGATCAATTCAAAAAGGAATACCTTCCTCACATGATTGAATTGGGACGCTCTTTTGTTCAACCAGCTTATCAGTCCGTTCGCAAGGGAAGAAAAAGCCTGTATGCCTTGGACAATCTTTGGGATGGATTAGGAGCTCTTATCGTAGACAATCCTGAAATGAAGTACTTTTTCGGAAAAGTTACCATGTACCCTCACTTTAACAGTCAAGCAAGGGATCTCATTCTTCATTTCATCAATAAGCAATTCAACGATCCGGACAACTTGGTTAGCCCTTTAACTCCTCTTAAAACCGAAGCGGATACAAAACAGATGGAGGAAATTTTTACAGGGAGTGATTATGCTGAAAACTATAAAATATTATCTCATCAAGTTCGGAAAACAGGCGAAAATATTCCACCCCTCATCAACGCATACATGAGCCTTTCTTCCTCCATGAGAAGTTTTGGAACAGCTGTAAATACTCATTTTGGAGATGTTGAGGAAACCGGAATCATGATCACAATTGAAGATGTATACGAAAACAAAAAGGATCGTCACATATCCAGCTACATCTCATTCCTGAAGATCAAATTACCCAAAACCAATTTGCATCTTTTCAAAAAAAAATAAAATACATATAAAAAAAGAGCTGAAGTAATCAGCTCTTTTTTTTGTTTGGAAAATAATCCGGGCTTGTTTTCAACCAAATAAACCCATAGAGTAAAGCAAAAAAAAAGGACCTATAAAAGGTCCTTTTTCTTTATCTCGATTTATCTTTTCGTTTAGTAAGCACGGGCATCTTTCCCCTCAACAAAGTTGATAAAAGAAGTATTTACCACCTTATTACCTCCAGGAGTAGGATAGTCTCCGGTAAAGTACCAATCCCCATTATTCTCAGGACAGGCTTTGTGCAGGTTCTCTACAGACTGGTAAACAATCTCCACCTCAGCCTTTACGTATTCAGGCTTCAATAATTCAGCAATCTTTCCGGAAATCTCCTCATCGGTAAAGGGCTTGTAGATCTCCTTCACGTAATTCACCACTTCCTCTTTCGGCAAATTCTCCTGATCCTTACACTTTTTGTAAACCTCCTGAATCAAAGACTCCATTCCACGCTCCTTAAGCAAAGCAATCACTGCATTAAAGGCAATAAATTCACTCATACGGGTCATGTCGATACCGTAACAATCAGGGTAACGAATTTGAGGTGCTGAAGAAACAATAACAATCTTTTTAGGATTCAGACGATCCAAAATTCTCAGAATACTTTTCTTCAAAGTAGTTCCACGAACAATGGAGTCATCAATAATCACCAAATTATCCTCACCTTTTCGAACCACGCCATAGGTTACGTCGTAAACGTGCCCTACCAAATCGTCACGCCCCTCATCATTGGTAATAAAGGTACGTAGCTTGGCGTCCTTAATGGCTATTTTCTCCACTCTAGGCTCTACAGAAATAATCTCCTTAAGTGCCTCTTCGGTCCAGTTCCCATTCAGTTCGTGAATCTTCCGTTTCTTATCCTCGGTCAAATGATTACGAACCCCTTCCATCATACCATAGAAGGCTGTTTCGGCTGTATTCGGAATATAAGAGAATACGGTATTCTCCAAATCATCATCAACAGACTTCAAAATAGCCGGAGTGAGCAATTGTCCCAATTTCTTTCTCTCCTGATAAATTTCCTTATCGCTACCTCTTGAGAAATAGATTCGCTCAAAGGAACAAGATCTTCTCTTCTGAGGAACGCGTACAGGCACTTCATTCACCTCTCCTGCCTTGGTAATAATTACCGCATTACCGGGTCCTATTTCCTTAATCCTATCACCAGGAACATTCAGTGCCGTTTGAATTACAGGTCGCTCAGAAGCTACCACAACGATCTCATCATCCTTATAGTAAAATGCGGGACGAATTCCCCACGGGTCACGGGTAACAAAGGCATCTCCATGTCCAAACAAACCGGCAATAGCGTAACCACCATCCCAACGTTTACTTGAATTGGCCAACACCTTCTGAACATCAAGATTTTTCTCAATCAAAGGAGAAATCTCCTTATTGCTATACCCATCATTTTTGTACTGACGGAACAATAGTTGATTCTCCTCATCCAGGTAATGTCCTACCTTTTCCAGAACGGTAACAGTATCGGTATAATCTTTGGGATGCTGCCCCAAATCGACTAATATCTTGAAAAGCTCATCTACATTGGTTAGATTAAAGTTTCCCGCCAACACAAGGTTCCGCGACTTCCAATTGTTTTCGCGCATTACCGGATGCACAAACTCAATGCTATTTCGACCAAAAGTACCATAACGCAAATGCCCCAGGTACAATTCAGAAGCAAAGGGAAGATGCTTTTTCGCCCAGCTAGGGTTGTTTAAATCTTCCAGTTGATGATCTTCCAACTTGGTATAGTGTGAGTAGATGTTATCAAATACCTCTTTAATGGGTTGATTGCTGTTGGACCGATGGCGGTGAATATATTTCAATCCTGGCTCCTGATCCAGCTTCAATCCTACTACTCCTGCTCCTTCCTGTCCCCGGTTGTGCTGCTTTTCCATCAAGAGGTAAAGCTTTTGAATTCCGTATCTCCAGGTTCCATATTTCTCCTGGTAGTATTCCAGAGGTTTAAGCAGTCGAATTAATGCAATTCCACATTCATGCTTTAGTTGATCACTCATCTTGGTTTCTTAAATGGTTGTTTAGTATATTATATTATTCTTGCTCCGTTATAGTATCTACTTCCACCTCTTCCTTCTCAATAGGCACCAGCTCAGAAAACAAAATCCGGGTTTTCACCGGATAGCAATGAGGATAGTGTTTTTTGACGGTTTTGTACAAGTGGATACTCTCCAACTTTGATCGAAAATTCCCGACCCGAACCCGAAAATCAGGAGCCTGGTAAATTAGATATGCTCTAACATCAGGAAAAAGCTCCTCGAACTCCTCCTTTACAGAGATCGCTTTTTTCTTGTCAAAACTACGTCCGGAAAATATTTGAATTCGATACCCCGTAAAACCGGGATTGGTCGAGTTAATCTCTTTATCGGTCTTCAACAGCTCCCTTATTCTTTCATCCTGGTAGATGGAGATTTTCCCCAGGGAATCAACCGACTGCTCCAATTGTCCGATAAAATCCAAACTATCGTTGGAGAAGCTTACCTCTGACTGATTTTGTGCCATTCCAAACTTCTGGAAAAACAACAAAACAGCAACAGACAGGATCAATTTTAATTTCATTCTTTCAATTTCTAATTAGGTACGCTCAATACAGGTATTGGTGAGTGATTCACCATCTGCTGTGCGTACGATCCAATAAACAAGTTCAGCGAACTCTGGGTTTGCTCTGTCATTATCGTGATTAAATCCGCATTCACTGATTGAGCATACTTGATAGCCGTTTCGGTATTGTTGCTCCCCTTTCGTAACTCTTTTACACAGGCCACCTCTTCATTCTGAAGATACAATTCGGCTTGCTCCATATAGCTCTTGATTCTACTAACAACATCCTCATCCGACGTCTCATGCACCCCCAGAATATGCACTTCGGCCTTACATGCAGCGGCAATTTCAGCCACCACCGGAATTTTTTTCCGGGTTTCGGAACTTGCATCAATCGGCATCACCAGCTTTTTCAATTGATGCCGGTTAAATTCATGACGCAAAGTCAAAACCGGACAAGTAGAGTTACTTACTGTCTTAAATGCGTTACTTCCTATAAAGAACTCCTCAAATCCGGAAGCTCCATGCGATCCCATAACAATAAGAAAAGCATCACCATACTTGGCTTGATTTACAATCTCCCGGAAGACACTTCCCTGCCGGATTTTAAAATCAAACACCCCTCCTTCAACTTGATATTTATCACCCAAGCGTTCGATTAATTTTTCAAAATATTCCTGCACGGTATGAATGATTCGATCTTCCATTCCTTCAAAGCGATAGGGAATAACAAAATTTTCGGTCTTCTTCACATGAATCATTCGAAGATTGGCGCCTAATTCATTGGCCAATTCGAGGCCATGCTCCAATGCATTCATGGAATCTCCGGAAAAATCAACCGGTACTAAAATTCGTTTCATGAGCGGTCTGGTTTAGATGATTATTTTCTAATTACAATTGGTTCTGCAGAAAGCATTCTCAAAGCAATCCTACTCAAACTCAGGACTTAATTACATTTCCCTTACAGTATCAATCAACACAAGATCTCCCACCTGGTTTTCGAAGGGTAAAAATACACAAAATTATTGAGCTACAAACAGAAGCAGCATTTTCCCCACACCTTCTCAAACAACATGAAATCCAACATCTTCCTGTTATCTGATCCGAACAACTCCCGCCTTCTTAACTTAAAGTTACAAATAAGAAGAAGTATTTAAAATAAAAAACGGTTGGATTCTTTGCTCCAACCGTTCTGTATCTAATCCTCTTCAAGGGCTTTTTGTAACTCCTCCGTCATTTCCAGATTATGAAACACATGCTGGACATCATCATTATCTTCCAATGTATCAATCAGCTTCATCACCTTTAAGGAATTATCAACATCCAACTCCTTGGTGGTATTGGGCAAACGCTGCAACTGTTGACTCTCGGGCTCTACTCCCATTTCCTCCAACTTTTTTGCAACGCTTCCAAAATCCTCCAGGGCAGAAGTTATTTGAATAGAATTGTCATCCACCTCAAAATCTTCTACTCCGGCATCAATAATCTCCAATTCGAATTCTTCCACATCAATATCACCTTTGGGTATGGAGAAAATTCCCTTTCGATCAAAAATAAAACCAAGAGAACCATTGGTCCCCAAATTGCCTCCATTTTTGACAAAAGCAGATCGAACACTACTCACCGTTCGGTTATTATTATCGGTTAAGCATTCAACAAAAACAGCCACTCCATGGGTAGCATATCCTTCAAATGTGACCTCCTCAAAACTACTATCATCCTTCTCTGCTTTGGATACGGCCCGAGCGATATTATCCTTGGGCATATTTACCCCCTTCGCATTCTGGATAGCCAGGCGCAGTCGGGGATTCGCATCAGGATCGGCTGATCCGCCCTCCTTTACCGCAATTGTAATTTCTTTGGAAACTCTCGAAAAGATCTTGGAACGTTTTGCATCCAATGCACCTTTCTTTCGCTTAATGGTTGACCATTTACTATGTCCGGACATAAGCTTACATTTTATGATTCGTATTGCTAGAAAACAAAAGTACAAAATTGCGTCATCTTATAAAATTTACAGTCTGATCAGATTCCCAAATCCGCTGCACCTCATTCCTATATTCCACTTGTTCCGCCTGAAGAATTTGGCAGACAGGCAATATAATGTAACTTTGCAGGGAAATATTACGTGCAAAAGGGAAATATGACAAACAAAATCAATAGCAAGAAATTATTCCTGGAAACCTATGGTTGCCAGATGAATGTAGCAGACAGTGAGGTAGTGGCTTCAATCATGCAGCACAATGGTTATGAGTTGACCAAATCAAGAGAGGAAGCTGACATTATTCTGGTAAATACCTGTTCGGTGCGTGAAAATGCAGAGCAAAGAGTACGGGGCCGAGTTCAGGGATTTAGCGAACTGAAAAAAAAGAAGCCCGGATTATTGGTTGGGGTTATCGGTTGTATGGCCGAACGCCTGGGCGAGAAACTGTTTGAAGAGGAAAAGAATGTAAATATTGTGGTAGGTCCTGATGCTTACATGGATCTTCCGATGTTGGCAGAGAAAGCAGAGAAGGGAGAGAAAGCCATCAATATTGAACTTTCGTTAACCGAAACCTATAAAGATATTTGTCCTTCCCGTATTGACGAAACAGCCATCTCCGGTTTTGTTTCCATCATGCGTGGTTGCAATAACTTTTGCACCTACTGCATTGTTCCTTATACCAGAGGAAGAGAACGAAGCCGAAATCCGGAAAGCATCCTGAGAGAGGTACACGACCTGGCGGAAAAAGGCTATAAGGAAGTAACTCTCCTGGGGCAGAATGTAAATTCATTCCACTATAAAAACTCGGTTTCGGAAGTGGGATTCCCTGAGCTTCTGGAAATGGTTGCCAAAGCAGAACCCGATATGCGTATCCGTTTCGCCACCTCGCACCCCAAGGACATGAGTGACGAAACTTTAAAAATCATTGCTCAATACGACAATATTTGCAAATACATCCACCTTCCAGTACAATCCGGTAGCAATTCGGTACTGAAGGACATGAATCGTAAATACACCCGCGAATGGTACCTGGATCGGATTCAAGCCATCCGTAAATTCATTCCCGACTGTGGCATCTCCACCGATATGTTCTGTGGTTTTCACAACGAAAGTGAAGAGGATTTCCAGCAAACTCTGGACTTGATGAAGGAAGTGAAATTCGATCTGGCCTACATGTTCAAATACTCTGAACGTCCGGGCACCTATGCTTACAAGAAATTGGAAGATAATATTCCTGAAGAGGTGAAAGGACGTCGTTTGCAAGAGATGATTGAGCTTCAGGGCAAAATGTCTAAAGAAAGTAACGAGAGAGATCTGGGAAAAGTATTCGAGGTATTGGTTGAGGGCATTTCCAAGAAATCCGATCAGGAATTGTATGGCCGTAGTTCTCAGAACAAGGTAATTGTATTCCCAAAAGAGAATTTTAAGGTAGGCGATTACGCAAAAGTAAAAGTAACCGACTGTACCTCTGCCACCCTAAAAGGTGTGGTTGTAAAATAGAATCAACGCTTTATAAGATCAACAGGCCGTTCCAGTATTGCTGAAACGGCCTGTTCTTTATATTGATTTCTCTATTATTCAATCGGTTTAAAACCGTAACCGAATACATCATTGGTATTCATTGTTGCGATAAAAGCTTCGGCATCCGTCTTTTTCACCATCCTCTCCAAGTGAGCCAACTCCTTTCGCGAAAGAGCTGTAAAGATGATTTTCTTCTCCTTTTCCTGAAAAAACAAACCTTCGCCATGAATGTAAGTGCCGCCCCGATCCATATTTAGAATATGATTACGAATCTCCTCATGCTTTTCAGAAATAATGAAAGCTGCTTTTTTATCATCCAGCCCATTTAAAACCGCATCCACAGTTTTGGAGATAGACAGAATGGCAATAATACAGTAGGGAGCCAAATCGATATCCCGAAAAACCATAACACTGGTGAGTACAATTAAACCGTCAATAACCAGGAACAATTGCCCCACGGGCACACGCAAATATTTTGAAATAATGCGGGCTATAATATCCGTTCCCCCAGTAGTAGCTTCGGCCCGAATCACCAGGGCAATTCCCAACCCAATGATTCCACCACCAAACATAGCCGAAACAAGCAGATCTTTCGTCACCATAGCGTTTCCAAACAGATAGGTTAAACCATCAATAAAAAGAGACCCCAAAACCATGGAAAGAACAGTTTTCACTCCAAAATGCCCCCCTAGAGCATAAATCCCCCACAGTAAGAGTGGAATATTAATACAAAGAGCCACCACACCAATAGGGAAATTGGTCAGATAATTAACAATTATACTGAATCCGAACACTCCTCCCGGAACCAACTTATGGGGTACAATAAAAAACACATAGCCCAGGGCTACCAACACGGATCCTAAAACCACCAAGGAATAATTACGGAACCAAATTGGAGAAAACAGGGATTCTTTTTCGAAAACTTTTTTATGATATTTTGGCATTTTATTTCGTTTTAGAAACTGAAACAGAAGCATGCAACTATTGATTTGATACGAAGCTGTTGATTTTTGGTCTTAGGCTCATACGAAAAGTATCAACATGCAATTCTTTTCAGTTTGGAATAATTGATATAATGGAGCGTAAGACATTACAACACCCTTATTGCTATTACACAATAATGTATCGCGACACCTTTCTCCGAAATAATAAAATAGTAGTGATTTTTATTGATAAACTTCCCAAACATAGCCCTCCCCTTCTTTTTCTTATCAGAAAAAGAGAAAACCTGTATAATTTTAATAAATCGGGAATATCACATCAATATCCATGGCACAAACAATTCAAGCGACAACTATTAAAAAAATAGTTCCGCTCAACTCTGTGCCACCCCTGGCAGGTCATGGATATCTGTTTCGTGTCATTTCTGTAAATCGATTTTAAAATACCGAACGCCCTGTTAATGTGGTAAACATCTCCAAAGCTTTGCCGCCAAGATACGAATTTCCGGCAGAATCCAAACCGGGGGCCCAAACAACCACACTCATCACTCCCGGAATAATCCCCACAATGCCTCCTCCAACGCCACTCTTGGCAGGAATTCCAACCTTGTAAGCAAAATTACCGACCGCATCGTAGGTCCCGCAAGTCATTAAAAGAGAGTTCACCTTTTTGGTCTGACGGAAGGAAAGAATCTCTTCCCCCTCAATAGTTTTCCCATTGTTGGCAAGAAACAGGAAAGTTCTGGCCAGATCCATACTACTCATGCTCAACGAACATTGATGATAGTAGGTATCCAATACCTCCTTCACATTGTTTTCCAGGTTCCCGTAACTTTTGATAAAGTTGGCAAGAGCCAGATTACGAAACCCCGTCTCCTTTTCCGACGCAGCCACCTCAAAATCATATATTATAGCAGGATTACCTGAAAGATGACGTACAAATTCAATAATTCTGTTCTTGGGATTCTTATAAATACTTAAAAGGGAATCACTAACAACAATAGCACCGGCATTAATAAAAGGATTGCGGGGAATACCGTTTTCCGTTTCCAACTGCACCAAAGAATTAAAGGCATTTCCGGATGGTTCAATTCCCACCCTCCGATTCAGAATCGAATCATCATCCTTAAGAGACAGGGTCAAACTAATAATTTTGGAGATACTCTGAATAGAGAACTTATCAAAAGCATTCCCTATGGAATATTCCTCTCCTGTTACCAATTTTATAGCCATCCCAAAATTATCGGGAGAAACAGCACCCAAAGCAGGAATATAATCGGCCACCTTCCCTTTCTCAGGGCTCTGGGCTATTTCCTGCTCAATTTCTTCCAATATCTTTCTGTAATCCATTCGTTTATCCTGTTTTTTCAAAAAAATGCATGCGAAGATAGCTGGTTTGCAAATATCTACAAGCAATCTATCAATAAAAAATACGAAAAATTATTACGTATGAACAGAGAAAACAGAAATCCCCTACAAATTCATCCATTTCCTTTCTGAATTACCCAAAAAATTGAAGAGTCAATTGGATCTCCCATCAAGCCCCCCTTTTCATCTGAATTTAAAACCGACACTTGCAACAAGTACCGAGATCTTTCATAGCTTTGAACTAGCCTTAACAAACCCCAAACCTTTGTTTGGAGGCTTGCATTTTCCAAAATCTATATAACTTTGGTGACAAACAAAATATACACCTATGAAAATCCAGGTACTTCCCGAACAGAAACAACATTACAATACCATCACCATGATTAACGACATGGCCTTTGGCCAAGAAGCGGAAGGTCAATTGGTGATAAAACTTCGAAAAAATCGAAAATTCAGAAAAGAACTCTCACTGGTTGCCTGCATGGGCCCGGAAGTTGTAGGTCACATCCTGTTTTTCCCTATCGATATTCTGAAGGAAGATGGCACCCATCCCACACTGGCATTGGCGCCCATGTCGGTAATTCCCGAACTACAGGGATTGGGTATTGGTAGCGAACTGGTAAAAAAAGGCCTGGCCAAAGCCAAAAAACTGGGGTACGATTCGGTAATTGTTTTAGGACATGAGGACTACTATCCCCGTTTTGGTTTTCAACCTGCCTCCCACTGGAAAATCATAGCCCCCTTTGAGGTTCCCGATGCAGCATTTCTAGCCATTGAACTGGAAAAGGGAGCACTTGAAAATGCAGCAGGGAAAGTTCAGTACCCCAAAGAATTTGATAATGTATAGAAAACAAAAGGACTAAAGCCCTGGGAGTAATAATCTAATAAAAACAAAGGTTTCCTATTCCAATCGATAATACTGACAACAAAAACACAATAAACCATGAGCGAAAAAATCAAGGAATTCAGAGCCTATCGGGCGAAAATGAACGAAAAACTACTTGCCGGAAACAATAAGGTAATCAAGCGAATCTTCAACATCGACACCAACACCTATATGGACGGCGCCCTGTCGGCCAAGGTCAAAGAAATGATGGGACTTTCCACCTCCATGGTACTACGCTGCGACGATTGCATCAAGTACCACCTGGAAAAATGCTTTGAGCTGGGCGTAACCACCGAGGAGCTGTTCGAAATATTCTCAGTAGCCAATCTGGTAGGCGGAACCATTGTTATCCCCCACACCCGAAGAGCCCTGGAATACTGGGAAGAGCTTTTGGAAAACGAATAATATTAATTTCACCACAAACGAAACACGAAGTACAAAGAAGATCTATCCTTGCTATACTTCGTGTTTTTCCTCTTTGGGACGTTGTACATTAAAATCCTCTCATTTAAAAACACACCATGCGTTACTTACTTTTTCTGATCATTCTAACCCCCTTACAACTACTTAGCCAAACGCCTATAACTGAAATTCGATGGATGAATCTGGAAACCGCTATGAAGGCCTACGAAAAGCAGGAGAAACCTTTGCTGATTGATATATATACCGATTGGTGCGGCTGGTGCAAACGCATGGACAAAACAACCTACAGCAATCCTTCCATTGCAGCTTACATCAACACCTACTTCTATCCGGTAAAGCTGAATGCCGAAAAAAGAGATACCATTCTCCTGGAAGGCAAAACCTACGCCCCAGTCAGAGGACAAAAAGCTCATCCTCTTGCCGTAAAACTGCTGGAGGGAAAACTTTCCTACCCCTCCACTATTTTCTGGGAACGCGATGCCAATTTCAGGTTGCGGGTTCCGGGCTTTCTGGATGTAAAATTGATGGAACCCTTCCTGGTCTACTTCGCGGAAAAAGCCTACAAAACCACACCTATCGATCAATTTCGGGAAGACTTCAAAACAACATTTGAAACCAACAGCCGGGATAAAACCAACCTCATCCAATGGCTAAGCTTTGAGCAATTGGATAAGCAAAGAAGAGGGTCGGACAAAAAAATCCTCCTGTATCTTTCGGCCAAATGGAACAACTCCTCTAAAATGATGCAGGCCACTACCTTTTCCGACAGCACCATTGCGCAACTGATCAATGAGAAATATCTTCCCGTTCGTCTGGATGCTCAAAGCCGGGACAGCATCCTCTTTCTGAACGGGAAATTTGTAAATGCCGGAAAACAGAATGGAAATTTCCATCAATTAGCATTGGCACTCGGTCAGGGAAAAATAAAGCTACCGGGACTTTTCCTCTTCGACCAGCAAGGGAAGCTGATTAACAGAACCAGTTATTTTTTAGGAAATACAATTGCCCAAACCCTTCTGGAATACTTCGCAGACGATGCATACCTTCATGAAAAATGGCAGGACTTTAGAAATAAAAACACCCATACAAATAAAGGGGCTAATTCTTCCAAATAGGAAGGATAGGCCCCAATTCTTCCTACTCTTCATCCAAAGGAAAATACAAAAGACAGAAATCCCGATACAGAATATCTATCCCCTCGTTGATTTTCCCTTCTTTTTCCCAAATAACGAACGAAATCGGACACCCCCTTGTTCACTTACGAACGTTCCAATCAGATTATTACACAATTCAAAAACACTATCTTAAACGTAACCAATTAATTACGTTTTTTGGCATGAATTATGGTTTCGCATTCCGGATTTCGTACAAGATTTTTTTATCTTAATCGCCCTAATTTATTTAACATCAAATACAATCATGATTAAAAAAATTTTCTTTATCACCACATTCCTAATCGCTCTGGCAAAGAGCTTATTGGCAGTGGACAGCCCCTTATGGTTAAGATATCCGGCCCTATCGCCGGACGGGCAAACCATTGTGTTTGAATATGGGGGTGATTTGTACAAAATTGACGCTAATGGAGGAAAAGCCGTTGCGCTTACCACCAATTCAGCTTATGATTTCAACCCGGTTTGGGCTCCCGATGGAAAAAGCATCGCCTTTGCTTCCGACCGGTACGGTAACTTCGACATCTACACCTTGCCCGTTGAAGGGGGAAGTCCAAAACGACTGACCTTTTTCTCCGGTCGCGAAGTACCAAGTAGCTATACACCCGATGGGAAACACATTCTTTTCTCGGCATCCATGGGCGACCGCCCCGAAAATGCCATGTTTCCAAGCGGTGCACTTACCGAATTGTATCAAATCCCAGTGGATGGGGGGCAGGCATCTCAAATACTGACTACTCCCGCCGAGGAAGCCAGTTACAATAGCTCCATGACGCATTTGGTTTACCAGGACCGGAAAGGATATGAAAACACCTGGAGAAAACACCATACCTCATCGGTCACCCGGGACATCTGGATCTATGATATAAAGAACCAAAAGCACTCCCAACTCTCTACCTTTAAAGGAGAAGATCTTGACCCGGTTTTTAATGCCAGTAGCAAGATGGTATACTACCTTTGTGAGGAAAGCGGTTCCCTGAACATCTGGAGAAAGTCAGCCGATCTGTCGGGAAAAGCAGAGCAAGTGACCCACTTCTCCAAACATCCCGTACGCTTTGTTAGCTTGGATCAAAACGATAAAATGTGCTTTACCTGGAATGGGGAAATCTATACCCAGGAGCCCGGCAAGAAAGCCGTAAAACTTCCGGTAAACATTGTTGCCGATCAAAAGGAGAACGACATCAGCTTTGAAAAAGTGAGAAGCGGAGCCAGAGAAATGAGCGTTTCACCAAATGGAAAAGAGGTGGCCTTCATCATACGGGGAGAAGTTTTTGTAACTTCGGTAGACTACGGAACAACCAAACGAATTACCAATACACCGGAGCAGGAACGCTCGGTAAGCTTCAGCCCCGACGGGAAAGCCCTGCTGTATGCATCCGAAAGAAACGGAAGTTGGAACCTCTACCAAACCAAGCTCACACGCGAAGAGGAAACCAATTTTGCCCATGCAACCCTGTTGAAAGAAGAAATCGTACTGGAATCCAAACCGGAAACCTTTCAGCCTCACTACTCCCCTGATGGAAAAGAGGTAGCTTTTCTGGAAGAACGAACTACTCTGAAAGTAATCAACCTGAAAAGCAAAAAGGTTCGCACCATTCTGGACGGGAAATGGAACTACTCCTATAGCGATGGCGACCAATACTACCAATGGTCTCCCGATGGCAAATGGTTCCTGGTGAACTTCTATCCCCATACCATTTTCATGCCCGATGTTGCTTTGGTAGATGCCCAGGGCAACCAGAAAATGATCAACCTAACCGAAAGCGGTTACAGCGATGCCAACGCCAAATGGTCGATGAATGGAAAAGCCATGATCTGGTTTACCGACCGTGCGGGATACCGCAGCCACGGAAGTTGGGGATCTCAAAACGATGTTTACGCCATGTTCTTTACCAAGGAGGCTTACGACAATTTCCAACTGACCAAGGAGGAAAAAGAGCTGAAGGAAGCTCGTGAAAAAGCAGCCAAAAAGAACAAAGAGAAAGCTGAAAAAGAGGATTCCAAAAAGGATAAAAAGAAGGACAAAAAGGAGAAGAAGAAGGACAAGGATTTGAAATTCGACCTTCAGGGATTGGAAGACCGCCTGATGCGTTTGACCATCAACTCCTCCAAAATGTCGGATGCCATCCTGACGCCTGATGGCAAGAAATTGTACTACCTGAGTCGCTTCGAAGGTGGCTATGACCTTTGGGTAAACAACCTTGAGGAGAACGAAACCAAAAAACTGATGAAGCTTTCCGGCGGAGGTGGTTCCATGCAATTCGACAAGGATGCCAAGAACCTGTTCCTGATGTCGGGTCGCAGCATCATCAAAATCGACACCAAGAGCAACAAACGTAAAAACATTTCCTATGCCGCCGAGTTCAACCTAAACAAGGCAGCTGAGCGTGATTACATGTTCGAACACATTTGGAGACAGGTGCAGAAGAAATTCTACGATCCCACCATCCACGGATTGGACTGGGCTTTCTACAAGAAAGAGTACGCACGCTTCCTGCCCCATATCAACAACAACTACGACTATGCCGAGATGTTGAGTGAGATGTTGGGAGAACTGAATGCCTCCCATACCGGATCGGGCTATCGCCATTATTCCAAGAATGGTGACAGAACCGCCAGCCTGGGTGCTTTCTTCGACACCAATTACAAGGGCAAGGGACTTCGAATTCTGGAAGTCTTGGAAAAAGGACCACTGTTCAAGGCCGAATCCAAAATTGTACCGGGCGTAATTATTGAGAAAATCGATGGAGTTGAAATCAACAGAGAGCAAAGCTACTTCCCTCTGCTGAATCACAAAACCGGCAAGCAGGTATTGCTGAGCCTATACAATCCAACCAACAAGAAACGATGGGAAGAAATCGTGAAGCCTATCAGTTATGGCAAACAAAGCGATCTATTGTATCAACGTTGGGTGAAGAAACGTCAGCAGGAGTGCGATCGCATTTCCAACGGACGCATCGGTTACGTGCACGTACAGGGGATGAACTCTGCAAGCTACCGCAAAGTATTCTCCGAAATGCTGGGTAAATACGGAACCCGTGAGGCCATCATCGTAGATACCCGCTTCAACGGGGGCGGATGGTTGCACGACGACCTGATCACCCTGCTAAGTGGAAAACGCTATGCCGATTTCAGCCCACGCGATCAAAAGATGGGTTCGGAGCCAATGGCCAAATGGAGAAAACCTTCAGCCGTTCTGATCAACGAGGGCAACTACTCCGATGCCTCAGGATTCCCCTACGCATACCAAACCCTAAAAGTTGGTAAACTTGTAGGAATGCCTGTTCCCGGAACCATGACCGCCGTTTGGTGGGAAACCCTGCAGGACCAATCCCTGTATTTCGGAATTCCACAAGTGGGCATCAAAAATTTGGATGGAGAATACATCGAGAACCAACAGGTAGAGCCGGATGTAAAAGTAAGAAACGAATTTGAAGTGGTATCCAAAGGTACCGACCAACAACTAAGGAAGGCCGTCGAGGTACTTCTCCAGGAGTTGGATCAAAAATAAGATAGTCTGTTTTCAAAGGTCTTCCCCTTCTTCAGGGGAGGGCCTTTTTTTTAACAACTACAGAACTGCTGGCCGTTGGGATTTTTCACAACAAAAAAACAACAGCCAAAAGCTTTCAACCGAAAGCAATAATTACAGATCACGATTAACCAATGCTTACTTCGGTTAATAGGTAGGATTGATTATATCGAAGCTTAGGAGTTTTGATTAACAAGGTGCAAATGGCAGGAATAAAGTCGCCACCTGCAAACCAGGAAACTTTACTTGTTTGATTCTGACTCCGGAGGCATAGACCCTTGATTTATCAACAAGCTGTTGATAAAAGTCAACACATTCCGGTAGCAATTCCGGTAATGCGAACAATTGAAAGAAACAGCTTTTTCAGCCCCCTGCAGGTAACTTTCTGCCGGCGACGGGAAAAGCACTAAATAGAAACCCTAAACATATAAACAATGAACCTAAAAAAGATCCTAACCGGAGCATTTTTGCTCGGTCTGGCCTATTTCGGGCAAGCCCAGAGCAACCCGCTATGGATGCGCTATCCGGCGATATCGCCCGACGGCCAAACCATAGTTTTTGAATACAAGGGCGACCTGTACAAGGTAGCAGCCCAGGGTGGCGAGGCCAAGATTATGACCACCAATGCCGCCTACGATTTCCAACCCGTTTGGTCACCCGATGGCAAACAAATTGCCTTCGCTTCCGACCGCTTCGGAAACTTCGACATCTACACCATGTCGGCCGAAGGAGGTCCTGCCCGTCGAATCACCACCTTTTCGGGCAACGAAATCCCCAACAGCTTCAACCCCGACGGGAAAGAGATTCTGTTCTCTGCCCACATCATGGATGACGTAAACAACGTGCAATTTCCTTCAGGGGTACTAACAGAACTGTACAGTGTTTCCATTGAAGGAGGCCGTCCAAAGCAGGTTTTGACCACACCAGCCGTTCACGGGGTTTTCGACAAGAATCAGAAGCACATTCTTTACGAAGATCGTGTGGGCTACGAGGATTACTGGAGAAAGCACCACACCTCCTCCACCACCCGCGACATTTGGATCTACGACGTAGATAGCCGGGAGCACAAAAAAATCTCAGCTTTCGAAGGCGAAGACCTCTTCCCTGTATACAATGCCGATCAATCCCGCGTACTCTATGTTACCGAGCAATTCGGCGATGCCAACGTGTGTATGGTCAACCCCCAATCTCCCGACAAAGTGGAGCAGATCACTTTCCACAAAAAGCATCCGGTGCGATTCTTAACCATCGATAGCAAGGACAAGATCTGCTACGGTTTCAACGGAGAGATCTTCACCAAAGAAAAAGGTCAGGAACCTCAAAAGGTGAACATCACCTTGAGAGCTGATGTGACCCAAAATCCAAAAGATTTCATGTCATTAAGATCAGGGGCTACCGAAATGGAAGTTTCACCCAACGGCAAAGAGATCGCCTTTATCCTGCGCGGTGAAGTATTCGTAACCTCTGTGGATTATTCCACTACCAAAAGAATTACCAACACCCCGGAACAGGAGCGCTCGGTAAGCTGGAGCCCCGATAGCAAATCGGTTCTTTATGCCTCGGAACGCAACAACAGCTGGAACATCTACCAAACCAAAAGAGTTCGCAAGGAAGAAACCAACTTTGCCAACGCAACTCTGCTGAAGGAAGAACCTGTAGTGGTAACCGACCAAGAAACCTTCCAGCCCACTTTCTCTCCTGACGGCAAAGAGGTGGCCTACCTGGAAAACAGAACCACTCTGAAAGTAATCAACCTGAAGTCGAAAAAGACCCGCACCATCCTGGATGGCAAGCACAACTACTCCTACGCTGATGGTGACCAGTGGTACCAATGGTCGCCCGATGGCAAATGGTTCCTCGTTAACTATTTCGGGCACAAACGCTGGTCCGACGAAGTGGGATTGGTTGATGCTCAAGGCAAGCAGAACATCGTTAACCTGACCCAATCGGGATACGAAGACAGTCGTCCAAAGTGGATGATGAAAGGGAAAATGATGATTTGGAAATCCAACCGTGAGGGCGTTCAACGCCAGGGCGGCGGCGGTTCCCTGTCCGATATCTATGCCCAATTCTTCACAAAGGAAGCATTCGACCGTTTCAAGCTTTCGAAAGAGGAACTGGAATTACTAAAGGCCAAAGAAAAAGAGGAGAAGAAAGCCAAAGACAAGAAGAAAAAAGAGGATGCTGACAAAAAGAAGAAAGGCAAGAAAAAGGAATCCAAAAAGGACACCCTGGAAACCCTTAAGATTGACCTAAAGAACATCCGCGACCGCAAGGTACGTCTTACCCTGCACTCCTCCTACCTGGCAGATGCCATTGTAACCCCCGACGGAGAAAAACTATACTACCTGTGTAAATTCGAAAAGGGCTACGATTTATGGGAAACCAAACTGCGCGACCGTTCCACCCGCCTGGTTTTGAAACTGAGCGGTTACGGCGGCGGTATCCAGATGGACAAGGACGGAAAAAACCTGTTCATGTTCTCCGGTGGTCAGATTATTAAAGTAAGTACTGCCGACAACAAGAAGAAAACCATTGCCTACAAGGCCGATTTCTGGTTGAACAAAGCTGCGGAACGTGACTACATGTTTGAGCATGCCTGGAGACAAACCCGTGACAAATTCTATGTAGAAAACATGCACGGTGTAGACTGGGATGCCTACAAGAAGAACTACCAGCGTTTTCTGCCTCATATCAACAACAACTATGACTATGCCGAGATGATGAGCGAAATGCTGGGTGAGCTGAACGCCTCCCACACCGGATGTAGCTACTACTCTTCGAGCAAAAATGGTGATAAAACCGCCAGTCTGGGTGTATTCTTCGACGAAAACTACACCGGCAAGGGTCTGCGTATTGTGGAAGTAATTGCCAAGAGTCCGCTGGACAATAGCGAAACCAAAGTGATACCCGGAACCATTATCGAAAAACTGGATGGTGTGGAAATCACTCCGGAAATGGACTACTTCCCGCTGTTGAACCACAAAGCCGGCAAAAAAGTCCTGTTGAGCCTTTACAACCCAAGCACCAAAAAGCGCTGGGAAGAGATTATCAAACCAATATCTCAGCGAGGTTTAGGAGAACTCCTGTACAAACGTTGGGTACGCCATAACGAAGAGGAAACCGACCGTCTGTCCAACTCTCGTTTGGGCTATGTCCACATCCGCGGTATGAACGGAGCCAGCTACCGTGAAATTTTTGCTAACATTTTGGGCAAATACAACGATCGCGAAGCCTTGATCATCGACACCCGATTCAACGGTGGAGGAAACCTGGACGAGCCATTGACCATTTTCTTAACCGGAAAGCAATTCGCCATGAGTGTTCCCCGCGGACAGGAAATTGGAGCTGAGCCATCCAGTCGTTGGAACAAACCATCGGTAGTACTGATGTGTGAGGCCAACTACTCCGATGCCCATTGCTTCCCATCCAATTACAAATCACTAGAAATTGGAAAATTGGTCGGAACCCCTGTTCCCGGAACCTGTACGGCTGTTTGGTGGGAATACCTGCAAGACAATAGCCTTATTTTTGGTATTCCGGAAGTAGGAATGCGCGACAACGAAGGCGATCTGATGGAAAACAAGCAATTGTATCCTGATGTGGAAATTTACAACGACTTCACCAAAGCCGCAAAAGGCGAAGATCAGCAGCTGGAAAAAACCGTTAGCGTAATGCTGGGCGATTTGGACAAGAATTAGAAACAAGGTGTAAGTAACAAGTAGCTGTAACAGGCAGCCTAAGGCCTGCTACCAAACACTTGTAATAAATAGGAACAGCCTGTCTCAATGAGGCGGGCTGTTCTTTCAACCAGTAGAATGTTCACTGGGATAGGGAAATTTGCTTCGGGTAAATCAACTTTATCCGGAAAATATAGTAAACCATACACTCTGCCATAATGCTTATCAACATTCTGTTGATAAGGTGAAAATTTACTGGGATACCAAACAAAAAATCATAGTTTTGCGAAGAGAGAGTAGCAAGTTTTAATGCAACAAATAAAACACGACTCAACCTTCAATTACTTGAAACTTGCCGCCAGAGGCATGTAACATTATTCGATAACCGACATAAGAACCCAAGAATCAGAAACAAGAATCAATAAGTAGTAGTTAATTAACCAATAAATAAACAAACATGAACCTTAAAAGAATCCTAACGGGCGCGGCCCTGATGTGTCTGGCACATTTCGGTATGGCCCAGGACAACCCGCTGTGGATGCGTTATCCGGCCATTTCGCCAGATGGACAGAGCATCGCATTCAGCTACCAGGGAGATTTGTACAAGGTGGATGCAAAAGGAGGCGAAGCCATTCGTCTGACCTCTCATCCTGCCTACGATTTTCAGGCCGTATGGTCGCCCGATGGCAAGCAGATTGCCTTCGCATCCGATCGTTTCGGCAATTTCGACATCTACCTGATGTCTGCCGAGGGAGGAAACGCCAAGCGATTGACCACCCACTCCGCAAAAGAGCTGCCTTCGTCCTTCACACCCGACGGAAAGCAGATCCTGTTTTCGGCACACATTGCCGATGACGTGAAAAACGCCATGTTCCCAAAAGCCTACCTGAACGAGCTGTATGCCGTATCGGTAAAAGGGGGACGACCAACACAAATCCTGACCACTCCGGCCGAGGATGCACGCTACAACAAGAACCAAAGCCAGCTGATCTACATGAACCGTCCCGGCGGTGAAAACATCTGGCGTAAGCACCATACCTCATCCGTTACCCGTGATATTTGGGCACTGGATGTAAAGAGCGGAAATCACACCAAACTGACCGCCTTCGAGGGGGAAGACCGTCAGCCCGTGTACAGCGCCGATGAGAGTGCCATCTACTTCCTGAGCGAAAAATCAGGATCCTATAATGTATGGAAAATGAACAGCAGCAAGCCTGCGGAACTGACTCAGATCACCAATTTTGAGAAAAACCCCGTTCGCTTCCTGTCTGTCGACCAAAATAACACCATCTGCTTCGGTTTCCGTGGTGAAATCTATACCCAAAAAGCCAATGGGAAAGCAGAGAAGGTGAATATCTCCATCCGCAACGACCATGCACCCAATCAGATTGAGTACCTGGCCAAATCAAGCGGAGCCCGGGAAATGGCCGTATCGCCCAATGGCAAGGAAATCGCCTTTGTGGTTCGCGGTGAGGTTTTCGTAACCTCCGTAGAATATTCCACCACCAAGCGAATCACCAATACTCCTGAGCAGGAGCGCAACGTGGCCTGGAGTCCCGACGGTAAAGCTGTAATCTACGCCGGAGAGCGCAACAACAGCTGGAACCTGTACGAAACCCGCATGAAAAACGAGGAGGAGCCCAACTTTGCCAATGCCACTCTACTGGAAGAGAAAACCATTCTGGAAACCAAAGACGAAACCTTCAAACCTCAGTATTCTCCTGACGGAAAAGAGGTGGCCTACCTGGCCAACCGAACCGAATTGCGCGTACTGAACCTGAAGAGCAAGAAGGAACGCGTAATTCTGGACGGCAAATGGAACTACTCCTACACCGACGAAGACATCAGCTTTGACTGGTCGCCCGATGGCAAATGGTTCCTGATTGACTACAATGCCAAAACCCGCTGGCCCAACTCCGACATTGGCCTGGTAGATGCAGAAGGCAACCAGAAGATTGTAGACCTGACCAACTCGGGCTACATCGACGGCAGCGCCAAATGGGTTATGGGCGGAAAAGCCATGATCTGGGGTACCGACCGTCACGGTATGCGTAGCCACGGTAGCTGGGGATCGCAGCAGGATGTATACGCTCTTTTCTTTACCCAGGAAGCCTACGACAAGTTCAAGATGAGCAAGGAGGAATTCGAGCTGAACAAGGAACTGGAGAAGAACAACAAGAAGAAAGAGGAGAAAGCCGACGAGAAGAAGGACAAAAAGGAGAAGAAGGACAAGAAGAAGGTGGAGCCACTGGAAATCGACCTTACCGATATCGAAGACCGCATGGTTCGCTTGACCATCAACTCCTCGAAACTTTCCGACGCCGTAATGACGCCTAAAGGAGACAAGCTGTACTACCTGAGTAGATTCGAGAGCGGTTACGACTTGTGGATGCACAACTTCCGCGAGGGCGAAACCAAGAAAGTAATGAAGCTGCGCGGCTATAGCTCCGATTTGCAGATCACCAAAGATGGCAAGTACCTCTTCCTGCGTTCCGGAAGCCGCATGAAGCGCATTGCAGTAGCAGGACACAAGAGCAAGAGCATTAGCTACCGTGCCGAGATGCACCTGAACCGTGATGCCGAACGTGAATACCTGTACGAGCACGCCTGGAGACAGACCAAGGAGAAATTCTACGTGAAAAATATGCACGGGGTAGACTGGGATTACTACAAAAAGGAGTACCAGCGCTACCTGCCCTATATCAACAACGATCGTGATTTTGCCGATGTGTTGAGCGAACTGCTGGGTGAGCTGAACGCTTCCCACACCGGATCGGGCTACTGGGGTGACATGCCAAACGAGGACGCCACTGCCAACCTGGGGGTATTCTTCGACCAGAACTACAAGGGCAAAGGCTTGCGCATTGCTGAGATTGTAGACAAATCTCCTTTGAAAAAGGCCAAGTCCAAAGCCACCATTGGTTGCATTATCGAGAAGATCGACGGTGTGGAGATTACCGAAAACATGGACTACTTCCCTCTGTTGAATCACAAGAAAGGGAAAAACACCCTGTTGACCATCTACAACCCGGCTACCAAAAAACGTTGGGACGAGGTAACCAAGCCCATCTCCAGCGGAACCATGAGCGAATTACTGTACCAGCGTTGGGTGAAGGAGCGCAGAGCCGAAACCGAACGCCTTTCCGGCGGACGTATTGGCTACGTACACATCCGCGGTATGAATGACGGCAGCTTCCGCACCACCTACTCTGAGGTAATGGGCCGCTACTACGATAAGGATGCCATTGTGATTGATACCCGCTACAACGGCGGCGGACACTTGCACGAGGACATCGAAGTACTGTTCAGCGGTAAAAAGTATTTGACCCAAAAGCCACGCGGCAAAAAGATCGGCGAACACCCACGCAAGCGCTGGAAGAAGCCATCCATCATGCTGATTAGCGAGGGCAACTACTCCAATGCTCACGGTACCCCATGGGTATACAAGCAAATGGGCATTGGCAAACTGGTGGGAATGCCTGTTCCCGGTACCATGACCTCCGTTTGGTGGGAAAGCCTGATGAACGGATCGATGTATTTCGGAATTCCGCAAATCGGCTACCTGGACAAGGATGGAGACTACCTGGAGAACAAGCAGCTGGAGCCCGATTACAAGGTAATGAACCAATACAATGTAATCAGCAAAGGAAACGACGAGCAGCTGAAGAAGGCTGTGGATGTTCTTTTGAAAGAGCTGAAATAGTAGCAAAAAGTAAGTGACAAGTGGCAATACTTGCTGCCTGTAGCTTTTAGAATATTGAAAAGGGATCCTGACCGGTGGTTGGGGTTCCTTTTTTTATTCCATCATTTTGGGGTGTTGAATAGGTCAGGATGTATCCTGACCCGACTATTATGTAGGACCAATCTGGATATGATGCAGCAATTTAATCACCTGTGAAATAGATAGCTCCCACCCGACTCTGAAGGAGTCTAATGTGAGTAGCCATGGGTGAAACCCATGGTTACAATGCATACATTTCATCCGCTTTTCAATTCCTCCTGATAAGCCATAGAGCCATCAGGGAGTCTCAGGCTGATGGACCGGATTACTGGAGTTCCAGATATCTAACGAAAGTTTCCACTGTCCCTTTTCCTTCGCCCAACTAACAATATACTTCCCCTGATCAAGTATCTCTCCTGCTTCATCGTAGAGCTTAAAACGTCCTTCTTCGATTGCGATTGCTCCACACCCTTCAGCCATTACAGTCTTTAAAAGGGCTTTTTTTACCCCCATATTCATAACTGCATCCCAGAATTCCTCAATAGCTTTCTGCCCTTCCACTACGTCACTATTGGGTGGAAGCAATTTTGCATTACTGGTATAAAGCTTTGCCAGGGCAACTGCATCCCCGTTGTTAAATGCTTCCATAAATCCTTTGTTGGCTTCTGCAATTTCTTTCGTTACATCAACTGGTCCTGAAGTACAACTGTTGAGTGCAAGACAAACAAGGAAAAAGAAAGCCATTCCCCTGATAAATGCTGTTTTTGTTTTCATCTGCTTATATTTTTCTTGTTAAGATCCTCCCCTTGGTTATCGGGAAAAACCGCATTTTGTAATGTTCTCTTAAGTAACTTTCGATTCACAAAATAGGCCCACCCCAAATGGTCCGGGGTGGGGTTTGTAAAGTGTGTGTTTGCTTTTGATCCCGCAGGTGCTGCCACAGGACACTTTGGGTATCCCACAGCAATTAAAAAGCAGCCACAGCAGAAAATTGCATGGCCACAGCAGTTAAAAACCCGCCACAGCATCCAATCATCCCTCCACAGCAGAAAAAAACCTTCCACAGCGGTTGATGGGGTAGCCACAGCGGTTCTGAACCCGCCACAGCGGAAAAGTACCCCGCACAGTCGGGGGTTTCAGAGCTTTTAGGCCAATTCTTCCTGTCTCCGTTTTTGGGTGAGTTTTCGGTTGCGCTCACTGCAATAGTGCTTCAACTTGTCCTCATTCCTCCAGAAAAGGAATTTACCGTACTCGCGAATCTCGTCAACCAGTTCCTTAAGGTAGGTATAGGCGCGATCGCGCAATATTTTCGCCTCACAGTTGGTATCCCGGGCCCCGTTCACCTGTGAGAGCAAGCTGCCCAAACGATCGGAGGTGGTGGCAGCCACGTCCAGTTTGGTCAGGTCAAAATTAATGGCTTGCAAAGGCTCCGGATGCTTGCGCCCAATTTTGGCGTAATCATTCAGATCCTGAATCAGGTCGTGGTGTCCACTCCCCTGTGCAATCTCCATTATAGATTTCAACCGCACCTCATCGTTACGGTAGGCAAAACGGAAATAATGCTCCAGTTCGGCCTGCATTTCGAAAGCCTGGGGAATTTCTTCCTTCCACTGCTTCTCCACATTTTCCTTTTCATGCTTCTCATCCCTCCAGTCGGATTGCGCCTCGCGCAAAGCTCCCACCCGGATGGGGAGTTCTTCAATTTTGGCAATATCCAGTCCTGCGGTTTGCAGTTCTTCCTGGTCTTGCCTGGCCCAGTGGTACAAATCTTCACCTTCCTGGGCTGCCGTAGTAGCCGGCATGTTCAATTCTTTAATGCGCTCTTTCGGAATGGCCATCAGCTCTTCCAAAACGGCATTCAAATCATCTAAATGACCCATTTTGTTTTAGATTTTTATTGATTGGTAGACCAATCGGTTACAACAGGGGAATCCATAGGATTCCAAATCAGTTTGTTCCGATAGTTTTTCAATCTGACTGGGTGGCCAAATGAGATGACGTTTCCTCCCGGGGCCTGTTGCCAACTCTGCAGCCGCTGCAGCCTTCATAAAATACTATCGGAGAGAGTGTGTGGGGATCAAAAGACAATAGAAGTTAATCATATTTAAACAATTACACAATAAAAATTCATCTGCAAAATAGTTGATTCGAAGGGGATTGCCCGGTGGCAGAGAGGGAGAAAGGATCTAAAAAATTGGCTGGTCTGGTGAGTAGGGCGGAAGGGCTTTAGTCCTTTACGCCACCTGAAAATAAAATATACTGTAGAATTGGCAACAACAACAACCAGCAGCTGAAAAAAGCGGTAGATCGGCTTGGGGAGAAGTTGAATAGTGGCAGAAAGTAGGCGATAGGTTGAAATACTTGCGGCCTGTGGCATTGGGAATATAAAAAGGGATCCTTACCAATCGTTGGGATCCCTTTTTTTAGCTTTCGTTTCGTAATTGATGTCCTGTTTTTTTCCTTATTCATTTATCTATGACAACCGGATCAGAAAGTCAAATAATCGTATTGGGATTCCATGACAAAACCTTCCATTTTCGTCCGAATTGCATTTCCTTTGGCATCGGTTTCGTTGGCAACCGGAAACTTTAAACCAGGATTTTCAGAAGTCACACCGGATATTTCTATCCAATTACCAAATTCATCGTATTTCATCCCACCGGTATGAAAATCATCAAGGGTTAAGGACATGATTTGAAAATCCTTATTGTATTTTATGGAAAAACTATTCACTTTTTCATTCTGTCGCTCCTCATAAAGGAAAACAGTTAAATCAATTTTCCCCTCCGTTAATTCTTTCAGAGTAATCTCTTCCGCATATTGACCAGAGTAATGTCTTATCACTTTGGATACGTAACCATTTTCGTATTTGAAAGCAAATAGTACCCAACGCTCATTAATAATCACTCTGGAGATTCCATTCTCATTGTACTCAAAAGTAAGTTTTATATTTCGGTCATCGCTGATGCCTCCAGTAATTGCATAGGTTAATGTCTGTATTTTCCCAAAAAGGTTGTAGTCATAGCTAAAGGTCTCCTTTGTTCCATCATCGTGTATTCTCTTACTACTCCCTCTTGAAATGCAAGCATTTTGAGCCGGGAAATAATCAAGCATTACCCTCATGTTCTCATTAATACTGGTCAGGTAAGTATTCAAAAAAGCCTTCATTATAATCATATCATTGAATTTCTTCCTATCAGAATTCAATTCAATCGGTTTTAGGCTTGCCTCCTCATTTCTTCCGGAATTACGGTAGTTGGTAATCATCTGGGGTACGTATCTTTTGGCATAAGTTTCAGCAATAGTATTCCCTTCGATATACAAACATTCATCCCAATAATCCTCCAGATTTGAACCCTCTCCCAATGCCAGATAGCCCATCATCAGGTTGTAGTCGATCGCATCAATATTCACATCGCTCACCTTCGATTTCTTCCCCTCCTCGTATTCATCCTCATAGCTCTTCCAAACTGATATAGCATCTAAAATGATCTTCCGGTTTTCGTCACTTCCCACCTGGGGTGTTTGCGTTGCTTTTTGAAAAGCCAATGTGGCTTCATTAAAATCGGAGTAATCGTATTTCTTCCCCTTAAGAGTGAAAACTCTTAAAGTCTCCTCATGAGTATAGGCACCAAACAGGTTGTCCAGTTCCTTTTGGTAGGCATCAAAAAGAGCCTTTACATATCTATCCCTCATCCTGGAACCCCGTTCGCAGTGCGCATTATCTTTATCACGTAAAGCCATAACATAGGTAGGCCTTTCAATACCATGATAATTAATATATGATAAATCAGGTTCTACTTCAACAATATGAAGTACATTCCCCTTTGAGTCCATAACAAGTAGTTTGGAGTCAGCAGACACTTCCATATTTGCAACAAAGGTTTCCTTCTCCTCGTCATTCACTTCCCTGACTATCGTCTCCACCCATTCTTTAATTTCCGGTTCAGAAGAAATCAAAAGAAAGGTCAAATCATCCCCCTGCTCAATTCCTTTCAGCTCAAGCTTTATGTCCCGATAGGCCATTGCCGCTTTGAAAATTTCCCCTACCCGATATTGGAATCGATAGCTCAAACCATCCAGTCGATAGGTAGGAATATTCTTAAAATAGCCTTTGTACTTTATTTTAGTGGGCTTTTGCCCCGAAGCACTGAATAGAAAAGCAATCAGCACCGCCAGTAGTAAAATTCTCTTCATTTTGTCGTTTCTTTACGTAATTTGTTTGTACACAACATCAAATCAGAAATCCGGAGTAGGACAACCCTACCCTACAATTATTCCGGATTGGGAATACAACATTTATAGCGATAAATAAGAGATTCCCATTTTGATGTTTAAAATTATGAAAACTTCACAACAAACATTACAAATAATTAATGTAAAATACACTCTTTAATTCAAAACATAAAGAATCCGGATAGCGGAAAAAAAGAAAAAACTCATTTCCAAACAGATGAATCAACCCAAACACAACAACAACAAGCAAAAGAAGCCTGTAAAAATATTACTGAAAGAGTTGAAAAGTTACAAGGAGTAAGTGGCAAGTTAAAATAATTACAACCTGTAGCTTCTGGAATAGTTAAGAAGACAGGAGGTATCCTGACCCGAATATTAGATAGAACTATCCTGAATATGTTGCACCTATTTTATCACTTGTGAAATCAATCTTTATCCCACCCGACTCTGAAAGAGTCAAAGTGTATAGCCATGGGGAAAACCCTTGGTGGTAAGGCAGATAAAACACAAACCTGATGGGTTTGAATATATTCCCAACACACCGGGATTCATTGCAAGACGGCGCAATATACCTCATCCCAGTGATTCTGCCCCATAATCACTGGCGTCTTAATTTATCATCGAAA
The DNA here is from genome assembly GCA_041725895.1 of Marinifilaceae bacterium. Lineage (GTDB taxonomy): Bacteria > Bacteroidota > Bacteroidia > Bacteroidales > Marinifilaceae > JBGRQA01. The sequence continues at coordinate 60,569 of JBGRQA010000019.1, forward strand.
GGGGAAGTAAGTTTGGACCTTTCCCGTAAATATTTGCCAGGATTTACCCCCATGTATTTCTTAAACATCCTGGAGAAATGACTTTGATCAAAGAAATCGAGATCGAAAGCAGTAGCGGTAATGGATCGGTTCTCCCGCAATAGCTTTTCCGCTCTCTTCATTTTGCATACAAGATAATATGCATAGGGAGATAGCCCAAAAAGCTGATAGAACCTTCGACTAAAATGGAATTCGCTAAGGCATGCAATTTCTGCGATCGCTTTCAAATCCAGACTTTCCATGCAATGCTCCACAATGTACTGCCTGGCTTTTTCAAACAGTTCAATATGATCGGTCTTCTCAACCGGGGGTGCAGGAATCATACAAGCATCCATAAGCTCCAGAATTCGATTGAATAGAGTGTATTTCTCCCCCGATTCATGGGTAAATTCAACCAAAGCATGAAATCGATCCACCATTGCTTTGAGTTCTTCATCCTCCAGCACAAAATGGGGGCAATACCACTGTGTTCTGGTGGGAAAGGAAATAACCTTATAGGAATAATCGCCCTCCTGGCATGGCTGACAGGAATGGGGCTCAAAGGGCTGAACAAAGAACAGATCTCCGGGTCTTAGCACTTCCCGTTTCCCCCTGTACCGGAAACTACTTTCACCGGATTCAACCACCCCAAGTGTACCCGTGGTATGAAAATGGGTGGGGAATTTATTCCGAATGGAGTAAGCATGTGTAAGGCTTACCCCATCGATCCCGGTTTCTAATTGAATTAATTTTTCAGCTCCCATTCCTCCTTTTGGTTACAGCAAAGCCGGAAAAAACTTGGCCAATAGCAACAAGCCCTGCTCGCCGGCTTTCACACTGTGGTTTTTGTCGGCGGGTAAAATGCCAACATTGCCCGGTTCGTATTCCAACTCATTCGATTCTAAGGTACAAATCCCACTCCCCTGAATCACTTCATGCAGTTCGGTTTTTCCCGCATGGTTGTGCAGCTCTATTTCACAGTTGGGCTCAATCTTTACCAAATGACAACTAAATTCATTGTTGGTTGTGGCTCCTTCAATTAAGTGTTTCAAGGCTACACCGTGATATGCGGGATGAGAATTCCATTGCAAATCAGAAGTGGAAATTTTACCGCCATTAAGATACAAAACCCCATTATTGAATTGATTGCGTTCCATAATTATTCCTTTTAAAAGTTATTAACAATGCAAACATAGCTTCTAAAAGGAGGGCTAAATTGTATAATCTTGCTCTAATTTATTCTTCCAACCTAAGTTCGATAAAAAAAAGAGAATCAATATAAAGAAATACAAAACGTTACTTCATTCCGAATTTATTTCGGAATCTTTTAATCGTAAAGAACAGATCCTAAAAGCTTTCGGGATCAGGATGACGATTGTTGTAACTTAAATTAAAGCAACATCCTTAAATCATACAAATTCAACACATTAACGATAGAACTCAGGTTACCAGAATACTACTCATCAAGAAAAGAATCGGATAGAATAAATGAATTACATTGTACAAGTAAATTGGGTTTGAATGCATACAATTCCCAAACCTGAAAAGGTATGATTTTATTTCCATCACACCAGGATTCATATCATAGCGGCGCAATGTATCCTATCCCTTTGATTAGAACCTCTGAGGCGCCGCAAAAAACACCCCATTGCCATATACTACAATACTGCATCCCCTACGGGGAAGAAAATAGCCAAATCAATGATTTACCTTGCATGATTGTATGAAGAAACAAAACACCCCAGACACAAGGCCTGGGGTGTTTCGTATATCATATTTTTAATTGCTCTACAACTTTAAAAACCTTTCACATCAATTCCTTCGGCATCGATCATGTTGACTTTCTTTCCCATCTTTTTTTGAATCACTTTAAAATGGTGCTCATCTTTGGGAGTAATAAAGGAAATTGCTTCCCCGGGCGATTCAGCACGACCTGTTCTCCCTACACGATGAATGTAATCTTTGGGGGAACGGGGCAATTCGTAATTGACCACGTAGGGTAGAAACTCAATGTCGATACCACGAGCCAACAGATCGGTTGCCACCAAAACCCTAAGCTTACCGGTTTTAAATCGTCTCAGGTTCTCGGTTCGGGCTCCCTGGCTTTTTTTACTGTGAATGGCCACGGCATGAATTCCATTTCTGCAAAGTTTGGTTGCCACCTTATCCGCTTCACGAACCGAAGCGGTAAACACCAACACTTGCTTCAATTTGTTGCTTTTTATTAGATAACGTAACAAGGGGCCTTTCCTCTCCTCACTAACAGCATAAGCAACCTGGTCAATCAGTTCCACCTGCTCCTTTTCGGATTTGATGTTGATCACCTCGGGATTGTGCAACAAAACCTGGTGAATGTTATTGACCTCCTCACTTAGAGTGGCAGAGAAAAGCAGATTCTGACGCTTCTTTGGCAATAGGGAAAAAATTCGGTTCATCTCCTCCTGGAATCCAAGATTCAGCATTTTATCGGCCTCGTCCAGCACCAAAGTATCGATAGATGAGAGATGAACTGCATTGGAATCCACCAACTCCAACAATCGTCCGGGAGTGGCCACCAATACATTTACACCTTGCAGAGCAATCATCTGCGGATTGATGGAAACACCTCCAAAAACAGCCAGAGTTTTAATGGGCTCGGGCAAGGCAGCTGAAAATTGCTGGAACACATCTCTTACCTGCACCGCCAATTCGCGGGTAGGCACCATCACCAAAGCATTCACATGTCGGTTTTTAGCCATGGTATTCCCATACAGGTTCATAAGCACGGGCAATACGTAACTGGCAGTTTTTCCCGATCCGGTTTGAGCAATCCCCAATACATCCTTCCCGTTTAATATGGCTGGAATGGCTTTCTGCTGAATGGGATAGGGCTGTTTGTAATTTTGAGCGGCTATCGCTTTCAGTAATGATGGAGATAAACCTAAGGTAGTAAAAGACATGTTTCTTTGTTTTTGATAATGTTGAGAATCTGTTTCAGGAGGGCAAAGATAGATGAAAATTGTTGCCTCATCGATTTTTGGGAGGAAATGATTGGAAAGGGAAACACGTAAATATAGGCTTCAAATAGCAAGCTACCAGCCTTATGGTTAAGCAATAAATCATCGCATGCCTTTTCCTTAGCCCGAATGGGAATAACCATCGGTGGCATACCTTTACATTCTCCAGCTTGTTCGAAATCTCCTCTTCTTTTATTTCCTATCTTCGTGATATACCTTCTGCATTCCCATTAGGAAATTACGCAGGATCTGATCTTTACACGGACGGTACTTCTTCTGACTGGGATTTCTAAAAAATGCGCTTAACTCGTGCTTACTAATACGTATCCCCGCCAGATCAAGAATCTCAAGAATATCCTCATCATTCAATTTTAATGCAATTCGTAATTTCCGGAAAATAATATTGTTGTTCAAACGCTTTTCCGGTTGGGGTTGTTCCCCCTCCTTTTTACCACGTTTATCGTTTATTAATCCATTCAGAAAAATTGCCAATTCCTCATCAGTCAACTCCTGAAAGGAGGGGTCATCATCTCTTTTCAACCAGTCGCTTACCTGAGTCCGGCTCACCTCATGGTCTGCCTGGGCAAATAGTTCAATCATCTTCTCATCGCTAAATTCGAAGGTATAGCGAAGACGGCGCAATATATCGTTACTATTCATTTTTGATCTCTTAATCTTAAAAAAAACAACAAAACTGCTGTCTTCCAAAGGTAAATACTGATACAAAGGTAATATATTGTAGGAGGCAACCTACCCCCAGGTACCATTGCTCGAAAATCTTTACTCCGAAGAAGAACCTGCGAATTTTATCCACGCAGACTCCAACTCTGAATCTTTCTATTTCCTTACCCTTTTAGATAATATTGGTAGCGGGTTCAATGAATAAAACGATCCTACTTTTTACCAATCAGAGTAAGGCTTCGATCTATTTCCTTCTGCAATCTTATTTCAGTCAGGCTTTGCTTTTGCTCCTGCAGAAAGGATTGGGCGTTTGGAAAAGCACTCAAGGCCCGGATGATCTTCCATCGAATCAAATTGTTTTCATAGTATCTGGTATAGCATTCCTGTAAATTAGCAAGATGTTCCGGTTGTGGATCGTAGAAACAGATAAAGCCAATAGCATCGATAGCTTCGCTTACCTGCTTCGTATTTTCGATTTCCAATACTTCCAACAATTCGGGAAGGGCCATTCGCCCCAAACGAATCAGGGTGCGGGCAGCAATATCACGGGGCAGAGGATAACTGATCTTTTTAAATTCCTTTTCGGGTACGTATTTGTGCTGATTGTTGCCCACTTTTCCCAAAAGAGCAATCAACGGCTGGATAGAAAACCTTCCGAAAGCCACCAGAGAATTGCAAATTTCCAACCTGGAATACAACTTCCTCTCCTTCGCTAATGCTTCCACCAGGAAAGCAACCGCCCTTTTGTCTTGTAATTGGGCTAACAATCTTGCACCCAAAGTCCGGTCAATTGGAACTTGACTCCTCAACAATTCAACTCGGGCTTCATACGAAAGATCCAAATGGTTTTCTTCTACACCTTCGTCCAAAAATCCCCGATTGATCAGTTGCTCCTGCTTGCTTTTCATTGCTGCAATATAAGCTATCGGTTTCGAATTTTCGACCTGTCGCTTCCATTTTTCAATATCCCCTGAGCCAATTGGAAAACCATCACATAGCAGCAAACTGTCCGGGCCACAAGAAGTGTTCCGACCAGATCCCCACCCGATCCCATTTCCTAGAAAGGAATTCAATCAATCCCCACGGGTAATGTTGGCTTCAACAATTGGAATAGGATCAGGATTTCTTTTTTTGCTCTCCCCGTTCCTTCATTACCTTTCGCATATCCCCCTTGATGTCCGTAAATGTATCATACTGCTCAGGAGTAAGCACCTTCTCCAATGCCTCATCCCGCTCCTTTCCCTTTGACCGGAATTTGGCCCACTTAGCTCTAAATCCAGTAGTTTTCACCACCTCTTCCATTCCTTTGGAAAACTCCTGAATAATTTCTTTCACCTGGGGCAATTGATCCTGAGTCAACTCCAGTTCCTCCTGCATCCATTCAGTGAGGATCTCGGTACGTTCTTCAGTGGTCAGTTTTCCCTTTTCTTGCGCCTGTGCCATTCCACTGATCATCAATAGGCCCAATAGGACAAACATTATTCTTTTCATGCTCATCGATTTTAATTTCTGCCCAAGATAGGACATCGCATCCCCCCATACAGATTTAATCTACAAACCAAACAGATAAGGCGTTCAATGCACAAAAACAAGAGGTCAATTGACTTCCCACTGGGACTTACACTGCATAAAATCCTTAGCTACTCCGGGTGTAAAATATTTATCGATGGATTATGCGAATGGAAATATCGCGGCGATACAATGGATGATTCAAAACAAAGACCTTACTCTCATTGCAAGGCCTTTCCACACTTTAACCTTCAACTGTCCGGACCACAAAAAAGTGTTCCGACCAGCAACAGCTAAAGGCCGAATTCCAAATCTGAATCCGACCTTTAGCTTGAAAGGGCAAAGCCCATTTATTTATAACAGACTAAAAATAGCAAGAGCAAAAAGATAGAACCTCAGAAACCGAAACAATCCAAACAGTAAGTACTGTTTAAAACTATAATTGATGATTCCGGCAGCAATACTCACCATAGAGAAAGGGATGGGTAACAGGGCTCCAACCACAATAAGGAAACCACCCCATTTGCGAATGTGCTGAATGTGTTTGGCCATCTTTACTTCCAGAGTATTTTTTACCCTGGGAATGGATAGAATAGTCTTCCCCAGAAAATAGGATACACAACCTCCCAGGTAGGATAGTAAAGCCAATAGTGACAAATACAGGAGAGGATCGGGTGCTGTTTTCACCCAGGCGATAAAAATCTCCGGGGGAATCAAGCCCAGGAAAGATTCCGAAAGAAAAAAGACTGTAAAAACGTTAAAAGAAGAGTAGTTTTCGGTGATATAGGTAAACAGGCTACGCACATCAAGCACAAAATGATTAAACAAAAGAAGTGCAGCAGCAAATACAAGAACCGGGCCGATCCCCTTTTTTAAATTGGCCCCTACAAATGAATAAAAACCTGTATATCTATAGTATTGATGCAATAGTTGCATTCTTGATTTTCGTTTGCCATTGGCAAGAAATGGTCGCATAGATTCCTCCATAACAAATACCAGAAACAGCCAGACATATTTACATTCCACAAGAAATGGCTGCACCTGATTTCAATTCAACAATAGTAAAAAGATAAACCAGCCTGAAAAAACAAAGCAGGCAAAGGAAGTTGAAGCACATCTCTTAAGGATAAATTCTCCAAGAACAGAGAAATGCGAATCAACGAATGTTTGGAAAGAAAATTTACAGACGGGGAGGGGAATCAATTCTCTCGTTTCTGAATTGTCGATAGAAGGTTTTTTCCAGGAAATAGGAACATTTTTCAGTCAATATTGTTTGGAAACCATTTTGCAAACATCCCTGCCAACTCTCCTTTTCATCCTCCAGGTTATCCTCTTCAGAAATATCATTACAATCCGTTTCGGACACGGGAAGTTCACAGGCACTTTGCAATTGCTCCTGGGAATAAACTTCCCCAATGGGCAGCAAAATGCCGATCAGAAATAAAACATGCAATATAAACTTTAGTTTCTCCATCAATCCCGAAATTCAGATTACAAAAATGGGAAATAATTAACAGCAATCACAGGCAATCAAGCAATAAGAAACAATTTCGGGCAAATTCTAACATCTTTTAACAATTCCATTGGCTATCAATGAATCAAACAAGCCTCCTAAAAAGTTGTACCTGCTTCCACCCCATCACCGATAGCAGGAGCACCTTCCCCACTTCCATATAAATATACATTTTATGGGCTTCATCCTGGGGTGGTTCCATACCTTGCATAATCAACACAGCATGTTCGTTCAAACGAGGAAGCAGGTAACCCGATTGTCCCACAAGAATAGAAATCAATCCTATCCCCAAAAAAACAATACTTCTTTGGGAATGATAATAGAATATATATACCAGGGTTAAAGCTGCAAACAAACGCTCCACCATGTTAAGTGCAGCAAATACATGGCGGCCTACATCCAAAGCAACCCCCAACTCAATATTTGCGCGAAACTTTACCCAAGCCTCCATAAAACTAATAGCCAGAACAAAGCCCAGCCAAAGAAAAGTGATAACAAATCCGTATCGTATCGATCTCACCATAGCTCTATCTTTATTTTGAATTAATAAAAATAAAGAATTTTTCGGAATAGCCAACAGATTTAAATTACCACAATTTCTATTCACAGAATTAAACGAACAATTTTCACAAAAACATACCCCCCAGAACTACAGCTCGCTCTTCAATTGAAAAAGCCCTTTGAAGTATGAGATTCAAAGGGCTTTTAATAATTCGCTTATTTTCTGTTACAGACTAAAACGATACAGGAACAGTATAGGAAACATTTACCTTCTTTCCTCGTTGTTTCGCTGGAGTCCATTGGGGCAAGCTTTCCACTATCTTCAAAGCAGCAGCATCCACATCAGAATTTCCAGTAGACTTAATTACCCTGGCCTTTTTCACTTCCCCTTTTTTTGTAATGATAAAAGTAACAAAACATTTTTCGTCAATTCTGTACCTGGCATCCAGTTTTGCTACCTTCTCGTTGATATACTTTTGAATATTATCATAGCCTCCTGGAAATTTTGGCATTTCCTCTACAAGTACAAAAACAGGTTCTCCTTTATAGTTGTCTTTTCTAGCTTTTCTCTTTGATTTCTTTTTGGGAGTATACGGAGCTTTCAACTTGAAATTTAAAAAGTAAGCACCGTCAATTTTCTTTCCATTCAAAACGAAATCTTCAACTTCCCGTTTTAATTGATCCTTTTCATCCTGCCCAATTATCATCTCCGAATTTTTATCTACTTCCGTCTTGAATAGTCCATTCTTATCGGTACGAACAATTTTCACAGTCTTAATATTTCCTACCTCTTTAGATTTTCCATTTTTCCGCGTAAAGAACATCACCCCAACTCCTTCTGCCGGTTTATTGTTCATGTCCAGAACCTTGCCAGAAATGGAAACCTTGTTCTCTTTTGAAATTTCTACAACTTCCATATCCTGAGCTTTCGCTACCTGCACAACCTGCAGATTGAACATCAGAATTGCAACAATGGCAGGTACCATTACCAGAAATTTATAGCGCCTGTTTTGTGGGCATTTTTCACTTGACATCATAATCATACGTTTTTTATTGAGGGAGTAATTAAAGTTATTGGCCAAACCCAAAACCTCTGCCCCCATCAATTGGTTTATTAAAATTGCCTGATATTGCCCAATATTGAAGCCGCGCGCAATCACTCCATCATCAGCCAATAACTCATGCGTCTGTTTTACCGCACGCTGAAAAAGCCATACAAAAGGGTTAAACCAAAAAACAATGCATAAGAGTTCAACCAAAAGCAGATCGATCCAGTGCTTTTGTTGTGCATGTACCTTTTCGTGTGCAAGTATATTTTGAAAGGATTCGTTGGTAAACTCCTCCTTATTGATTACAACGTAATTAAAGAATGTAAAAGCCGGCACAGAATCATTCGATAGAAAAACTTTCGTACCATCTACAATTTCATATTCCTTTCCCCTTGTCATTTGATGAATTTGAATCACCTTAACAATGCTTCGAATCGAAAGAACCAGGCAAACCGCAACATAGAGACTCCCAAGAAACCAACTGACAGAAGCGCCTGAAGAGTTCTGAACACTGCCCGTTTCATTATATGTGAGCCCAGTGACAAAATCGGTAAGAACCGTATCCAACATAGAAGCAGAAGGAGTAACCAGAACCGTATAGGGAATCTTTACCAATGGAAGCACCAAGGCCAATATTGCACTTGAAAGCAGAAACAAGCGAACTTCCGTAAATAATCTTTCGTTGCGAAAAAGAAAAAAGTAGACCAAATAAAACAGAGTCAATATAGCCGATGATTGAAACAGATATTCAAATAGTGCATTCATAGTATTCCTTGTAATAAAATTAAAAACCGGTAGGCTTCAATTACTTTAAATGGAATCAATGACCTTCCGTATCAAATCAAGTGATCCCCTCAATAATTCGTTGCTGGTAATGGAATCTCGACTACTTTTCTTTATCCATTTCACGTTTTGCAATCTCTATCATTTCTTCCAGTTCTTGTATACTGAGTTTATTATCCTTGGCAAAAAAGGAGGCCATCTTGGAAAAAGAACCATTAAAGTAGTTTTTCACAAGAGTCCCCACTCTAAACCCCGAATAATCTTCTTTTGAAATCTTTGCCGAAAACAAATGAGATTTCCCCGCCGGAGTTTTATTCACAAATCCTTTCTTTTCCAACACCTTCAACACTGTAGCAACGGTAGTATAAGCCGGTTTCGGCTCAGGAAACCCTGCAACCACATCCCGAACATTTCCCTCTCCTAAATCCCACACAATTTGCATTACTTGCTCTTCTGCTTTGGTTAAATCCTTCATGATACATTTAAATTCTAATTAATCTACTACAAATATAGTACTATAAATCTAGTAGACAAATTTTATTACTATAAAAATAGTAGATTACATACAATCCACCCTAAACTAAAATTATAAACAACAAACCTACCAGAGCAAGCCCGTGTTTCCAATTTCCTTTACCTTACATTCCCTCCTTTCAGAATTTCACAAACAAAAAAAGGCCCTTCCCAAAGGAAGAGCCCCAAACTATTTCGCTAATTAAAATTTTGACTAATCTCTACTGCCACCCATATACATCATGATGTAATACATTAATGTGGCAAGAGAGGAAAGCGCTGCAATAAAATAGGTATAGGCAGCCCACTTCAAAGCATCTTTGGCATGTTCCTGTGTCTGCATGGTAGTTATGCCGGTAGTTCGCAACCAAGCTACGGCACGTCGACTAGCATCCACTTCAACTGGCAATGTTATGATGCTAAACAGGGTAGTAGCAGCAAACATGAAAATTCCTGCCAAAAGCAATTGAGGAAAACTCTGCACCATTAAAATACCAGCCAAAAGCACCCACTGTACCCATTTCGAGCTAAAACTCACAATAGGCACCAAAGCGGAACGCATCTGCAACCAGGAGTAGGCTTGAGCATGCTGAATGGCGTGTCCGGTTTCATGGGCAGCCACTGCTGCTGATGCAACATTCCTTCCAAAATATACTTCCTGACTTAGATTTATGGTCTTTTCCGCTGGATTGTAGTGATCGGTCAATTGACCTGCAACAGATCCAATCCGAACACCGGTAACTCCATGATCACGTAACATCTTTTCAGCCACCTCTCTCCCACTCATCCCATTGGCAGTACCAATCTGAGAATAATTCTTAAACCTTTTCCTTAATTGATTACTGATCAACCAACTGACCAATGTAAATACGATAAACAAAATCCAAATTCCACTCATATTATCGGTTTTTCTATTTTCTAATTAATTTCTTTTAAAGAGTTTAGCCATTTTAATCACAATTCGGTTCCAATAACCGTTGGTATTTACAAATAGCTGCAAGTGTAGTACAAAATGTTTGCCAGATCTGTTTCTCTTTTATTCCATGTCTAATTGACAGCCTTTAAAGTAAAAATTCCCTTGAAAAATGTCGATTTTTCTGATGCCTTAAGCCCCCATCTTTTCATTAGAAATTTGTAACTTCGGGAAAAACAAACTCCTTCATCAACATAATAATTTACAGCAATCATGAGAAGCAAACACAGCCTCCTCCTTCTCCCCTTTTTATTCTTGATATTTAATGCTTTTGCAGAAGACCATCCTCACTGGATGCGGTACCCATCCATCTCTCCGGATGGAAAAACTATAGCATTTTCCTACCAGGGTGATATCTTCACCGTACCCTCCTCGGGCGGAAAGGCAATCCAAATAACACGTCATCCGGCCTATGAATATCGCCCCATTTGGTCTCCGGACTCCAAACACCTGGCATTTGCATCCGACCGGCATGGAAATTTTGACATATTTCTCATTAAAGCGGAGGGAGGAACCGAACAACGACTGACTTTCCATTCGGCCGATCAGTACCCGGAGTGCTTTTCGCCCGATGGTTTAAATGTGCTCTTCTCTGCCCGAATCCAAAAAGCGGTAAATGATGCCCAATTTCCTGAAACTATTTTCACGGAACTCTACCAGGTACCCTCCAAAGGAGGTTGTATAGAGCAAATCCTAAGTACTCCCGCACAGGAAGCTAAATTTGATCCTACCGGTCGATATATAGTCTACCAGGACAAAAAGGGCTACGAAGATCATTGGCGAAAACACCATACCTCATCTGTAACCAGAGACATTTGGCTGTACGATACCCAAAATCAAACCCATCAAAAGCTCACCCAATACAAGGGTGAGGACCTGTATCCCGTATTCAACTCCGATGGATCGGAAATCTATTTCCTTAGTGAAGAATCCAGTTCCTTCAATGTTTTTCGGATACCGGTAAACAACCCACAAGATTTGAAGCAGGTTACTGAATTTTCTCCTCACCCCATCCGGTTTCTTTCGATGGGAAAGGGCGATAGGCTCTGCTTTGGCTACCAGGGAGGCATTTATATCAAAGAAAAAGGACAAGAGGCTCAAAAGGTTGAAATTAATCTTCACCCCGGAGTCAATTCCAATGCCATAGAATATATAGTGGATACAAAAGGTGCCCAGGAAATGGTTCTCTCCCCCAATGGCAAAGAATTCGCCTTTGTTTTGAGAGGCAATGTTTTTGTTACTTCGATAGACTTCGGCACTACCAAGCAAATTACTACCAGTCCACAGCAGGAGCGATCGGTAAGTTTCAGTCCTGACGGACGCAGTCTTCTGTATGCTTCAGAAAAAGGAGGAAGCTGGAATATCTTTAAAACCGAATTGGCTCGGCAAGAGGAGCAGTTTTTTGCAACAGCCACACTACTTATGGAAGAACCTGTTCTGGAATCAGAGGCAAATACTTTCCAGCCGCAATTCTCTCCCAATGGCAAGGAAGTCGCATTCCTTAAAGAACGTACCCATCTCCAAATCATAAATTTGGTTTCCAAAAAAGTCAGGACAGTATTCCCTGGTAAGGAAAGGTATTCCTATGCAGATGGAGATCAACATTTCGAATGGTCACCCAATGGAGAATACCTTCTCTATACATCAGAAAACAACATGCTACTCAGTGAAGTTTTCCTTGTAGATGCCTCCGGGAAAAAAGATGCAATCAACCTCACCCAAAGCGGTTACAATGATATTCAACCTCAATGGGGACTAAACGGCAACATGGTCTACTGGCTCTCCGATCGCCAGGGCATGCACGAGGATGTTGCCTGGTGGGGCAGTCAATACGATGTATTCGGCCTATTTCTCAACCAGAAAACATATAACAAATTTACCTTATCACAAGAAGATTTCGAACTACTCAACAACAAAGATTACCAGCAAACAATTTCAATACAAGAACCATTGGATGAACAACGGATGGTTCGGCTCACACCCGGATCGGGCCGTATTTCCGATGCCTTGTTGTCCAAGAATGGTGAAAACCTTTTCCTATTGGAACGAAATGCCAAGGATTTTGATTTAAAACAAATCGGGCTACGAAGCCATAGAGAACAAATCCTATGCAAATTACCAGCCCATGGAACCAAACTCCATAAATGGAAGAACGAAAAAGATGGGGTAAAGCTATTTCAATCTCTGGATAGCAAAAAACTTTACACCTTTATTAAAGGACATATTTATCAAATCAACATCCAGGATAAGGCCAAAAAAGAGATAAAATACAAGGCGGAGTTCTTTCTGGATCATCCAGGGGAACGATTGTACCTGTTCAATCATGTTTGGAGACAAGTTCGGGACAAATTCTACGAAAAAAACCTGCACAGTGTAGATTGGAGCTATTTGCAAAAAAACTATTCCTCCTTTCTTCCCTCTATCAACAATGACAGGGATTTTGCAGAACTTTTAAGCGAAATGCTGGGGGAATTGAATGCATCTCATACCGGATGCAGATACTACTTACCCCATCAGCCATCTCATGATGCAACTGCAGCTTTAGGGACCTTCCTTTCAACATCAGGCAAAAAAGATGGGTTAGAAATTCTGGAAATATTGCAAGGTGGACCTCTGCAAAAAGCAGAGAAAAAAATTACCAAAGGAATGGTAATTCAATCCATCAACGGGAAACAGATTTCGCCAGAAACCAATTATTTTGCCCTGCTCAATCATCTGGAAGGAAAAAACACACTTCTTGAAATTTATAATCCCGAGACAAAATCAAGTTTTCAGACAGTTGTAAAACCTATAAACAGGAAGGAAGAGTATCGGTTAATCTATAGTCGATGGGAAAAGCAGCGATTGGAAGAATGTGAAAAACTTTCCAATGGTCGCGTAGGCTATGTTCACATCGAGGGAATGGATATTCGGAATTACCGGAAAGCCTACTCAAAAATCCTGGGGAAATTCAGAAACAAGGAAGCTATGGTAATCGACACCCGATTCAACGGCGGAGGCTGGATTCATGATCCCCTGGCCAATTTATTAAATGGTGAGCGTTACCTGAACATGAATGCCCGTGGTCAATATTTCGATTCGGAGCCACTGAATGCCTGGCACAAACCGTCAGTTGTTTTAATCAATCAGGGGAACTACTCTGATGCCAACGGATTTCCCTATACCTACCGACAAAAACAAATTGGCAAACTGGTAGGAATGCCTGTTCCCGGAACTATGACCGCTGTTTGGTGGGAACGTCAAATGAACCCCAGCCTACGATTTGGTATTCCACAATTGGGCATGCAAAACCTAAAGGGAAAATTTCTGGAGAATCTACAACTCGATCCGGATGTGGAAACAGAAAACTGTTTTGAAAAGCTTTCGGAAGGCCGGGATCAACAATTGGAAAAGGCTCTTGAGCTAATTTTAACAGGATTAAACAAATAATTTAAATAATATTTGTATATTGATCTACCCTTGATACAGATCAAATTTACGTTTTTATGTTTATGGGGCTGTTCGTTACACAGCCCCATTTTTTATTTCATCCCCTTTTCTGAACCCTCATTTGCCTTTTTTAAGTCAAAAAGTCAAAGTTTTCAAAAAGTTAACCTACTGAAAAGCAAACCTTTTAACACTATCTTCGAATAAAAAATAGTGACCGCAACAGTAAGTTTCCATAGAATTTGCTTATTTTTGCAAGTCCTTAATTAAACGAACTAGAAAATGTTCACTGAATCTGAATTTGATACTATTCGCCCCTATCACGACCATGAAGTCCCTGAGGTACTCAATCGGTTGAAAAAGGAGGAAGCTTTTGTCCGTTTTGCTCAACAGCTTTTCCCTGAGCTAACCGAAGACGATATTGCTGAGGCTCTGGATAATGTAAATTCCATCAAGGAATTTCAGAGTCGCTTTATTATTCGCCTGGCTCAAAACCTAATTGACAAAACAACAAAAGGTGTTACTATTGAGGGATTGGATAATCTGAAAAAAGGGGAAAGCTATCTGTTTATTTCAGATCACCGGGATATTATTCTTGACTCGGCCCTGCTCAATGTGTTACTTCACGAAAATGGCTTTGACACTACAGAAATTGCTATCGGAAGTAATTTGCTGATACAACCCTGGATTACCGATCTGGTAAAACTCAACAAAAGTTTTGTTGTCAACCGAAACATTTCGGTACGCCAAATGTTGGAAAGCTCCAAACAGCTTTCATCCTATGTTCGGCATACCCTTTCGGAAAAGAAATCCTCTATTTGGATTGCTCAACGGGAAGGAAGAACCAAGGATGGAGACGACCGCACACAGCATAGTCTGCTAAAGATGCTTCACATCAGTGGAACAGAAAATTTCGCAGAAAACTTCAAGCAGCTTCGAATTGTTCCGGTGGCCATATCCTATGAATATGAGCCCTGCGATGCAATGAAAACCAAAGAAGTTTACCTTAAAGAGACTGATGCTGACTACCAGAAGTCCCCAAAGGATGACTTGCGCAGTATGCTGGGAGGTATGATTAATGAGAAAGGCCGGGTGCACTTCTCCATTGGCAAGCCCATTGTAGAGATAATGGATGTTATTGGAAAAATGGAAACTCCAAACGAACAATTTAAAGCTGTTGCAGATGTAATTGACTACAGGATTCACAAAAACTTTAAATTGTGGCCCGACAATTACATTGCTTATGACCTGCTCAACTCCACAAGTACTTTCAAAGACAAGTACACCGAAGAAGAAAAAACTTTATTCCTGAAACACATGGACAAAAAGTTGAATCCTCTGGAGGGTAACCGGGCTATGCTAAACAAGATCTTCCTGGAGATCTATACCAATCCTGTGAAGAATAGGATGGATCTGAAAAAACCAGATTTTATTCCATAAAATATCTCAAAGCTTTCCTTTTGGAAAGCTTTTTTTGTTTTATACATATCATATTTTTTAGAAAAAGGTTTACATTTCCAATTCCATAAAATTTTAACTAATTTTCCTTCTTCATAAAAAAGCTATTATTCAATTCGAAAATTACAAAGGATGAAACTTCTGAAACTTACCCTGATTACTTCAACTTTTCTGATTATGGTGGCCGCTGTTTTTAATCTACTAAATACCACCGGGCCCGAAGGTTCAAAAACAGGAATCTACATCGAACTGGTTGTAATGTTCCTATTGACAGTTGCTATGGTTCTGGTAAACAACCAGGAAAAAAAGTTGAAACAATTACAACAACAAATCTCTGAAAAAAACGAAGCCTAAGCAGCAACGCCTATAATACAAAACCGCAAAGGTATCGAAACCTTGGTTCCCTACAGAACATTCACAGATCCTTTGCGGCTAATTAACTCCTCTCCAAACTTACAGGAAGAAAATTTAATCTTCCAATAGGCTAAATTGCCTGGTGGCTTCTTCTTATTTCATCTGTCTCAATTCCTTTGAAACAGTAACTTAACTACTTCTCTAAGAACGAAAATGCAATAAACGGATCAAGGCAATACCATTATATCACAACTCTCCCACCTGGTTTAAGAAATGTTAAAAATGTTAAGGCATGTTAAGCAGTAGAAGACTCTGCAAAAAAAAATGCTAGATTAGCAATAAAGAGATCAGAAACCCCTGTAAAATTTGTTGACAATGCTGGAACATACAAAAATGGTACTTACCTCCGTTAGCTTCGAAGCAAAACTATTTCACAAGGAATTAAGAAAGGCGTTAAACTGGCTACAACCCAACGAGATAAAAGAACTTAAACTATGGTGTTACCATAACTTTCAATCTAAATTTGAAGACATTCTTTTAGATGTCTTTAGTCTTAAACCTTCCATTTAAAATTAAATGGACCTCAATTTAACAACCGTAAATTAGTCGAAAAGAACGGATCTTAGGATTCGTTCTTTTTTTTGCTTTGTTCTCGTCTCTAATTCTATAAATTCTTTTCTGATAATGCGTTTCCCATTTTAGTTTTCAAAAATTTGACGTAATTTCGCCCCGAATAAAAATGACGGTATCATGATAAAATTTAAACGCCATATAAACGTAAAGGGCCAGAAGATTGAAACCTGGCTGGGCATGGTCATCAAAAAGAAGTCCGGACGCCCTAATGTAAGCATATATTACTACACCGGCGATCCTAAAGATGAACTGAGCACACACAACCTTATCAAATCTGATTTTAAGAGCAAAGATGAAGCAGTTCGTTATGCAGTACGGTTCATGAAAAACCTATACTCCGAATTACTGGATCGCCAGGCTAAAGAAGAAGCCGAAAATTAATTTCAAAGCTGCCACCAGCTTTTGAGAATTACTCTAAAGCATAAAAAAACTCGATCCAATGGATCGAGTTTTTTTATAGAGAATATTTTAACTATTCCGGTTTCTGACGGAAATCAAGATTCAATTCCAACAATTGGTCATCTGCAACAGCTGATGGAGAATCAATCATGACATCACGCCCCGAATTGTTTTTAGGGAAAGCGATTACATCGCGAATGGTTTCCAATCCTGCAAACAAAGAAGCCAATCGATCGAATCCGAAAGCAATTCCACCATGTGGTGGTGCACCATATTGGAAAGCATCCATCAGGAAGCCAAACTGCTCTTTGGCCTCCTCATCGGTAAATCCAAGGTGACGGAACATTTGCTTCTGCTGATCGGTATCGTGAATACGGATGGATCCTCCACCGATCTCTACTCCATTGATCACCAAATCGTAGGCATTAGCACGAACTGCTCCCGGATCGGTATCCAACAAATGGAAATCTTCTTTCTTTGGAGAAGTAAATGGGTGATGCATTGCATGGAAGCGTTGACTATCCTCATCCCACTCCAAAAGAGGGAAATCCACAACCCACATAGGTGAGAACTTGTTCTTGTCTCTCAAGCCCAAACGTTCTCCCATTTCCAAACGCAGCTCACAAAGTTGAGTCTGGGTAGCAGCCTTATCACCCACCAATACCAAAATCAGGTCACCTGGCTTTGCATTACAGGCTTCGGCCCATTTGGCAAGATCCTCGGCACTATAGAATTTATCAACAGATGATTTGAAAGAACCATCTTCGTTGTATTTCACGTAAACCAAACCTTTGGCGCCAATTTGCGGTTTCTTTACAAAATCGGTCAGCTTATCCAGCTGCTTGCGGGTATAATTGGCACATCCTTCAGCACAAATGGCTCCGATGTATTCTGCTTCATCAAATACTTTGAAATCGTTGCCCCTTGCAATTTCACTCAGGTCAACAAACTTCATTTCGAATCGGATATCCGGCTTATCACTACCATAATACTTCATGGCATCCGCATAGCTCATACGGGGAAAGTCGAAATCCATTTCTACATTCTTCAGCTTTTTAAATAAGTGCTTGGTCAGTCCCTCGAAAGTATTCAGAATATCTTCCTGTTCAACGAATGACATCTCGCAGTCGATCTGAGTAAATTCCGGCTGACGATCGGCACGCAAGTCCTCATCACGGAAACACTTCACAATTTGATAGTAACGGTCGAAACCGGAAATCATCAACAATTGCTTAAATACCTGAGGCGATTGAGGCAAAGCATAGAATTCGCCCGGATTCATTCTTGAAGGCACAATAAAGTCACGTGCTCCTTCAGGAGTAGATTTAATCAAAACAGGAGTTTCAGTTTCGATAAAATCTTTTTGATCCAGGTAATTTCTTACCTCAATACCCATTTTATGACGGATTACCAGATTTTCGCGAACGCAATTTCTTCGCAAATCAAGGTAACGATATTTCATTCTCAACTCATCCCCACCATCGGTTTCATCTTCAATAGTAAATGGAGGCACAGCTGATTTACTCAATATTTCAAGTTTTTCAGCAATGATTTCCACTTCCCCGGTAGGAATTTTTGAATTTTTACTTTCTCTCTCGGCCACTTTTCCGGTAATGGCCACTACATACTCACGTCCCAATTTCCGGGCCTTATCACAAAGATCGGCATCGGTTTCCATATTAAAAACAAATTGGGTAATACCGTAGCGATCGCGCAGATCTACAAAGGTCATACCCCCCAGATCTCGAGCCTTTTGTACCCATCCACTCAACGTAACCGTCTCGTTTACGTTTTGAATTCTTAATTCTCCACAAGTATGAGTTCTATACATCCTATTCTTATTTTGTTAACTTTGCGAAAATACTAACAATTTGCGAATTAGTACAGTGTTTTAATCAAGGATTTCCAAAAAATTAAGCTATTCCGTTTCCAATGATCGTATCGCCCTTCAATGATGAATATTTTATGAAGCAGGCCCTTCAGGAGGCCCACCTTGCTTTCGAGGAGGATGAAATTCCCGTTGGCGCAATCGTAGTGTGCAACAACCAGATTATCGCCCGGGCTCACAACCTCACCGAACGTCTTAATGATGTTACCGCTCATGCCGAAATGCAGGCCATTACGGCGGCAGCCAACTACCTCGGGGGAAAATACCTGAAAGATTGCACCCTTTACGTTACCCTGGAACCTTGCAATATGTGTGCAGGAGCCTTGGCCTGGTCGCAAATCACCCGAATTGTATATGGCGCATCGGATGAAAAAAGAGGCTACACACGCTTTTCTCCCTCCCCTATGCATCCCCGTACCGAAATTGTCAGCGGAATAATGGAGGAGGAATGCGCCAGCCTGGTACTTGAATTTTTCAAAAATAAACGTTAAATATTTTCTGTATTTGATCGTTCAATTTCCAACAAAAATAGTAATTTAGCAGCTGCTTTCCCGGATCGAATGATGGGTGTTTTTGGGGTAATTGTACTTATCCAATCGACCCGGGACTGATAATACTACCTACAACTACTTATCCAAATCCATTTCTCTCTTATTGGGGATGATGCATTTTGCATACCTGAATTTTATGAAAGTGTCCGAACTCTTCTTCATTATGAAAAAGATTCTCGGAGAAAAATAGTATCTTTTATAAAAATTTAAATCATTTGCTATGAGTGCACACAACGAAGCCCAAAGGGGGGAAATAGCAGAAACCATTCTGCTCCCCGGGGATCCTTTGCGAGCCAAGTACATCGCTGACAATTTTTTAGAGGATGTAGTTTGCTACAATAAGGTGAGAAACATGTTGGGATTCACCGGAACCTACAAGGGGAAACGCATCTCTGTGCAAGGAACCGGAATGGGTGTCCCTTCCATTTCCATCTACACTCACGAACTGATCAACCAGTATGGAGTGAAGAACCTGATTCGTATCGGAACCTGTGGTTCCATTCAGGAGGATATGAAGGTGCGCGATGTAATTATCGCCATGACCTCATGTACCGATTCCTCTGTAAACCGTAACCGCTTCCAGGGCATGGATTATGCTCCCTGTGCTGACTTCGGTTTGCTTAGCGATGCACACAAAGCCGCTTTAGACAAAGGTGTTAATGTTAGAGTAGGAAATATTCTAACCTCCGACTTATTTTACCATGATGATGATGATCTGGATCATTGGAAAATCTGGAGCAAATACGGTGTTTTAGCTGTTGAGATGGAAACCACGGCCCTGTATACTATTGCAGCCCGTTATGGAGCTAAGGCTCTTACCGTTCTTACAGTGAGCGACAACATCATCACTGGCGAGGAAACAACCGCCGAAGAACGTCAAACCTCTCTGAACACAATGATTGAGATTGGTTTGGAAGCTGCCATTAAGCAGTAATAAAAGATCAGATACGGATACACAAATTGAAAAAGGAGCCCGGGCAAGGCTCCTTTTTTGTATTTTGCATATAAGTATTGTTTTGTAACTCCCAAATTACACTCCATTAGAGACTATTTACGAAACTTCGTCTCTCGATTATTTCCATATTAATTTATTCCAGTTTCAAAGCCGTTATTCTCTGACTTCCTCAATTTGAAAATCAACTTGCCTCAATTGCTCCCAGAAATTCGGATAGGATTTTCCAACCACATCCGGTTGGTCAATGGCAATTCCCGGAAGAAGTATCGCAACAGGAGCAAAAGCCATGGCCATCCGGTGATCTCTGTAAGTAGAAATCACTGCATTTTCCTCAGCTTCCTTTCGGGTTCCATCCCATGCCAATGCACCATCTTCGGGTTCGGTAAGCACATAACCCAATTTGCCCAATTCATTTATAAGGGCTTGAATTCTATCGGTCTCCTTTATTTTCAAAGTTTCCAACCCGGTAAATCGGAAAGGGATGCCCTTGATAGCACAACACACAGCAAAAGTCTGGGCCAGATCCGGCATATCGGAGAAATTCTGAACGAATTTAGTTACTGATTCATCACACTTCTCAATATGCATTCCCCGCTTGGAGAAAACCGTTTTAACACCCAATTTTTCGAACAATGGAATCAAACCGGCATCTCCTTGTATGCTATTCTTTCGAAGTCCGTTTAACTTCAGCTTTCCTCCCTCAGCAAGGGCCATCATGGCATACCAGTAAGATACTCCTGACCAATCGCCCTCTACTGTATAGGGGGTTACAGAATAATTTTGATGCTCCACCCGAATTTCGTTGCCCTTAAAAACAGACTTCACTCCAAACTCCTCCATCATTTTCAAAGTCATCTGAATATAGGGGCGTGAAACGATCTTGCCTTTCAGCTTAATGTTCAATCCTTTTTCCAAGGTAGGAGCAATTAACAGAAGAGCAGAAATATACTGCGAACTAGTTCCTCCATCGAGTGTTACCACACTTCCGGTTAAATTGGACCCAAAGATTTTCAAAGGAGGATACCCTTCCTTCTCCTGGTAGGTGATTTGTGCTCCCAATTCGTTTAGGGCATCCACCAACACCCCAATAGGCCGCTCCTTCATCCGCTCCGAACCAGTTAGAGTCCATTCACCAACCACCTTGGCCAGATAGGCTGTAAGGAATCGCATAGTTGTTCCGGCATCTCCTACATCAAAAACATTGGTGTTGGAATACATAACCGATTGCATCCGGCGGGTGTCTTCACAATCAGAAAGATTCTGTACCGGAGCGCCACTATAGCTAAGAGCATTTATAATTAAAACCCTATTGGATATACTTTTGGAAGCCGGAATGGTAATTTCCCCCTCCAACTTTGGATTAGATTTACTCAATAAATATTTCATGTGTCCAAATTGACTTTCAACAATTTTCCGAAGGCTATCGGGAAGGACATTCTCGCCTTACACGATTTAAATTCAATTTACAAAGAATATTGCCTACTCTATTATTCTGTTTCTGATTTTATCAACAACTTGTTAATTGTAAATTAAAATCATTTTGTCCGCATCCTATTATTTATGGAATACAAAAATCAGCCTCCGGATCACTCCAAAGGCTGTATATTTTTCTTAAGGATGGATGTTTAGAAGTGAAATACGGAACTAATCTCGTAATCGCCACTCAATTTTTCTCTTCCCTTCAGGAAGTCCAACTCTACCATAAAATTCACAAACACATCTTTTACTCCACAACGTTTAAGCAATTCAAGCGATGCAGCCGCAGTTCCTCCGGTTGCCAAAAGATCATCGTGCAACAACACAACATCCTCTGCACTCAATGCATCCTGATGAATCTGAATTTCGTCTTCACCATATTCCAGGGTATATTTCTCAGAGTGCACTGCTGCAGGTAGTTTTCCCGGTTTACGGATGGGTACAAAACCAGCATCCAATTTATAAGCCAAAGCGGCACCCAGGATAAATCCCCGGCTTTCCAGTCCTACCACCTTGGTAATTCCCCGTCCTTTGTATTCATCGTACAAGTAATCCACCAATGCATTCAAGTGATGCTCACTTTTCAGCAAGGTTGTAATATCTTTAAATACGACTCCCTCCTTAGGGAAATCAACAATATCTCTAATTGCCTCTTTTGCTTCTCGAAGTCTTTGATTCATCTTTCTATATTTTATTCCAATTGGCATCCCGATGGCTATCGGGAGTAATTTACCATTCGTAAATAATCATCATTGTTAGCGAATGGATGATTATTTACTCTTGAACTTTTCATTTTAGTTTTCCATACTGATCCAGAGCCGTTTCAATTTCTTCCCTGGTGCAGGTGTTATCAATTGTATAAACACCAACATCAGGAAGAAGCGTGAAATTCACTCCTTCATTAACATTTTTCTTGTCGTGTAACATGAATTGGTAAAGTGCGGGATAATCCCCGGTAAAAATAGAAAACTCCGGGTAATTATTCAGTATATATTTGGAAATCTGTAGATACTTTTCGTGAGGAAACCCCTTTTTTTGAACCGATAAAAATAACTCCCCTATAATTCCATAAGCTACAGCTATTCCATGATGTATAGGTTTTCCTATTTCCATTGCAAAGCTCTCAAATGCATGCCCCAAAGTATGACCAAAATTTAAAACCTTTCTGATGTCTCTTTCCATAGGATCCTTTAAAACAAAATCCTGTTTTACGCCAACTGACTTCCGAATCAATGAAAGTAAATTCCGATACTCTCCCTTCATCAAGTCGAACGTCATCAGTTCATCCAAATAAGACTGACTATAAATTAAGGCATTTTTCAACATTTCCGCATAGCCGGAAAGCAAATCATTGGGCGATAAAGTATTCAAAAAATCAGCAAATAAATAGACCTTCTCAGGTTGATTAATTACTCCAATCAAATTCTTCACTCCCCTAAAATTGAATCCTGTTTTTCCTCCTACAGAGGCATCAACCTGTGCCAACAAGGTTGTAGGGATATGAACAAAGTTCATTCCCCTTTTATATGTGGATGCAATAAATCCGCCTAAGTCACAAACCATTCCGCCACCTAAATTAATCAACAAAGAATCTCTTCTTGCATGATTATCACTCAATATCTCCCAGGCTTTTCCAACCGCTTCCAGAGATTTATTTTCTTCTCCCGGCTCTGTGACAATATGAATTGCGTCTTTTAAGCTTTTAACTTCATTTAACAGTGGCCAGCAGTGCTTTTGAGTAGTCTTGTCCGTTAAAATAAATATCTTTTTATCAGAATATCCCTCTAAAAGGGATTCCAGATCTCCTACCAATTGATCGGTAACAATTACTTCTGAAATTTGATAACCCATTTGCCAACTTATTATTAGTTTTTACCTTTGATAAATATAGTAACTTTAATATAATCTAAAGCTTTCGAATGGTTATCAAAAATCACAATCGTGCAACCAATATTAAATTTGGATACTATTTAATAACCTTCCTGTATCTGGCAGCCATCGCTACCGGATTATACTTAGAGGTTCCCAGAGCATCTCTATACGCAGGTTGTCTTACCCTACTATTTATATTAATTCTGGCTTTCTCCTTCAGCCTGAAGCTGAACTACATTATCTACATGGACAATGCAGACAAAATCGTTCTCCGCCATTATCCTTTGCACCCATTTCACGACAAATTCAAGTCAATTGAAATTCCAAAAAATGAATTCTCCCATTTCGTAATTCAAAAAAAATTATTCAACCTGCGATCGGAATTAATTCTTTTCCAAACAACAAGCAGAGGTTTGGCAAAATTTCCTCCCATTAGCATTTCGGCTCTTCCGAAAAAATCGCAAATTGCAATAATTAATTCCCTCTCCCAATTTGCCAATAGGAAAGCAAATTAACAAAATTTAACCCCAAGGGTTATCACTATACAGGCAAGGTTCTTTAATTTTGAAATCTGGAATTACTATTTTTTAAAAGGTCCAATATTATTAACACAAGTTCTTGACATACAAAACTCACACCTTAGTCTCCATATAGAATGGGATTAATTTTGGAGTGAAATTTTAACGGTCATATATAATAAATCGAATAAGGATCTGTTCCTAACTACTAGTACCACAAAAATCAGGAATACCGAACCAAAAATTTAATTACAAATGAACACGCACACACTCAGTTTTATATTAATTGCCCTACTATTGCCCTTAGGACTATCGGCTCAATCCAACGGCGGAACCCGAATCAGTGCAGGTTTGGCTCTAGGGAAGTATGGAAAATTCGACAACCATATCCCCTTCTCCAATGAAACCAATCGCCCTTCCTTCATTATCCAGGCTGAAAGAGATTGGGTAGATAATTTTAGCATTGGTGCCTATATTGGGTATAGCGGACAAAAACATGACTACATCAACAAGTACAGCGGGGACATCAAACACAACTACTATCGTGTAGGCGCCCTGTTGAGCTACAATTTAAATCCGTGGCTCTCCCAATTAGATCTGAATCCCGGTCGCAACTGGGACATCTATACCAGCCTTAAAACAGGCTTTTCTTTGGAACATCGAAAAATAGACAAATTCAATTACAACTTAAATGATGAATTGGTATCCATCCAATCGGATTCAGACTCCAACCTTTTGTTTGATTTAGGTGTCAGCCTTGGAGCCCGCTACTATCTATCATACGATTTTGCTCTCTTTTCGGAATTGGGATGGGGAAATGCAGGATTCTTAACATTAGGTGCCAGCTTCACACTGTAATTTTTTTCGTAACTTGATAAGGCTAACACCTTATCTAATGAATAACGACCTATACTTTAAAATTGCAGTAAGCAAACTCAAGGGCGTTGGCCCTGTTTCCATAAAAAAACTAATTGCCTATACCGGAAGCATTGAAGGAATCTTTAAAGAAAAGAAACAAAAACTCCTTAAAATTCCCGGCATAGGCAATTCGCATATTCAAAAACTTCAGCGAAAACAGGCGCTGGATTTGGCCCATCAGGAAATGGACTTTATGGAAGCCAATGGTATTCGAAGCCTCTTTTACCTGGATTCCAATTATCCCCAAACTCTCATCAATTGTCCCGATGCTCCTGTTCTTCTTTATTACAAAGGAAATATCGATTTTAATGCTCCCAAAATCCTTAGCATTGTTGGAACCCGAAATGCAAGCAATTACGGCAAGGAACAATGCCATAAGCTCATTGAAAAACTAGCAACAAATGGACACCATCCGCTAATTGTAAGCGGCTTAGCCTACGGGATAGACATCAACGCCCACAAAGCAGCCATTAAGTATAAACTTCCCACTTTAGCAGTCCTTGGACATGGTTTGGATACGCTTTATCCAGCGCCACACAAATCTCAAGCACTGGAAATCAGCCGACATTATGGTGCACTGCTGACCGAATTCTCCAACAATACTCCTATGGACCCCAAAAACTTTGTAAAACGCAACCGAATTATTGCAGGCATCGCCCACGCAACTATTGTTGTAGAATCTGCCGAGAAAGGTGGATCCCTGATCACCGCCCAAATTGCCAATAGCTACAACCGTGATGTACTGGCATTTCCGGGAAGAACCACAGACAAATTCTCATCCGGATGCAACCTTTTGATTAAAACAAATCAGGCTCATTTAATAGAAGGAATACAAGACATGGAATACATTCTGGGCTGGAACAAACAAAGTCAAAAACCTGATGCAACTCAACAACAACTCTTTAGGGAATTCTCCCCCGAAGAAAATCTTGTAATTGGGGTCTGCAAACAATCCGACAAGGTTCCTATTGATATCATAAGTATAAAAACTTCCATTCCCATAAATCGGGTTTCAACACTGCTCCTAAAATTGGAATTTGAGGGCATCATTCAGGCTCACCCGGGCAAAATCTACTCTCTAAAAGCCTAATTTTTCCATCTTTTTTTAAGATCATGTTGTAGAGCAGATTAGACAAGTTCGCAAACGTTTGCCTTTCAATCGTTTGCGTTTCCAAAAAAAGAGGAAAATTATTTTAAGTTTTAATTTGTGGTTTTTAAAAAATATATACATTTGAAACCAGAAATTAAATAGTAAAACATAACAATCTAAATCAATTTCATAACAACGTTTAGACATGGAAGCAAAGATTAATGAATTCATGGAAGCCCTTAAGGCTAAAACTCCTGGGGAAGCTGAATTCCACCAGGCTGTTCAAGAAGTAGTAGAAACTGTATGGGAGACTTACGATTCGAATCCTAAATACAAAGCTGCAAAAATTCTTGAGAAAATGTGTGAGCCAGAGCGTACTATTATGTTCCGGGTTCCATGGATCAACGACAATGGCGAAGTAGAAATCAACCGTGGATACCGTGTTGAATTCAACAGCGCAATTGGACCATACAAAGGAGGTTTGCGTTTCCACCCTTCAGTGACTTTGAGTGCATTGAAATTCTTAGGCTTCGAGCAAACTTTCAAAAACTCTTTGACTACTCTACCTATGGGTGGTGGTAAAGGAGGTTCTGACTTCAACGCTAAAGGAAGATCTGACAACGAGATCATGCGTTTCTGCCAAAGCTTCATGACTGAGCTTTGTAAGCACATTGGTCCTAACACTGACGTACCAGCTGGTGACATAGGTGTAGGTGGTCGTGAAATTGGTTACTTGTTCGGTCAATACAAGAGAATCCGTAACGAGTTTACCGGAGTTTTAACTGGTAAGCCTCTTGAATTCGGTGGTTCTTTGATCCGTCCTGAAGCAACTGGTTTCGGTTCTGTTTACTTCGCTCAACACATGTTGGCTGAAAACAACGAAACTTTGGAAGGTAAAACTGTTGCCTTGTCTGGTTTCGGTAACGTAACTTGGGGTGCTGCTCTTAAATTGACTGAGCTAGGTGCTAAAGTGGTTACTGTTTCAGGTCCTGACGGATACGTATACGACAAAGAAGGTTTGAATGCTGAGAAGATCGATTACTTATTGGATCTTCGTGCAACCAACAACGACGTTGTTGCTCCTTACGCAGAAAAATTCGGTGCTGAATTCTTCGCTGGTAAGAAGCCTTGGGAAGCAAAAGTTGATTTGGCTTTCCCATGTGCAATCCAAAACGAATTGAACGAGGAAGATGCTAAGCAACTTGTTGCTAACGGTTGTAAGTATGTAATCGAAACTTCAAACATGGGTTGTACTGCTGAAGCAATGTTGTACTTGGTAGACAATGCAATTTTCGCTCCTGGTAAGGCTGCTAACGCTGGTGGTGTTGCGGTATCAGGTTTGGAAATGTCTCAAAACTCATTGCGTTTCAACTGGTCAGCTGAAGAAGTTGACGAGAAGTTGGGTCGTATCATGAAAGACATTCACGAAACTTGTGTTAAGTTCGGTAAGAACGGTGACAAGATCAACTACGTTAAAGGTGCTAACGTTGGTGGCTTCGTAAAAGTTGCTGAAGCTATGTTGGCTCAAGGTTGTGTATAATCATACAATACCTCATATACAAAAGCCGGCTTTTGCCGGCTTTTTTTATTCCTTTTAAACAAGCATTTTCCTTCAACAAACCAGCCCTGAATTGACCGGAATATTTGGGAAAACCTGTAAGTTTCAATATGTTTGCAGAAATAAAATCTGAGACGAAGAATATGAGGCTGATCGACACCCACTCACATATCTATTCCTCTGAATTCAATGGTGATATTCAAGATGTAATCAACCGGGCCCAGGAGGCAAAGGTTGAGAAGATCCTCTTGCCCAACATAGATTCGGAATCCATTCCTAAAATGATGGAATTAACAGAAACCTTTCCTGGAATCTGTTACCCCATGATGGGGCTACACCCTACTTCAGTAAAAGAAAACTATGAAGAAGAGTTGAACCTAGTAGAGGAATGGTTAAAAAAGGGGACCTTTTTGGCCGTTGGTGAAGTTGGAATCGATTTGTATTGGGACAAAACATTTCAAAAGGAACAGGAAATCGCTTTTGACCGACAAATTCAATGGGCACAGTCCTACGATCTGCCTCTGGTTATACATTCTCGTGAATCATTTGATGAAATTTTTTCTATTCTCGAACCTTACAAAAAAAATCAACTTCAGGGAATATTTCACAGTTTCACCGGAACGATTGAGCAAGCCCAGAAAGCTATTAGCATGGGATTTTTATTAGGCGTAAATGGTATTCTAACTTTTAAAAATGCAGGACTGGATAAAGTTTTCAACCAAATCGATTTAAAACATTTGGTTCTGGAAACCGATGCCCCCTATTTGGCCCCCGTTCCCAAACGGGGCAAACGCAATGAAAGTTCGTACGTGCAATACACAGCTGAAAAACTGGCCGAAATTCACAATACTACATTGGAAAAGGTAGCGGAAATAACCACTACAAATGCCCAGAACATTTTCAGGTTTTAAAATACAAACAACAATTCAATCCCACTCACCATGGAGCAGAAACAAACTTCCATCTTAATCATATATACAGGAGGAACCATTGGTATGATTAACGATCCGGCAACAGGATCACTACGTCCTTTCGATTTCGATCATATCGTAAAACAGGTTCCGGAATTAAACGAATTTGGATTCAACCTGCAATCGATAGCGTTCGACCCCTTGATTGATTCTTCCAACTTAAGTCCGGAAGTATGGAAACAGCTGTCCAACATCATTAAAGACAATTACGACACCTATGATGGTTTTGTAGTTTTGCATGGAACCGATACCATGTCGTATTCGGCTTCAGCCCTGAGCTTCATGCTGGACAATTTGCAGAAACCCGTAATCTTTACAGGATCTCAGCTCCCCATTGGTACTCTACGGACCGATGGCAAGGAAAACCTGATCACAGCCATTGAGATTGCCGCAGCCTATCGTAACAACCAGGCTATGGTACCGGAAGTTTGTGTGGTTTTTGAGAACAAATTGTTCCGTGGTAACAGAACTACCAAGCACAATGCAGAACATTTTAATGCTTTCCACTCCTACAATTATCCGGATTTGGCTAAAATTGGAATTCATATTCATTACAACTATTCCGCAATCCACTACCCAAGCAATCCGACACAACTGAAAATATCAACAGAAATGGACACCAATGTTGCCATTCTGAAAATTTTTCCAGGCATTACAAAACAAGTTGTGGAATCAATTTTGAACATTAAAAATTTAAAAGGAATAATCCTTGAATCCTATGGTGCCGGTAACGCACCTACCGAACGCTGGTTTATAGATTGTTTGAAAGAAGCGATGGGAAAAGGGATCATTGTATACAACGTCACCCAATGCCAGGCAGGAAGTGTAGAAATGGGCTTGTATGAAACGAGTCTGGAATTATCCCGCGCCGGTGTTGTAAGTGGACACGATATTACCACTGAGGCAGCAATCACAAAATTGATGTATCTGCTAGGTAAAAAGCTAAGTACAGAAGAAACCAAATTCTTTTTAAATAAGTCTCTAAAGGGCGAAATTAGCCAGTAGAATATTTGTTTTTCACTTTTTTTTTGTAATTTGGTGCACTGTTTAAAATCCCCTACATTACATAAGGGAAGGTGACAGAAATCAGCCGATAAAGCAGATATTCAACCCGAAAAACAAAAAAAATCTGTGAAAAACCGAATGGTTAACTCACCGCTAAACAGCAATTTATTGTTAAGCTTATTATCATTTTAATTTGTAAAAAATAATTTCGTTAATTAAAATTTGAAAAACAGACTATGAAAAAGTTATTTGCATTTATAGCAGTTATCGGGATGCTGAATTTAGGAGCGTCATTCAATGTAGTTGCTCAAGATGAGACAGCGAACGAACAAACTACTGAAGCAACCGCTAACACAACTCAGGTAGAAGAAACTACTGCTACCGAAGAAGTTGCTACCCCTGCTATGGAAGATGAAGAAGTTATCGAAAGTACTTCATTCAAGCAAGTTGTTAAAGAAAAATTCATCGAAGGTGGTGCAATGTTTATGAGCTTTGTATTGCTGACTTTGATCTTAGGTTTGGCTCTTTCTATCGAAAGAATTATTTACCTGAACCTTTCTTCTACTAACACTAAGAAGTTGTTAGAAGGATTGGAAGAAGCATTGAACAACGGTGGTATTGAAGCTGCTAAAGAGGTTTGTAGAAACACTCGTGGTCCTGTTGCCAGCATCTTCTACCAAGGTTTGGATCGTTTCGACGAAGGTATCGAAGTTGTTGAAAAATCAGTTGTTTCTTACGGATCTGTTCAAATGGGTCTTTTGGAAAAAGGTCTTTCTTGGATTGGTTTGATGATTGGTTTGGCTCCTATGTTGGGATTTATGGGTACTGTAATCGGTATGATTGGTGCTTTTGACTCTATCCAGTCTATGGGTGCTATTTCTCCACAAGCTGTAGCGGGTGGTATTAAAGTGGCTTTGATTACTACCGTATCTGGTTTGATCGTAGCTATGATTCTTCAGGTATTCTACAACTACTGTGTTTCTAAGATTGATAGCATCGTAAACAACATGGAAGATGCTTCTATCTCTCTTCTTGATATCCTTGTAAAGTACAACCTGAAAAAATAATTAGACAATGTCAAATACTCTAAGTAAATATTTAAATATCCTCACCATTGTGATGATAGTGTTAACCTTCGTGTTTACAGCTATCTATTTCACTGGTGGAGAGATACCAAATCAGGCACACGATACTCCTGTGTACACTGATCTATTGCTCAACTGGACTTGGATACTAATGATCATTTCGATTGTTCTAACTGTAGGTTTCGCTATTTTCCAGTTGTTCGTGAACCCTAAAGCAGCCATCAAAGGTTTATTGGGACTTGGTATTCTAGGACTGATCATTTTGGTTTCCTACGGTATGTCTGATGGTACTCTTTTGGACATGCCTGGTTACACTGGTCCTGACAACACTCCAGGAACTTTGAAATTTGCAGACACTGTTCTGAACACCATGTATATTTTAGGTGTGGGTACACTGCTTGCAATTGTGGTGACCGAAGTGATTAGAAAGTTACGTTAAGATATCGATCCGGGGATTTTTCCCCGGATTTACAACCTTTAGATTATTAATTATGGCAAAAAAAGTACCTGAACTTAATGCAAGTTCAATGGCCGACATCGCCTTCTTGTTGCTTATCTTTTTCCTGGTAACAACAACAATGGATGTTGACACAGGGATCTACAGAATGTTGCCACCAATTCCGGAAGACCAAGAGCAGTCTGATGATATTAAGGTTAAGAAACGTAACATTTTTGTCGTTTTGGTTAACCGAAATAACGAATTGCTGGTAAATGGAGAACCCATTAGCATCAACAAACTTCGCGAAAAAACCAAAGAGTTCATTTCGAACCCTACAAACAATAGTGAGCTTCCTGAAAAGAAAGCTACAACGGTTCCTTACTTTGGGGAAGTGATGGTTTCAAAAGGTTTTGTTTCCTTGCAGAACGACCGCGGCACCCAATATGGTACCTATATCACCGTTCAAAATGAATTGGCGGCAGCTTTCCGCGAATTAAGGGATGCTAAATCAATGCAAAAATGGGGTAAAAAATACGAGGATCTTGAATCGGAGCAACAAGCTGCAATCAAGAAACACATCCCAATGCTAGTATCAGAAGCTGAACCTAAAAATATTGGAGGGAAAAAATAATGGCAAAATTCAAAAAAGAAGGATCCAAAGATACTCCCGCAATTTCTACAGCTTCTCTTCCTGATATTGTATTTATGCTACTGTTCTTCTTTATGGTGAGTACAACCATGAGGGAAGTAGATTTGAATGTAGAAATTTTGGTTCCTGAAGCAACCGAAGTAATTAAACTTGAGAAGAAAGATTTGGTTAGTAACATTTATGTTGGTGAGCCAATCGGTCGATTCAAAAAAGTTTACGGATCTGAGCCACGTATCCAGCTGAATGATCAATTCGCTACAGTGGATGACATCCAAGACTTCATTGCCTCGGAAAGAGAATCCAGAAAAGAGGAAGTGCGAAACAAATTAACAACCTCGCTTAAGGTGGACCAACATACCAAGATGGGTATCATCACCGATATTAAGCAGGAGTTGAGAAAAGCAAGTTCTCTGAAGTTGAACTATTCAACTCGTCAAAAATTGGAAGACTAATCCAAGACAATCTATACAAAAAAAGGAGCCTTTACGGCTCCTTTTTTTTTGCCCCATCCGCTTCAAGTCTCCCTCTGTTTTAGGGCACAAAAAAAGCCCAGGAAAATTTCCTGAGCTAAGTGATCCCGGCGGGATTCAAACCCACGACCTTCAGAACCGGAATCTGACGTTCTATTCAGCTGAACTACGGGACCGATTTGTGCCACAAATTTAAAAAAATTATTCGTTCACAAGGCATCAAAAACCCAAATTCACTGTAAAATATTTTACCTTTTCACATATTATGGGTAAAACCATCTAAATTTCAGACAGTAATAAATCTCTTTATGAGACA
Source organism: Marinifilaceae bacterium (assembly GCA_041725895.1). Classification (GTDB taxonomy): domain Bacteria; phylum Bacteroidota; class Bacteroidia; order Bacteroidales; family Marinifilaceae; genus JBGRQA01. The sequence goes on from JBGRQA010000019.1 coordinate 93,136, forward strand.
AATCCACGGTTAATATTTCTAAACTTTTACTAATTTTGCAGATTGAATTCGAGAATAATCATTTTACACCAATATAGCTATGGAGTATAATTTTAAAGAAATTGAGAAAAAGTGGCAGGACTACTGGACAAAAAACCAAACCTACAAGGTGGAAGTAAACCAGGATAAGCCTAAATTCTACGTTTTGGATATGTTCCCCTACCCTTCGGGAGCAGGTCTGCACGTTGGACACCCACTTGGTTATATCGCTTCTGACATCTACTCACGATATAAAAAATTGAAAGGATTCAATGTACTCCATCCAATGGGGTACGATGCGTACGGTTTGCCAGCTGAGCAATATGCGATTCAAACCGGACAGCATCCTGCTATCACTACCGAACAAAACATTACTCGCTATCGCGAACAATTAAATAAAATTGGTTTCTCCTACGATTGGGACAGAGAGATCAGAACCTGCGATCCGGAATACTACAAATGGACGCAATGGGCTTTTATTGAAATGTTCAACCATTTCTTCAACAACGACACCCAAAAAGCGGAACCAATTGAGAAATTGATTCAGGTATTTGAAGCCAACGGGAACCAAAAAGTAAATGCCGCTTGTTCAGAAACGGAACCATTCACTGCTGAAGAATGGAAAGCTATGGGCGAGAAGGAACAGCAAACGATTCTGCTGAACTACCGTCTGGCTTACTTGGCCGACACCATGGTAAACTGGTGTCCTGAACTGGGTACCGTTCTGGCAAACGACGAAGTTAAGGATGGCTTGTCAGAAAGAGGTGGGCACCCTGTTGTACAAAAGAAAATGCGTCAATGGTCACTTCGTGTCTCAGCCTACTCACAACGTTTGTTGGAAGGTATGGAGAAACTGGAATGGACAGATTCTCTAAAGGAGATCCAGAAGAACTGGATTGGTCGTTCTGTTGGTGCCGAAGTCCTGTTTGGTTTGAAAAATTCAGAAATCCAACTGGAAATCTTCACTACCCGTCCTGATACAATTTTTGGTGTGAGCTTTATGGTATTGGCTCCGGAAAGTGAATTAGTACAACAATTGACCACTCCGGAACACAAAGAAAAAGTAGACGCTTACCTGGAAGCTACCAAAAAGAGAACCGAACGTGAACGTTTGGCCGATGTCAAAACTGTTTCCGGTGAATTTACCGGGGCCTATGCTATCCACCCATTCACCGGAGCTGAGATTCCAATCTGGGTGAGTGATTACGTACTGGCCGGATATGGAACCGGAGCCATTATGGCCGTTCCTGCGCATGATAGTCGAGACTATGCATTCGCAAAAAAATTCAATATTCCAATTACTCAAGTGGTATCCGGCGGCGATATCTCGGAGGAATCCTATGATGCAAAAGAAGGTCAACTGATCAATTCTGATTTCTTAAACGGTCTGGATGTAAAAGATGCAATCGCCAAAGCCAATGATGAAATTGAGGCTCGTGGTCTTGGTAAGAAAAAAATAAACTACCGTCTTCGTGATGCCATTTTCAGTCGTCAGCGTTACTGGGGAGAACCTTTCCCAGTTTACTTCAAGGACAACATTCCTTATATGATGGAAATGGATCAACTGCCACTGGAGTTGCCTGAAATTGACAAGTACTTGCCAACCGAAAGCGGTGAACCACCATTGGGACGCGCTCAAAACTGGACAACCGCAGATGGTCATCCGATTGAACTGAACACCATGCCTGGATTTGCAGGTTCGTCAGCCTACTACCTGCGCTATATGGACCCACGCAACAACGAAGGATTGGTTTCAGAAGAAGCCAACGGTTATTGGCAGGACGTAGATCTTTACATCGGAGGAACCGAGCATGCTACCGGTCACTTGATCTACTCTCGCTTCTGGAACAAATTCCTGTACGACATTGGAAAAGTTTGCAAAGATGAGCCATTCAAGAAACTGATTAACCAGGGAATGATTCAGGGACGCTCCAATTTTGTTTACCGAATTAAAAACACCAATAAGTTCGTATCACACGGTTTACGTAAAAATTACGATACTACGCCACTACATGTAGATGTAAACATTGTAAAGAACGATATTTTGGATACCGAAGCTTTCCGTAACTGGAGACCTGAATTCAAGGATGCGGAATTTGAATTGGAAGACGGCAAATACATTTGCGGTTGGGCTGTTGAAAAGATGTCTAAATCGATGTTCAACGTAGTAAACCCTGATGTAATTGTGGAGGAATATGGTGCAGATACTTTGCGCTTGTATGAAATGTTCCTTGGTCCGTTAGAAGCTTCCAAACCATGGGATACCAATGGTATTGACGGGGTACATAAATTCCTGAGAAAACTTTGGCGCCTGTTCCACGATGCTGACAACAACTTTATAGTATCAGAGGAGGCTGCAACTAAGGCTGAATTAAAAGTTCTTCATAAAACCATCAAGAAAATTCAGGATGATATTGAACGTTTCTCTTTCAATACATCCATCTCTGCCTTCATGATATGTGTTAATGAACTGAGCAGCCTGAAGTGCAACAAGAAAGAAGTACTGGAACAATTACTGATCCTTCTGGCTCCTTTTGCTCCTCACGTCACAGAGGAACTTTGGGCATTGTGCGGTAATAACGAAACCATTACGGGTGCTTCCTTCCCTAAATTCGAGGAGAAACACCTGGTGGAAGACTCGCATAGCTACCCGGTTTCCTTCAACGGAAAAATGCGATTCAAGCTGGAACTTTCGTTGAGTTTAAGCAAAGAGGAGATCGAAGAGGCAGTTCTTAAAGCCGAGGAAGCTCAGAGATGGTTGGATGGTAAAACGCCTAAAAAACTGATTATCGTCCCTAAAAAAATTATCAACATCGTGATCTAAAAGAGAAACACATATAAGTTTTAAAGCAACAAGAACTTTGTTTTCTCCATGAAAATGAAGTTCTTGTTTTTCATACATACGATAAGTAACAATTATAGATTCTAATGAAGTTTTCATTTGCTGAAATGAAATCCTATCTGATTATCACTTTAGGATTGTGCATTTATAGTTTCGGCTGGACTGCATTTCTAATTCCTTCCGGAATTATAGCAGGAGGCGTTGGGGGTATTGGTACTTTGATTTACTATGCCACAGGAGAAGGATTTCCCGTAGGGTATTCCTTTTTCATCATTAATGTATTTCTTATCCTGATAGCATTACGAATATTAGGGAGCAAGTTTGGAATCAAAACGATTTTTGGAATTATAGTGGGTTCGTTTCTTCTTTCAATTCAGCAACGTTTCATCACAGCTCCTCTTGTGGATGACAAATTTATGGCAGCCATAATCGGAGGGATTTTAGGTGGAGCTGGAATTGGAATTACATTCACTCAGGGAGGAAGCACCGGAGGCACCGATATTGTGGCTATGATTATCAATAAATACAAAAATATCAGCCCCGGTAGAATTATTCTTTACATTGATGTTTTCATTATTGCCTCCTCCTATATCCTTTTCGAAGACATATCTACCATCGTTTACGGTTACGTAGTAATGGGAGTCGCTGCCTATGCAATCGACATGATGATTTCGGGTTCCAAACAATCGGCTCAGCTTTTCATTATTTCCAATAAATATGATGAGATTGCCAATCGAATTGGAAACGAAACAGGCAGAGGTATTTCCATTCTTGACAGTACAGGCTGGTATACCAAGAAACAAAACAAGATGTTAATGATTATTGTTAGAAAACACGAAACCCAATATATATTTAAAGTTGTAAAAGAAATCGATCCTCAAGCCTTTATTTCCATGGGAAGCGTTATGGGAGTTTATGGATTAGGCTTTGATGAAATTCGTGCGTAAACTAAATTAATTGTATAAAATGACATTCTCTTCAATCAAATCGAAACCAATTCTACCTGAAATTAAATCCTATCTGATTATTGCCCTGGGGTTGCTAATTGGCTCCGTTGGATGGACCGGATTCCTCATTCCCTCTGAAATCGTAGGGGGCGGAGTAAGCGGAATTGGAACCATCATATTTTTTGCCACAGGTATTAAAGTAGGATACAGTGTATTCGTCATTAACCTTATATTATTCATTCTTGCGTTAAGAATTTTAGGAGTTGGGTTCGGCATCAAGACCGTCTATGCCATAGTGGTACTGTCTTTTTTCCTTTGGATTCTGCAAAGTTTGATCACAGAACCTTTGGTTTCGGACCGTTTTATGTGTGCCATAATTGGTGGAATACTGGCCGGAGCAAGTGCAGGCATGATTCTATCACAAGGTGGAAGTACCGGTGGAACCGATATTATTGCAATGATCATTAACAAGTACCGCAATTACAGTCCGGGCTCTCTTCTACTGGGAATGGATATTCTAATCATCTCCTCCTCCTACTTTCTTTCTCATTCGATAGAACAGGTAGTTTACGGATACGTAGCCATGGCAGTTAGCGCTTATTGCGTTGACATGGTTATTGAGGGGAGCAAACAGTCGGTGCAGATTTTTATTTTCTCCAAAGAACATGAAAAACTTCAAAAAGAAATAATCCATACCCTGGACCAGGGACTCACACTTTTGAACGGTCAGGGCGGCTACAGCGAACACGACGTAAAGGTACTAATGCTACTTGCACGAAAAAGAGACGCACAAGCTGTACTCAAAATGGTAAAGGTTGTGGATCCCGAAGCATTCATCTCCATGGGAAGTGTAATGGGCGTCTATGGAAAAGGTTTCGGGAAAATAAAATAATTTGAAGATCCAATCGTTATTCACACTATCTTGCAGGTATTTTTAATACCTGCTTATTTTTTTATAAACCCCGGTTGCAAAAACAGCTCATCCTAATCTACTATACATTACAATTTTGAAATTGTAGTAGATCGGGACGCTCAAGGAACAATCGGAAAACGAATAATACGAATGAAGAAATTCTTGAAACCCCGCTACCTGATCTTAGGCGGTATGGTTCTCCTGGGCCTGATTCTCATCCAGGAATATGACAAAAATCACAAAACAACAGAGGAAGAAATCCCGGAACTTAGTGTTGATACTACCGAAGCCAAACAGGTACACCTTAAGTACGGCTTCCCCATCGATGATTTCAACGAGATCACCGCCAAAGTAAAAAAAAGACAGAATCTTTCGACCATTCTTCAACAATATGATGTTTCATATTCTACCATTGATAAGGTTGCCCGAAAAGCAAAAGACGTTTTCAATGTTCGAAGAATCAAGCCCGGGCATGAGTACTCTATGCTGGTTTCGAAAGACAGTCTGGCAACCCCGGAATACTTCATCTATGAAAATACTCCGGTAGAATACATCGTGTTTGATCTGCGCGATACCTTAAATGTATACAAGGGAGAAAAGGAAGTTGAGGTAGTAAGAAAGTCTATTTCCGGAAGAATTGAATCTTCACTTTGGAATGCAATGGTTGAAAATGGAGCAGATCCACTACTTTCGGTAGAACTCTCCGACATCTATGCCTGGACCATCGATTTCTTTGGCATTAGCAAGGGTGACCAGTTTAATGTTATTTACGAAGAAGAATTTGTAGATGGCAAATCACTTCGAAAACATCATGTAATAGCTTGTAACCTCATCCATCACAATTCAGAAAACTATGCTTTTGCTTTCAAGGAGGGGGAAAAATCGGGTTACTTCGATGAAGAAGGAAAAAGCCTGCAAAAAGCATTTTTGAAAGCCCCTCTCCGATATTCCCGTATTAGCTCGGGCTTTTCAAACAGAAGATTTCACCCGGTATTAAAACGCTACAGAGCCCACCACGGGGTAGACTATGCCGCACCAACAGGAACTCCGGTTCATAGTATTGGAGATGGCGTTGTGACAAGGAAAGGATACCAAAAAAATGGTGGTGGACGATATGTTACAATTAAACACAACAGTGTATACTCTACAACCTATATGCACTTTTCCAGGTTTTCCAAAGGAATAAAACCCGGAGTTCGGATAAAACAAGGCCAAACAATCGGCTACGTTGGCCAAAGTGGATTGGCTACAGGCCCACACCTTGATTTCAGAGTTTACAAAAACGGGAAACCCATAAACCCCCTAAACATGAAATCCCCTCCAGTGGCTCCGGTACAAAAGGAAAACCAAGTAGCTTTCCAACAAATCAAGGACAGCCTTTTTATTGAGCTGAACCAGAAAAAACAGTTAGCGGAAAAAATTAAATAGAAAAAATAGAGCAATTACTTTAAAGTAATTGCTCTATTATTTTTGGATAGTATTCGTATTCCAACTCATGTACTTTTTGAGCCAAATCTTCCGGAGTATCATCAGACTCAACGGAACAACGGCCTTGAAATAGAATCTTGCCCTCATCATATTTTTCATTTACCATGTGAATGGTAATTCCACTTTCACAATCCCCACTCTCGATAACGGTCTGATGAACTTTCATTCCATACATCCCCTTTCCTCCATATTTGGGAAGAAGAGCCGGATGAATATTAACAATACGATTAGGAAAACTTCGAATTAAACTTTGCGGAATCAACCATAGAAATCCAGCCAAAACCACCAGATCAATTTCATGTTTTTTTAAAATTTTTACCACTTCATCCGTTTCGTAAAACTCATGACGGGTAAAAACATGGGTAGAAATCCCCAAATTATCGGCTCTTTCAAGCACAAAGGCATGAGAATTATTACTTAGAATCAGAGAAACCTCCGCAATGGGTTTCTCCTGAAAATAGCGAGCAATATTCTCAGCATTACTTCCTGATCCTGATGCAAATACAGCAATTCTTTTCATTCTATTTTTCCAAAAGTAACACAAACTCTCAAAGATAGGGAAAAGCCCAACCAACCTGAAATAATTTTTTGGGAAAAGGAAAAAAAAGTATCTTTGAGCGCAAGTTTGTAAACTTTTCCTTGATTTATTAGGGGCAAATTTATTTCTTTGCACATTGAAAATTAACTAGTTTTAATTATTAATCACTTAAAATTTAAAGTTATGTCTGATATTGCATCTAGAGTAAAAGCTATCATAGTTGATAAGTTGGGTGTAGACGAAACTGAAGTAACTACTGAAGCTAGCTTCACTAACGATCTTGGAGCTGATTCTTTGGATACCGTTGAGTTGATCATGGAATTTGAAAAAGAATTCAACATTGCTATTCCTGACGATCAAGCAGAAAACATCGGTACTGTTGGTGACGCTGTTTCTTACATCGAGGAAAACGCTAAGTAATTATTAACCCAGACCCTTTTTTATGGAATTAAGAAGAGTAGTTGTAACTGGTCTTGGTACAATCAACCCAATTGGTAACAACATTGCCGAATATTGGGATGGCCTGAAGAACGGGAAGAGCGGAGCTGCTCCAATCACTCGTTTTGATGCCTCAAAGTTCAAGACACAGTTTGCCTGCGAGGTTAAAAACTACGATCCTAAAGATCATTTTGATCGTAAAGAAGCCAGAAAACTGGACCTTTACGCTCAATTCGCGTTGGTTGCCTCTAAACAGGCAATGGAAGATGCGAATTTGGATTTGGAATCGGAAGATTTAACCAAAGCCGGAGTTATCTGGGGTTCTGGAATTGGCGGTATTATCACCTTCTTGGATGAAGTAAAAGGATTTGCAAACGGGGATGGAACTCCTCGTTTCTCTCCCTTTTTCATTCCTAAGATGATTTCTGATATTGCTGCTGGCCATATTTCAATGAAATATGGATTCAGAGGTCCTAACTACGGTACTGTATCAGCGTGTGCCTCTTCATCTCATGCAATGATTGACGCCTTTAACTATATTCGTATGGGAAAAGCTGACATCTTCATCACTGGAGGTTCAGAAGCATCAATCAACGAAGCTGGACTTGGAGGTTTCAATTCCATGCAGGCGGTATCTACGAATAACGAAGAGTGCGAATCAGCCTCTCGCCCATTCTGTAAAACCCGTGATGGTTTTGTAATGGGAGAAGGTGGTGGAGCACTTATCCTGGAAGAATATGAACACGCGAAAAAACGTGGTGCTAAAATTTATGCCGAAATTGTGGGTGGAGGTATGTCTGCAGATGCATATCACCTAACCGCCTCTCATCCTGAAGGACGAGGAGCAATCGACGCTATGAATATGGCATTAAACGATGCAAATATGAGTCCTGAAGAGGTTGACTATGTCAACGTTCATGGAACATCAACTCCTGTTGGTGACATTCCTGAAACCGTCGCTCTGAAGACTGTATTTGGAGAACACGCATACAATCTAAACATCAGTTCCACCAAGTCGATGACTGGACACCTATTGGGGGCTGCAGGCGCCATTGAGGCCATTGCTTGTATTTTGGCAATGAACAATAAGATGGTACCTCCAACAATCAATCACAAGGAAAAAGATCCTGCCATTGATGAGAAACTGAACCTGACCCTTCACACTGCTCAGGAACGTGAGCTTAAAGCCGTACTGAGTAATACTTTCGGTTTTGGTGGACACAATGCAACAGTAATTTTCAAATCATTTACTGAATAATTTGTGATAAAGTCTGTTTTACAATCCATAAAACTTTTTTTCTTTCCTAAGAAGGAGTTTTATGGATTGTTATTTGAACTACTGGGATTCTATCCCAACAATCCGGATTTATACGAACTGGCTTTCATTCATAAGTCAGCCTCTCTGAAAAACTCAGAGGGCTTTACTATGAATAATGAACGGTTGGAATATCTTGGTGACGCCATTTTAGGTGCCATCATTGCGGATATATTGTATAAATACTTTCCCAACAAGGATGAAGGTTTTCTGACTCAGATTCGTTCCAAAATTGTGAGTCGGGAATCGCTGAACAAACTAGCCTTAAAAATTGGTTTGGATCATCATGTGATCTCCAATGTAAACATGCACAATAACAAACACATTTTTGGAGATGCGTTTGAAGCGCTAATTGGTGCGATCTACATGGATCAAGGCTATCTTACTACAAAAACTTTTATCGAAAGCAAAATCTTCCGAAGCTACATTAACCTGGAAGAAGTTGTTACGGTTGAAACCAACTTCAAGAGCAAATTGATTGAATGGGCTCAAAAGAATAAAAAGGATGTTTCCTTTGATACCCATGAAGAAGTTATGAATGGAGTTCAAAAACTTCCTTTCTTTGTTTCCGAAGTAGAAGTTGAAACTCAAATCCTGGGCAAGGGTATGGGAACCTCCAAAAAAGAGGCACAACAAAAAGCCGCGCGAGAAGCATTGACAAGAATTAACTCCGAATTAATCGCTTCCTGATCTCATTACACCTAGAAAGGATGATCCTGCTATCATCCTTCTCACCATCCCCGACGAATAGAGCACCTGGTTATTTCCACAAAGAAAAACCTTAGCGCACTTCAATAGTTCTGCCATATCCTATTCTTCAAAAAGAAAGAGAAACCTCTCTAATTACCCCAAAAAACTATAAAACAAAAAAAGGATGACATTACTGCCACCCTTTTTCCGCTTAACTTAAATTCCTTATGAAAAAACCTTACTTTTAACAAATAAAGCTTTAAAACCTTACGTAACAAATCTACTCTTTAAAGCAGTTAACACACCTTAATGGAAGTTAAAGAGTGTTAAATAAAGCAAAAGGGCGGTAACCACTCCGCCCTTTTAATCTAACTATTAACCAAAATTTTTAATCATGAAAAATATCCCTACGGGCTCTATTTTTCGGCTGCAAATATACTGCCTTCTCCACAACTTCAAAATCTTTTTCTATTAAAATTTGTTAAAATCTCACTCCGGCCCTAACCCCCTGCTTTACAACACATTTTAAAGTGAGCTTTTGCACTGCTTGTTGAGATTTTAACAGGAATAAAAATTCGTTGGAAACGACCTGTGAAGCTTCACCGAATCCACAACAGTTAATTGGAAATAAGTAATGTTAAAGATTGTTAAGCTCAAAAGGCTCATTTCCTGATTTTTTTATCTTTGTAGGTATGAATCAGAAGTATATTTGGTTAGTAACAATTGTCCTGGGGATCTCATTGTTTGGATTAATCCTAATGCAGATCACCTATTTTCGGTCGGCTTCCAAAATAAGGGAAGACCAGTTTGATCTTACCGTAAACAAAGCACTGCGCCAGGTGGTACAGCAATTGGAGTCGGATGAGATGATCCGAATTATCAAGGAAGGCAAATATCCTAAGCTGCCAACGACAGGAAACAGAAGGATCAATAGAGAAAAAAGTCAAAAGGGGGTAAATTGGAATCACTTTGCAGAAATGCGGATTTCCTTGTCCTTCCAAAAAAATCCACGAATGGAGCTTTTTTCACACGACACGATCATCTACAGTACTGATCTTAATAAGCTAAACGAGAGAGGATTTTCAAGCCTGTCGCAAGCGGCTTTGCACATGAATTCTCACTCCAGGTTTGACAACGGCATTTCCAGTGATTATTTTATTAGCAAAATGGCTTTAGAAATGAGCCGCTTAAATCATTCCCTGGAAGAACGAATCGCACTGGAGGAACTGGAACACCTTATTGCCCGGAAACTAAAAGACAACGGCATTAAGCAACCTTTCGAGTACGCTGTAAAATCGGATGGAAAGTTACTCATCCGCTCCAAAGACTATAATAAAGATCCATCGGCTCCAAAATTTATTAAGCAGCTCTTTCCCGGTGGAGGTTTTTTCAAGAACTCAGACAATTTGTACGTCTATTTCCCAGGCAAGTACAAATTCATTCTGAAATCGTTCACCATGTTTCTGCCATCCTTTGTTCTTACTTTGGTACTGATTCTATGTTGCTCGTTTACCATTTTCATTATTTTCCGTCAAAAGAAAACATCGAAAATCAAGAATGACTTCATCAACAACATGACGCATGAATTCAAAACTCCAATTTCTACAATTTCTTTGGCTTCACAAATGTTAAAAGACAACTCTGTGAGCAATACCGCCTCATCTATCGTACACATTGCCAAAATCATAAACGATGAAAGCACGCGATTAAGCTACCAGGTAGAAAAAGTATTGCAAATGGCTATATTCAATGAGGGACGAATGAAATTGAAGTTAAAAGCTATTAATGTACATCAAGTAATTCAAAATATATTCCCTAACTTTACGATAAGGGTTGAAGATAAAAACGGAAACACCTATCAGAATCTGGATGCCGAATCAGATCTGGTAATGGCTGATGAAGTCCATCTAAGTAACGTAATTTCCAATTTATTGGACAATGCCATTAAATATGGCAAGGACGGACCCGAAATTAGTATCAGTACCCGGAACAAAGACAAGGGCATTGTGATTGCAATTACCGATAACGGAATTGGAATTAGTAAAGAGGATCAGAAAATGGTTTTCGAACGCTTTTACCGTGTCCACACCGGAAATGTTCACAATGTAAAAGGATTCGGACTGGGATTATCTTATGTGAAAAAAATTGCAGAAGCCCACGGAGGTCATGTAAATGTAGAAAGTACCCTTGGTAAGGGCAGTAAATTTGAAGTTTATCTTCCTTTAAAAAAATAAGAACGAATGGAAAAAGAAATTAAAATTTTATTGGCTGAAGATGATGCCAATCTTGGGTTATTGCTAAAGGAATATCTGGTTGCCAAGGGATTTAACACCACCTTGTGTGAAGATGGAGATAAAGCTTACGATTCTTTCCTGAAAAACCCCTACGATATTTGCATCTTTGATATCATGATGCCCCATCGCGATGGGTTTACTTTAGCGAAAGACATTCGGTTGATCAACAGCGAAATTCCAATCATTTTCCTAACAGCCAAATCGATGAAGGAAGATGTTCTGGAAGGATTCAAATTGGGAGCCGACGACTACATGACCAAGCCATTCAGCATGGAAGAGCTACTGATGCGTATTGAGGCTGTTTTGCGCAGAACCGGTGGAGCCAAGCAGGAGAATACACAGGAAGTATTCAAATTGGGACGTTATACCTTCGATTCCAAGAAGCAATATCTTGCCGAAGGCGATCAGACCATCAAGCTTACCACCAAGGAATCTGAACTGTTGAAACTGCTTTGCAACAACGTTAACAAAGTTCTGGAACGTAACTTTGCCTTAAAAACCATCTGGTCAGACGATAACTACTTCAATGCACGTAGCATGGACGTATACATCACCAAACTTCGTAAGCATTTGAAGGGAGAACCCAGCATTGAAATTATCAATGTACACGGGAAAGGTTATAAACTAATCATGTAATTATTGAACTCTGGCTTAGTTGGCTTCCTATAGCAATTTGATAAAGGGATGTTTCCTTCTTATTTCAATAAGCCGCAAGCTTCAAGTTACAAGAAGTGGAATACCGTTTAAAGTCAGAGATTAGAATATTAGATATCAGAAGAGGGTGTCCAAAAATGAGAAAAATCTCGGATACTTGTCATCCTGAATTTATTTCAGGATCTCATTACTTATAGTTAACAGATTCTGAAACTAGTTCAGAATGACAGGGAGTTTCATTCTTGGACACCCTCTTTCTTTTGAGACCTTTCTGATTAGACTACCTTACTATCAACAAGGAACAACATATTTAAACCGGAAGCTAGTAGCTTGAGACTTTGCCTTCTATTTCTTCTTCTTCCGCTTCTTTTTGGTAAGCTTTGTTTCGTCATCGGTGATGACCTCAACTTCTACCTGAATCTCATCGTCCAGGCCGATGTCTTCGTTCCCCTTCTTTTTGCGAATCCGGATTACTTTCACATCACCGTCTTCACTGATCTCAACATCGTCCTCGTCCTCAATAATAATTATCTTCTTCCCTTTCTTTCCGTGCATCTTTTTAATGAAGAAATCATGGTCGAAATGACGAAGGATTTTGTCACCATCGCCCATCGATTTAATAATGATGCGATGATCCCCTTCTCCCTCTTGAATCTCATATTCCATCTTCTTTTGCATACAATGCCCTTTATGATGATGTTTACAAGAATCCGAGAATTGAATTCTGTTCATTATATGCATGTGTTTTCCATGATGCCCCCCTCTATCCAGCTTAGATATCCAAACCTGCATATCCTCCAGTTCTTTCATTATTGAATCGGAGAGATTACGTTCTTTCAACAATTCGATTATTTCGTAATGCTTTTCAAGGTTGTGAAAAACCGTATCAATTTTTACATTCTTACCATCCTCCGAAATGAAAATCTTAACTCGGGTCTCTTTCTTTTTTTCCTGTGCATTTACCTCTCCCGAAGTAATCGTCCCCAAAAACAGGAAGATCAATGCCACAAAGTGGAATGTGTATCTCTTCATTGCAATCGCTTTTTAGTTCAACAATAATTTCTTTTCATCAAAGTTATTACAGACCAATGTAAAAGGCAGTTAAGCTTTACCTAAAAAGAGTTAAGGAAAGGTTAAAAGAAAATGCAGTTAGTGAAATGGTGATCTAGGAAGAAGGAGAGTTGGTTTCTAGTTCACTTGCCACATACACGCAACTCGAAACAAAGAACAATCAAAAGAACTTATGACTTGCAGCTGTTTTAATCAGCGCAAATCAGTTTGATCAGGTAAATCTGTGTTCTATTCAACCCGAAGTAAAAACTTCTATACAAGAAGCTAGAACTGTAAATAAAATCCATTAACAACTCCAACCATATTTCCTTAGCACTTGCTGGTAATTCCCTCAAATAAAACTAAGGTAATAAGGTAGGTCTCTACTATCATTTAAGCTACGAAGGTGGAAAATGAGAATAAGGTTTGGAAAACAGCTTTACGAAATTGAATTCCCGCAAAAAAGAGAAGATTAATTCGTAGTGAATAGCCAGAGAATTGGGAAAATTAAAGTGATGTAGAAGGTTTACTCCGTAACACAAAAGTAAATGTGTAATTTTTGAACCTTATTTTTCGTTAAACCTTCGTAATCTAAAATCCATTAACAACTCCAACCTTATTTCCTTAGCACTTGCTGGTAATTCCCTCAAATAAAACTAAGGTAATAGGGTAGGTCTCTACTATCATTTAAGCTACGAAGGTGAAAAATGAGAATAAGGTTTGGAAGAACAGACTTACAAAAATTAGATTCCGCAATTAAGGAAGATTTAAATGGTAGGAAATAGTCATGAAAATTATTATGCTATAAAAGATTAGATCCATAACATTACGCAAAGATGTGTTTTTTGAACCTTATTTTTTGATAAACCTTCGTAAGTTAAAATCCATTACTTGCTCCAACCTTATTTCCTTAGCACTTGCTGGTAATTCCCTCAAATAAAACTAAGGTAATAAGGTAGGTCTCTACTATCATTTAAGCTACGAAGGTAGAAATGCGGATTAGGTTTGGAAAAACAGAATCATGGAGGAGAGGAAAACCTTATACATTGTAAGTTGTTTATGACAGAACAAATGGGAAAGAAATTGAATTTGTTCCTGGTTGCTCATTCCTTGTTCAGCAATTACACATCCGAAATGAGTAACCTCATTCGCAAAAAAAGAGCCGCATCTCAGTCGACGCAGCTCTCTATTATAGTAACGGTACAGTTGTAATTAATCCAGTTTCAGTACTGCAAGGAAGGCTTTCTGTGGAACTTCCACGTTTCCTACCTGCTTCATACGTTTCTTACCCTTCTTCTGCTTCTCCAAAAGCTTACGCTTACGGGTAATATCACCACCGTAACATTTTGCTGTTACATCCTTACGAACTGCCTTTACAGTTTCACGGGCAATGATCTTGGCCCCAATGGCAGCCTGAATAGCGATATCAAACTGCTGACGAGGGATTAGCTCCTTCAGCTTCTCACACATTCTACGACCAAACGCCTGGGCATTGTCAAAGTGGATCAGGGTAGACAAGGCATCCACCGATTCCCCGTTCAGAAGAATATCCAGTTTGATCAATTTGGCAGGGCGGAATCCGATTTGGAAATAATCGAAAGAAGCATATCCTTTGGAAATACTCTTCAACTTATCGTAAAAATCAAATACAATCTCTCCCAAAGGCATCTCGTAGGTCAATTCCACTCGATCGGCAGTTAAATACTGCTGATTAGTCATTACCCCACGCTTATTCATACACAGGTTCATGATCTGACCAATGTACTCCGACTTGGTAATAATCTGGGCTCTGATGAAAGGTTCATCAATATGATCCAGGGCATTGGGATCGGGCATATCCGAAGGGTTGTGCATTTCGAATTCGTCTCCCTTGTTGGTATGGGCAATGTAAGATACGTTAGGAACGGTAGTAATCACATTCATGTCGAATTCACGATCCAATCGTTCCTGGATGATCTCCATGTGCAACATTCCAAGGAAACCACAACGGAAACCGAAACCAAGGGCCATTGAAGATTCAGGCTCAAAGGTAAGGGAAGCATCATTCAACTGAAGCTTCTCCATGGAAGCACGCAAATCTTCATAGTCTTCACTATCGATAGGGTAAACACCAGCAAATACCATTGGTTTTACCTCCTCAAATCCTTCAATTGCATTGGCACAGGGATTCTGCTTATGGGTAATGGTATCCCCCACTTTCACCTCCGTAGAGGTTTTAATTCCTGATATGATATACCCCACGTCCCCGGTTTTCAGAACATTTCTTGACTCCTGGTTAAGCCGTAGCACACCAATTTCATCAGCATCGTATTCCTTTCCGGTATTTACAAACTTCACCAAATCCTTTTTGCGGATCTCCCCGTTCATGATACGGATATAAGCAATAATTCCTCGGAAGGAGTTAAATTCTGAATCGAAAATCAATGCCTGTAACGGTGCATCAGGATCTCCTTCAGGAGCTGGTACACGATCTACAATTGCTTCCAAAATTCCCTCAACCCCTTCACCGGTTTTTCCACTGGCCTCAAGGATATCATCACGATCGCAACCAATCAGATCTACAATCTGATCTTTTACATCATCCGGCATAGCGTTGGGCAGGTCGATCTTGTTCAGTACGGGAATAATCTCCAAATCATTCTCGATGGCCAGGTACAGGTTGGAGATGGTTTGGGCCTGAATCCCCTGGGTGGCATCCACAATCAGCAGAGCCCCTTCGCAAGCAGCAATGGAGCGGGATACTTCGTAGGAGAAGTCCACGTGTCCGGGGGTATCAATCAGGTTCAGCGCATACTTCTCACCCTTGTACAAGTAATCCAACTGAATGGCGTGACTCTTAATGGTAATACCACGTTCCCGTTCCAGATCCATGTCGTCCAATACCTGGGCCTGCTTTTCGCGGTCGGATATGGTATTGGTTACATCCAGCAAACGGTCGGCCAGGGTACTTTTACCGTGATCAATATGGGCAATTATGCAAAAGTTTCTAATGTTCTTCATGGGGTAAAAATCTTGATTTCTACAGCTGCAGAAAACTCTATACTTTTCGGAAATCTTTCGTTTGTGACTAAAATTTGCCTTCTTTTCCCGGTTTCCCGGCCCTTTTCTGCATCAACTCACAAAGATATTCAATTCCTTGAAATAAAATAATACTGATTCAAAATTAAGGAACTAAATTAGCAGACAATTCTCTGTACTGTAATGAAAATGCTACTATGTTAAGCTACAAGCTGTAAGCCTGTAGCCCCAAGTCATACTGTTAAGAAGGCTGTACGCTACTATCGGAACCACCTGAGGCTTGTAGCTTCTATCTCTTTGCCTTCCCCTGGGCAGCTACGGCATCCATTGCCGCCTTCACCTTCACAGGATCGCCAAGGTAATAACTTTTAATGGGTTTCAGGTTCTGGTCCAATTCATACACCAAAGGCATACCGGTAGGAATATTCAACTCCAAAATATCCTTCTCCGAAACCTGATCGAGGAACTTCACCAATGCCCTCAGACTATTGCCGTGAGCGGCAATCAAAATCCGTTTGCCCTCCTTTATCTTTGGTACAATCTCCTCCTCCCAGTAGGGAATCACCCTTGCCACCGTATCGGCCAAGCACTCGGTAAAGGGCAGATCCTTCTCCATTACGTTGCCATATTTGGCCTCATGACCTGGATAGCGTTCATCCTCCTTCTCCAATGCCGGAGGTGGAGTATTGTAGCTTCTCCTCCAGATTTTCACCTGCTCCTCCCCGTGCTTTTCCGCAGTTTCGGCCTTATTCAAGCCCTGAAGGGCTCCATAGTGTCGCTCATTCAGCTTCCAGCTCTTGAGAACGGGAATCCAGTGAAGATCCATCTCATCCAGAGTGATATTCAGGGTATGGATGGCCCGCTTCAACACCGAGGTAAAGGCCATATCGAAGGTAAATCCCTCCTTTAGCAGATATTCGCCCGCCTCCCGGGCCTGCTCCCTTCCCAAATCCGTAAGGGGCACATCCGTCCATCCAGTGAAGCGGTTCTCCCTGTTCCACTGGCTCTCTCCATGTCGTAACAGAACAATTTTATACATACGATCCAATTTTTAAGTTCAAAAAGGACTAAAGCCCTCACACATCCCGGGCCGAAAACAGATCAATTGAAATGGTACTCTTAAAGATAAGAAATATTTAGGAGGTGCATGGAAAGATAATTCAATTTAACGAAAGGAGATTTATACGACCTCTTGGAAAGCTATGGAAGGAAAAAAATAGAAGAGATTTCAAATCCCTCCCTTGGCCATTGAATTCAACAGAACAAGAACTAAATTTTCCGGCTCGCCTTAATGACGCCCACCAAACACAAGGCAAAGCCTAAAATCAGGAAGCCATACACCACCCAATCCGATTCAATCATATTTGACATACAAATCCCCAAAGTGGTAAACATCAATCCAATGATGGTATACTCTCTGGCAGGTTTAAATTTACTTTTCTCCATTACAAAATAATTACAGATTTGTCTAAAATATATACTTTGTGAACCTTAAAGTTCGCGTAAAGCATACCGAATTAAATCGGTAAAACAATGAGAAACCACACTCTCTAGAGCTTCACTAGCCCCAACAGAATCATCAGACTCATGATTACTGCCCCTAAAATAATCCCCCATTTTAGCCCCATTCCAAAAGCCTTTTTGGGCGATGGAGAGGATTTCAATTCTTGTTCTTTCCTTACCATTTTTTCCATAGTATAAAGTTATTTTATCGGGGTTTTACCCCCGCTGTTTGTGATGCATAGGGTTTGTATGCCCTAAATGAAACGGGCAAACCAGTAATTCAACTCAATTGGGATAGAAGGAATTTCGGCGCCCTTGTAAATTTAACAAAATGTTTGAACGAATAAAATTGGGAGACCAATTATTTTAAGATCGAGTAAATATCTCGATAAGAATTAGAAGCACATTAGATTGTAATAAATAATCCTCAATCCAATCTCTGCTACAATACTAAACTCCGACGACCATTCCGATTCCTCAACAATGGGATTGCTCAGCGATCCCATCGCAAAAATCAGAAACAACACCCTGGAAAGTAGGAGCCCAAGTACCCCCATTAGAATCATCCAGTGGATCCTGATGCGCCTGGCAACTTGAAATGCCCCCCAATGTTCCACAGCCGGTTCAAAAAAATGCATTCTGCCTGTCATTGTTCTCTCCTAATTTAACTTAAAACTTCTAAAATATAAATGGGTGAATAATTTATCCAACCCATTTACATTTTCTCTGATAGTGGTAAAACAAATAGAATCTACGATAAGCAAAATTAATCTCAATATATTTCACTTAGTAATATTTTTTTAACCACTAAAATACTTATATGCTGCATAAGCTAATAAGCCAACTCCAACAACAGCAAGTGCAGCTCCGGTTGCAACCCCAACCCCTACCACAATTTTTATCCCTACAGCGAGAGCTCCAGCCAAAAAGCCACCTCCATTATTTTCGTAAAGTTCTTTATCTGTAAGCTCAACCAATCCCATATTTTTTATTTCTATTTTCTTCTCCATGTTTCTAGATTTTTTGGTTAAGAATAAAGTTTAATAGAATCAAACCACTAATAACACCAACAATGAAGGCCAAAGCCAACCAGTTCCCAAAATTTTTATTTGCTACAAATGGGAAAAGTGTTTCACGAATCAATGTAACAATTGTATCCTTTTCTTTCATTGCGTTTAACGTTTCTATGCTTTCAATATTTTGGATAGAACTACTCCTCCTGCAGCTATTCCAATAGAAATAGCCACCCCCATTTCAGCACTCGTCAGAACAACTACAGCTCCAATAACTAACGGGAAAAAACCTCCCTCAATTTTTTTTATCTCACCAGGATTCAATTCATAAACCCCCAAATGATTAAGATCTAAATTTTCCATCACATGATAATTTAAGTTATTAACTAGTTTAACTAAAAAGTAATATTGTCTCCTAATTCGATTATTCTCATTTTCTCTTCAATCAACTAAAAACTGATCTAAGACATTGAAAATGTAACTATTCACATTTAAAATTTCAGGTTATATACTATCAGAAAAAAGGATCGGCTCATTTTACTTAAAAGAATCAACAGTAATATTATTTGCTTTGTTTTCTGATACAACCTGAGTTGAATGCGATACTTTTGAAAAAAGCATCTTCGTAATAAAAACTTTAACAAGTACAACATATATTGATTGAGACTCAAATATCATTTTCACAACGACATAAATGACTTTCAGTAATATTTAACTTTAGGACCAACTCTCTTAGTGGACCTGTATTTTAAATCATCAAATGCCAAATACTTAATTCCTTTCATAATTCCCTATTTGAAATTGGTAATATTTCTGGCAATTGTTTCTGCCACATTTCAAAGTATTTTCCTTTTTGGGCATAGAGATTTCCATGCGGCCCCTCTTCAATCAGTTTCCCCTTTTCCAGAACTACTATTTTATCGGCCTGTAGTACCGTACCCAAACGGTGGGCGATCAGGATAATGGTTTTGCCCTGCTTCTTCAGCTCCTGAATGGTTTGCTGTACCTGCTGCTCGGAGATGGAATCGAGGGAGGAGGTGGCCTCATCCAGGATCAAGACCTGGGGATCGCGGTACAGAGCACGGGCAATGGCCAAACGCTGCTTCTG
>JBGRQA010000020.1:0-112907 GCA_041725895.1 Marinifilaceae bacterium
AAATCTTTTTTCAAACTTTTTTTCGGGCCAGTCTTTCGTGTGTCGCATAAACACTAGCACTCCAGACATTCTCCCTTCAAAAGGCTTTCCGTTGAAAGCGGGTGCAAAGATACGCAAAACGTTTTCAATTTTGCAAGCCTTTCATGAAAAAAAGTTTTTTCAAAATTTCAAAGGATCGTTTCTGTCCTGTTCAATCATTCAGCATCGATCCAAATCATTCGCGCCTTCCGTTGAAAGCGGGTGCAAAGATAAGGGAAACTAAAGGTCAATTCCTAATGTTTTCACTTTCTTTTTTACCAAAAAGAAATAGCACACTGATAACCAGCAGCTATTATTTATTGAAATGGATATGCAAATTACAAAATCCAAAATTAAAAGTCCAATTTAATCGAGTAAATTCTTCTCAAAATTGTTTTTTTCTTCCGACAAATCGAGAAATGGATAGTTTTTCATCATTTCACACACCTTCAGAATCTGATTTTGAAGAAATTTTTGATGTGCATCTGATTTCGTATTAAAAGGACGATGACAAGAAGCCCGAATCACTTTTTCGATATTGGGCATCAATTTCCGGGTTTCATTACTCAAGTATACTTCCTCAAACCGTTTCCAGATATAATCAATTGCAACGGGACTTATATGGAGCATATCCTCACTAAAAAAACGATAATCCCTCAAATCATCCATCACAATTTCGTAGGAAGGAAAATAACACACCTGCTCAAACAACTCAACCAACTGTTCAACAGCCAACAAAAGAGTTGCTTTACTCAACTGATTACCATGAGCACCATCCTTCCAATGCCGTATAGGACTCACCGTAAAGACGATTTTCAACTTCGGATTCCACAGAGATAGAGAAAGGATCAACTCTTTATACATTTCAACGATCTCATCCACATTCAAACGGTAGCGATTAAAATCCCTTGCAGGGAGCTTATGACAATTGGACACGACCTCTCCTGATTCAATCAATTCATAAACCCAGGCAGTACCAAAGGTAATAAACAGGAAATCAGCCTCTCGTAAAAATCTGGACGATTTCTCCATCCGATCATTCATACCAATAAGACACTCATCCAGATCGGAATGGGAAAAACGACTATGATGATAAAAACTAAACCACTGCTGGTTGGCAAAATTCAGATCTTCTTCCTCAAAACGCTTTTCATCCATCAAAGCCCGAAGACTGTTTCCAACTGACACCGGGTTGTATATCACTCCAAAGGGATTCACATCAACAGGAAGTTTGAAATGTTCCAATCTTCCCCCGATGTTCTCCGTAAAACATGATCCAATCAACATGGTTTTGTTATGATAGCCCATCTTTGTTTTAGATGGAGGAATATCTACTATAGTTCTAAAATGCTCCATTTTATTCTAGTTACTCTGATTTTCCAAGCAATTTTTTTATCCACTCCAATTGAACGTCAAAAACCTTGTCTTTCATCAATTCATTATGCAATTCATGGTAGGCCCCTTCAAAAATTTCCAACTGACAGAATCCCTTGCCATAGGACGCAAACCTACGACTGGCATCGGAAGAGGTTATTCGATCCTCATCTCCGTGCATCACTAAAACAGGCAAATCCAAATCTACAGAATGATTCAACGCCCAATATCCCGCATCGTAGGCTTCAACAAACAATCGTATCGAAACCATAGAATGGACCAATGAATCATTCCGATATGCATTAACTACCTCTTGATCGTGCGAAAGCAATCCAGTATCCAAATGGGTCGGAAGCGCTAAATCAGGAATAATTCGAGCCAAACCTCGTGCAATACCAACCAGAAATTGACCAGGAGAAGCCTGACTGATCAACCAGGGCGAAGTAGAGATGACTCCTTTATATGCTGAATTTCTTCTCAGAACATGATTCAACACTTCACCCCCACCCAAACTATGACCGTACAAAATCTGTGGAACATCCGGAAACAAACGACCTGTCTCCCCCAGCATCAAATCAATATCATCAAGCAAAGCCATATAGGAAGCAACCACCCCCTTCTTCCCATCAGATAAACCATGCCCCCTTTGATCAAAAGAGAGCACTGCAATACCTTCCTCAATAAACCTCTCAGCCCAAAAATTATATCGGGAGCTATGCTCCCCAATTCCATGAACAAGACAAATTACTGCCCAGGGCTTATATTGAGGCTCCCACACCTGGGTAAAAAGATTAAGCCCCTCGGAATTTGTTGTTTGAAAGCTTTGATATGACATTGATCGGAATTATTTAAATTTAATACTGCAAGGATATTTAAAAATAGGAATAATACCGGTTAATATGCAAAAATTGATTCAAATCTCAACCGACAAACAAAATGGTCTCTTCGACATTACTGCAAATGTGGAAAATATCGTTAGCAACAGCACAATCAAAAGCGGAACTGTACATATCTATGTGCAGGGAGCAACCGCAGCCATCATGATCCAGGAAAACTGGGATGAATCAGTTCAGAGAGATGTAATCACCCTTCTTAACAAACTAATTCCACAAGGAGTCTGGGAACATGACACCCAAGACAACAACGGAGCAGCTCATCTGAAAGCGGGAATTATTGGGCCCAGTGAATGCATTCCAATTGTAGCGGGAAAGTTAGGCCTTTCTACCTGGCAAAATATTTTCCTTTGCGAATTTGATGGGCCAAGAAGAAAAAGAAGTATTGTGGTAACAATTACAGAGGCAATTAAAGCTATTGATTAAAAGGATAACAAACACACAATTTTGTTATTTGCAGATTGGGAAAACACAAGCTAACAAGCGAAAACCAAAATCAAACACCTATTATTTCCTTAAGAAATCAAGATTCCGTTTCAAGCCCTTAAATTTCGTACGTTTCACTGCTGAGTTTTTAAAAATCCGCAGGTAAGAATCGTGATCCAGCTCATTCCATTGCTCTCTACTTAGTTCAAGCAATTCCGGATTCCCTTCGAACTCCGGAACATTATGCGGTTTTGCCATACGATTCCAGGGACAAACATCCTGGCAGATGTCGCACCCAAACACCCGATTCCTGAATTTTCCTTTCATCTCTTCAGGGATTTCCCCCTTTTGCTCAATGGTAAAATAGGAAATACAACGGGAACCATTCACCACATGAGGCGCCACAATAGCCTGTGTAGGGCAGGCACGAATACAACGATTACATCCTCCGCAAAAATCTCCCTCGAATGGATCATCGTAGGCCAATTCCATATCCAGAATCAATTCCCCAATAAAAACAAACGACCCGTGCTTTCGATTCAAAAGCAAGGAATTTTTACCAATCCACCCCAAACCTGCTTTTTTTGCCCAGGCATGCTCCAATACAGGGGCCGAATCTACAAACATCCGACCTTCTACGGGCGAAATTTCTTTATTGATGTATTCGAACAATTCCTTCAAACGGTCTTTGATCACAAAATGGTAATCTTTACCATAAGCGTATTTTGAAATTACCGGTGCCTCGGAATCTGTCTGCTGCTTTTCAGGGTAATAATTCAACAAAACCACAACAATGGACTTTGCACCCTCCACCAATTTTCGGGGATCCAATCTTTTTTCCAGATTATTGGCCATGTAGCCCATCTCTCCATGACATTCCTTCTCTAACCAATCGAGCAAATGTTTTTCTTCCTCTTGCAAAAAATCAGCACGAGCAATCCCACAGTCTGCAAACCCCAAGGCTTTGGCTTTGTCTTTGATCAGATTTGATTTGATTTTGAGATTCAGATCCATTCCTTATTCTATAAACTCTGCTAACGAAAATACAATAAAAAAAAGGGCCTTTTTCAAAGCCCTTATACAATTCTGAGAATATTTTATCTAAAGAAACCAATATTAGAAGAACCCTAATTCCAGTTTCGCTTCATCACTCATCATATCTTTATCCCAGGTTGGCTCGAAAGTAAGAACTACTGTAACATCACTAATTCCCTGAATTGCCTTCACCTTATCATTCACTTCTTCCAAAATCTGGTCAGCCATAGGACAATTAGGAGCAGTAAGGGTCATTAAAATTTTCACCTCATCCTCCTCATACAAATCAATCTCATAGATTAATCCCAACTCCCAAATATTCACGGGAATCTCAGGATCATAGATGGTTTTCAAAACCTCAATAATAGTTCCTTCAAGTACCTTGTTACTCATATCTATGGGGTTTATTAGTTGTTAACTTGACTAAAGGCAATACCATACATCTTGATCTGCTTCACCATAGACACCAATCCGTTGGAACGGGTTGGCGACAAATGCTGCTTCAAGCCAATTTCATCAATAAAATGAAGGTCAGCATGCATAATATCTTCCGGCTTTTGACCTGAAAACACACGAATCAACAAAGCTGCAATTCCCTTCACAATTATAGCATCACTATCAGCTTCGAATTTCACTTTTCCTTCCTCCATAAAGGCATGAAACCACACCTTAGACTGGCAACCTTTGATAATATTGGCATCAGTTTGATACTTTTCGTCCAGTCCGGCAAGATCAGTACCCAACTCAATCAGATAGGCATACTTGTCCATCCAATCCTCAAAGTCGGCAAATTCTTCAATAATCTGATCCTGAATCTCGTTAATTGTCATATTCACTATCTCTTTTCTCGGGGAATCCTCCCCTCTTTTGGTTTCTGATACTTTTTACCACAAAGGAAGCAAAAGGTTTGCCTAAAGACCAAACATTTTACATACTTTAAGAATTCCCTTGTACAAGGCATCAATCTCTTCCATGGTATTATAAAATGCAAAGGAAGCTCTTACGGTACCATCAATACCGTAATGCTGCATTACTGTTTCGGTACAATGAGTTCCGGTACGAACAGCAATTCCCATCTGATCGAGCAACATTCCCATATCGTAATGATGGATCCCCTCCACAAGGAACGAAATCACTGAAGTCTTGTTCGCTGCATTTCCAATTATTCTCAATCCTTCGATTGAAGACAATTTATCGGTGGCATAAGCCAACAACTCCTGCTCGTAAGCATCAATCTCCTCCAAACCGATGGATTCAACATATTCAATAGCAGTACCCAAAGCTATCGAATCAATATAATTAGGAGTTCCCGCCTCAAATTTAAAAGGCAATTCGTTATAGGTGGTCTTCTCAAAAGTTACCTCCTGAATCATCTCCCCTCCCCCTTGCCAGGGTGGCATCTCTTCCAGGTACTTCTCCTTACCATACAGGACTCCGATTCCGGTTGGACCGTATAGTTTGTGACCTGAAAATACAAGGAAATCGCAATCCAGCTCCTGCACATCTATTTTCTTGTGCTGAACCGACTGAGCGGCATCAATCAACACAGGTACATTCCGGGCATGAGCAATGTCGATAATCTCCTTTATGGGATTTATTGTACCCAATGAATTGGAGATGTGGTTTACTGCAACGATTTTGGTCCGATCCGAAATCAGATCATTCAACTCATTCACCAGCAACTCCCCCTCATCATTGAAAGGCAAAACCCGAAGTACGGCATTTTTGCGTTCGCAAAGCATCTGCCAGGGTACAATATTGGAATGATGTTCCATCTCTGAAACAATCACCTCATCACCTTCTCCGATGTAACGCTCACCAAACGAGTGGGCCATCAAATTCACACTCTCCGTAGTCCCACCGGTAAACACAACCTCATGACGGTGCTTGGCATTGATAAAGCGTTGCACAATGTCGCGAGCACCCTCGGTTGCATCGGTCGATTTTCCACTTAGATAGTGAACACCTCGGTGAATATTGGAATTGTATTTTGAGTAGTACTCCACCAACTTATCAATTACCACCTGTGGTTTTTGGGTTGTGGCAGCATTATCAAAATAAACAAGGGGCTTCCCATGCACCATTTCCTGGAGTATGGGGAAGTCCTCGCGTATTTTTGTTATATCCAAAGTCATTGTTGTCATATCTATTTACCTCTTCGGTTTCAAGTTTCAATCCCCTAAAAGTAGAGGAATTTCACGGAAAAACTCTTAGAACAGGCAAGACTTTACCGGTTACAAGCAATGGCACAGCTATTACATTTCGATAGCTCTCCTCTCAAACGCTTGTCTACCAATTCGTCGATGCGCTCCTTTAAGGGCTCCACACGAATCTTGTCAATAATCTCATGAGCAAAAGCAAACATCAGCATCTGACGAGCTTCCTTCTCATGGATACCACGAGCTCTCAGGTAGAACATTGCATCCTCGTCCATCTGTCCGATAGTAGCACCGTGACTACACTTCACATCGTCGGCATCAATTACCAACTGAGGTTTGGTGTTGATCTGGGCATCATCCGAAAGCAACAAGTTGTTGTTGGACTGGTAAGCCTGGGTTTTCTGAGCATCACGATGAACATGAATTTTACCACAGAAAGCACCGGTCGCCTCATCGTCCATTACTCCCTTAAAATGCTCATTACTCAAACAGTTGGGCTTGGCATGATCCACATAAGTGAAGTTGTCCACATGCTGCTGACGATCCAGCAGATACATTCCGTAAGTATTGTTTTCACATCCTTCGGCATCCAGCAATACATGCTGATTGTTACGAATCAAACCACCGTAAAGAGAAATGGTGTTGCTCTGTACGTTGGAATTGGCATCCTGACGAATAAAAGTAGAATTCAGAATCACCGAATTCAGGTGCTGATTCTGCAGGGTATACAAATCGAATACAGCATTCTGCGCCACATTCACCTCTGTCACCGAATTGGTCAGGTATTTATGATGGGTTAAGGTATGATCACAAACAATCACCTTAGCCTGAGCATTCTCCTCTACAACAATCAAATTTCTCTGGGTTGCCATCAAATCACGATTGGAACGCAACAGGTTGACCACCTGAATTGGCTTCTCAACCACTACTCCCTTAGGAATATAGATAAAGATTCCATCCTTGGCCAGAGCGGTATTCAAAGCCACCAACCCATCGGCCTCAGGTTTGGCATACTGACCGTAATGTTTGTCAAAGATTTCCGAATACTTTTCGGCTGCCTCCTGAATTCCACAAATAATTACTTCTTTGGGGATTTCAGACAATTCGCGATTTTTAGAATAGTACCATCCGTTGGTCAACAACACCATGTTGCTGTCCAGTTCAGGCACATCACAAGTAAAGATTTCGTTCAAATCCACATCCACAGCCTTGTATCGCAGATTCACACTGTAAGGATGATCGAAAGCCGGCACCAAATTGGTGTATTTGTATTTTTCATCGGCACGAGTGGGCACGCCCAGCTTGCTAAATTGTTCGAAAGCCTCGCGACGTTTTTGATTCATCAAATCAGAAGATCCTTCCAGCAGGAGCTCTTTCCCCTGCTCAAACAAATCATTCAGATCCTTATTGATGGTATTTATATCGGCCATTTCTTAATTTTCAAAGGTTAAACTCTAAAACCAAATTCCTGCTTTTCCGGTAGGGAAAAAGCAAATCAATGGTTCTACTTGCCATTCTCTGCCTTAATCCAATCGTATCCTTTCTCCTCCAACTCAAGAGCAAGCTCTTTCCCTGCAGTCTTAACGATCTTACCATCGAACAAAACATGAACAACATCAGGCACGATATAATCCAACAAACGCTGATAGTGGGTAATCACTATCGTTGCATTGTCACGGGTTTTTAGTTTATTCACCCCGTTGGCAACAATTCGAAGAGCATCGATATCCAAACCGGAATCGGTTTCATCCAAAACCGCCAATTTAGGCTCCAGCATAGCCATCTGGAAAATCTCATTCTTCTTCTTCTCTCCACCGGAAAAACCTTCGTTTACCGAACGGTTGGTCAGCTTGGAGTCAATCTCCACCAAAGCTTTCTTTTCACGCATCATTTTCAGGAAGTCGGAAGCAGTCAATGGCTCCAATCCTTTGTACTTGCGATGTTCGTTAACAGCAGTTTTCATGAAATTCACGGTACTAACTCCGGGAATCTCGATTGGGTATTGAAAACCAAGAAAAATTCCTTCTCTGGAACGATCCTCAGGCTCTAAGTCCAATAGATCTTTTCCGTTGAAAACAACCTCTCCTTCGGTCACATTAAACAGGTCTCTCCCTGCCAAGACCGAAGCCAAAGTACTCTTACCGGCACCGTTAGGGCCCATAATCGCATGAACTTCTCCGGGTTTCACTTCCAGATTAATTCCTTTCAGGATCTCTTTTCCTTCAATGGATGCATGTAAATTCTTAATGCTTAACATTTTATATTTTGGCTTTTGGCCATTGGTCCCGATAGTTCTCAGGATCCCTTTGGCAATTTACATTCTGTTACAAAATTGACTGTCCGCAACAATCGGTTCAGCCATCTTACTACAACTCCTTATACGAGAGTCAAAGACTTTTTATCCTACAGAGCCTTCCAAACTGATTTGCAATAGCTTTTGAGCTTCCACAGCAAACTCCATCGGCATCTTGTTGATTACCTCTTTGGCATAACCATTCACAATCAAACCAATAGCATCTTCGGTAGAAATTCCTCTCTGGTTACAGTAGAAAATCTGATCCTCCCCAATTTTAGAGGTCGTTGCTTCGTGCTCTACTTTTGCAGACTTATTGTGAATTTCCAAATAGGGGAAAGTATGTGCTCCACACTTATCGCCCAGCAACAAAGAATCGCACTGTGAGAAGTTACGAGCTCCCTCACAACTCTTGGCAACCTTCACCAATCCACGGTAACTGTTGTTGCTCTTTCCGGCCGATATCCCTTTGGATACAATCGTACTTTTGGTGTTTTTCCCAATATGAATCATCTTGGTACCGGTATCGGCCTGCTGATAATTATTGGTAACGGCTACAGAATAGAATTCACTGGAAGAATTGTCTCCCTTCAGAATGGTAGAAGGATACTTCCAGGTAACTGCTGATCCGGTTTCCACCTGGGCCCACATCAACTTGGCCCCTTCTCCCTCACAAATTCCGCGCTTGGTTACAAAGTTGTAGATACCACCCTTACCGTTCTTGTCTCCTGGATACCAGTTCTGAACAGTAGAATATTTAACTTCTGCTTTCTCTTTCACCACAATCTCAACGATAGCGGCATGCAGTTGGTTCTCATCACGCATTGGTGCCGTACAACCTTCCAGGTAGCTCACGTAGCTCTCGTCCTCTGCAACAATCAGGGTCCGTTCAAACTGGCCGGTATTGGCAGCATTGATTCGGAAATAAGTTGATAGCTCCATAGGACAACGAACTCCTTTTGGAATGTACACAAAAGAACCATCACTAAATACAGCAGAATTCAAGGCGGCAAAGAAGTTATCCCTGTAGGATACTACGGATCCCATGTACTCCTGAATCAAATCGGGATGATCCTGCACTGCCTCACTAAAGGAACAGAAAATAATTCCCTTTTCGGCCAGTGTTTCCTTGAAAGTAGTCTTAACAGAAGTAGAGTCCATCACCGCATCCACGGCAACTCCCGACAACTGCTTCTGCTCATCCAAAGGAATTCCGAGCTTTTCGAAAGTCTCCCGCAATTCCGGATCCACATCGTCCATGCTCTCCAATTCTGCTTTCTGCTTTGGTGCAGCATAGTAAATAATATCCTGGTAGTCAATCTCAGGAATATCCAGATGAGCCCATTGAGGCATCTTCATGGTTTTCCAGTGACGAAAGGCTTTCAAACGAAAATCGAGCATAAATTTGGGCTCTTTTTTCTTGGCCGATATCAAACGAACAACATCCTCATTCAGCCCCTTCCCAATCGTTTCCGTTTCGACATCGGTGACAAAGCCATATTTGTAATCGCCCTGCGTAACCTCATCCAATATCTTATCTTGTTCTTCTTTAGCCATAACATGCAAATATTAACGGTGCAAAAATAATCAAATAAGTGGAAGCAAGGTATTCTCAAGCACCTATCTGACTTTTTTCCAGCACAAATATAACAAAGTATTTATATATCTGGTTTCAAAGACCTAAATAAAATACTTGCTAGTCCTTAATCCATGAAACGCAGCAGGACCGGAAAGGATACAATTTTCCCCAACAATTGAGCTCTCCTGGCTTGAAATTCCAATAGTTGTAAACAATTTCATCAGAAAACAATTTTCTGATTTTCCCTTTTACGGAAAACAAATGTATTGGGGCGGCCGCATCGATTCCAAACAAACAACGAGCGACCTATCCCTTTGTCTTCTTTGGATTAACTCCGTATCAAGTCCGTATTTAAACGGAGTTAATACAAACCTGGTAAGGAGAAGGGATAGGGAAAGTTCACGAAAGAATCGGCACAAAAGACTTAGGAAGGAATAACAATCCAATTATGCCACCGGAATATGAATGAGACTCCACGCCTACACAACATAACTCCACCTACTGATTTAACATTATTTAACACTATCTCTGGGTTACATTTTTAATAGTTAGAGAATTAACCAATAAACAAACGTCCGTCTAAATCGAGCTATTAACCCAATAAAAAGAGTATGGATTTTTCACATTTCCTTCAGAAAACGGACCGAATAAAAGATTTGGCCCAAAGAAGATGCACCGGCACCCCAAAAGAATTGGCCCAGCGACTGGAAGTATCCGAACGCACCCTCCTCCGATTAATAAAAGCACTACGAGATTCTGGTTCTCCAATTACCTATTCAAGAACAACACAATCTTACATAATAGATTGATTATAAATAATCTCACCGCCTACTTATGGCAGTGAGATTTAGTACATTGGAAAACTGAGTTTGTACCGATATCCTGAGTATTTCAAGTGACATCGAATATGCGCATACCAACTCAAGCCCCCTCCTTTTGAGGATAGGGCAGAATTAAAGTTTTATCTAGTATTAATCTTAAGTTTTAACAAGATGAAAAATCTGAAACTAAATCAACTCTCAAAAAACAAACTTGAGAAAAAACAAATGAATCAATCGAAAGGAGGATTCCCTCATCTCACAAAATGTCTTTGTGCATGCTACGATCCCGATATCGATTTTTATTCATCTGCCAACAATTCAATGGCAAATTCGGCAGAAATGCTTCCCTAGCATCTAACAAAATAATAAATGGAAGGAACTGTAGAGTACCAGCAGTTCTTTCCTTATTAACAGCATAGATTTAATGACCAGACAAAATTTCGATGAATTAACAGCAGCAGATATTCACGAGCAGTTATGCAACCTCGATCAATTGACATTTGAAATTACTGATGCCTGCAATCTCAATTGCAAATATTGTGGTTACGGTGAATTCTACAATGATTACGACACAAGAACCAATCATCAATTAAATCACCAATATGCAATCAATTTGATCAACTACCTGGTCAGATTATGGAATTCAAATAGCAACTACTCCCATCAAAAAGTTGTATACATCAGTTTTTACGGAGGAGAACCCCTTCTGAATATGGAGTTCATCAAACTGATTGTCCACTATATAGAATCTCTACACTCGAAGAACATCCGGTTTAAATATTCCATTACTACCAATGGAATATTACTTGACAAATACATGGATTTTTTAGTAGAACAAAAATTCAACATACTAATCAGCCTTGATGGAAACAAAAGCAACAATGCTTACCGGGTAAACCACAATGGAGTCAATTCCTTTGATAAAATATACACAAATGCCAAGTTATTAGAGAGAATGCATCCAGATTTCTTTGTGCATAATGTTTACTTCAACTCTGTTCTTCACAATAAAAACAATGTTCCTGAACTAGTTACTTTCTTCAAACGAGAATTTAACAAAACACCACGAATAACAGAATTGAATAAAACAGGGATTCGGCATGATAAACATGAAGAATTTGATCGAATGTATAATAACAAATACCACAGCATATCAGGTTCAAAAAAAGAATACGAACTGCCAAAAGAATTAATTTTCGAAAACCCAAAAACAACAGAACTTAATATCTTTTTACACCAGCATAGCGAAAATGTTTTCTTTAGCTATAACGATTTATTGGCAACTTCAGGTAAAACGAAAAAAATACCTACAGGTACCTGTCTCCCCTTTGGTAAAAAATTATTTGTCACGGTTAACGGTAAAATATTAGTATGTGAACGAATAGGTCATCAATTTGCAGCAGGAAAAATATCAGAAAACGGAATTGAACTTGACTTTGAAGATATCGCAAACAAGTACAATGGCTACTATGAATCATTGAAATCCCAGTGCTCCAAATGCTATCGGCTAAAGACTTGCACCCAATGTATTTTCTCAATGGAAACAAAAAATCAAAAACTCTACTGCAAGCACTTTATGAACAAAGAACAATTCAACAGATACAAAAACGCTTTGACGGACTACTTGAGGAACAATCCAGAATTGTATACTCAAATTATGACGGAAGTAACAGTAAATTAACGACAGAATAGATGAAGAATTATTGGCTCTATTTAAACCCTGAAACATTTCTCTGGTCAGATGAAACAAGCATTTTAATCTACAATTCGGCAGAAGGTCTATCGCATAAGTTCTCCAGAACAAAGCAATTAGATCAATTAACAGAACAATTCAAAGACCTTTCGAACTTGTACTGCATCGAAATAACGGAAAAAGAACTTGCGGATCCAACTACTTTACAATTCGTCGATACAATAATTGAGAGCCAATCTGGAAATCTAACCGAAGCTTTAGCTTCCGTGAAAAAGCCAATTCAACTGCCCCCCATCCTGAATTTGCAATGCGACAGAAAAAAACTAAAACTGAATGATTCACGCTCTATTGGAGAGAATGTTGTAAGTTACTTAAATCAGGTTGATATTTATTTAAACTCTTCCACGATTGTTGAAAAAGGCTCCGATTACATACCGGCAGTAAATGAGCTTTTACAATCCGTCCCTGAAAAATTCTATATTGACTACAACATTATAATTGAAAGTTCAATTTCTCCAACAGTGTTGGGCCATCTTATCAAACAATTAGAATCAATTAAAAGAGAAAAAACGATTCATCTTCATTACCATGAGTTAGAAAATCTGAACAGTCTAATTTTTAATGCCTTCCCAAATGATCTTCAGCTAAAAATCTTAGTCAAATCACCTATCGAGTACAATTTACTCGAGAAGATTCACAAACAGGTAGAAAAAGCTCAAATAAGAACAATTTGGAATTTCGTGATTCAGTCAGAACAAGAATACGAGCAAGCTGTACTATTCATAAATACAAACAGGATAGAAGATTATGAATTATCTCCCACTTACAATGGAAACAACATTTCCTTTTTTGAGGAAAACATATACCTGACAGAGGATGATTTAAAATCGCCAGCATTAAATAAACGAGAAATATTTGCCCACCAAGCCATCAACACCAACAACTTTGGAAAATTAATTCTTCGTCCCAATAGAAAAATTTATACCGGTATACATTCCAAACCAGTTGGAGAATTGGGAAACTCCTTAAAGGAAGTTCTAATACAAGTAATGCAAACAGAATCCTCATGGTTTAAAATCCGAAACATGGAACCATGCAACAATTGTGTATACCAATGGTTGTGTCCTTCGCCTTCTGATTATGAAATAGCAATAAACAAGCCCAATCTTTGCCACATAAAGAATTAGAAGTAAAGAGAAACATATCTCAAGCCCCCAAAGGGTGTCCAAAAATAAACGTACCTGTCATTCTTAATTTATTTCAGGAGGACGATAAGGATTGTATGCTTCCATTTTTGGACACCCTCTTTATATTGCAAAAATGAATCCCCTGATTGCTCTCTCCTTCCCTCCTGGAATAGGACTTAAAAGATTTCTTAAAAAGAAATCAACCTCATCTCCCTTGAATGCATTCCAAACCAATTCTAAAGGCCAGATATCAACGAAACATAACACCCCGGATTTCATCCACCGATGAAATGAGTCCATTCGTCGAAATTTCTTGTCTTTTAATTAACAGTATATTTATTTCATGGTAAATAAAAACCGATAGCAAATTTGCAATTCGGAAAAGTAATAATTGCAACATCCTTTATCCTTAGATTCTATGGATAAAAGCTTTGAGACAATACTCAAATATTACTCAGGCAATTCAAACAAGTACCTAAAATACCTTATCAATATGAACAAGAAACTACTCCTTATTGTATTCCTATTTTGCAACCTTTATGGAATTGCCCAGGAAACAAGAGAAATCAAAGGTCGCCTACTAAATAGTGAAACCAATCAGCCCATTCCTTTTGCGAATGTTACGCTGGCCAATCAGGCAAAAGGAACGATGAGCAACCAGGAAGGATACTTCCAATTGTATATCGGTCATCCACAAGCCAACACAAGAATAAATATCAGCTGCCTGGGATACCAATCGCTTTTTCTACAACCCCAGGAGATTGTTAAGATGAAAACCATAAAGCTAAAAGCTATTGCCTACAATTTATCGGAGGTGAAAGTGAATGGGGGCAAGCTAATGAAGGATCCAAGGAAAATTCTAAGAGCTTGCATGAAAGCAGCACCCGGCTTTCGGCCCGATCATGCTTTTATAAATAAAGGCTTCTTACGTCAAAGTCATCTGTTGGACAAAAAGTATGTAAAACTAATCGAAGCGGCTTTGTTCACCTATGCCACACCAGAACAACCCAAATTTAAGGTTCATATCCTGGAGAAAAGAAACACCTACGACAACCGGGAAATTGATGCAAAAACACTCGGTTTTTTTAAGAATTGGGATCAGATGGCTTACAAAAAAGCCAAAAGGAAGGCAGAAACCTACAACCCCAGCCAGGAAGAGCTACTCAAACTAATTCAGGAAACGGATGAAAAAAGAAATCCGATCAGTAAGCTCAGGCGACTTGAAACCGCCTATCAGCCCAAATTGGGAGATATGTGGTACAGCCTGCAAAAACTCTACAGAAGCAATTTTCATCACTTCAAGCTCGATACCATTCTTGATTGGGAGGGAGAAGCTATTTACAAAATAAAAATGCTTCCGAATCCAAAGGATCTAAAAAGCAGCAGTCTGATTCATCTGGGCTATATGCTTATTTCGGCAAAAGATTTCGCTCTGTACGAACTTCGATACGGTTGGTTCCCCAATCCTAAAATGGAGCAGAAAGCTTTCTTTGCCAACCATTTTAAATCCAACTTCACTCTCAAATACAGGAAACACAAGGGCAAACTTTACCCCAGCTACTACAAATATTTCCATCACGATTTAACCGGTTTTACTTCCATAGATTCCTATGAAAAATTCAAACAGACCCCACCCCCTCACATAGTCAAAGAATTGCTATTCACCGAAATTATCGAAGAGCCCAACAGGATTCGGGAAATGCTTCCTGAAGAGTGGAACAACAAACTGTATATCCCAACGGACTATCACCCTCAGTTTTGGGAAAACTACACCATACTGCTCGAAACTGAAGATGAAGCGAAACTTCGGGAAGATCTGGAAAAGGAAATTGATCTAAAACAGCAATTCAGCAAATCGGCAGACAGTATCAGAATTAACCAGGTGAACAACTAGAAAATTATTCCGCATGCAAAAATACATTCTACCATTATTGATTTGCTTTTTGGTTTTCCCCTACTTCGGATACAGTCAGAACAAACTAAAAGGCCACATTTCCAATTCGGACAGGGAAGCCATACCCTATGCCAGTCTTGTGCTAAAAGGAAGTAGCCGGGGTACCATATCCAATCCCAATGGGGATTTTGAATTGGCACTGGCCGATAAGAAAAAAGGACAATACCTTTCCATATCGTGTATCGGCTACAAAACAGAAACATTCTCCGTAGATTCGCTTTGGAAAGTGCAAAAAGCTTCGCAAACCATTAATTTGATACTACCCAGCCATGCCTATCAATTGCACGAGGTAGTTGTAAACAAGCAGAAGATTGTTAAAGATCCCCGACAGATCTTCGCCAAAGCGATTGAACAGCTCCCATACTTACTGGATGCTTCTCCCCATATCGGAAAATACTATTTCCGACAAACCCACCGGGACGATTCTTCTATGAACAGATTGATTGAAGCAGCCGTTAGTATTTACGATCCGGGGATCAATTACAAGATTAAAGATTGTAAATTCAACATTGACCAATTGCAATCGAGTTTAGACAATAGAATTTTTGATTATGAGGTATTATTAGGGGTTTATCGTCTAATTCAAAAAAGAAAAAACATCGTGAAGGATTCTATTTTAATAAATGCTTCCTCTTACAACGATCCTATCGTTCAACAACACCTAATCAATGCTTTTGATAACAACAAAGCCTCTTTTTCGAAATTTTTTACTAGCACAAACATGATTCGCAGTGCACAAAAAGAAAGAAGAAAAAGCTCAAAAAAAATCAATCCCTGGTTTGTGAATGGTGGTCCGTTGATTAGCAAAACCTTTCTGAAAAGACACAAGTTTAAATTGGATACCATCATCCAATACAATGGGGAGCCGGTTTATAAAATAAAAATTCTCCCCAACAAAAATTATCCGGGGTTGGAAGGCCAAAGAGATAAATTTATCCCGATTGGAATTGCCTACATAAAGCTTAAAGACTATGCCCTTTTCGATCTTGACTATGGCTACATTAACAACCCAAAATACAAAGGATATAGATTCAGAGGCAAACGCCACGGTGGATTCAAAGGGAAATTCTATTATCACTATCAATTCAAAGTCAGTTTTAAGGAATACAATAATAAATATTACCTCAACTATCTATACTCCAAACGAGGTGACTACAATTCCTCTCTTCGAATGAAAACAGGAAATGGAAGACAACTGCTTATTCAGGAACTGGTCAATACTGATATTATTACAGATCGGGAAACAGTTCAAAACCAACTTGGTAAATTGAATTGGAAAGGCAACCAGTACGAAAAGCTTTCCTTTAACAAATCGTTTTGGGAAAAGTACTCCACCATGTTGCCAACCCTAGAGCAGCAAAATCTCAAAGAGAACTTAGAACTCGAACTACTAAAGAAATAACCCAATACTTATGAAGCATATTCTAAAATCTATTTTACGAACCAAAACGATATATATATTCCTCTCTCTTTTTGCAATAACCTTCCTTTGCGACTTTACCTACTACCAATATGTAACTACCGACCAAATAAGCCGGAAATATCAAGAAAAGATACAAGCAAAACAGGAAGCCGAGATCTACAATGAATACGATGAATACCTGGCGGATTTTAAAAATGATTTGGCTGAGATAGAATTGGAGGAGACACCAACAGAAACCTATAGCTGGGACTATTTTTATGTCGATATTGTCTATTCATCCATCCTCTGTACCATTATTTGCCTGGGACTTTCGTTTTTGATATTCCTTGGTTTTCATTTCACCCACGAATACTCGGCCATTCCTTTTGGAAAACTATTCAAGGCCACACTGTTTGCCTACATCATTTTCCCCTTAAGTACCCTGTTCAATTGCATCTGGTTCAAACTGATTCAAACCGATTATCAGATGGAAGATATACAGCAAATAAACCGCTACCTCAATCCATCTGTTCAATCTTTCCTGGAATCCCCCAAAGAATACCATTTGTACAACTTTCTATTCTCGGATATCAATCTTCAATCCATCCTTTTTTTACTACTAATTCCACTCCTCCTAAAAGGCATCAGTGAGTTCAAATACACAGCACTCCTAAAAAGAATGCTTATTCCCTTCCTCGTTTTTTTTATTACTTACCAAATCATATCCCCCTACTACATCTACTTAATTTTATAAAACAGTAAGAAAACCA
The DNA here is from genome assembly GCA_041725895.1 of Marinifilaceae bacterium. Taxonomy (GTDB): domain Bacteria; phylum Bacteroidota; class Bacteroidia; order Bacteroidales; family Marinifilaceae; genus JBGRQA01. Next base: position 17,605 of record JBGRQA010000020.1, read on the forward strand.
TACAGCTATGAATAGAAAAATTGCACTGCTAAGCATGGGAGCTATCCTGATTGGTCTGGTCATAATCAATATAACAGCTACTCGAAGTAGAAAAGAGCAAGCCTTGATGGAGAAAACAAGAGCCGAACTCACAGAACTACCAAACTTTAGTTTTCAGGATTTGAATGGGAATTCCTTTACGCAAGCCGATTTACAAACAGGAAAGCCCCTACTGGTAATTCACTTCGGTAATTTTTGCCATTACTGCCATAAGGAAGCCAGAATTATCTCCCACTATTTTGAGGAATACAGGAACTACCAGCTACTGTTTGTCTCCAAGGATGAAGCACCCAACATCACAGCCTTCATGACGAAAAACAAGTTAACAAATAAATCAAATATTACAGTTCTGAGATACCAGGACAATGATTTTGAGGAAGCATTCGGATCGAAATCATTGCCCTGCATATTTATTTTCGACAAACAATTTCAGCTTGTTCAACATTTTGATGGGGCAGTAACTGCACCAACACTTATTAAATATACCAGAGTGGCTAAGGATAAGTAAAGATGGAAACGATGAGATATTGGATCCGGTTATTTCAACCAAAATCCTTCGATTTGAGATCGCCATCGGCCTTAAAATAGAAGATCGGGTAAAGAAGCAATCCTATTAAGTATTCTTTGTAAGCAATTGTCTTTTAAGACAGAAAACAAAAAGCCAAGCAATTTATTTTTAATGCTTTCTATAATTTTTATTAACTTGAATGATATATTAATTGCAACAAAAATTTGAGGCTTCAATGAAGAAAAACAACCTTATTCAAGTGACCTTCTCCACAGAAGAGCTTGAAACCTGCAAGAATCACATTGAGGGACTGGATCAGTTCGCCAGTAAGAATACTCCCAACCTTTCCAATGAAGATAGAAGGAACTTTGGCTCCATCACCCAAAACAACAAACTTCTAATAGAAAAAATAAAATCATTGATGGAACAATATCCGGAACGGGTACCTCCTTTTGTTGACTCCAAAGAATTCAACAAAGATTACCAGGCACGGAAACAAATAGAAGAGATACTCTTACAACTAGATATAATCAAACGAAAACTAACGGATACCAAAATCCTATTGGATTATGACAATTTTCAGGATGCCTTAGCCTTCTATCGTTCCATACGTTACTTTGCCAGTGAATATCAGAATGGTGCCATCCCACTCTACGAGCAACTGAAGCAATATTTCCCTCATAGGAAGAACGGGAAAGAGACTAAGGAGTAGTCTAAGAGCATGAAATACATTTGCCCCAAGACTAAATCCAGTTGCCAAGACTATATTTTCTACTCATAAGTGAATAGAATGATTCTTTTTCCTATCTTTTGAGAGACAAATATTCAATTTCAGCCAATCCATTGAAAAAATTACCTCATCAATTAGTTCCCGAAGCCAATTGCATGACAAAAAATGGCAATTCCCTGGTCCTTTCAGCCATTGAATCAAAAATTTAAGCCCTATTTTTAGGTTGAGCACCCAAAATTTCGAAACAAAAACATGAAATTTTAGGTTGGATAACCTAGAATAAGAGGTCGATAACCAAAAAAATCAGGAAAAGAACCTAAAATTTCAGGTCTCTCAACCTAATAATTCAGGTTAGGAGACCTATTTTTTTACGTCTTACAACCTATTAATTTACGTTAAATACAGATTGAGATATTCTCCCTACAGACTGAAGTAGGTTGCATACAATAAAAAAGGGTTACAACACCTTTGTCCCTCTTCACATAATACCGACACAAGACATCTAAGACACAAAATCAGTCTGTACGATTAAAACAAATGGTAAATAGTAGATAAAAAACTTATTCATCTGTATAAAAACAAGAGAATCAACCCCATATTCTCACTAACAAACAAACTCCAATCCCCCTGTTAACGTTTTGTTTGCCTTTTATTTTGTTTCAATAACCGTTCATGGTGTTTTCGGTACCGCTTATACATTCTGGACTCCGTCACAACTTACATATATTCTTTTTTATGTATGTTTAAACTGACAATATATTTAACACCTAGCCTTACATAAAATGGTTTTTCTTTCCCATATCATATTCAACCAGAAAAAAGACTACAAAGGGCTTTTTGAGTGCTGGCTATATTAGCACTCAACTTCATTTTTCCATCCCGGAAAATATACTGTCACATTTCTCTTATAAATTCAAAGTAACAACCTGCCTTAAAAATCCTGTTGCGATTCAATATTGATTATCGAATCCGAACAAGCTTGTGTTTTATGGACGCGGCAGCCTACTTACTATTCGAAAAAACTGACCCCATTATATTAACCCTAGTAAAACTACATGGAAATTCAAGATTACAGCTATGGGAAGCTGCTTCATCAGCTTCAACAAATACAAACCAAACGAAATCAAAAGGAAAAGCTGAATCCACAGGAACAATACCTGCTCACCTCGATTGAGCAGAAAGTAGAGGAGGAAGTCATTCGGAAAGTACGGGAACGGCAGGCTAAGATTCCAGGCTTGATTCAATCGGCAAACCATCACAAAGCCTATTGGGGAGGCAATTTAACCCCCGGATGCCGCAATTGTCTTGACGGAACCGGCTTTCATGCCATCCGTTCGGTTTCGGAATGCAACTTAAACTGTAAATACTGCTACTACTATGGGGAAGAAAAACTTCCCAAAATTCCCTCGGAGCATTACCTGCTGGGCAACAATTCGCTAACCAAAGAAGACCTGGCCATGGTAATCGAGAAACAGGGGCAAAAGATACAGGGAGTTGCCTGGGTTTTTTACGAACCTTTTATGGATTTCGACAAGCATCCTTCGGTTATTCAAACTTTGGCCCAAAAGGGAATTTACCAACACATGTATACCAATGGTACCCTGTGTCACGAGGATCAGTTCAAGCAATTGGCCGATTCGGGCCTCAACGAATTGCGATTCGATTTGGCTGCCACCAAATGTTCCGATCAGGTAATCAAAACAATGGCAATTGCACGTAAATATTTCCAATATGTAGGTGTGGAAGGTCCAATGTTTCCGGAATATTTCGAAAAGTTCATGGAAAAACGCAAGATGATTATCGAAACGGGGATTGATCATATCAATTGCGCAGAGCTGCACATCAAGGAGAAGCATACCCATTTCCTAAACGATCGTCTCTACCAGTACAGGAGGGGCTATGTATCTCCTGTTTACAGCAGACAACTGACCTACGATTTACTGGATACGGCTGTACAGGAGAAATGGGAGGGCATTAGCATTCAGGATTGCTCCAATGAAACCAAATACTACAGAAGTTTCACAGCAGGTGATCACTTTGGCAACTCCTACTGGAAGCAGGAAATGCAACTTCCTATTGAGTGGCATCTTGATGCGGTTCAACACTACGATCTGTTTAAAGCACTTTGTTCCGGAAAATCGGAAACTTCTGCTGCACCAAAGAAAAACAGTACTGATTTGGAGGAGCTTGTGGTTCAAAATGTGAACAGCCTCCTGGAATCAACCGGAAAAGAGATTCGCCTCGATCAGGAAGGCTATTCGATCTTTGATCCCCTCCACCAGCAAACCATTCAGAAGGTAAACCTGCCCCAAAAAAAGAGCCAAATCTATCATGAGGTTCTATTCTCCCTGCTCAAAGGCAATCTGATTCCCAACCTAAACTTCGCAACCCAAGGGTATGCCTCATCAATGGGTGATGAAATCAGAAACCAACTGGAAGAATCGGGGCTACTTCCAAAAGCTTCGGAACTACTGAATGGAAAAGACCTAAGGGTGGAAGATGCCAATCAACAAATAAGAGAAATTGGCTGGTTCAAGGCTAAAGATGCTGAAGCAGTTGCTGATGCCAACCATCAGGTAGTTTGTACAAAATGGCAAAACCTGCATACGGAACAAATAGTTGAATTCCCTCAAAAGCTGGTGGATTTCGTCCAACAAAACAGGGGGATGGCTTTGGCAAATAATAGAGAGGAAGCGATTGTTTCATCCATCGAGAACTTGCTTACCCTGTATGCTACCCAAATGATTTATTCCCATCCTCATCCGCTTCCCAGCTTCCCTCATCAGTTATTTGAAAACGAAACAGCGGTTGTGGAACGTATCAGGGAAATGGAGAAGAAAGGATACAATATTGTAGTAAAAGATTGTTTGCCCGGGCTTCCAATGCAGGTAACCGGTGTACTAATTGTAGATTATGCCAAGCTGCAATACTCCTTTCAACTGAAAGCAGGAAGAAATATCCCGGAAACCGTACTAAGCCTACTCAACAATACCAACAGGAATTGGAACTCACTCCACGATATCAGCTGCCCCCCAGGTAGTGATGAAAATGAAACATCAAGACAACCGGATTATTTCAAAACAATCCTGGGAAAGCCATCTCAATGGCCTCAATGGCTGCTTCAAAATGGTGAGGAGAAAAGTGAATTGCCGGTTGAAATTGCTTCAGAAGCTTACAACAATAAGCTTACCGGGGAAGTTAGGAATACTCTGGGGGAAATCTGGATCAGAAGTTTCCAATGCGACAATCTGTTCGTTGTAGATACTCTTATCGACGGCATTCAGGATATCCTCTGCCTAAACCCGGGAAAAGAATGGCAGCAATTAATTGCAGATTACCATCATCAACTTCCGGTTCTGTCGTCCATGAGCAATGCAACGCCTTCTCAGCTTAAAGCACTCTGTAATTTCCTCAACACCTACTACCAATATTTTAAGGGAAGCTTTACGATTTCGGATCTTTTGCTGTTCAATACCAGTGAGGAATGGGAGGAAATAGAGACAGAGATATTTATGTCCATGTTGAATTATCATCTCGGATACACCCAAAAGGCCTGGAGATACATCGACCTCTATACGAAAGAAAGAAAAGTTTTTCTTAAAGAAACGAATTCTGGAACACCGGAAGGCCAGGAATCACTCTACCTTTTGTGTACCCGTGATTACCTGAAAGAAAAAAGCATAGGGAAACCTATGTCGGAATTGCAAAAGGATCTGGCTACCATTTACGGCAAAGAACTGGCGGACGAGATCTGCATGGATTTCGAAGATCCCGAAACCATATTCCAATCCTACGATCTTCCTGCTCACTTGATTTGTAACAGCGGACAATCGAATATCAAAGAGGTACTCCATTTTGTGAAACAACTGATAAAAACAAACTGCCATGAAAATATGTATTGTTGATGATTCTTCTATTCCGGTTTCCAAATACGGAGGTGTAGAAAGGTTTATGTGGTGGTTGGGAAAAGGCCTCACCGAATTCGGACACGAAGTAGTATACCTGGTTGGCCCCAACTCCTCCTGCCCTTTTGCAGAGGTTTACCAACTTGATGAAGACAAAAATATAGAAGAGCAATTGCCCGGGGATGTTGACATCATCCACTACAATTTTCCTGTAATGGGAGAAAGTACCATCCCCTATATCGTAACCCTTCATGGCAATTATCCTCCCTTTCAGGATTACAATCGCAACACCGTATTTGTATCGAGGAATCACGCCCAAAGATACAATGCTGAAGCTTTTGTGCACATCGGATTGGATCCGGCAGATTATGGCCCGGTTGATTTTTCAGCCAAACGGGATGCTTTGCTTTTTCTGGCTGCAGCAGAAACTCACCACAAGAATCTAAAGGGAGCGATACAAATTGCAGAAGCATTGGATATGCCCCTTAATGTTTTGGGAGGCTCAAAACATCTGTCGGAAAGTAAAAAGGCCCGATGGCATGGTATGGTAGGCGGCGATCAGAAAAACAGATTGATCAATCAATCCACTTGCCTGCTTTTTCCTGTCAAATGGAACGAACCCTTTGGAATAGCAATGATCGAAGCCATGTACTTTGGCTGTCCGGTACTTGGTAGCTGTTATGGTTCACTTCCCGAAATAGTTCAACCGGAAGTGGGCCACCTGGCCTACTCCTACGAAGAGCTAATCAACCATTACCATCAAGTTAACCAATTCTCAAGGGAAGCAATCCATAAGTATGTGATGCAACATTTCCATTACCATCAGATGACAGAAAAATACATCGAAATCTACCGGAAAATTCTGGAAGGAGAAAACATCAACAAGCAAACTCCACATCTCTTGCCAAATACGGGAATCGATTTACCAATTTTTGAAACCGCAAACATTTATGATTGACCAAATCATCATCATCAATTTAAAGCGTAGACCCGATCGCAGAAAAGCAATGGAAGAGCATCTGAAAAATACCTGTTCCATTCCCTTTGTCTTTTTTGAAGCTATAGACGGAAAGGTTCTAAATGAAGAAGCCATAAAAAATCATGGAGTTTCGACCTATCCGCATTGGAGAAAATCAAAAACATCTTTTCCATCGCTTAAACAAAAAGCTGTAGAAAGGTATTACAACCGTGATATCAACAAGGGAGAGATCGCTTGCGGGCTAAGTCATTACTATATCTGGCAACAAATTGTGGATTCGAAGTACAAACAGGTTTTGATTCTGGAAGACGATGCCAGACCCATTCACCCGCTTTGGCAATCGATTCTGGAAATGCAATTGGCCAAAACCGAAAAGGAGAACCTAAAATGGGATCTCTTGTACCTGGGACGAAATCCATTACTTCCGGATATTGGAAAACTAACCCCAACCATCGTAAAACCCGGCTATTCATGGACTAGTCATGCTTACGCAGTATCTCTTGAAGGAGCAAAAAAGCTTCTATCAACAAACTATTTGCAGAATCTAATCCCCCTGGATGAATACTTGCCGGTAATGTTAGGAGAACATCCAAGAAAAGATATCCAGGAACTATTCCGAAAAGAAAGAAAACTGAATGCTTTTGCTCTTCATCCCAACTTGTTTCTACAAGATAGCGTGGGAGTACGAAGCGATATAGAAGAATAAGAAATTTCCCCGGGAAAAAAGGCGGTTGCCGAAAAGCCTTGATAAGAGTAGGCACAATAACCATTTTTTTAAAATTATGAAAAAGTTGAAATTAAATCATCTTTCAAAAGATGAATTGAAAAACAAAGAAATGTCTTTAACCCAAGGTGGTTCTCACTGTGGATGTGGTTGTCATTATAAAGAAAAAGGAGGATCAGGCACCTATACCAATGGTAATTACAATTATGCAGGTGGCCAACATTCCAAAGGGGGCGATGTAATCTGCTCCAGTGGCGGTTACTGGTATGCAGCAGACTAATTTCAATTAGATTTCGAACAGTTGGCATTTTGAACTTGCCAACTGTTCAACTTCATTTTCCCTTTGTTGAAAAATCTTGCAAAATCTTTATCCCTCTATGCTTAAGCTAAAACTCTTAACTTCTATCGGGTTGATCTGCCTATCCGGATTAATCTCCTGCAGACAGTCTCCAAAAAACAAGGCAAACATTCCTCAAAAAGCAAAAGACAACCACATCCGATTGTTTGAAGAAATTGGAACGATTGAGAATAACTTGAGCAAGATTGCATCCGATGTAGAGGTTATTCCTCTGGAGTTTACGAAAGGATGTGCCTTGAGTCGAATCAGACAATTGGAAATCACTCCTGCTTATATTTTCGTTGCCCAACAAAATGGCGTATTTCAATTCAACCGAAAAGGGCAATTCATCCAAAAGATTGGCAAAACAGGGAAAGGTCCTGGTGAATATCCACTGGTAAATGTAATGCGAATCAATCAACAGCAACAGAGAATTCATATCCTGCCGGCTCGCAAACATTCCTGCATTATCACCTACGATTTTAAGGGAAACTTTATAAGCGAAAATAGGATTGAGGAGAACGATTATACCAATTTTGATCTGGTAGGCAACAATTACTTTGCATTCTCCCCCGTGAATATCACCCGGTTCGAAAAAGGAGGTACCAAACTGATTATCGTCAACCAAAAGGGAGAAACCGTTAAGAAATGGCGAAGCGCCCAATATCCCCTATCCTCCTCCCGCTCTCTATTCTGCTACGGACCGGCAGCCAATCATCTATGGCAACAAAATGGGATTTCCTATTTCCATGAAATATTAAACGATACCATCTACCGAATTGAGCCAAATGAACTGATTCCTGAAAAAATAGTAGCCGGAGAAAAGAAAATTCCCCTGGAAACATTTCACTGCGAACGTTCTTTCCCCATCCGCGAAAGATATATCTGCTTGCAGCCCCAGGATATTCTCAATCACCAGGTAATATTTGAAACAGAAAACTACCTTTTGTTTCGATGCTCCTATAAAGGCAGCAGCTATTTTGCCAGCTTCAACAAAAGCTCCCATACCTTTTCAAAATCTGATCACCGGATTGCACAGGACAATTCGAAGAAAACACCAAAAGACAATCTGGTCGGATTCTATGATGATATGGTAAGTGGGCTGCCATTTATTCCTCAATTTAAAGTTGATAACAATAGGTTAGCCACTGTATTTGATGCCTACCAGCTAAAATCCCAATCCGGATTTATTGCAAACGACTCAAAAAAGAAGGGAAATTCAGAACTGCTGAAAATCACGAACCAACTTAAATCTACTGATAATCCTGTACTTTTTATTGCAACCCTTAAGACAGAAAAACAGAAATCAAGCAAGTTGTAAATCCTCTGAGAAAGATTAACCACAGGCTTCCAGAAACTAATTCTCAATCCAATGAAGAAAAATATTTTCATCCTAAAAGACAGATACCTCTACAATTCAAATCAAAACAGTCTCCTTTACACTCCTAAGCCAATGCTTGATCTGTTAAAAAGAGATCCATCCCATCCGGATCCAAAGTCAGACCAAACCAATTCAGACGAAGCAGTTTACTACTCCCGAAAAATTAATTTCCTGAAGAAACATGGGCTCCTCGATCTAGAGGCATCGGAACCGGAAATGGATACGATGAAACCGGAAATTATTGCCAATGAACTGGCCAATATACAACAAATACTCTTTGAGGTTACAGATGCCTGCAACCTCAAATGCAAATACTGCGGATATGGTGAATTTTATGGCAATCACGACGACAGGGAAAGCAAATTCCTACAAATGAATGAAGTAGAAAAGTTGTTCCAGTACCTCATCCCCTATCTCACTTCTCCGCAAAACCTTTCAATAGATCAACCCGTTTTTATCAGTTTTTATGGAGGGGAACCCCTGCTCAATATCAAGTTAATCAAATCGGTAGTAAGCTACATTGAAAACCTGGACTTACCGCATCTTAAGTTTGTTTACTCCATGACAACCAATGGAATACTCCTGGACAAAGAGATTGACTACCTGGTGGAGAAAAAATTTCATTTACTCATCAGCCTGGATGGCAATGAATACAACAACAGCTACCGGGTTGATCATCAGAACCAAAACTCCTTCCCAAAACTATTCCGAAACATTCAGCACGTCAAAAATACTTACACCGAATATTTCGAAAAATATATTGAATTTAATTCTGTGCTTCACAATCGAAATTCGGTTGAGGAACTCACCAGTTTTATTCATAACGAATTCAACAAAATTCCGATCATCGGAGAACTCAACACCTCCGGAATTGCTAAGGAAAAACAAGAAGAGTTCAATAGAATGTACAAAGAAGAGAATGAAAGTCTCCTCAGTTCGAAACACCCCAATTCCCTAATGAATAAGAGATTTCTAAAAGCTTCTCCAATAAAAAACCTGGGAATTTTCCTGTATGAGCGTAGCAACAATTTCTTTCACGATTACAACGATCTTATTACAGCTGGCAAGAAACAAAAAAAACTTCCCACCGGTACCTGTGTCCCTTTCAGTAAAAAGATATTTGTAACGGTAAATGGACGAATTCTACCCTGCGAACGAATCGGACATAATTTTACTTTGGGAAACATTACGGATAAAGGTGTAGAAATGGATCTGGAGCAAATAGCCGATAAGTACAACAATTATTATCGAAAACTGAACAATCAATGCTCACAATGTTACAATATTTCAAAATGTGGTCAGTGTATTTTCAATATCGAAAACCTTGAAACCAAACCCATCTGCAAAGATTTTATTATCGAAAAAAGCATGGCCCATTACCTTTCGGAACAAATCTCACTAATGGAAGAAAAACCGGAACTTTATTCAAAAATCACCAAAGAATTAATCTTTCAATAACACTGCATTCAACACTTAACAATATGAAAACTTATTGGCTCTACCTGGAATCCTATACCTTTGCCTTTGCAAATACAAGAGAAGTACTAATCGTCAATACTCTTTCCTCCCAAACAATTCTTTTCCCATTAACTCTTTCCCTGAAAGCTGTGATTACAGAACTACTGGCACCACAGAATAATTATGCCATCCAAATCACAGAAGAACAATTGAAAGATTCATCTGTAAATTCCTTTGTTTCCAATGTAAGAGAATCCTTTTCCGGTGATTTAATTGACCAGGCAGAAACCATGTTCAAACCGGTTATTCTTAAGCCACAATTGAATCTACAAAGAGATATATCCAAGCTAAAAAGAGAAGATTTTAGATCGGTGGGAGAAAATATTAAAAGCTATCTAAGTGAATTGAGCATCTATGTTACAGGGCAATGTTCCAGGAACTGTACAGATTGTAAGTCAAAACACAAACAAATCAACTGGTGCACCAAAAACGAAGAGTCACTCTCTTTGGAGAAAATCAGTAAATTTTGTGATCAGATTAATGGAACCCAGATTTCAACAATCAACTTTTTAGGTGGCGACCTACTCAATTATCAAAAGCTACCCGAACTTATTGAGATTACAAAACTTTTAAATCCTATAAAAAGATTTCACGTTCACTACCAAAATATTTCGAAAGCAACCGACAAACTTGCCATTCTGAATCAACCTCAACACGAATTAAATGTATTGGTTGATTTTCCACTTCAGCCAGTAGAATTGGAACAGACCATTGACTATCTGAAATCAACTCACCTTACCCACAAATGGGAATTCGCCATAGCAAATGAAGATGAATACGATCAATTGGAAAAAATAATCGATTCTCATCAACTTTCCGATGTAAAAATAAAACCCTTTTTCGATGGCTCAAACCTGGATTTTTTCAGAGAAAATATATTCATGAGCAGAGAAGATCTGCATCAGCAGGAAATAAGCCGAAAGGAAATTTTTGCACATCAATCCCTCAACACCAACCATTTTGGAAAACTAATCATTACATCCGATGGAAAAGTATTTGCAAATCTTAATCATTCCCAAATCGGTATAATTGATGAATCAATTCGGGAAATTTTGTTCAAGGAAATGAATGAAGGGACTTCCTGGCTCAAGACAAGAAATACAGCACCTTGCTCCTCCTGTGTGTATCAATGGCTTTGTCCATCCCCTTCCAACTACGAGGAGGCGATCAAAAAACCAAATCTGTGCACTTTGGATTTATAGGCCTAAACAAAAAACAACCCGACTCAATACAAACATAATAAAAAGGATCAATCTTTATCTCAAAGATTTTTCATCACCCCAACAATCATCATACTTTGGAGGACTCTCCTGAAAAAAAATAACATTTTCTTAACATACAGGGTTACCTTTTAACAATTTACAGAATTAAAGAGTAGGAAAGATAATTAATTGATGCATTATCAAAAAAACACTTTTTGATAATGCATCATAAGATCCGAATTATTACCAATAAGTTATTATCAACATTAACTAGATAAGAAATAACAAAGGTAAAATGTATACCTCCTCTCAAAATATCCCTAGTCAAAACCGTGACTACAAAGGACTCTACGAGTGCCTTCTTTATTAGCTTCCACCTCCTCAACCAAAAGTAATTTATCAGAAGGGGAAACACGATTCTGATACCTCTGTCAACGATTTTCCTAACCAAAAAATCTTGGTATTTCTTCCTTTGGATCAAGAATTCCCTGGTTTCAACTCGAAAAAATCTAACAACCGGCCCAGGAAGCTCCCAAATCAACTTTCTGGTAGCCACCATTATTAATCCAAAATAATAAGTCATGAAAAGAAAACAAACACTACTTTTCCTGGTAGTCATGCTATTACTAGGGCTAACACAAGCAACATTTGCTCAAAATCATCACGAGCACGAACACAACAGGTGCTCCAATTCTCAACTAAAAAAGTATCTGGATGAACAATTAAAAGCCAATCCGGAATTAAAACGGAAGATGGAGATTTCAAAAGCCAGATCGAAGCAAGCTGTTAGAGGCTTAAAAGCGGAGCGAACCACCCCCTATGTAATTCCGGTGGTTTTTCACATCATCCACAATTACGGAGTGGAAAATATCTCTGATGCAAAGGTCTATGAGGCACTGGAGATTATAAACAAAGACTATTCAGCACAAAATGAGGATCTTCAAAACCTAAAAGCTGAATTCAAGAACATTGCAGGTAATTGCAACATAGAATTTAAACTGGCCCAGATTGATCCTGACGGCAATCCAACAACCGGTATAACCCGCACCGTTTCCAGCCTCACCACCAATGGAAGTTGGGACAATCCGGAAGTAAAACGTCTTTGCTCCTGGCCCAGAGAAAAGTACCTCAATGTTTGGATCGTACGCAGTTCTGACGGCAACAACGGATCTGCCTGGGCCTACCTTCCTTACCAGGTAGACAATGAAAACATGTACGATCTGGACGGTATCATCATTTCTTCCTGGGCTTTTGGTGCCACTACAGAAGGGTATCATCGAATTCTCACCCATGAGATCGGTCATTTCCTTAATCTGTATCATACCTGGAGTCCCTGGGCTGAATGCGGCAGTTCCGGTTCCTGCAGCGAAGATGACGATGTAGCCGACACTCCAAATTGCACGGGGTATTCTGGAGGTTGTGATATAGATCATTCCTCTTGTGGTTCTCTCGATATGGTACAGAACTATATGGATTACTCCAAATGCCCGGTTGCCTTTAGTAAAGGTCAGGTCGCAAGAATGCACGCCTGTTTAAATTCGGATGTTTCCGACCGAAACAATCTTTGGAGTGAATCGAACCTGAATGCAACCCTATTCAGCAAACCAACTCCACGCATCCTTTGCAAACAAGGCGAAATACTGGAAAATAAAGATAACAACGGTCAATTCACCGAGACATTTGCTATAGAACTTTTGGATGCAGAATTTAACCAGGTGGGACAAATATTGTCTCCGTCCAATTACTCATTCACAGGAGTTCCACAGGGATTGACTCCGGAAATTCATGTGACCGACGCCACCCATTTGTCCATACGCCTTCAAGGACAAACCGCAAACCACAATGTTGAAAATAATTCAGATCAACTTGCCTTCCACTTCCAAAATAGCATTCTAAAACCGGGCAGTGATCCGCTTTTCAACCAGAATGTAAATCTTTCCGTAAAATTTAGGGCTCCCTATCAAATCGTATACAACAATTGCGATGACATCAAAATCTCATCCAGTTACACTTGGGAACACGTAAACCTGGGGCCCTCCAATGCCAATTTTGGAGTATGGTACGATAATGGAAAACTAAGAATCGAAACCTACGAAAAACCCTTAATCTGTGAAAACAGCAGTAGAAATATAACCGAACTGGGGCATGGTGAGACCATTGATGCTTCAGGTAACTGGGTTGCAGGAGGAGCTTATCCTGATGAGCATGATCTTGTAACAACAGACTACACCACATGGCAGGGGAAAACCGCATACGTGGCAATTCAATTTCCGGGAATCAAAAGCGACGAGATTCTTTACGGTTGGATGAGATTAATGGTCACTGAAGACGGCAGTTCCTTTACCCTGATGGATTATGCCTATAACGAAGCTCCCGGAGCTCCGATTCTTACGGGCCAAAAAGATGCTTCTTCCGTTCAGCCGGAAATTTTGGCAGACCACCTTTCTTTGAGAGAGAATTACCTATTGAACGATGGAAGTATAGAGGGAAGTGTTGAATTCACAATCATGGGAGACAATGAGTTTGCCAAAATTGATGTACAAACCAACTCTACAGATTACGTTCTAGAGAATTTACCTGATGGACTAAGTCCCGAATTAAAAGTAATGTCTGCAAAAAGAGCAGTCCTCACACTAAAGGGAAGAGCGTCTGCACATGAGAAGGCAAACTCACAAGCCATCACCCTTCAATTTAAGAATCAAGCGTTTGCAAATCCTGAAATCGAGAACAAAAGTACAGAACTTACCATTAGTTTCTACGACGCATTTAGGATTGTACACAACGATATTGAGGACATCGTAATCAATCCCTCCTACACCTGGGAATGGTTCTCATTCAATATTGGTAATGCGGAATTCGGAGCCTGGCATTACACTGCCGAACACCTGAAACTGGAAACTTATGGTAAAGCCGCAATCTGTCAAAATGGAAATCGAAATATCGTTCCTCTGAATTTCAACACCAAAATTGACGCCAACAACAATTGGGTGATTCCAGGCTCCTATCCCGACCAATTGGATATTCGTACCGCAAACTATCATGCCTGGGAAGGAAAAACAGCCTACATTGGTGTCCGTTTTTCCATCAACAACTACACCAATTACGGATGGATCAGAGTTGAAGTAGCTCAAGATGGTACATCGTATAAGGTTTTGGAATGGGCCTATAACCAAGCTCCCAACCAGACCATTTACACCGGACAAACCAATGCCTCAACCAACAACAAACTATTGGTGTCATCCAATAAAATGGAGGAATCCTGGAACAATGACGGCTCTTTCGATGCCATCCTGAATTTTGAGTTGCAAGGAAGCAGTTTCACCAATGTTTCCCAATTGGAAGAAGGAACCCATTATCAAACCCAAAATCTGCCAAATGGATTGCAATGCAAAATCCTTAGAACAGGGTCTCAACAAGCCACTCTTACATTGAATGGAAAAGCGTCGCAACACGATGTAAGCAATAACATCAGCAATTTCGAGATTCAATTTACCGATGATGCTTTTACATCTCCTGTTTCCGGCATTGACGGATCCCGGCAAACCTTCTCCTTACTGTTTAGAGATCCCTATCAAATTAAATATGTTGATTGTGATGATCTTATGGTAAATGATACCAATCCCTGGATTTCCTTTGCCCTTGAAGGTACCCAGCAGCAATATGGACTTTGGATTGACAAAGGGGATCTTCGATTTGAAAGCTATTCTAAACCCATTGTTTGTCAACAGGGAACAACCCATATCATTCCACTTGAAGATGATATCCGAATTGATTCCAACACCCTTTACTGGGAACCCGGAGGAGATTATCCCAACGAACATTACATTGTTAAAGAAGGTTACAACCAATGGCTGGGAAAAACAGCCTGTTTTGGGTTCGCATTTCAGAATAAGGATTATCTAATGCATTACGGATGGTTCCGAATTCAGGTAGCTGCGGATGGTCTTTCCTACAAATTGCTGGATTACGCTTATCACGAAGGTCCAAACCTTCCTGTATTTGCAGGAAGTACCAGCACTATTATCGATTTTCTTACCCCTGAATTCAATGCGAATTCTACTGAAATCGAACAAAACCAAAAGGTACTATTTACCGATAACAGTCAGAGTAGTCAAACCATCACAGAATGGCTATGGACTTTTGAAGGAGGAACCCCGGCAAGCTACAACGGACAAACACCTCCTGAAATTACCTACTCAGAACCGGGACAATACGATGTTTCACTAGCCCTAACTGATGCAAAGGGCAATTCACAAAACATTACCAAAGCCAATTGCATTACAGTTACACCAGTGTCAACTCCTGATTACTGTATTCCGGAAATAAATGCTCTTTACAGTGGATTGTTTATCAAAAAGGTTGAGTTGAATGGAATTGCTAATGAAAGCGGAGAAAACGGTTATTCTGATTTTACAAATATCAGCTTCAATCTCACTCCGGGATCCACTGCATCCCTACAGGTAACTCCAAGCACCAATTGGAGTGGTAACCAAATCACCATCTGGATGGATTGGAACAAAGACGGATCATTTGATGAAGATGGAGAAAAAGTTCTTCACCTGTATAATGGCAATTGGAATACCAGCCATTCTATCCAGGTTCCATCGGATGCTACTGCCGGTGCAACTCGAATGAGGATCCGTATCTGCTACTACAATGAGAAATCGCCTTGTGAAGCAGAAACCTACATGGGCGAAGTGGAAGATTACACCGTAAATATTTCACGATTGAAATCTTCGGAACTGGCAGATCAATCCCTACTGACAAATCAGGAAATCACCCAATTCAAGGTGTATCCAAATCCAAGTTCTGATTTCATAAATGTAACTGCTCCCCTTGGGGCCACTATCTCAATTTACTCCCTTCAGGGAAGAAAAGTACTCCAAAAAACAACAGATTGTATAACAACTCCATTTTCGGTACATTCCTTTAAAAAGGGGATCTATCTTATCCGAATCGAAACACCGGATAAGATAGAAACAAAACGAGTAGTTGTTCAATAAAAATAACATTAGCGCAGTGATGAAAATCATCACTGCGCTTTCTTTCTGCTAAAGGTTCTTTACAAAATCATTCCCCCGGTTCACCATTTTTATTTCGTCAAAACAGGTTCTTTAATTTTTCCCTACCTTTGCAAGCGAATTGTATTCAACACCATAAAGAGAAATTTATTATATCAACTGTTAATTTGTAAAAAAACTTACCCCGGGAACTACCAAAACACATAGCTCCGCAGGGCTAACAGATTATAAATCGGAATTGATACAATTCGTGGCTCCTTATATAGTTAAGATCGTAACGAAATAAAATTGTAATTATGCAGGAAGAAAATGTGAAGGGAACCAACATCTCCACCCTGGGAGAGTTCGGATTAATCAAGCACCTGACCAAAAATATCAAACTGAAACACAAAAGCACACTAAAGGGTGTGGGTGATGACGCTGCTGTACTGGATTACCAGGACAAGAAAACCGTTGTAACCACCGATCTTTTGGTGGAAGGAATTCATTTCGATTTAATGTACACTCCCCTAAAACACTTGGGCTACAAATCGGTTGTAGTTAATGTTTCGGATGTATATGCCATGAATGCCACACCAAAACAAATCACAATCTCCCTTGCCATTTCTCAACGCTTTACAGTAGAAGCACTGGATGAATTCTATGAAGGCGTTTACCTGGCATGTGAAGAATATGGGGTTGATGTAGTAGGCGGTGACACCACTTCTTCGCTTACCGGATTGTGCATTAGCGTTACCGCTATAGGGGAAGCGGAAGAAAATGAAATAACCTACCGAAGCGGTGCAAAGGAGAACGACCTGATTTGTGTAAGCGGAAATCTGGGGGCAGCCTATACCGGGCTTCAACTTCTGGAAAGGGAAAAACGCGTATTTGCCAACAATCCCAACATGCAACCCGATCTTTCGGGCCACGATTACATCCTGGAACGCCAACTAAAACCGGAAGCCCGAAAAGATATTTTCGAAGATCTTAAAAAAGCAGGCATTCAACCTACCGCAATGATGGATATTTCCGACGGACTTTCTTCGGAACTGATGCATATTTGCGAACAATCCAATGTGGGCTGCCAGGTTTACGAGGAGAAAATTCCAATTGACTACGAAACCTATAAAATGGCGGAAGAATTGAACCTGAGTGCCACCGTTTGTGCATTAAACGGAGGTGAGGACTATGAATTACTATTTACCGTTCCTCTTGATAAATTTGAAGAGGTGGAGAAAATTAAAGATGTAAAAGTAATTGGTCACATCACCAATGCTACCAAAGGAAAATATATGGTTACCCGTGATAATACGGAAATTGAACTGAAAGCACAAGGGTGGAATCCCCTACAAGACGAAAGTGACAAGCAGTAATTAGCTACAAGTAGCAAGAGGCTAGTATCAGGATGTTAAATTCACTTGCCACTCGAGACTTGTAACTTGCAACCAAGGATATAAAAAAAGGATCTTCAAATGAAGATCCTTTTTTTTGTATCGCAAATAGCGTAAGCTTATTCGGGGAAATATCCTCTCATAATACCACGCTTAGAGTTTTTCACAAACAGAATAATTTCATCACGCTCAGGAGAAGCTGGCATTTCGGCCTCGATTGCTTCCAAAGCAGTAAAGTTATTCATTCCTTTTTGGTACAGGTAACGGTAAACATCCTGAATCTCGCGAATCTTCTCGTTTCCGAATTCACGACGACGCAAACCGATTGAGTTCACACCAATGTAAGAAAGTGGCTCACGACCAGCCTTCACAAAAGGAGGTACATCCTTACGCACCAACGATCCACCTGAAATCATAACATGGGAACCAATGTGTACAAACTGGTGAACAGCAACCAATCCACTCAAAATAGCGAAATCGTCAATAATTACCTCTCCGGCAATTTGAGTTGCATTACCAATAATACAGTTGTTACCCACAATAGCATCATGAGCAATGTGCACATAGGCCATCAACAAGCAATTACTTCCCACAATGGTTTTACCTTTGGCAGCAGTACCTCTGTTAATGGTAACACATTCGCGAATGGTAGTATTATCACCAATCTCAACTGTGGTTTTTTCTCCACGAAACTTCAAATCCTGTGGCACAGCTCCAATTACGGCTCCCGGGAAAACATTACAATTTTTACCAATTCTGGTTCCTTCCAAAATAGTTGCATTGGAACCGATTCGGGTTCCCTCTTCAATTACTACGTCCTTATCGATTGTTACAAATGGCTCAATTACTACATTATCAGCAATTTTGGCCTCGGGATGAACGTATGCTAACGGTTGCTTCATCAGTTTCTATTTTTATTTCTAGTCCAGCGGAACTGTCCTATAGATAACACCAGGACCACTCCGAGGTTGTTGTTGTGTTATATAATTGGACTAAAACTATTGGGTTACTAATTCTTATTTTTTACAATCTGTGCCATCAATTCTCCATCTGCCACAATGGTATCACCCACGAAGGCAACTCCACGCATGTTGGCAATTCCACGTCGAATTGGGGTAATCAACTCCAATTTAAAAATCAGAGTATCACCAGGAACCACTTTACGTCTGAACTTGATGTTATCCAACTTCATGAAATAGGTTGAATAGTTCTCTGGATCTTCCACCTGGTCAAGGACCAGAATTCCTCCGCACTGCGCCATAGCTTCCACGATCAAAACCCCTGGCATTACCGGCTCTTCGGGGAAGTGTCCCACAAAGAAAGGCTCATTCATGGTTACATTCTTCACGCCGACGATTGAAGATTCCTTCAAATCCAAAATCTTATCCACCAAAAGGAAGGGAGGACGGTGAGGTAATAATTTCTTAATATCGTTGATATCCATCAATGGAGCCTTGCTCGGATCGTAGCATGGAACTGCATCTTTCCCCATCTCCTTTTTGATGCGCTTACGAAGTACTTTCGCCATTTCGGTATTCGGGCCATGACCTGGACAGGTTGCAATTACACGACCTTTAATAAATTTACCGCAAAGGGCCAAGTCGCCAATCACATCCAACAGTTTATGACGCGCCGGCTCGTTTTCGAAATGCAACTTCAGGTTGTTCAGAATTCCTTCATCTTCTACCTCGATATGCTCATGGCTAAACAGATCAGCGATACGGTTCAGTTCACTCTGCTCTATTTTCTGATCCATGATTACAATGGCATTGTCCAAATCGCCACCTTTTACCAGGTTGTTGTTCAAAAGAAATTCCAACTCACGAACAAAAACAAAAGTTCTACATTTGGCAATTTCCTCCTTGTATTGACTCAAGGAATCAAGACTGGCAAACTGGTTCCGCAAAACTCTGGAATCGTAGGAGATCATCGTGTTAACGCTAAATTCGTCATCCGGTAGAAGAACCAGTTCCGAACCCCGCTCTGCATCCTTAAGAGTAATGGTTTCTTTCACCACATAATACTCTCTTTCAGCTTCCTGCTCCACGACACCTACTTTCTCGATACCTTCCACATAGAAGTGAGCACTACCATCCAAAATAGGAGGCTCAGGAGAATTCAGTTCTATCAAACAGTTGTCAACCCCTAATCCATACAGCGCCGACAAAGCATGCTCGATGGTTTGCACCCTGCACTCGCCTTTTTGAAGAACAGTTCCACGGGAGGTATCCACAACGAAATCTGCAGAAGCATCAATTACTGGCTGTCCTTCCAGATCGATCCGCTGGAGTTTGTACCCATGATTTTCAGGAGCTGGTTTAAAAGTAATAGAAACTTCCAAACCCGTATGCAATCCTTTCCCCGATAGGGTAAAAGCATTTGCAATGGTTCTTTGTTTTACTGTCATAATGTTATCTCAATACTTTGATCAGATTCAACATCTAATTTTGAAAATCGTCGCAGGGTATCCCCTAATTCAAATGGATTTTCAAAAGTTCAATATTTTATTTTTCTGTTAACACACAATCCCCCTGAAAGTTAACAAAAGTATATTATTTCTCGCTTAATTTTTTTACTTCCTTCTGTAAATCCATAATTTGTTCTCTCATCTTAGGCAGATTCTTAAACAAAACATAGGATTTTTGGTAAGGGCCAAATTCAAAAGCAGGAGAGCCCTGAAGAGCAATACCTTTCTGCTTTATCGTACGACCAATACCTGATTGAGCAGCAATTTTCACTTCATCCGCAATTGTTAGGTGCCCGGCAAAACCAACCTGACCTCCAATCATACAGTTCTTACCTAGTTTGCAAGAACCAGCCACACCAGTTTGTGCAGCAATTACGGTATTCTCATCGATCTCAACATTGTGGGCTACCTGAATCAGGTTATCCAGCTTTACTCCTTTACGAATAATGGTAGAGCCCATAGTAGCACGGTCAACACAAGTATTGGAACCAATTTCTACGTAATCCTCTATGATTACATTTCCAACCTGAGGCACCTTTTTATAGTTGTTATCCGATTGAGGCGCGAAACCAAAACCATCGCCACCAATCACAACCCCTGAATGAAAAATACAATCGGCACCAATCTTACAGTTATCGTAGATCTTAACCCCTGAATTCAGAACCGTATTGTCTCCAATTACAACATTATCGCCCACATAAGAATGAGGGAAAATTTTTACATTGTTTCCTATTTTTGCATTGCTACTGATATATGCAAATGCTCCAATGTAAACATTCTCGCCCAGCTTAGCAGTTTTACTAACGTAAGATGGTTCTTCTATGCCTACACGCTGAGGTTTACTCTGCTCATACATATCCAGCAAAGTAGCCAAAGCCTGGTAAGCATTTTCCACACGAATTAGAGTGGCCGAAACAGCCTTTTCCGGTTTAAAATCTGCGTTAACAAGTACGATTGAAGACTGAGTATCGTATATGTAATGTTCATATTTGGGATTCGCTAGAAATGAAAGAGTTCCGGGACGTCCTTCCTCTATTTTGGAAACATCGCTCACGGTAATCTCTGGATCTCCGTCCACTACTCCATTTAGCAAATCTGCAATATCCTGTGCTCTAAATTCCATAACAAAAAATTTCTGCAAATCTAACAATTATTTTACAGGAGGAAAAATAATTATTTGTTTTGCCTAATGGCACTTACCTTCAGTTTCCTGAATTTCCCCGGTTCATTTTGAACATTGGTCACAACTTATCTCCTTCCTGCTTCTGCAATCAATCCGTTAATTTCTTTGGGATAACATAAATAAAACTTCTCTACCGTTTTCGATAGGGCAGACACATTCATCATGTCCGATGCTTCACCAATATTCACCTGCGTTCCATCATTATACAGAATATTGATTTGATCATCATTGGCACTGTAAACGTTGTTGCTTATTGAACCATTTATAACGAAAAATTCAGCATCCTCCGACGATAAATTCAACAAGGTCATCACAGCATTTTTCACTTTTTTAAGATCACTTTCCGAGAATGGTGTTTTTCGGATTTCGATTCGAAAAAGTTTCCTGTCCCGCATAGCCTTGCATAACCCCGATAGAACCACATCCGGATGGTTGGCCCATACCTTTATGGAAGCCATAATATCATTGTCGTCTAATTCTGCAAAAACATCGAGAACACTTCTATCTCCCATCACAGGATAACCATTCTTAAAATCCTCCAATCCAATCCTATTGTACAGGAAAAACCCAAGCGCGGGTGTGGCAAACAAATCCTCTCCCCGTTCTGCCAAATATTTAGCTCGTTTCAGAATTTGCACCAACATTTCTTCGGCAGCCAACACCGTTTTGTGCAAGTAAACCTGCCAATACATCAAACGCCGGGCAATCAGGAATTTCTCAATAGAATAAATACCTTTGGCCTCCACTGCAAGTTCTCCGTTCCGAACATCCAGCATCTTGATGATTCGCGCTGACCCCACAACTCCCTCGGTAACACCGGTGAAAAAACTATCCCTGCGAAGGTAATCCAATCTATCCATATCCAACTGGGAGGATACCAACTGATTCAGGAATCGTTTTGGGTACTCATTCTTAAAAATCTTCAATGCCAGATCCAGTTTCCCTCCAAAATCCCGGTTCAGCCGATCCATATACAGAACCGAAATTTTCTCATGCGTCACATCATGCACAATACTGTATTCCAATGCATGGGAAAAGGGTCCATGCCCAATATCATGCAACAATATGGCAGTCTGAACGGCTTCGGCTTCCTCTTCGGTTATCTCATGCCCCTTGGAACGAAGCACCTCTATGGCCATACTCATTAAATGAGTAGATCCTAATGCATGCTGGAATCTAGTATGCAGGGCACCGGGGAAAACCAAAAAAGTCAACCCCAACTGTTTAATTCTGCGCAAGCGTTGAAAATACAGATGCTCTACCAAATCAAAGGGAAGCCCCAAAGGAATATGAATAAATCCGTGAACCGGATCATTTACGATCTTTTTTTTCACTCGTACGTTTTATAGTTTCAATTAATAAAAAAGATGTCTATCCTGAACCTCTAAAGGGGCAATACTAAATCGCTACCACACCCCGCAGCAACAATCCATCCACTTAACCAACAACTTGTTGCTCACCACCTCAGAATATAACAAATGTAAGAAAAAACCTGGCAATATGCGGTTGAGAACATTCAAAAGCCCTTTTCCCTACGATTTCCGGAGTAAAACGATTAAAACCACCAAATTGGAAACTTGAATCAATACAAGCTAAAAGCAAAAACCGGAGCAAGTGACTCTTTCCCTAAAAAATAAAGCACATTAATATTTAAAAAACAACAATTTAGCTCTCAATCGTTTGGTATTTCAAACATTTATATCTAATTTTGCATCGAAAAGAAAGGAGTAAATGTACTTGGGGGACAGAGCGTCCCCTATTTTATTGACATCAACCGTTCTATGATTGACAAAAAAATTGTTCAGGAAATTATTGATAAAGAAATCGCTGAGACAGACCTTTATCTCGTCGAACTAAACGTATCGACAGACAATACCATCTCAGTAATGGTCGATGCGATGGAGGGGGTTAACATTGAAACCTGCATCAAATTAAGCCGAGCGATCGAACAACATTTTGACCGTGAAGAGGAAGATTTTGAGCTTCAGGTATCCTCTGCCGGAATCGGGCAAGCCTTTAAAGTACTTCAACAATATCACAAAAACATTGGACGACATGTAGAAGTGCTTTCCACCGAGGGATTAAAGACCAAAGGGAAACTTCTCACTGTAAGTGAAAGTGGTTTCGATGTAGAAATCGAAGAAATGGTCAAAGTTGAAGGCAAAAAAAAGAAACAATTGGTGGTTAGTACCAAACATTTTGATTTTGATCAGGTAAAATCAACCAAAGATATTATTATTTTTTAACCATTTGATTGATGGAAAATATGAACCTTATTGACACATTCTCGGAATTTAAGGAGCTGAAAAATATTGATCGGGCAACCATGATGAGTGTTTTGGAAGATGTATTCCGAAACCTTCTACTAAAGAATTATGGTACTGATGAGAACTTTGATATTATTATCAACCCGGATAAGGGCGATTTGGAAATCTGGAGAAACCGGGAGGTGGTGGAAGACGGGTTCGTAGAGGACTCCAACTTGCAAATCTCAATCTCCGAAGCTAAAAAAATCGACAGTGATTACGAAGTTGGTGAAGAAGTAACCGATGAAGTAAAATTTGCTGATTTTGGACGTCGCTCCATCCTAACTCTGCGTCAGAATTTATCTGCCAGAATCATGGAGCTGGAAAAAGATAATATCTTTAATAAATACAAAGATCGCATTGGCGATATCATCACCGGAGAAGTTTACCAGATTTGGAAGAAAGAAATCCTGGTGATTGATGATGAAGGCAATGAGTTGATCATGCCTAAAACAGAACAGATTCCATCGGATTACTTCCGCAAAGGAGAAACTCTTCGCGCGGTGGTGGTACGAGTGGAAGTGAAAAACAACAATCCTTTGATTATCATCTCGAGAACCTCTCCTGTTTTCCTTGAACGTTTGTTCGAGTTGGAAGTTCCGGAGATTTTCGACGGTTTGATTACAATTAAGAAGATTGTACGCATCCCTGGTGAGAGAGCTAAGGTAGCGGTAGAGTCCTACGATGAAAGAATTGATCCTGTAGGTGCCTGTGTGGGTATGAAGGGATCACGAATTCACGGTATTGTACGTGAGTTACGCAACGAAAATATCGATGTAATCAACTACACCACCAATACACAACTTTACATTACCCGTGCCCTTAATCCGGCAAAAGTTACCTCTATCAAGCTGAACGATGAAGAGGAGCGCGCAAATGTTTACCTAATGCCTGAGGAAGTTTCTTTGGCTATTGGTAAAGGTGGTTTGAACATCAAACTGGCGAGTCAGCTTACCGGTTATGAAATCGATGTTTACCGTGAGAAGAGCGAAGAGGAAGAAGAAGACGTAACCCTGGATGAATTCTCCGATGAAATTGAAGGATGGATTATTGAGGAGTTGAAGAAAATCGGCTGCGATACAGCAAAAAGTGTTTTGGAACTTTCTGCTGAAGAGCTGGAAAAACGAACTGATCTTGAAATTGAAACAATTAATGAAGTTTTAAGTATTTTTAGGGCCGAGTTCGAATAACAGCCGGGTGGCAACCGCCGTTGTTTATATATAGTAGGGACATTTTAACAGTTAACTTCAAAATATGGCACAAGTCAGGAAAAATAAAAGACTTAGTAAATTAGCTAGGGAATTTAACGTGGGAATTTCTACCATTGTTGATTTCCTCAACAAGAAAGGAATTGAAATCGATTCCAACCCTAATACCAAGGTTTCTGAGGAAGCTTATGATATTCTAGCCAAGGAATACAGCTCGGATCTTAATTTGAAAAAAGAATCGGAGAAGGTAAATCTGAAAAATGTAAGGGGGAAGAAGGAAACTGTTTCAATTGATGATGTTGCTGGTGATTCAGAACATGAATTGGTTCAGGAAGAGAAAGAAGAATCGACTCCTGTTGAAGAACCAAAGAAAGAAGAACCTAAAACTGAAAGCCCATTGAAAGTGGTTGGTAAAATCGATTTAGAAGCCATCAACCCGAAAAAGAAAGCTGCGAAAGCAGAAAAACCTGCTGAAAAGCCCGTTGAGAAACCTGCTGAAAAGCCTGTTCAAAAGAAAGCTGAAGAAAAAGCTGAAACTGTGAAGGAAACGCCAAAACCTGAAGCACAGAAGACTGAAGAACAGCCCATACCTGCTGAGAAAGCAGCTAAAAAAGAAGAAACTGTTGAAATGAAGTCCCCAGTAAAAGAAAAAATTAACGAACCTGCTCCTAGTGCTAAAGAGGAAGTAAAAGTAGTTGGGAAGATTGATCTGGAATCGTTGAACCAGAAGACCCGTCCAGCTAAAAAGACCAAGGCAGAAAAAGAAGAGGAACGCAAGGAAAAACAGAAATTGGAAGCAAAAAAAGCTGAGAACACAGAAAAGGCCACTGGAAAAGAGGAGATCTTTAAATCATCAACCACAAAACTGGCCGGACCTACAGTGATAGGTAAAATTGAACTTCCCGTGGAAAAGAAATCTTCCAACGGAGATAAGGACAAGAAGAAGAAGAAACGGAAACGGATCAAGAAAGAAGGCGAGAAGGTTAATGTGGCCGCTGGTCAAGGCAAAGAACAAGGACAACGTCAAGGACAGCGTCAAGGACAACGTCCGGGACAACAACGTCCGGGACAGCGACCAGCCAAACCAGGTGCTGCAGGCGACAAAAACAAATTCAAGAAGCTGAAGAAAAAAACCGTTAAGAAGGAAATCAGCGAAGAAGATGTTCAAAAGCAAATTAAGGACACTCTGGCCCGATTGACCTCTAAAGGAAAATCAAAAGGTTCGAAGCACCGTAGAGAAAAACGTGACCAATACAGCCAAAAACAACAGGAGTTGGCTGAACAAATGGAAGCTGAAAAGAGCACATTGAAGTTGACAGAATTCGTTACCGTAAACGAATTGTCAACCATGATGGATGTTCCTGTAACCCAAATTATCTCAACTTGTATGGGACTGGGTCTGTTTGTTTCCATCAACCAGCGTTTGGATGCTGAAACTCTTGCTCTGGTAGCTGATGAGTTTGGATATAAAGTTGAATTTGTAAGCGTTGAACTTCAGGAATCTATTGAAGAAGAAGAAGACCGCGAAGAAGATATGATGGATCGCGCTCCTATCATTACCGTGATGGGACACGTTGACCACGGTAAAACTTCCCTTCTGGACTACATCCGCCACACCAACGTAATTGGTGGTGAGGCAGGGGGTATCACCCAGCACATCGGGGCTTACAATGTAAGACTCGAAGACGGAAGAAAAATTACCTTCCTGGATACACCGGGTCACGAGGCCTTTACCGCAATGCGTGCGCGTGGTGCCCAGGTAACTGATATTGCTATTATTATTGTAGCTGCGGATGACAATGTAATGCCTCAAACCGTTGAAGCAATCAACCACGCTGCTGCTGCAGGGGTACCTATTGTATTCGCAATTAACAAGATTGATAAGCCAGGTGCAGACCCTGAAAGAATCAAGGGAGAACTGGCCAACATGAATTACCT
The DNA here is from genome assembly GCA_041725895.1 of Marinifilaceae bacterium. Taxonomy (GTDB): domain Bacteria; phylum Bacteroidota; class Bacteroidia; order Bacteroidales; family Marinifilaceae; genus JBGRQA01. The sequence continues at coordinate 44,424 of JBGRQA010000020.1, forward strand.
GGTGGAAGACTGGGGTGGTAAATACCAATGCCAGGAAATTTCAGCCAAAAACGGTGTAAACATCGAAGAGCTTTTGGAAAAAGTTCTGCTGGAAGCTGAATTGCTTGAATTGAAAGCAAACCCAAATAAGCGTGCAATTGGATCAATCGTTGAATCCTCACTGGACAAAGGACGTGGTTATGTAACTACCGTTCTGGTTCAATCCGGAACCTTGAAAGTAGGTGACATTATGTTGGCAGGTAGCTATACCGGTCACGTAAAAGCTATGTTCAACGAACGAGGCAATCGAATTGAATCGGTTGGACCTGCTGAACCAGCTCTGATCCTTGGTTTGAACGGTGCACCTCAGGCAGGTGACAACTTTAACATCATGGAGAACGAGAAGGAAGCCCGTGGAATTGCCAACAAGCGTGAGCAATTGCAACGTGAGCAAGGTCTTCGTACTCAGAAACACATTACTCTGGATGAGATTGGACGTCGTATCGCCATCGGAAACTTCCAGGAACTAAATGTAATTGTGAAGGGTGATGTGGATGGTTCTATCGAGGCCCTTTCCGACTCACTGATCAAGCTGTCTACCGACGAAATCCAGGTGAATGTAATTCACAAGGCCGTTGGTCAGATCTCCGAATCAGATGTAATGCTTGCTACCGCGTCTAACGCAATCATCGTAGGTTTCCAGGTTCGTCCATCCATGGGTGCACGTAAACTGGCTGAGAAGGAAGAGATCGATATCCGCTTGTACTCCATCATCTACGATGCTATCGAAGAGTTGAAATCTGCAATGGAGGGCATGCTTTCTCCTGAAATCAAGGAAGAAATTGTATCTACTGTTGAAGTTATGGAAACCTTCAAGATTAGTAAGGTGGGAACCATTGCCGGATGTATGGTACGTGAAGGTAAGATCAACCGTAACCACAAGATCCGCCTGATTCGCGATGGTATCGTAATCTTCACCGGAGAACTTGGTTCACTGAAGCGTTTCAAAGACGATGTGAAGGAAGTAAACAAAGGATACGAGTGTGGTTTGAACATCGCTGGATACAACGACATCAAAGTAGGTGATATGGTTGAAGCTTTCGAAGAAGTAGAAGTAAGCAGAAAACTGTAATTCATCTCCTCGAGATATTCAACAAAGGCCACTCAATAGAGTGGCCTTTGTTTTTTAATAGGAAAACCGATTTGGATTTTCTATCGCAATAGAATCCCAATCTCACAAGCACAACAAACATTCCCCGGTTATTTATTCTCTTGAATAACCATGTACCGCAAAAAAAATCACTTGACAAAACCTTTCAATTTGATTAAATTGAATCTTCCATCCAATCAGGCCTTTTCATTGGAGAAATGAAGCAGGCTTCAAACAGAATGGAAGTTCTTTGAGGCACTGCAAATTAATTACGCTATAGTTAGAGAATCAATACAAAATGGAGTTTGCTCTCCTCAAAGCGAATTTCTAAAACAAAGGAGATATTCACTGACAATCTATTGGTCGTACTTTAAGGATTTTCAACAATTGGATAATTCCAACTATTCATTAGACGAAACTGAGAGCATACTTTCAACACACACATGACAGAAAAGTTCAAATAAAACTAAAATGGTCATAGACTCAATTTTCGAGCCTCCAAAATGACTAAATTGATCCTGGACCCAATTTTCGAGCCTCCAAAATGACCAAAATGATCCTGGACCCTATTTTCGAGCCTCCAAAATGACTAAATTGATCCTGGATCCAATTTTCGAGCCTCCAAAATGACTAAAATGATCCTGGACTCAATTTTCGAGCCTCCAAAACGACTAGAATAAAACAGAAACTCTATATCCGAACCTATTCAGAATAATAGAATCTACACTGTTCCCCAATATTCTTCTTCTCTCTAGTCAAAATCATCTCTACATTAGGGTTGGCAGTTTTCTTTCTGGTCAAGACTACAAAAGTAGATTCCTTGATATTTGTGTAAAATAAAAATGAATGAAAGAATTATTTATTTTTCTTACATCAAGAATAAAGAGCAAAAAAAAACCCCGGACAAACATCCGGGGCTCTTCATATATCTCTAAAAAAATTAGATCAGCTCTTTGTACTGCTCAGCAGAAAGAAGCTCTTCAACTTCAGAAGCATCTGAAAGCTTCACTTTGATGATCCATCCCTCTCCGTAAGGATCGGTGTTCACCAAATCAGGAGCATCTTCCAATTTTTCGTTAAATTCCAATACTTCACCAGCAACTGGCATAAACATATCAGATACGGTCTTAACAGCTTCGATAGTTCCGAATACCTCTTCCTTATCCAATGTTTCACCTTCGGTCTCCACCTCAATGAATACGATATCTCCCAACTCGCCCTGAGCAAAGTCAGTTACACCGATAAATGCTTCGTCACTTTCAACACGAACCCATTCGTGCTCTTTAGTATACTTTAAATTTTCAGGTACGTTCATGATAACTTTGTGTTTTTAAGTATTTCAAAATTTCCTTCCAAAATTACATTTTTTTTTTGATTCCAAACGCTCAAAAAAATCGAAAACCAATTACTATACTGTTATATAACATAGTGTCGATTCTACTGAGTTAAAGTAAATCGAACACTGGCCCCGAAATTCGTATTTGTTGTAGCGTAAGAAGTCGACACCATCGGTTTGTTCACAATTCTATCGTAGAACAAACGAAGATTAAAGCGATTGCTCAAAACGTAGTCGGCACTGAGTTTCAGAGTCACTACATCTTGTCCCGATGTAAGCTGATCTACATTGTCAACAATTTTGCGAATAATGGTACTGTTTTTCCGGATTGACAAATCGCCCCGAAGATTCAGGTCACTCTTGAACTTCTTTTGCTTGGATCCGGATCCAATGATCATCCCAAAATTATCGAAACGGTAGCCCAAACCAAAAATCATTTCATTGGAGGCTACTTCGGTAAGCTGGGTATTGGCCAAACTCAAAATAAGCTGACGGGTTCGCTTGATCTCGAATCGGGAAGTAAAATTATTTACCCAAATCATATCCACATTAATCAATGGATTGAAACGTTCGTTAATGGAAACGGTATTGGCTTCGTAGCGCGATAGATAGTTGCCCACCATATTTTGATCTGCGCTAAACCCAAAATCATCCAAACTATAGCCTAAGTTGGTCTGATAGGAACCTACATCGTAAGTAGAGGTATAAGCATGACTTAAATTAACAGATTTAAAGTAACGTTTTATCCAATCAACTTTAGACAAGCCATCAAATGTAACCCTCCAGTTGGGCTTCAACTTCAACAGGGATGGGAACAATTTGTTGGAAGAATTTTTCCCTCCGTAAGCTTTCAGGAAAGCAGGCACCAAAACATCCTGTGAGGTGGGACCGTACCCTTCGTAATACCCGGTAGCTTCTCCATCCTCTTCAATTGCGTGGTCTGAATAATTTGCTCCCCAACGATCTTTTGCCAAACGTAACGACTCGGCTTTTCTTCCCTCCAGGAATTCATCGTAATATTTAGACGAATAATTTTGAGGATTACTAATGGTGAAGAAGGCAGATTTCAAACTAAGGAAGCTCATACTAAAGTTTCCGGACTGCACCTTGTTCTCTGCCGTAAAATTATTGTCTTTCTCGTTGTATATGTAGTACTCACTTCGGTTTTTGGAGAAATTCCGATTAGCAGTTACATCTATTTTTAATCCTTTTACCGGTTCGATAGTACTTCTGAAGGTAAAATTCTCGGTATGCGTCATCATATAAGGAGAATTCAAGGTAGGATCGGTGGTAAGCCATCCTTTTTGAGCTGCATTCCTTGCAAAATTATCATCCTGATGCCCCATAAGGAATTCCCATCCCGGTGCCGAAGTACCATTAAAGGTTTCTCCACCAAAATAATTGGTTTGTGGCAAATATCCCGGTAAGGTCGTACTATTGATCTGGGAATAATTCATAGAGATGTTGCGCACACTCATCAAAGTACGCAGGAAAGTTTTTCCAACAGCAGCAAATAGGTTTTCCTTCTCCTCTATTTTCCCTGCTATTCTCACGCGGGCATTCTTCACATTTGCTCCCACAGTAATCTTTACCCGATTCTGACTGGTAACTTTGGTTTTCGCCTTGACTTCACGCCCCTGGGTATCGTAAACCTTTACCGTGATATTCTGTGTCATCAATTTATGGTAAACGGTTTTGGATACATTCGCTTTCAGTTGCGGTATGGTCTCCTCGTAATTCACTTTCTTGAACTTCTTATTGTTCCCTTTGTATTTTCGGCTTCGCCGGGATTTACGATTGATCTTTTTAAGGAATCCTACCTTATTGTACAGGTTTACAAGATTCAATTGTCCGTTCACCTGGATGTTATTGGAATTGCGGATAACATTCCCCAATTCAATGGTATCGGCAGTAATAGCCCCGGCATCCCAATCATAGGTGCCGGTATACCTTGTTGTAACCGAAGTCCAGTTAAACAATGGAATTTTATTGATGGGCAAAGTGTAGGTCACATTAAAATTGTGATGGTACTGCACATTTCGTCCCCCATCCAAAATATTATTCCATACGGAATCCTTCCAAATTTCGTAAGCATCCTCATCTCTCTTCTTATCAACAATGCCATCGGGCTCATCAATTCGGGAGGTATTGGTTGCCGAAAAATCAAACTTCAGATTCTTCGTAAGATTGTATTTCAAATCATAATATCGATTCCAGATAAAATCTTTATTGAAATTCGGTTCAATCAACAGATCCGGATTATCAATATTACGATTCAACACCTCATTGTAGTGTCGGGAGATATCCGAACGGAACGAAAGCTGTGTTGGTAAATAGTAAAAATTGAAATCCCGTAACAATCGGAAAGTAGGTGACCGGAACGCCTTCACTTTCTTAAATGGCTGAACATTTTTCGGACGGCTGTTGTAATTATAGCCCAATACACCCCGATAGTTCTTTTCCAGATCCATTACAGTATTTACATTTCTTGAATAGGTCTCATTGTAGGAATAGGTCAACGAAAGGTTGGAAACATCCAATAACTTTGGTTTCCCCTTTTGTTTCTCGATCCGAACATTGGTTAAGTTAAAACTCTTCCGCTTGGTATAATCCTGAGCAATTCTTTTAATGGAATCCCGGGCCTGTTTGTTTTCGGCATGATCCAAGGCAATATCCAGAGGAATATCAGGATCCAACGGATTGTATTCAGGATTGATGGTTTTCTCTGATTGAGCATAGTACAAGGGAATGGAAACACCCGAATTCTCCGGAAAGAATTTCCCCAACTCCAGACTTGTTGAAAAGTCATATTGAAAAACATCTTCTTTGCTGCGTTCATTCATCCCCTGCTCAATTCCACCAAAACCAGCGGTTGATTTACTACCTGCCAATGTTACGGTACCCAAATCCGCCAATTTGGTTGTAATTCGCATATTGGCAGCCCAACCGCCTTCCTCATCGAAATCAGTAAGTCGGAATTCGTTGAACCAAACCTCTACGGATTTGGCTTCTCCATTATCTGTGCCCGAAAAGTTATCCATATGACGATTTCGGATACCAATCATCACAGTCCGCACATTGCCTAAATTAGGGTTACCCACAACCCGAACCAGATTTTGTGTCTGAAGAGGATCCGGATTATTTTCCAATTCCCCAATAGATCGTTCATAAACTTTCAGGAAATCCACATCCGAACCCGCTTTTCTCATTTCGTCATTTCGCAATTGCTTAATGGTTTGGAATACCGACAATGGAAAATCGAAGCGGTTTTCATCGGGCCAAACCTCCAGACGATCGTTTTCGTTGTCGTTCTGGTAACGTCCGGGGGCAGTTAGCTTCAACGGAATTTCGTACTCATAGTAATTGTTTTTATAGTCCGATCCCATTCGAACAAACACACTCATGTCATCGTCTTCCAGATTGTACCCCTCAATTTCTTCGGCATGCACATCCATCTTCAACCGCTTGTACTGCCGCACATCCATATTCAGATTTTTATATGTAGCTCGACCGTCACCATCGTCCAAGTCAATTACTTTCAAAAGAATTGCCTGCTCATTTAGTTGTCGTAACTGAGGATTTCGAGGATCCACCACCCGATCGATTCCCGGAGGAAGTACATAATTCACTGGTTCCTTACTGGCATTCTCCTCAATATTTACGGCTGATACATCAAACTTGGTATCGGGGTTCAGATTGTCACCCTCTCCAATCAACGATTGCTTGTACCGGCGCCAATCGTCCCGAACCAAATCCAGGCGTGCAAAACGGAGAATCGTTTCTTTCCGGAATCCCTTCATTAACATCCGCATGAAACGAATGGACTTAAAATCGGAAATATTTCCAAAAGTATTTTCGAATTCGGTAACCGGAATCTTAAATTGATACCAATCGACACTCCCCTCGGTACCATTGACTAATTTTACATTACTGGTAACTTTATCAACAATAAAGTTTTGCCCCACTTTCATATCTGTGGGATTCAATTTTACACGGTATTGATAGTAAGCCTCCGTTTCGCTCAAGGTATTATCATGGTTGATGTCCTCCACATCAGGCAATGAAGTAGCCGATGTTGCGAAAGATTCCGGAGAATTCTCCGAGGTGGGCGAGTTCCCCTCCGGCCCGTTGTACTTCTTGTAACGATCCAGAATACTCAACTCCACAGCATCATAATCTCCCCCTCTGAAATAATGATAATCATCACTGGAAGGGTCATTCAAAGCCATTTGGTATGCTTTGGAACCTGTTCCCAAACCAGCTGAATTCCGAATTTTTGACAAATAATCTTTTTCAAAGAAAGAAACTTCATCCTGAGTACTTAAACCATCCATCCCTACATCCTGATACTTGCGGGAAGTATTGTTGTTGTCAAAGGCATTCACCAGAGATTGAACCAATGGGACACGCCCCCAAACAGTAGTATCAACCAGGGTGATTTCCTCAGAGATGGGCAAACCGTTCTCAAATGATTTTCGGGAATCCTTCAAAACATCCTCCGAAACATTTCCCAGGTTAAATAACAGTTCCCCTCCGGTATGATTGGGATCGTCAACAAAGGGATCCATCATCCAGAACTCAATGTATTCAATATTGGCTGCTTCAAAATCATTGGTTTCGATTTTCCGCATAATCCCTCCCCATCTGGTTTCCGGATTCTTCAGACTACCATCCTCATTCATTCCATCAGAAATATCACCAAAACCATCTACATCATAGTTGTACGGACCTTTCTCAGTAGGATAGAAAGCCATATTCAAAACCGCAAGATTGGTAGGGACTCCAGCTGGAGCCTCCTTGTTAGGGAATATTTCCGTTTCATGAATTTCCCGCACAAAGTGACTGGATTGCTGATCCTTATCTGCTTTAATGTGTCCAGGTGTTGCGGAATTATTCCGCAAAAACAAAGGATCGATAATGTACCATGCCAATTTCGCCCGGTTAAAACCATAGGCCAAATTATTGTCCAGGTCCCCCTCCGGAAATTCCCCGGGCTGCTGCTGGGGCGTACTCGCCAAAACCCAAGCATTAAGGTTCTTCATATCGATAGACGTTTCGCTACCTTCGAAATCATCAATATAGGCTGTCCCACTACTTCCGATCCCATTGTTGTGTCCCGGAATCAATTGAGCAAATTCTCCTTCCACAGAAATGGAAGAAGGTTCTTTAGTCTCCAAAAAAGGAAGCTTATCAATTAAAGTTGTCAAGAATTGCGATTCGGTACGATAGGTTCCATTCAGCCCCCAGATGGTATTGGAAATCGGTTCGTCACCAATATTTACTTTTTGGGTTAAGGGCCTTTCGGATAAATGCATTACCGTCGCTCCAAGGTTGAAATCCTTACTCACCCGGTAATCCATATGTGTTCCCAAAAGAGTTTTGGTTTGGATGTTGAACAGGGAATTGTTTTCGGATGAAATTTTTATTGGAGTTCCGGATTCCAGCAAACTCTGATTGATAATCTTTACACGACCCAAAGTGTAATCAACAGTATAGTCAATATTCTCAATCAGCTCAATTCCCCCAGCCTGTACTTTTACCGATCCCGGCTGAACATTCAGTGCATTCAATGAGATCTCGGAACTGGAGGAAGATTTGTAACTACCCTTCAGCAAAAACTTATTCTTTTCTGCAATTTGTTGGGCATCATTTTGTGATTCCTTATAAAGTTCTTCAAATACAATCTTATCTGCAATTGCATCGTTGTTTATCTTTTTGCGCAAATGGCTACCAAAAGGTTCCAAAACCGGAAATATTACCCGCCCATTGTTTGAATAAACTGTAATTCCATCAATAAAGTCGAACACCCCATCGGGAGAAGGATCCAACTGCGAATTCAGATTATCCAAATTCATCACTTTCAAAAGAATCTCTCCCTTAATATCCCCTTCCGAAAGGTAATTCACCGCTGCACCCGCCTGATCGTTCTGATACAAGACATTCAGTACGAAATCTTCCTGGTTCACCTGGTAAGCCCCAATGTTGTAAATGTTCTTCATCATCAGATCCCAGGTAGCAGGAAATTTAGGGCTCAAATTAGTCCCCTTCAGTAATTTCATGATCAATGACTGAGGTGCACTCACTCCATCACTGGTAAATTCCCCAACCCGAAAGGTTTGTCCCAGGATGGTATATTCATAGGATACTGCCAATACTTCATCGGCATTCAAAGATTGGTTCAACGAAATAAATCCAAGTTTGGCATTTAAGGTATATTCCGACTCCGACAATCTACGTGCATTTTCCACCTTCTCGTAATCCTCTCCTGAGGTAAAATTGGAAGAAAGAGTATTGGTCACTTGGTTAATCTGCCGAATTGCAGAATAGCTAGTCGTTAACTGCTGGTAAAGATTGTTGGTTCCATTATCCGGAGAAGCGGTGGCAGACCCGGAAAAATCAGGATTCGAGATATTTTTGGCATTTTCTCCCAAATCAACAAAGGCCACCACATTCCTGGCTTCCTGGAAATTGGATGTTTTGTTGGTTACCCATACCTCAATTTTATTAATATTCACTCCCGAATTTATTACGGGTAGATTCTGCAATGACTTATCGTACCGATCCTTGAAATATCTAGACAGGAAAAAGTGTCGATTCACTTCGTAATTATCGGCCGTAATCTCGAACTCATTCTTCTGGGCCCCATTCTCCATTTCTACCACGGTGGTTTCGCCCTTTTGTTGGGAGAAGACTGAAGTAACCGTTAGTTTTCCAAATTGCATTTCGGTTTTTACCCCAAACAAATTTTGTCCCCCCGTAATCAAGGTACTCGAAAGAGGGAGTGAAACATTACCGGCTTCCACCTTTTTTATGATTTCATCTTCATCCCCAGTATATTCAAGACGCATCTGGTTCTCAAAATCGAAGGTCGCCTCTGTATTGTAATTGACATCCATTTTCAATTTTTCCCCGACTGTTCCTGTAACATTCATCTGGATTTTCTCATCAAAATCGAAGCTTGATGTCTTACGAAGGTTCTCGGGTAAAGTGGGATTATCAACTTTGGTGGTATTTATACCAAAGGTAAGCTCAGCCGATCCCTGAGGTTTAATTCGAATGGTATTGCTTCCAAATATTTTGTCCAACACATGGCCCCCTACCTTCAAATCGGGAACCAGGCTATTGCCTCCATTGGTCCCATTGCTGCGGCTTTGCTCCATCCAGTAGTTACGCAAAGACTGATCGAAATCATATTTCTGATACTCCTGCATACTCATCGAATAGGGACGGCGATAGTATTGATTCCCAACCTTCTTCATCAGGATGTAACTTCCTGTTTGAGGATCATATTTAACAACCGATTCAATATTTGACGGATCCTTCAGGTAAAGAGGCGATACATTCTGGCTTCCCTGCTCCTGATTATCATTTACATCGTCAAACGAAAATCGCAATGAATCGTTCTTCGCATTCCCATTATCCCGCTGGAAAGGAGAATAAGGATTGTTTATTCTTCCCCGATTATTGGAAAGAGTATCCTGCTGAGGTCTGGTCGCAAATTGACTATCGGAATATAAATCCGATGTATTTGCCTGCAGAGAATTTTGATTGACATAACTACTTCCGGTAATCAGAAGCAGCAATGCCAGTGAATATTTAATTAGTTTTTTCAATGATAGCACAATTTCCTTAGGTTAGTAAAGCAATGCTGTTTTCTTACAACTACAGTTGTTTCAGAGCCATTTTAATCAAAGCTTCCACAGTGGGGCTGGACTCTTTGGCTAAAATCTTATCCACAACCTTATTTACTGAATTTTTTGTAAAACCAAGCATAACTAATGCAGATAACGCTTCCTCTTTAATTGTATTGCTCTGAGGAATCAAAATTTCAGTCATATCTACATCTTTGCCCAACTTATCTTTAAGCTCGATAATAATTCTCTGGGCTGTTTTGGCCCCTATGCCTTTTACTCCTTTCAGGGTATTCACATCTCCACTTACGATTGCATTCTGTATCTCAGCAGATGCCAAAGACGATAGCATCACCCGAGCGGTACTGGCTCCCACGCCGGATACCGAAATCAGAGAACGAAATATCTCCCGTTCCTGCTTATCAAAAAAACCATACAACAACTGAGCATCCTCACGCACTACCTGGTGAATAAATAGTTGTGCCACAGCCACACCGGAAAGACGAGAATAAGTATTTAGAGAAATATTTAGGATGTAGGCGATTCCGCGGTTATCCAACACAGCATAGGTGGGAGTTAGGTCCACTAAATCTCCTTTTATGTATTCGTACATGAATTATTCTGTTAGAAAGTGTTATTGATCTAATATAAGGCCCTTTAAAATATGTAAAAATATAGAAATATTACAATTGCAACCTTATTTTTTATGTATATAAGTTTCTATGCAAACCGAGTACCACCCTGCATCGAAACAATAACTTACTGAAAACTTATGCTTTAGACAAATCGATTCGATGAGCAATTGGTTCAAACAACTATCGGAATTACCTCAGGCTAGTCTATCGTTTTACAACTAAAAACAGTGGCTAGTAGATTTTTAACAAGCTTAATCTCTCAGGAATGATAGCCAACTAAAAATCGAAGCTCCGCTAATTGAACTCGGGTTACAATAAAAAACTGGAGCGATTTACGTTGAAATCACTCCAGTAATATGGATTGTCTAAATAGTTTTAGGCATTCTTCGAAATGTCGACTGATTTTAATGGATTAACTGAAATCTCCTTGTAAATCTTTCGGTTCTTGAATACATCCAGGGCAAGATAAAGTGCATTTCGGAATGACTCTGGGCTCGCCTCATTGGTACCTGCGATAGCATAAGCGGTTCCATGAGCTGGAGAGGTTCTGATCCCTGCAAGTCCTGCTGTAAAATTAACCCCTGAATCAAAAGCAAGTGCCTTGAAAGGAGCTAAACCCTGATCGTGGTACATCGCCAATATGGCGTCAAATTTGGTATAATCATTGGATCCGAAAAAACCATCGGCAGGATAGGGGCCCAATGCCATAATCCCTTTCTCCCGTGCCTCTTCCAGGGTTGGAATAATAACCTTTTGCTCCTCATTACCAATCAATCCATTGTCTCCAGCATGAGGATTCAGGCTCAAAACAGCAATACGAGGGCGGCGAATTCCAAAATCCTGGATCAGTGAGTTATTTAAAATCTCCAACTTACTAAGAATTCGATCGGGGGTGATGTATTCCGAAATTTTTGAAACAGGAACATGACCTGCAACCACCCCAACTCTTAATTTCTCACTCACCAAAAGCATCAAAGACTTCCCGGACTCCAATCTATTCTCAAGATATTCGGTATGACCAGGAAAATCAAAATCCTTATTCTGAATGGTATTCTTATTAATCGGAGCAGTAATTAAAACATCGATTTCATTATTTTTCAAATCTGAAACGGCTCTTTCCAATGCTTGAAAAGCAGCATCTCCAGCACTTTTGGTAGCTTTCCCTAGTTCTACTTTAATATTCTCATCAACACAATTGATAATATTAGCACGTTTGATATTGGCATCCGAGGCTTTATTAATATTATTCAGGCTAAAATTATCAATATTCAAAGCTTTACGATGGTAGGCAGCCACTTTGGGCGAGCCATATATAATAGGGGTACAAAGATCATAGATCCGGTTGTCATTAAGTGCTTTCATAATCACCTCATAGCCTACCCCATTCACATCTCCGTGGGTTATTCCAACTTTTATTTTAGTCTCCTTCATTATGATATAATTTCATGTGATTCGGAAAAATATACCAGGAAATTGTAACTGGTTACAGGTTCAATTCACTGTCGACACAAGTCGGTTTTCCGAAGTAATATATTGAGATGAAACACCCTCTGGTTTATCTCCCGCCAAAAAATACGAACAGGTAAGAAACAATACCGTTTTTCCACAGGCTCCTTTCCCAAAAACTATCTACTGGCACCCCTCCTTGACTGGTGCCATTACCTTCGGATCGTTCATCCGAATACTTGCAGGCTTAAAGGTACTCTGAACTATTTTTTGATTAAAACCAGAAGAAACATCCAGTTCATTCCATGAATGTTGGAAAAAATCGGATAGATGCTTCACATTGCTACAAAAATAAAAAGATTAGGGTAAAAGTCACCATCTTTTACCGTCATTCTCTTAAGCTTTATATTGTTTTATAAAATCAAAAAGAAGCCGAACACCTACTCCTGTTCCCCCTTTTCCCCGATAGTTATCCATTGCAGTAACAAAGGCAGGTCCGGCAATATCGAGATGCACCCAGGGATAATCGGTGAAATGTTCCAAAAATTTTCCGGCAGTAATGGCTCCCCCATCTCTACCACCCAAATTCTTGATATCGGCAATATCCGATTTTATCAACTCACCATACTCCTCCCAAAAAGGAAATTCCACAATTCGTTCATACACTTTTTGTCCACATTGCTTCAATAACTCCATCCGCTTTTCAGCATCCGAATTTCCCATAGCCACAACTCCAAACTTACCTATAGCTACTGCGGCTGCACCGGTAAGAGTTGCCAGATCCATGACGAATCCCGGTTTAAACTTACTGGCGTAACTTAAGGCATCTGCCAGAATCATTCTTCCTTCAGCATCTGTATTCAAAACTTCTACGTTCAGGCCATTGTACATGGTAATTACGTCTCCTGGAGCATAGGCATTTCCATCGGGACGATTATCAGTGGAAGGAATCAAACCAATAACATGAACGGGAAGTTTTGCTTTTGCTGCAGCATAGATTGCTCCAATTACAGCTGCCGCACCACCCATATCCGATTTCATCTGGTCCATGCTATCCTTGGTTGGCTTTAAACTAAGTCCTCCCGTATCGTACACAATTCCCTTACCCACCAACACCAGGGGCTGTTCATTTACAGCGTCTTCAGGTGCCCATTCCATCACCGAGAAGGTTGGTGGATCAATACTCCCCTTATTTACTGCCAATAGGCCTCCCATTTTTAAAGCTTGAATTTTTGATTTCCCAAAAACTTCAACTTTAAACCCAGCCTCAGCTCCAAGATTCTTAATTTCTTCACCCAGTTGGACGGCATTCAAATAACTAACCGGCTCATTCACCAAATCACGTGCATAGTAAACCCCCTGAACAACTGCTGTCAAATCGGACAAATCACGTTCAGAAATATTATCGCTAAATACATGAATTGATTCCAGAACATGCTTCTTTGTATCTACTTCCTTGAAATATTTTAAAAACTGGTAGTTGGTTAAGGCCAATCCCTCCATAAAGGCCAAAGTTGCATCTCCGTCCCCGATTAGATCCACAACATTTACCTCCTTATGCCTATTCGCATGAATGGTCTTATGAAAGTTATGAGCAGATTTCCGAAGCGCTTCATGCATTTGACATCCCTTCTTTTTGTCATCCAACACCTCTACATATATCCAGTTCGGAAAGCGATTGATTACAATCTGTCTTTCCTTATTCTCCAGACGCTCGTCCAGGTAAGCCCTTTCATTTTGTGCCAAAGCAAGCTGATCCAAATCCTTTTCTTTCACCAGGTAGACAATTGCTCCTTCAGTGGGTATATTCTGATTCTTTTTCAATACAATTCTCATAACTTCAATTTTTGATATGATTCTTTTAAAGATACTCAAAAACCCTTAACCTAAGTTTTCAAATTTTACAAAAAAAACACCCTCGAAAAAATCCGAGGGTGCATCCTTATAATTTATCAGGGTTTTCTTTGAAATAATTCCGAATGAGCACTTTTTTTAACTCACGATGAATAATAAGATCGGACAAAATCTCTGCTCGATCCACATCCGGGAACTGAACTTCGGCCCTGGCAATCTCTTTCTCACTTAAATCAATTTGATAGAGCAGTAGCACCAACCGATGATAGTCCCGATCCAACAATTGATTCATGTGATCACAAAGTTGTCCAAATAATTCATCGTAGGCCTTTTCCGATACTCCGGAAAAATGAACTTCCAAACCAAACTGGTTAAAATCCTTTTCAATTTGAAGTGCAACCTGCCGAATAATTTCCTCCCTGTTTCGGTAAGGGTCGATTTTCAAGTTTTTAAAATCGGGTAAAGCCATTTTACCTTACGAATTCAAAAGTGAACATTATAGCCTCCAATTCACGCAACAAATCCCGCTTGTCTTTATTGGGATTGTATACGTAACCATCAAGGCAGATCACCCTATTGGCTTCCTTATCCAAAAAACAGATATTCAGGAAAGGACCACCCATAAAGTCTTTTTCCACCTTCCATAAGCCCCGGGTTTCAACAGCATAGTTCTCCTTGAAGCTAAACTGACGGAAACTAACAGGGTATCGACGTTCAGTTCTCATATAACTTCCGGCACTTGGTCCAGGAACATAAGCCTTCAGAAGTGAATCTCTCTTGTTCAACAGGAACTTTTCAGAAAAGGCTTCTTCATTGGTGTAATCGAAGGTATAAACAAACATTCCCTGACTGGTTTTTGGAGTCTCCTTACTGATCCAGATAAAGTCTCCGAAATCCTTATTGATATTATAACCGGAAGGACACGAAAGAGTAAAGTTTTTCTTCTTCTTCAATTTATTGAAGATATTCTTCTCTGGTTTTTTCTGCATCTCCTTCACCAAACGCTTTTTCTCAGAAGAAAGGAAAAAAGCAAGAATCTTGCTCCGGTTTGAATGAAGCAAATCAATCATTCCTTGTCTAGAACTGGCCTCTGCAATAATCAAAGCCTGCCCCTTGGCCCACAAACCTGTTTTTACAGACAGCTTGTTTTCGGTAATATTTTTAGAAACCCGAACATCTAAGATACTCCGGTGGGTTTTAAAAACACTTGTAAGAGCTTCGTGAGAGATGTGAAATACATCCATTACAGGTTCGGACTGTGGCAATCCGATTTGCTCCTCAGAAAAAATAGATTTGAGAGTGTCGCCCATTGCCCCTTTCCACAAGGGATCGTTGACGATTACGATTACCTCCCCGGCTTTCCCCGTTACTGAAGGCATGAGGTTCTTGGTAGTCTGTTTACAGGAAGATAGTCCTGCAATCAGCACAAGAGCCAGAGTTAAAATTTTCATTGTGTTTTTCATAGTTTGTGTATTGTGTAGATAAACATAAGTTAAATGTACGAAAAATTAATCAATCCTTACAATTTTCAACAGTTTACCAGGTTTTATAACAGCATCGCCTTTCAGGCCATTAGCTCTTTTTATATCATTTACAGAGGGTATTTTAAACCGATCGGCGATTATTTGCAAGTTATCTCCCTTTTGCACCTGGTAAATTAAAAACTTACGCTTCCGTGGCACTGTTTCCCTTGATGGCTTTGCTACTACTGTATCTGTTGGAAATATCCAAACTTTTAATCGCTGTCCCACATAAAGTTTATTGTTCTCTAACTTATTCCATTCTCTGATATTGTGAATTGTACAAGAATATTTCATTGCAATTTTATGAAAATACTCCCCCCGTTGTACTTTATGGATTATACAATATTTCCCCTCTGTAGACGAGAGCTCCTTCTGAAGCTCCAAATATTTTTTTTCAGGCTTTTTTTGTGCATAAACGGAACGCTCAAAATCAATAAACTCTCCCACCTTTTCGACAGGCAGCGTAAACCTGGCAGGCAATTCACTTTCCGGAATAAAATCTCGCTTATAGATGGGATTCAATTCCCGAATCACATCAATAGGTACTTGTAACACTTCCGATACCTTCTCGAAAGAAAGCTCTTTATCCACCTGAACTGCATCCACCCTATGGTAGGAAAATTTCACTTTCTCCGGAATCAAATTGTGTTGCCGGGGATAATTCATCACATAATTTGCAGCGATAAAAGCCGGAACATACTTCCTTGTCTGATCAGGTAAATAGGGGGAAATAGCCCAAAAATCAGTCTTCCCTCCTGCTTTCTGAATTGCATCCCGAACAACACCAGGTCCTCCATTGTAAGCGGCAATGGCCAGTTGCCAGTCCCCAAAAATCCGGTACAGATACTGAAAATATTTGCAAGCGGCTTCGGTTGCCCTTGCTGGATCCATTCGCTCATCAATATAAGAGGTAATCCTCAAATCGAACATCTTACTGGCATTATACATAAACTGCCATAATCCCAGAGCTCCCGACCGGGATTTAGCTTTGGGATCAAGAGCCGATTCAATCACCGACAGGTACTTTAATTCCAATGGCAAATTGTAACGATCCAAATATTCCTCAAACAATGGAAAGTACAATTCCGAACGACCATGAATCCTGGCCGTTTTCTCACGATTCCTCACCATATAGGCTTCTATGTAATTTCTTACAATGGGTTTAAAGTCCAGCTTAATGGGACTTTGAACATCCAATTTCCGTAATCGCATAGCATATACCGAATCGGAATAAACCGGAACGTAATTGGCGTTCATCACCTCATTGGGTTGAATTTTGGCTTTCAGTACTTCATCTGTAAGATGGAGCAACCGGCGATTGATTTCGTGAACATCACGAGGTTTCCCGGTACGAAGTGGGTAAAAATGATCCTGAGCAATCAATGCCAGGGGAAACAAACAAAAAACAAGAGAAATAGTATTTCGAATAGACATATTTGGCAGCATTAAATGCTCCTAAATTTCGTAAAAATATTACGAAGAATAAGTCGCGGGCCCTAAAAAAATACTGTTAATTTCTTTGAAGCTGCAAAGCCATCTCCAACAAGTGGTCATCATCAAATCGTTCCGCCAAAATCTGAACCCCCAAAGGTAATTCACTGGAATGTTTTCCTATCGGCAAAGCAATTGCTGGCAGGCCGGCCAAATTAGCCAATACAGAGTAACAATCATCGGATAGCATAGCCACCGAATCGTCCTGAAAATGATTAACAGGATATGCAGGACTTGTAGTTACAGGTAGAATCAAACCATCATAATCCTGAAAGATGGCCTCCATTGCATTGCAGATCTTTCGTCGAATCTTTTGCGCTTTACTAAAATACGAGGAATATACTCCGGATGTCAATACAAAACTCCCGGCCATGATTCGTTTTTTTACCTCGTCACCAAATCCCTGTGTCCGACTTGCTGTGACTAAATCCTTATCCACCTTCTTTGAGCGAAACCCAAAGTGCATTCCAGAATACCTTGCCAGGTTAGAGGAAGCTTCAGCCATGGCCAATACAGAATAAGTCGGAACCAGATATTCAAAAAGTGGAAAATCTATTCCCTCTACCCAATGTCCTTCCGCTTTCAATTCAATTAAAAAGGTTTCAAAATGATCGAACATCTCCTTCTCCAATTTATCTTTATCAAAAGCCTCCTTCAGATAGGCCAGACGATACGGCTTTTCTGTATTTCTATTCTGCTTAAACTGAAATGATCTTAAAGAAAGTGTTGCATCAATTTCGTCAGGTCCCGCCATCACCTCCAACATCAAGCCAGCGTCCTCAACATTTTGGGTCAACAATCCAATTTGATCTAAAGAAGAGGCATAGCTTATTAAACCATACCGTGAAACACGACCATAACTGGGCTTAAAACCCATCACTCCGCAAAAGGCAGCGGGTTGTCGAACCGATCCTCCCGTGTCTGATCCCAAAGCAGCCAAACACATCCCCGCTGCAACTGCTGCTGCAGAACCACCGGAAGAACCACCAGCAACGCAATCAGAATTGTAGGGATTCCGAACCAGACCATAGAAAGAGGTTTCGCCCGTACTTCCCATTGCAAATTCATCACAATTGGTACGACCGATAATTATCGCGCCTTCATCAATTAATCGCTGTAAAGCTGTTGCTGAATACTGGGAGGTAAAATTTTTCAACATTCGGGAACCGGCAGAACAAATATGCCCTTCCTGGCAAATATTGTCCTTTACCGCCACCACCATTCCTGCCAAACGGCCAATAATCCCTTTAGAGTATTGTTCATCCAAAATTTGAGCTCGCTGAAGAGCTTCTCGTTCGTACACTTCAACAAAGGCATTCAATTGGGTATTCATTCCCCGGATTCGCCCCAGATAGGCAGAGACGATAGAGACATGGGTCTGACTTCCCTTCTCTAAAGCTTCCTGTATATAACGCAGAGAGGATAGCATAAAAAAAAGGCAGGATACTCCTGCCTTTCAAAAGAATTTATTTATTCAATGAATCGTTTTCTTTTTTCTCCTTATCATCATCATCACTGGTAGCCTTTTTGAATTCTTTCATTCCCTGACCAAGTCCTTTCATTAACTCAGGGATCTTACGTCCACCAAAAAGTAATACAATAACCAAAACAATAATGGTAATTTCCATTGGACCAAAAAATCCGGCTAAAACAAACAGGTTCATATTTACTGATTTTTATTAATTTATAGCTTAAAAATAAAAAAATCTGTCAGACGAACCGGATGGGAAAAAGGGAAATTCCAGTTCACCACTTTTACAACTATAAATATATAGTTATTTATTAAAAAGTTTCATTACATCATTGGCATTTGCAAAAATCAACAGGCTAAACAGTAAAACCATACCTGCTATTTGGGCATACTCCAAAAATTTGTCTCCAGGTTTTCTTCCTGTAATTATCTCATAGAGCAGGAACATAACATGTCCACCATCCAAAGCAGGAATTGGAAGAATGTTCATAATCGCCAGAATAATGGAAAGGAATGCTGTTAGATTCCAGAATGCATACCAATCCCATACTCCAGGGAATATATTTCCGATGGAAATAAAACCACCCAAGGATTTGTACCCTTTAGTTTCGGAAGAGAAGATCAATTTAAACTGCTTCAGGTAAGATGCAAGCTTATCAAATCCTTTATACATTCCAGCTGGAATGGACTCCCAAAAGCCATATTTATGCGTTTTAAAATCGAACACTTGAACTGGCTTACGGGCAATTCCCAACATTGCATCATCCCCCAAAGTCATGGCTAAATCCATCTGTTGTCCGTTTCTCTCAACAGTTACGACAACCTTCTGGTTTTTGAGACTCTGCATTCTGTTGGCGAATTGATCATAGAAATCAAACTTTTCATTATTTACAGCAATCAATTTATCTCCTTTTTCAACTCCAGCGGCTTTGGCAATAGATTTCTTAGAGAATCTGTCCACCTCAAAAGGTCCAAAAGGAACACGAGGAGAAAACATCGGCTGCATACTAAACCCCTTACTGCTCTTCTCCATTAGAGCTGCAACAAAACCATCGGGAATCGTAATGGACTTCTGCTCTCCTGCTCTTTCCACCTGAATGGTTTTCACATCATTCAATAGAATACCGGGAACAATATCCATAAAATCATCCACGTTCTCATGATCAAGAGCATAGATTTTATCCCCGTCCTGCATACCAATACTCTTTGACAAGGAATCGCAAACAACACCATACTTCACATTATTGGCAGGCAAATACTGCTCACCCCAAGTGTAAAGAACCGCTGCATAAATGGCAAAAGCCAACACAAAATTCACCAGTACACCACCAATCATTATCAACAAGCGTTGCCATGCCGGTTTCGACCGAAACTCCCAGGGCTGGGGTTCCTGCTTCAGCTGCTCCTTATCCATGGATTCGTCAATCATTCCGGAAATCTTAACGTAACCTCCCAAAGGCAGCCATCCCATTCCGTATTCAGTTTCCCCTTTCTTAAATTTAAAAAGAGAAAAACCAGGATTAAAGAACATGTAAAACTTCTCTACCCTCGCCTTAAATAGTTTTGCAAAGGTAAAATGCCCCAATTCATGCAAAACTACAAGGATGGATAAACTCAGTAAGAATTGTCCTATTTTAACTAATACTTCCATTCAGTTTCTAATTATATTTCCATTTCAAAAAACGCCCGGATAATTCTTCCGGGCCTATTAGTGGTCTAAGTTAATCAAATTTTACAACAACGAAGCGACAAAACGACGGGTTGCACCATCAGTATTTACGTAATCTTCGTAGGTAGGATCCTTCACAAAACACACTTTTTGCATACTTTGCTCAATAATATCACTCATTTGCAAAAATCCAACACGATCCTTCAGAAAAGCGTCTACAACAACTTCGTTTGCAGCATTAACAATACAGGGTAGATTCCCCCCCCGGTTCATGGCTTCAAATGCCAATTCCAAATTTCTAAAGTTCTCTTTATCCGCAGGCTCAAAGCTCAAACTAGGATAATCCATGAAATTGAATCGAGGAAAATCTGTCTTAAATCGCTTCGGATAGGAAAGGGCGAATTGAATTGGCAATTTCATATCCGGCAAGCCCATCTGAGCCTTCATACAACCATCTTCAAACTGAGCAATGGAATGAATTATAGATTGAGGGTGCACCACTACATCAATCTGCTCCGCCTTCAAATCGAACAACCACTTGGCTTCAATTGCCTCAAAACCTTTGTTCATCATACTGGCTGAATCAATGGTTATCTTGGCTCCCATATCCCAGTTGGGATGTTTCAAGGCCTGGCTGGAAGTTACTTTGGAAAGAAAATTACGGTCCTTCCCCCGGAATGGACCTCCGGATGCAGTAAGGTAAATCTTCTCAATAGGGTTATCAAACTCCCCTACCAAACACTGAAAAATCGCTGAGTGTTCCGAATCGACGGGATAAATACTAACCCCTTTTTCTAATGCCAGTTTCTGTATGATTTCTCCTGCAACCACAAGGGTTTCCTTATTGGCCAATGCAATATTTTTTCCTGCTTCGATGGCCTTTATGGTAGGTAACAACCCAGAGTAGCCCACCATTGCCGTTAATACAACATCAATGGAACTCATCTGAACCACCTGTGTAATAGCATCCATACCCGCATACACCTTGATTGGCTCATCCTTCAGAGCCTCCGACACCAAAGGATATTTCTCCTCATTGGCTATCACAACCACATTGGGATGAAATTTCTTTGCCTGTTCTACAAGTAGTTCAACATTGTTATTCGCTGTCAAAACATCAACAACAAATTCCTCAGGATTTGCCTCTACTACCTCTAGTGTTTGAGTTCCAATGGAACCCGTTGACCCTAACAGGGCAATATTTTTACTCATTCTATTATTCAGGATTGTTTAGTTTTCTATATAGATTAGAACTTTATATAGTCTTCAGGATTCAAAGGTTTCCCATTGTGCCAAAGTTCAAAATGCAAATGAGGCCCCGAAGAAAGTTCACCGGAATTCCCAAGCAATGCAATTGCCTCACCAATTTTCACATGTTCTCCTGCCTTCTTTAAAAGCTCCGAATTGTGCTTGTAAACCGAAACCAGGTTATTCCCATGCTGAATGTGAATCACATACCCGGTATTAAGAGTCCATTCTGCAAAAATCACAGTCCCGGAAAGGACGGCAGAAATCCGTTCATTCTTTGGAGCTACAACATCGGTTCCATAATGCTGTTCACGAGCATTAAAACGACTGGTGATTACGCCTTTTACCGGTGAAAAAAAGTATATACTGGAAATGTTGGTAATCTTGGGATCCTCCTCCACTGCCAGATTGTATTTCTCATCCTCCTCAAACTCGCGACGAAAAACCGAATCTTCTACCGAACGGGAGAATTCAAGATTCTTATACCGGGGATCCGTTACTGAATCATTATTCTCCTGCTGAGCATTGTCAAAATCATTTCCAGCGATCACATTTCTCACACTCTGAAAGAATCGATCCCGTTTATCCAACTCCATTTGCAAAGAATCCACCATTAGCGAATTCATGAGAATCGTTTTCCGCATTTTACCATCAGGGTAACCGGGAATAAACTCCCGCAACTGTGTAAACGCAATCAGAAGAATCACCAAACCGATGAGCAGAATGGAAAAAATCCCGGTTACAGTGAAAACATTCAATCTGGAAAGCCGGAAAGAAAGCACTTCCTCAAAACTGCGATCGTTGTATATGGTCAAACGATATTTGTTCCGTAATTTCTTTATTAACTGCTGTTTTTCTTTTGTTTCGCTCATAGGTTTCCAAACGGTTAAGATCATACAAAGGTAACTTTTTTGCACGAATTGTTAAACCTGACACCCCTAAACTTGTGGGACTTCCGCAATTACTTCACTTCTTTTAACATTTTAAGCAGAGAAATCACGGACAACTTTCCTAACAATTGACTCCAATCCCCTAAAGCTAAACACACTCCCAAAAATTCCGGATACAAAAAAAGCCTCGAGGAAAACCTCAAGGCTTATTAAGTAGCGGGGACCAGACTCGAACTGATGACCTTTGGGTTATGAGCCCAACGAGCTACCAACTGCTCCACCCCGCAATGTATCTTCAGATAAGTTATCTATAATTCGTTTTGAAAAAACTTTTCGTTCTTTCGGTAGTAGCGGGGGCCAGACTCGAACTGACGACCTTTGGGTTATGAGCCCAACGAGCTACCAACTGCTCCACCCCGCAATATATCTTTAGAACAACTTATCTTTCGTTTTGCGGTTGCAAAGATAGAGGCTTTTTCCCGAATTCAAAACTTTCTGCAGAAAAATCTGATATTTTTTCTGCAGAAATAAAAGCCACGACCTCGTTTTTCCATCACAAAACACTATTATCTATCCTCTTATACCTCCGAGAAAAAAAATCAAAAAAAAACATGATTTTACATCTCAGATAACCGAACAACATCCTTCACATCCAGAAATGCTTCCTCCAACAATGTCATCTTTTCTACAAAAAAAGCATAAATCTGCTCCCATTGCTCCTTCCGGTAAATGCTAACACCATCCAACTGGTAATAAATCAGACTTACCTCTTTAAACCCTTCGATGTAAAAATTCGGATTCCAAATCAATTCTTCGCCACAGGTGTCATTGATAACAGGGCGATATTTTTCGAAGCGTTGATACACTTGCAATCTGCTTTCATCGAATTTATGATCGATTTGCAAACTTACCCGGGCTTCCTTTTCGGAACAATCAAATTTCAGCTGAGCTTCCCGAATTTGAGTACCTTTCAAAACCCACGAAGTCATTTTTCGACCCGATTTTTTCGAATAACGCTTAAAGCCATCCCAAAAGGCCAACCGCATTTCTCTCGCTTCCTCTTTTGTATACATCTTATCCCTATTTAATTACGAAATGAACTCGATAAAAAGCCGATATTCAATCAAACTCAAAATTCCGAGAAGAAAGATTGAGCAGCAAATTCACTCAAAATCATCCGAATTGAAACTTGATCGGCACGAATTATTTTTCGCGATAAAATTACACATTATCTCTCGTTCCCTAAAACAAATTGAGTTCAAACCCTTCCCTCAAAATTAGAATAAAAAAATAATCTTATCTTTAAGTACGCTATTATACCAATTTTCATTACTCATTTAAATGAATTTTAGATTAACCATTACTGTATTTCTTATACTATTTACCTGTTACAAACCTACTAAGGGTAGCATGTATTTTAACCAGGATTCCATCCATCCCGATTCACTTCGGGTGAAGAGCTATATCGAAGGACCTCACATTAAGTGGAGGTCCAATTCCCGTATTGAGGTATTCTACATCAAGCATGACAGCCTAAAAAACCGTACACGAAAAATCAGTAAGTCTTTTCGTTTTAAGAAGGACATCGTAGAATTTAAAGGCTTTGCAGGATCAGACACACTCACCTATCAAATCCCGCGCACCTACAAACCGGCTCCTTCCATTCATCAATCCAACAGCAAAATAATTGTATTGGGAGATATTCATGGAGAATACCATTCACTAATTAAATTACTTCAGAACAATCAAGTAATCGACGAAAATTTGAACTGGATCTGCGGTGATGGGCACCTGGTATTCACAGGCGATGTTTTCGATCGGGGGGAACAAGTAACAGAATGTCTCTGGTTAATTTTCCGATTAGAAATGCAGGCAAAAAAACAAGGGGGAACAGTTCATTACCTTTTGGGAAATCATGAACTGATGGCACTTCTTTACGACACCCGCTATGTAAATGATAAATATCTCCATGCCTGTCATTTCCTCAAAGATCATTATTCCAACCTCTTCGATATTCACAGCGTTCTGGGACGTTGGCTGCGCAGTAAGAACACCATTGAAAAAGTAGGAAAAATACTTTTTGTCCATGGTGGAATATCCCCAAAATTCTTAGAAAAAAAACTTTCTATGGATAAGGTGAATCAGAAAATGCGATACCATATCAACCAATATATGGAGCTTCAGGATACAAGCCTGGCAGACCTCTTTTTCTATACACACAGCCCGGTCTGGTATCGTGGCTATTTATCCCGAACACCCTCTTACAACAGAATTTCTCTTCCGGAAGTAATTCAAACATTAAATTTTTATGATGCCATGATGATTGTTTTCGGACATACTCCTGTTTCTCGAGTTTATCCTTTCTATTCATATAAACTAATTGCCATGGATGTTCCGATCGGAGATCCGGATTATGAAGACCAGGCATTACTAATTGAGGATCAAAAATTTTTCCGGATATTTACCGACCGAAAAAAAGAACGATTATGATGTAATTCTATTTTCTTATGGAACTATTGACAACGATATTTAGCACTTCAGACAACCTAACTGGATTGATATACGAAAACTCATTCCTTGAACTATTCATAAGGTTTGGGGTTAACCTTCTGGTAACAATATTTGTTATCAATTTCGTTTATTTCAGGGCCACCGGCCGAAAATCCTACGTCTTTACTTATATACTCATAAGTACCACCGTATTCTTTCTATGTTTCCTTTTGGGAAGCATTGATCTACAATTGGGATTTGCCTTGGGATTGTTCGCCATCTTTGGAATTATCCGATATCGTACCGACCCCGTTCCCATTCGTGAAATGACCTATCTGTTCCTGGTCATCACTATCTCGGTTATCAATGCCCTGGCCCGAAATGAAGTTAGCTATGCGGAAATAGGCTTCACAAATCTTGCCCTGATGCTTACCACATGGGTAATGGAAAATATATGGATGACCCGTAGATTGGCCCGAAGGACCATTATTTATGACCGCCTGGATTTGATCCACCCTGAAAAAAGCCCGGAACTGGTGAATGATATTAAACTTAGAACCGGAATTAACGTAGTTAAATTTAAAGTCGGACAAATAGATTTAAGCAAAAGAATTGTACGAATCACTGTCTTTTATATGGAAAAGAAATTCCCTCAAATGCTTTCCGATGCCGAAATGAATGAAAAGAATATAGAGTAAACAAACACCACCATCTCCATGCTCACCAGAAAAACCAAAATCCACAGAAAACCAATATCCCTTATGCTGATCCTTCTTCTCTGCATTTGGTTTGTGCCATCGCAGGGCACAGTTGCCAAATACAAACAGACAGAAGGACAACAGGAACAGATATTATTTACTCCCAATCTTTTTGAATCGGATTCACTTCTGGAGCTAACCATCCATACCAACCTAAAAGAATTGGTTCGGGATGTAGGAGACAAACGCTCCTATCACCCCGGACGACTCTCCTACTATCTGGGCGATTCCATCGTGACACAAACCATCGAATTAAAAACCCGGGGGCATTTTAGAAAAGACCGTAGTATCTGCAACTTCCCTCCTATCAGAATTCGCTTCAACAGGGCAGAATCAACCTTTACACTTTTCCACAACCAGCACAAACTTAAAATGGTAACCCATTGTCAGAACCGTATTAAGAATTACGAACAAATGGTTATCCAGGAATACTTGATTTACAAAGCTTACAATTTATTTACCCCTGAAAGTTTCCGCGTGCGCTTAGCACGAATTACCTATAAAGACAGCAAGGGCTCAATGAAGCCCCTTACCAAATTTGCCTTCTTTCTTGAAGATGCAGACAAAATGGCCTACCGGAATCACAAGGTCATTGTCGACAGAGAAAAAGTACACCAGGATGCTACACCCATTAGCAAAATTACCCGCCTGGCTGTTTTCCAGTACATGGTAGGAAACACCGATTGGGGGGTTCCCACACTTCACAACATCAAACTAATGGCCTCTGGCCCGCAAGCCCAACCAGTAGCCGTTCCCTATGACTTTGATTGGGCGAGCCTGGTTAACGCCCCCTATGCTGTCCCTAATGTAAAGTTAAACATCAAGTCCATCCACGACAGATTGTATAGAGGATATGCAAAAACACCGGAAGAGATGGAATATATCTTCCGTGAATTTAGAATGTTAAAGGATGAACTGTACGAGCTCTACACCAATTCACCTTACCTAAATGATGCCAATAAAAAACGTGTATTGGATTACTTCGATGAATTCTATTATATAATTAACAATCCCAAATTGGTAAAGCGGGAGTTTATTGACAATGCTCGAGAATATAAATTCAAAGAAAAGTAACCCACTAAGGGAATCAACATTATCAAACCTAACTTTATTCAGTCAAACAAAACTTCAAAATAAAAAATTGGCCGACGAAAAGGAATCCTTACTTTTGCGGAAAAATTACAATATCTATGAGTTCATTAGCTCCATTTCTGGACGAAAATAAAATAGAAGCCGGATGCGACGAAGCAGGTAGAGGCTGTTTGGCAGGTCCTGTTTTCGCTGCAGCTGTTATCCTTCCCAAAGATTTTACCCACCCTTTACTGAACGACTCAAAAAAACTATCGGAAAAACAACGATACCTTTTGCGTGAAGTAATTGAAAAGGAAGCCGTTTCCTGGGCAGTGGGAGTAGTAGAACCGGAAGAAATTGACAAAATCAATATTCTGAATGCCTCTTTTTTAGCAATGCACAGAGCCATTGACCAACTAAATACACAACCCGAGCATTTGATCATCGACGGGAATCGATTCAATCCATACAAGGATCTGCCCCATCAAACCATTGTAAAGGGAGATGGCAAATACCTTTCCATTGCTGCCGCTTCCATCCTTGCCAAAACTTACCGGGATGATTTTATGCTGAAAATCCACGAGGAATACCCCATGTACGAGTGGGACTCCAACAAGGGGTATCCTACTAAGAAACACAAACTGGCCATTCGCGAACATGGTATTTGCGATCATCACAGGAAAACATTTGGACGAACTCCAGGACAAATGGAGTTAGCAATTTAATATAACAGAATAACAAAAAGAAAGGCCATGGAAAACCATGGCCTTTCTTTTTCAACTCATATTACTATTGAAATATTCTACTTTTTATCTTTATTGGCCAACTGACCACATGCTGCTGCAATATCTTTTCCACGACTGCGACGAAGATTTACAACCATGTTGCGTTGCTCCAAAAATTTAAGAAAAGCATCTCTCCGTTCTGCACTTGACCGCTGATAGGGAGCATGCTCATTCGGATTGTATTCAATCAAATTCACCTTACAGGGGAAATTCTTACAGAATTCGGCCAAAGCACGGGCATCACTCAAACTATCGTTCACCTTGTCCATCAACAAATATTCGAAGGTTACTCTTGTACCGGTTTTCTCATTGAAATACTTTATCGCATCAATTAAATCCTCCAAATCGTAAGCCTTATTCACGGGCATAATTTCGTCCCGTGCTTCATTCTTGGCAGAGTGCAAAGAAAGAGCCACATTGAATCGTACCTCATCATCGGCCATTCGCTTGATCATATGAGGCAAACCAACAGTAGAAACAGTAATTCTACGAGGAGCCATCATCAAACCATTGTCGGCAGATACCCGCTCAATGGAATGCATTACATTCTCGTAATTCTCCAATGGTTCCCCCATCCCCATGTAGACAATGTTGGATAAAGTACTATCAAACTCCTCCTCAGCTCTTCGCTTGATCTCAAAGATCTGATCATATATCTCTCCAGCTGTAAGATTACGGGTAAACCCAAGAGTTCCGGTAGCACAGAATCTGCACCCAAATTTACACCCCTGCTGGCTTGACACACAGGCCGTTACCCTCTTTTCTGCAGGAATTAATACTCCTTCCACCAAACCTCCGTCTTCCAAACGGAAAGCTATTTTAGTTGTTCCATCCTCACTCTTCTGAAAATGATCTACTTCCAGATGCTGAATCCGAAAATGAGTTTCCAAAAGGTCACGAGTTTTCTTCGAAAGGTTTTTCATTGCCTCAAAACTATGGGCATTCTTCTTCCACAACCATTCGTATACTTGTTTTGCTCTAAAGGCTTTTTCCCCGTTTTCAACCAGAAAATCCTTCAGTTCGTCTAAATTAACAGATCTAATGTCCTGCTTAACGCCTTGATTTTGCATGCTACAAAGGTAATTCTAATTATTTAGACTCCCATACCTGTCTCCGGCCAAATCAATTATAATGCTATCTTTGTGGACACTACTAATTCGATTTATTAACTACCAAAAGGAATCAAAAAAAAGGAAGGAAACTTTATGGAAGCATAAAGCAATTTCCACGGTTGATCTTAAATTTAAAATTAAACACTGATGAGAAAATTTGTTTCATTATTCATGGGACTGTGCTTTCTTCTTAGCTTTTCGAACGTTAAGGCGGATGAAGGAATGTGGCTGCTTTCCCTGTTGAAAAAACAAAATGTTGCAGAAATGCAACAGATGGGATTAAAACTAACTGGTGATGACATTTACAACATCAACAACTCTAGTCTGAAGGATGCAATCGTAGGATTGGGGTCCGAAGGACGTCCTTTCCGTCACTTCTGTACCGGAGAGATTATTTCTGACCAGGGTCTTTTCCTAACCAACCACCACTGTGGTTTTGGCGCGATTCAATCGCACTCTACTACCGAACACAACTATCTTGAAGATGGTTTCTGGGCTTACAGCAAAAACGAAGAGCTTACCAACCCAGGTATTACTGCTTCAATTCTTATTCGCATGGCTGACGTAACCGATCAGATCGCTCCAAAACTGAACGAGAAGATGACTGATGAAGAGCGTTACGAAACCATCGATAAGATCGCTAAAGAAATTGAGAAAAAGGCTGAGGAGGGAACCGAATACAAAGCCAATGTTAAAAGCATGTTCGAAGGCAACCAATTCTTCCTGTTCGTATATGTAATCTATAAGGACGTACGTCTGGTTGGAGCTCCTCCACAATCAATGGGTAAATTCGGTGGCGATACCGACAACTGGATGTGGCCTCGTCATACTGCTGACTTCTCTATGTTCCGTATCTACACCGGAAAAGATGGTAAACCAGCTGCTTACTCAAAAGACAACGTACCATTGAAGCCTAAGCATCACCTTCCTGTTTCCATTAAAGGACAGCAAGAGAAAGATTTTGCTATGATCATGGGATTCCCTGGAACCACAGATCGTTACCTGACTTCATTCGGTTTGAAAGAAACCATGGATATTACCAACGCCAACCGTTACAAAATCAGAACTGTAAAATTGGCCAACATGTTGGAAGAAATGGAAAAAGCAGAAGCTACACGCATTAAGTACGCTTCTAAATATGCTTCTACTGCCAACTACTGGAAATATTCAAACGAACAGAACAAGGCTTTGAAAGCGCTTAACACTATGGGTGCCAAGCAGGAAATCGAAAAGAAATTTACCGAATGGGTAAATGCTTCGGAAGAACGCAAAGCCAAGTACGGAGAAGCTCTTAAATACATCGAGGAAGCTTACACCAACCGTAGCAAAGAAGCTTTTGCCCGTTCCTATATGGTTGAAGCTCTTTTAAGAGGCCCTGAACTTCCTTCCTTTACTTTGGGTACCAAAGGTTTGTTGAAGGAACTGAAAAAAGGCAAAGAAGCAGATCAGGAGAAGATCAACAAAATGGTAAAAGCTTTGAAAGAAGAAGCCAAAGCTTTCTACAAGGATTACGATCCGACTACCGAAAAGAAACTGATTGCATCGCTATTTGAAGTATTCGCAAACAACGTAGACAAAAACCTTTTCCCTTCAGTTTTCACAACTATCGAGAAAAAGTTCAAAAACGATTTCAACAAGTATGCGGAAACTTTGATGAATAAATCAGTATTTGCTACCAAAGCAAAATTCAATGCTTTCCTTGAGAAACCATCTGCTAAAGTATTGGAAAAAGACATGGCATATACTGCCGGAACTTCAATCCTTAAAGCATTTAGAAATGTAAACAAGGCTTACGCTGAAAAATCAGGCGACAAGCAAAAAGGTATTCGTTTGTTCGTTGCCGGATTGCTGGAAATGCAACCTGAAAAAGCATGGGCTCCTGATGCCAACTCTACTTTGCGTTTGACTTACGGTAAAGTAGGTGGTTACTCTCCCAAGGATGCTGTTGACTACAACTACTATACTACTTTGGAAGGGGTTATTGAGAAGATGGATCCTACCAGCTTCGAATTTAAAGTACCTGCCAAACTGGTTGAATTATACGAAGCTAAGGACTACGGACAATACGCTGATGCAAATGGAAAACTTCACACTTGTTTCCTAACCGACCATGACATTACCGGTGGTAACTCTGGTTCTCCTGTAATCAACGCCAATGGTGAGTTGATCGGTACTGCATTTGACGGTAACAGCGAAGCAATGTCTGGTGACATCGACTTTGAAGAAAACCTTCAGAGATGTATCAACCTTGACGTTCGTTACACCCTTTGGATCATCGACAAATTCGCTGGTGCGAAAAACCTGATCGAAGAAATGACCATCGTGAAGTAAGCACGAAACATCTAAATTATAAAGAAGAGGATGCCTCATTGAGGTGTCCTCTTTTTATTTACCGAATTTGACACCTAGAAAAACCAGACCTCATCCGAATAACGAATATATTTTCAGGAATGAAATCCAGTAACAAGTAGCAAGTTTGTTCTACACTAGCTTGCCACTTGTTACTTACACCTTGCAACTATTTTTACTACTTTTGTTAAAAATCAAATTCATTCTATGGCTACACAAATTACGATGTATACCGATGGCGCAGCAAGTGGCAATCCCGGACCGGGCGGTTACGGCGTTGTTTTGATATCGGGTAAACACCGCAAGGAACTTTCGCAGGGTTATCAACACACTACTAACAACCGTATGGAATTGCTGGCAGTAATTGCAGGTTTGGAAGCATTAAAAAACGAAGGGTGTGAAGTTACCATCTACTCCGACTCAAAGTATGTGGTAGATGCCGTAGAAAAGAGATGGGTTTTTGGATGGGTGAAAAAACGTTTCAAAGGCAAAAAGAACGCAGATCTGTGGATGCGCTTTCTAACCATATATGCCAAGCACAAAGTAAAGTTCGTGTGGGTGAAAGGACATGCAAATATTCCCGGCAACGAACGCGCCGATCAACTGGCCGTTATGGGATCACAACAACCCAATCTTCCTGAGGACAAAGGCTACCAACCTGAAGAATAGAAGCTACTTCAGAACAATATCAAAACTCTTCAACAAAGCCATCGCTTCCGGAAGCTGGAATATCGCTCCTTTGGTTTTGTTGAGGTTCAAATCGATGGAATAATTGATAGCCCCTTCAAAATTGGCCTGAGTTAAATCCGTATTGTCATAGATACTATCCCGAAGATCAGCTCCCTGAAAGTTCGCCTTCAACAGCTTGGCTTCGGAAAAGATCACTTCCTGCACCATACAATTTTTAAATACCCCATTCTTCATATTTTTGCCATAAAAGCTGGAATAATTCAAAATGCAATCCTCAAAATTGATAGAAAAAGGATTGGCACTATCGTCCCAAAGAATTCCAATGGCCTTGCAATCCTGCATCTTCACATTCAGAAAGGAGGAATCGGTAACTTTTACCAAACTCAAATCGCAGTGAAGAAAAGTACAGTTCTCAAAATAACAATCAAGGAATTGATTTCAGCTAAAATTACAGTTGACAAACTTGCAGTTGTGAAACTCCCGCTCCTCAACCAGGTGATTGCTGTAATTAATCTTCTCAAAGATTCTATTCCTGTGATATTGCTCCATTCTTCCTGTTTCTATATAGGGTGCAAAGTTAAAAATATGCTAAATAGTTTCCTGAAAAAATCGTACAATAGTCAAATAATTCCATCTTCTAAAACTGTAAACTCAGTTCAAAAAAAACGGTTCTACCAACCTGCAATAAAAACTTATTTTTTACTTCTTTCCTCTTGACATTGTATTCTTTTTCAGGTAACTTGCCAGCAATAAAAGCACTACGGCCGCTGGCAAGTTACCCTTTTCCCCTTCCTTTAATACAGATAGAAAGAACAGTTTCTCACCTCTTTCGTTCCCGTTAACAACTCATTTCAGTTCTCTATCAGAACTCTTCAACTACTATTCTTCATTTTGAATGCCAACAGGTATAAGAAGCTCATTTCCTCCCTCCACTTCCTTTTGGGGTTTATTGGGTTTCAAACCAAACAGAACCCGCAACAAATTAAACGGCCTTACAAAAAAGATGTAGATCAACACAGTCGTAACAAAAGAGAAAACGATAACCAGGCCAAACTTAAGCCACACACTCATTTCAAGATCTTTTAGCAAAAAGCCAAAAAAAACAATGACTGGCTGATGCAAAAGATAGAAGGGATAGATGGCCTCATTGGCAACTCTCCGGAACCAGGAATCAAAGTTCATAAAACGATAACCATAGCCCAAAACAGTTAATCCAACAAACCATCCCAGCAATATAGAATTCACTCCATACGAAACTTCCGCCCAGTACCTGTTGGGGATTAAATCAAAACTCAGAAACATACAACATGTAACAATTGTCCCGGCCAGCAAGTTGAGCCTGCGTTGCTTTATTATATTTTCGGTTATGGTTGCACTACCTGCAAAAATGTAACCATACAAAAAGTAGAGTAGGTAAAAAACAAAATAGGCCCAATCGTTGAACAGGGCATTGGTATTCTGAGGAAAAAAGGGACGAAGAACAATTTGCGAAATAAGGATAGGCAGACCCAAAAGCAGCAACCCTCCTTTTCTGCCTGTCAATCTTTCTATCGAACACAGCAAATTATTGGCACGACCGGAACGCAACCACTTGATAACAGGTATAGCTATCATTGAAAACAGGAACAAGTAGAGGATAAACCAAAGGTGATGCCAACTAAAATTGCCTCCATGGGAATAGGATCCATCAAACATATGAAGGTAGAAATCCCCTAAAGAAGAATACTGATCATACTTTTCAAGATAGACCTGGACAGGGACCAATAGAAATAGACCGGCAAAAAAGGGCAGCAGCAATCGCCTGCATCGTTCCCCTGCATATTGTTTTATGCTTCTTCTCCTGAGAGCCAGTGCTGTTCCCACCCCGGATATAAAAAAGAGCAAGGGCATCCGCCATATATGAAGAAAGGACCATAAAGGGTTATAAACACTCACC
Organism: Marinifilaceae bacterium; assembly: GCA_041725895.1. GTDB lineage: Bacteria > Bacteroidota > Bacteroidia > Bacteroidales > Marinifilaceae > JBGRQA01. Next base: position 77,938 of record JBGRQA010000020.1, read on the forward strand.
TGTTCAATATTTTTCATGTGCCATCCCCAGGTGTTGTACATCATCCCAATATGAAATATAAAAACACTTAGGATGAGAATTATTCTTAACCAGTCCACATCATATCTTCTACCGGAATTCAGTTGTTGTTTCATTGTAAATTGTTTTAGAGTCCGCATTCTCCAACTTTTATAAAAGTCAAAAACATTCGAACCAGGTTTCCTTTCGATTAACAATCCAAAGAAAAAGGAAGAAGGTGGCAATTGGTGAATTTGCCCATCGGCAGGCAGTGCTCCCCTATAGGGTGACACTGAAAAACAACCACGCACACACTAACAGACAACAACTTACGAAACAGTCTGTATTATCCCTTTTAAGCAGGAAATAATTGGATATTTAAGAAAAAAGGAAATTGCTAATCCACCTCATCCCGGAATTGTCCCGGGGTTTTACCAGTATATTTTTTAAAAGCTTTACTAAAGGCAGACCTGGAATTGTATCCCACCCTTTCGGCCAATTCCTCAATTGTGATGGAAGCAGTTTCGGGATAGGACAGGGCTTTTTTCGCCGCCTCAATTCGATTCTCAGCCAGCCATTCGAAGAAGCTTTTCTCCAGTCGTTCGTTGATCACCTGGGACACATGATGGGAACCTGCCCCAACCTTCTTTGCCAAATCGGATAGGGAAGCCATATTGTTGAGATAGTATTTTTCGTCCACCATACAAATCATCAACTGGTTCAGCAAAGATTTCTTTTGCTCTTCCCCCAACGAAGATTTTTTGTATTTGGAAGGATTCACCTGGTTGTTTTTGAAAAAGAGGGAATCGTTCACCACCTTAAAACTGGTCAGGTAAAGAAGTAAGGCAATATAACTGGCTATAAAGTAATCCCCTAAATCACGACCGAAATATAGTTTTACGAATACAAAAATCACGATAATGGCCACAAAGTGGAGCAAGAAATTACGCAACCAGCGCAATCGGACATTCTCCAATTTCCAGAAATTCTGGCTTTGCTTTTTTACCGTCCTTATTAGATCAAAAAAAGCAAATAACAGGTATATCAGAAAATGCCCAAGGGTTAAATCGTTCACGATCAATCGGAGTCGAAGCGGGTCTTCAGAATAAATCATTTCGGCAGGAATTCTTTCCAGCTCCGGATGATTCACCCACAGAAAGGCATTGAATTTAAATTCATCAGATTGAATGTAGAAGAAGATACAATATAGCAGGTACAGCACAAAGCCGAGAAAGTGCAGGTAATCTCTCTTTCGAAAATTCGGGTTGAGACTGGTTCGGATGTACAGATATGCCAAAGGACCTACAGCAAAATTAAGAGGTTCGGCAAAATTACTCAAACCAATAACACGGGTAATGTAGCCCGTATAATTCATCCAGATCTCCAAAATAATAAGAGATATGGAAAGAATAAACAAACCATAGAAACGATTGGACAGGATTTTTCGATTCTCTCCATTGAGAAAGAACAGGCATAGAAAAAACCCCTGAAACAAACCCAACAGAATGAGCAGGCTATAAAATGTCAATCGTAATTCGATAGGATACATATTTTTTCGACTCCAAATAATTTGGATGTTAAATTAAGCAAATTCACAGGATTCCTAACAGTACTCAGAAATCTTTTTAGTGACTTGCCAGCTTCGAACGAATCAGGTTAAGGGTATATTCCAAGACCTCGTCCTTCTCATTGAAATGCATTTCCGGAGTCAGCGAGATTAGATGATCCGGTACAACACCCCGGTTGGGATTCTCATTCCCATACTGCTGAAACTTTCGTGGGGACAGAAATATTTTAAGTTTGGAATTAGGTAGCTGAAATTTAAGCATGTCTCCAAAATATTCCACTCTCCCTCCAGTCTCCTGGCCTATGATAGTCCCCAGGTTCAATTCCTTAAAAACCCCGGCAAAGGTAGCCGCTCCGGAGTAGGATCCCTCATCCGTCAACAAGTAGATCTCCCCTTTAAACTTTGTAGCTTTGCTCTTTGGCTCATGCAAACTTCCCTCCTCGACCAACAAATCACCAACCGACAACTTCATCAACTTCTGATAGCGGTCGGGGTAACGGGTTTGGTAGTAGGCCTGTGCCTCTTTACTGTTCCGGGTAGTAACCTTCATGAACTGCCGATATGCTCTATCGGTCAGGTAATTCATCAGGGAATCGGCCACAATGCTTCGTCCCCCGCCATTGCCCCGAACATCCAGAATGAGATGCTGGCTCTGCGCCTGTTGAATTTGCATAAAAGTAGAATCAGAAAATTCACAGAATTCTTTCAATTGCATCATGCTCCCTATCTTGATGTAAGCAGTTGCATACTCCTCAAATAGTCTGGAGGAGAAATTCGATTTTTTTTGCTGCCCATACCGATTCTTCCGTGCCGTAAAAAATTCTCGTGCCTTCACTCCTGAAACAGTACATGTGAGTGTATCCCCCTTTGTAAGGTAAGTAACCTGGTAATCCTGCTCAAAACCGTAACAAAACCACAAGAAAATGCCAAAATAGTATTCCACCATTTTGTTCTTTATCATCTTAACTTTCCCCCCGGTTAAGCTTCGAAACTTTCTCAGGATTTCACCCGCCGATAGGGAATTTATGGAAATGATTTCCTCATGATTCATAAAGCGCAAACTGTCCCGGCTGTTGTTCTGATTCACAAACAATTTATCGCCAATAATTTTTACCGTAAAGGGAAAAACGAGACCTCCTGCCTGATTGTACTTTATGCGACCATCGAAGGGCAGATTGACAAAGCTATGCCCATCCTGAAGTTGAGCAAGCAAAGAAGACAACCGAAGGTAAAATTGTTCCTGCAAAAGAGAATCCGGCAATTGAGCGGCCAATTCATTACAGGAATTCTCCCAACCATACCGAACCGAATCATTCAATAGCAGGGGATGAATGTGCTCTACTTTCTCCTTAAAAAAATTGAAATCCTCAACCAGTTCCTTATGGTTAGAGTACTCTTTGGAGGTTTGTCCATTCAAAGAAAAAACCGAAAGAATCAACAGGAATAAACCGATACACTGCTTCATAAAATCAAAGGTTTTGTACAATCACTTTACAATCGAATAATTAAACTGCATTAAGTTAATTAAAAACCTTGAATAAATAAAGTTCCGATTCACACAGAGAAACGACTTATTTATTCTGCAAAAAACGTTCAATCACCCCGGGAAGATCCTCAAAATCCTTAGTGGATTTCAAACAGGAATCGATACGTTTATCTCCAAAGCTTTGCAACTGGTAATTGGGCACCAGCTCGGGGAAGTGGAGGGAAACAAAAAGATCAACAATCCGCTCCTTTAAGGTATGCGACAATTTAAAGCGCTGCACAATGGGAGCTTCAATGCCAATGTGCACAATTTCGTGAATTATTGTGTAGCTTGGATTCTGGTAGCCCTTAAATCCTCCTTGCCCATTGGTCATGATCAGGATGGAACCACGATCGGGATCGTAACTGCCACCCGGACCGTAAAGGGTTAAATTCACCTGATAGCGGTTGAATTCATTGAATCCCCATTGCTTTTGATAAGTCGAAAGAGTTTCAAAAATCTTTTCGATTTGCGGCAGTTCCCTCACGATCTTTTCATATCCCTCGGTATAAGCATCCGGTTTGTACAATTCGGAAGAAAAAGTCGATAACAGTCTGTCGTAATCCTTCTGTTCCAGCTCCTTCTTTTTGGCTTTGGTCTTCAGCTCTTCAATCAATTCATGATGGGGCAAGGAAAGCTGGTAATTGTTTCGTTCAAAAAATTCAATGTCGCGAATGTTTTGCCAGATGTACTGCACCTCCATCTCCGCTGAGGGGATTTGGACATACACATAAGACAATTGAGCGGGAAGGCCAAGAGTCAATAGTAAAAGAAACAGGGTTGAAATGATTTTCTTCATAAAAGAATAAATTCAATAATTACAATTTCTTACTAAAGGCCTACGAATATACAACTATATTAAACTATCCCGAACTCCGACATTTTTTCCGGAAAAGGAAATTAGTAATTGGACAATGTTTAAAATGACGAGCACCAATGAGGTAAATAAAAGAGCTCCCAAAAGACTATGGTACAAATCAGGAATTATATACTGCTGTGATTCCGGAAATAATCGATAGGTTCCTCTAAAGAAACGATTATAACTCTCTACCCTTTCTGCGGAGGCACCAAAAATCAAAAGCTTCCAATGGGCGTTCCATTGCAAAAGGGACCAAAGACTAAGAAATAGTAAGGAAAAGATATCAATGTACTTCCACATAAGGGCATTCCCTACATTGGAAATAAGCAGAAAAAGCAACAGTAAACCAAACATACTAAAAATGCTGGTCTCACCTGGTAGGGTAAGATTTGTAGGATCTATAAAAATGATAAAGTACCAGAGAGTTAAGAGGATCATACTGATCCGCGTAATTGTTTTTAGTTTCATGTGTTTAAATTTATCTACATTGATATCCAAATAATTTTCCAGAAGCCTCCTATTTTTTATCCTCCTTGATGTAGGTGATAAACTTTGCTGACAGTTCTGCTGTTACAACTGAAAACAAGCCCATCCCACTCAGAGTAAGTATCATGGCAATAACTTTCCCTATTTTTGTTATTGGAAAAATATCGCCATAGCCAACCGAAGTAACTGTGATAAAAGCCCACCAAATAGCATCGAAGAACTCATTTATATTGGGATTTAGATCTTTTTCAAAACTATAGAATGCCAATGAGGAGTAAAACAATACAATCACCAGTATTAAAATGTAGGATACCAATAAATTTCTTAGCTTATTGCCTAGTAACCATCGAACAATTGGAATTAATCCTTTCCCCCCTTTCAATAGTTTAAGTAATTTTAAAAGCTTAACAAATCTTACAATACGGGTTATCCGCAACATTCGAAAAACACCAACAAACGGAATGGAAGAGAGAAAATCGATCCACCTTTTCTTGAAATAGGTCCATTTGTCATCCGCTTTGCTTAAGAAATAAAAAAAATCTCCCAAAAAGAACAGACAGATCACAAAATCAATCCTCTCCAAAACAAGTAAAGTCTTACTATCTAATGGAATAATAATCTCAATTGATAATTCAATCAAGACGTATAGAGATAGCAATAGAATAAAAGTTTCCCACAAATTAACTGACCCTTTTTCTAGTTCTAATAAGTTATCAGTCCTATCATTTTCCATATCGTAGATTCTAGATTATCTGTTAAATATAAACATTAATCCTTTTAGTCGCATACAAAACATAACTTTTCTTACTTCAACAAAAAAAGCAGCATGAAAAACGGAGTATACTAACCCCAAAAAACAACCTTAAACACCTCGAATACAAGAAAGATTCATTTTTAAGATGCAGAATATATGATCCCTCTTTGTCTCCAATCAAGAGAAATAATTAAGTTATCTCCTGTTAGTTTAAAGGAACCTTTATTGTATGAAATAATACCTCTTCGACGGACTAAAAGAATCCTTTGTTGGGGTATCAATACCCCTTCGACCAGCTAAAAGAACACGTTGCTGGGGTAACAACACCCCTTCGACCGGCTAAAAGAACCCGTTGCTGGGGTAACAACATCCCTTCGACGGGCCAAAAGAATCCATTGCTGGGGTAACAATACCCCTTCGACGGGCTAAAAGATCCCTTTGTTGGGGTAACAACACCCCTTCGACGGGCCAAAAGAATTCTTTGTTGGGGTAACAATACCCCTTCGACGGACCAAAAGAACCCTTTGCTGGGGTAAGAACACCACTTCATGCCGAATCTTACAAAGCTTGCAAAAACACCCCACCTCCTCCAGAAACAGAGCATTTCCATTCAAAAAAAGAAAGCGGTCCTTTCAGACCACTTTCCACTAAAAAACAATAGAGATTGTCTAATCTTCCTCCTCCTTCTTACCATTTTTTCTTGTAAAGAATTTCTTCAAATCATTGTAGATGGGAACAGCATTCTCAATATTTTCCTGGGCATTGAAACGAACCGTCCGATAGTAGGCCAGGGAGGCCTGATAATTGTCGTGATCCAACAGAATTTTGGTATCGGTAAGCTTTCGAAGCAAGATTTCGGTATCCTGAATCAAATGCTCTACAAACTCCCGGCTTTCCTTATCGCGCTTGAATTCCTCCGTATCCACAGAAGCAGGAATAAACTCGGGAAACTGATTCATGTATCCTTCCACCTTGTTAATGAACAATTTGTTCTGCTCGGCCACCGATCCCAAATTTCGACGATCGGCATTGGAAAGCGATTCGGTGTTGGGATTCACAATATCATTTATATTCTTATAATTCTGACCCAGGACATCCTTTTGCTCCTGCGTAAAATCAACCTTTATAATATCTGCAGTTTTCATAAGCATCTATTTTATAATTATTTATATTAAATTTACGCCACTTTTCAGTTATTGTCAATACCCTGAAAAAATATTTTCCCCTTTTTTCGAAAAATTTTTTTTTACAAACTGTTGGGAAAAATGCAAGTACAAACTCCCCCTGTTCTGCTTCTATCCCGGATGATTTTGCAAGCAATACCCTGAACCGAAAATTTTGACCCCCAATTGACCTTGGCTTCCCCATTCCGCAAGCTTCTTTATTTGGAATAATTCTTATTTAGATTTTTATTCCACTCACTAAATCAGAAAAAACAGCATACCCCAAAGTCTTTATTTTACAATATCACACTAATTTTTATGTATTTAATATTTTTTATTCCATTGAGATATTTATATATTTAACATCATAGCAAAAATATTATGAGGTTATCTCAATGAATGTAACGTGCAGGATTTCCAAACCAAACTTTCGTCTAGATCAGAAAGCTTGTTCCAGCCGTTTCATCCAACCCTAAACAAATAAATTTTACAGGATGAAGATTCACGAATATCAAGCCAAAGAGATTCTACGATCCTTTGGAGTCCCCGTTCCCGATGGGAAAGTTGCCTTTACGGTAAAAGAGGCCGAAGAAGCTGCTGCAGAGCTGGGGCTTCCGGTGGTTGTTAAAGCCCAAATCCATGCCGGTGGCCGAGGTAAAGGTGGTGGCGTAAAATTTGCCCCTACGGCTGCTGATGTAAGTCAATATGCCGAAGACATACTGGGTATGACCCTTGTAACTCACCAAACCGGACCGGAAGGGAAACTGGTAAAGAAAGTTTTAATTGAGAAAGCCTCGAATATCGACCGCGAATTGTACGCCGGCATAGTGCTGGACCGCGCCAACTCCAAAATCACTTTCATGGTATCTACCGAAGGCGGAATGGAGATTGAAAAGGTAGCCGAAGAAACTCCGGAGAAGATTGTAAAAATAGCTGTTGATGCCGCCGTTGGCTTGCAAGGCTTCCAGGCTCGGCAAATGGCTTTCGCTTTGGGATTGGAAGGCGATGCCTTAAAGAATGGAGTAAAATTCTTTATGGCACTGTACAAAGCCTATATGAGTACCGATGCTTCCCTATTTGAAATCAACCCGCTGGTTGTAACAAAAGAAGGTGAGGTGCTGGCCCTGGATGCCAAAGTAAATTTCGACGACAATGCCTTGTATCGCAACAAAGGATTGGTTGAATTGCGCGACCTGGACGAAGAGGAGCCCCTGGAGATTGAAGCCGCCCGCTCAGGATTGAACTACATCAAGCTGGATGGAAACATTGGCTGTATGGTAAACGGTGCAGGATTGGCAATGGCTACTATGGATATTATCAAGCTAACCGGAGCAGAGCCCGCCAACTTCCTGGATGTGGGAGGGGGAGCTTCCGCCGAAACCGTAGAGAAGGGATTCCGCATCATTCTCTCCGACCCCAACGTTAAGGCAGTTCTTATAAACATCTTTGGAGGAATCGTTCGTTGCGACCGTGTAGCCAAAGGTGTGATGGAAGCCGTTAAGAATGTGAAAACCAAGGTGCCCATCGTGGTTCGCCTGCAAGGAACCAATGCCGAAGAAGGAAAGAAACTGCTGGATGCCTCGGGCATGAACATTATTGCAGCAACAGAACTGAAGGATGCTGCAGAAAAAGTTGTATCAACCCTGAATAAAATTGAAGCATAATGAGCGTATTAGTCGGAAAACATACAAAACTGGTGGTTCAGGGAATTACCGGTTCGGAAGGAGCCTTCCATACTCAACAAATGATTGATTACGGCACTAATGTGGTAGCCGGTGTAACTCCTGGAAAAGGCGGACAACTATTTATGGATAAGGTACCCGTTTTTAATACCGTAAAAGGTGCGGTGGAGAAAACCGGAGCCAATGCCTCCGTGATTTTTGTTCCCCCTGCATTTGCTGCAGATGCAATTATGGAAGCTGCGGAAGCAGGAATCGAAGTTGTTATCTGTATTACCGAAGGAATTCCTACCCTGGATATGGTGAAGGTTCACGAATTCCTTTCCAAGCGCCCCAATACCACATTGGTTGGTCCCAACTGTCCGGGCGTAATCACACCCGGGGAAGCCAAGGTCGGTATTATGCCCGGTTTTATTCATAAACCAGGTAAAGTGGGTATTGTATCCCGTTCCGGTACCTTAACCTACGAAGCAGTTCATCAGTTGTGCCAGGCCGGCTACGGTCAATCTACAGCCATTGGTATTGGTGGTGATCCAATTATCGGAACCAAGCATATCGATGCGGTAAAATTGCTAAGCGAAGATCCCGACACCGATGCTATTGTGCTAATCGGTGAAATTGGCGGATCGGCCGAGGAAGAAGCTGCGGAATACATTGCCAAACATGTAACCAAACCGGTTGTGGCCTTTATTGCCGGTCAAACAGCTCCTCCCGGTAAACGTATGGGCCATGCCGGTGCAATTATCGCAGGAGGCAAAGGAACTGCCGATGAGAAGATGAAAGCACTGGAAGCCGCCGGAATTCACGTAGTAAAATCCCCCGCTGAAATTGGTGCCAAAATGAAAGAAGTTTTAGGCTAAAACCGGAATATATAAACGAAAAGGGTATCCCCATGGATGCTCTTTTCGTGTAACAAACAGAACTGATTGAATTTTAGATTACTTTACTGGGAATATGAAAGGTAACCCTTGTTCCGTGTAACTCAGGGTGAATGTTCTTCAAATCAATTATTTCGAATCGCATTCTTTTGGCCTCCCGCAGGTTGTATATTTTCACTCGATCCAAAGCAATGGATGTAGCCAGAGAACAATGCCTGGGATTCTTTGCTCTTTCACGGGTTTGGTCGATTCCAATTCCATTGTCGGTAATCTCAAACAGTACTGTCTCTCCGGAACTATTCATCGAGATCTTCACATCTATTTTGGCATCGGGCATGGTGGTAAGCTCACCATGTTTGATTGAATTTTCGATAAAGGGCTGAGCCAACATAGGGGGAACAGCCAGCTCATCAGAATCAATCTGCTCGTCCACCTCAAAAGCATAATCCAGTTTATTGTCGAAACGGAGATTTTGCATCTCCAGATAATCCTGAAGGGTTTGAAGTTCCTGCCGCAAAGGAATAAACTCTTGTCGTGAATTTTCCAATACTCCCCGAACCATGGAGGCCAACTGAGATAGATAGGAATTGGCCTCATCGTTCCGTTCATCCAGTATAAAACTTTGAATAGCAGAAAGAGAATTAAACAGGAAATGGGGATTCATCTGAGTTAGTAAAACTTTTTGCTGCAGAGACATTATTTTGTGCTCGGAGCGAATTTTGTTGATACGGAAAGAAACTCCGATGGCAACTACACCTAATAAAATCAAGGAGATCAAACCAAACAACCAGGCATTCTTTTTACTCAACTCCAACTCTTGAATCTGTGACTGTTGCGATAGCAACTCCACCTCTTTGCGATGCTTATCCGTCTGATAACGGACCATTAATTCACTAAATTTGTTTTCGGCCTCCAACTTATTAATGGAATCACGTAGCTTCGTAGCTTTCTCCTGATATTCAAAAGCATCCTTATATCTGGTCCGCTTCTTAAACATCTCGGCATAGAGATCATAGGTTCCTGCCAGTTCACTATCAAAACCATTTTCGGCAGCAATCTTCTTTGATTCGGACAAGTACCGGTTGGCCGTAAAATAATCACCCATCTCCACACAACAATCTGCAATCTCATTTTTCACCAGAAACAGTCCGTAGATATCCTCTAATTCTTCACGCATCGTCTCCGTACGGTAGTACTTTTCCAGGGCTACTTCATATTTCTTTTTCTTCTGAAAAATGTACCCCACATTGAGATGGAGTTTGGCCTCCATTCTTTTGTCCCCAATATCCTGGTTCACCTCCAAAGCTCTTTGGTAATATTCAAGGGCAATGGAATCAGCTCCAATTTTTTCAGAATTTACACCCAGATTATTTAAAGCTCTTAGTATTTGAATGGAATCTTCAAATTTCTCAAAAACCTTAAGAGCCATTAAATAATGCTCCTTAGCCGCCTCCCAGTCCTCATTTAAATTGTATAGATTTCCAAGGTTATTGTAAACCTTTCCCATGCCTTCCTCAAAGCCCATTTCCTCGTATACAGCCAGATTCTTCATGTAATATTCCATAGCTTCCCCAAACATCTCCTGACGTTTGTAAAGCAATCCGATATTGCCCAACACCTTACCCACATCCACCTTTGCACCAATAGCTTCAAATTGAGGTATTGCTTTCTGGTAGTAATATAAAGAGGAGTCGTTGTCTCCCTGGAAGTAATAATTAACTCCCTGAAACTTATAGGCTCTGGCTTTTAACTCTGGAATGTCCATTTCCTCAGCAATCCGAACCGCCTTACGACAACTCTCAATACTTTTCTTAAGAGAAGAATTTCTGAAACTTCCTGACAACTGAAGCAGATCTTCGAACTGATCCGTTTTTGAGTATAATATATCGGAATTATTAGAATCCGCATTTTGAGGTCCCCATCCTGCCTGAACGAAAAAGCAGGAATTCGTGACGAGTAGTAGAAGAAAAAAAAACTTGAATCTGTTCATAAGAAAAAGGATTTGAGCAGGTTCAAGTTAGAAAGAATATTATGTGAAAACAAAAATATTTTAAATTCCGAAAATCAAATTATACTAATTTACTGATGATTACATACGCTTACAGGGTATGTGAAAGGTTACGCGGGTTCCGTGCAGTTCAGGATGGATATTTTTTAAATCAACAATCTCAAATTTCATCCTTTTGTCTTCCTTCATATTGTATATTTTCACACGATCTAAAGCAATAGAAGTAGCCAGAGAACGGTGCTTGGAATTGCGGGATTTCTCCATAGATTGCTCAATTCCCACGCCATTATCACTGATCTCAAACAAAACTGTATCTCCTTGACCATCCAATGAGATTTTGATACGAATTTCCGAATCGGGATTATTTCGTAATTCGCCATGCTTTATGGCATTCTCAATAAAAGGCTGAGCAAGCATCGGGGGAACTGCAATTTCGTCCTGATCAATATCCTCATCCACTTCAATATGGAAAGCCAATTGGTCATCAAACCTAAGATTTTGCATATCCATATAATCCTTAAGGACACTCATTTCGGAGCGTAATGCGATAAATTCCTGACGTGAATTTTCCAAAACCCCACGAACCAAACTGGCCAACTGCGACAAGTAATTGTTGGCCTCCATATTTTTCTCATCAAGAATAAAACTTTGGATCGCAGTTAAGGAATTGAAAAGAAAATGAGGATTCATTTGGGTTAACAGCACTTTCTGCTGCAGCGACATAATTCGGTGTTCGGCCCGAATCCTGTTAATCCGAAAGGAAACACCAATGGCCACCACCCCAAGTAAAATCAAAGTCACCAATCCAAATAGCCAGGCATTCTTTTTCCCGATTTCCAGGCTCTGAATTTTATTTTTTTGAGAAAGAAGCGCCAAATCTTTTCGCTGGGTATCGGCCTCGAATTTGGCTTCCAGTTCCTGCATCTGTTCGGTATTATTGGCAATCTTTAAAGAATCACTTAAAATATTGGCTTCTTTAAAATATTTAAAAGCATTCGTTAAATCCTTCTTCCTTTCGTAAAACTCAGACAATTCGTAGTAAATACTCTCAAGATCTGGCGTTAAATTCCCTTTTTTAGCCATCTGTTCCGCTTTCTGAAAGAGAGCTAAGGCTTTCTCCCCTTCTCCCAATTCATCGTAACATTTAGCTTTCAGAACCCAAACTCTTATAAGCCCCCAGTTATCCGCCATCGAAGTCCGGATATCCTCAGCTACATTGTAGTAGGCCATTGCCTGATCGTATTTCTTTTCCCTAAAAAAGATCTGACCAATATTCATCCGCAGTAATCCCTGCAATTGCTGGTTCCCAATCTTTTCATTCATCTCCAAAGCCTCCTGGTAGTACTTCAGACTTTCTTCATAATTCTCCAGTTGCTCATGCAGAACTCCCAGGTTATTCAAGGCCCGGGCAATGTATTCATCTATCTCCAACTTCTGAAAGATTCTCAGGGCCCGCAAATAGTACTCTTCGGTTTTGGCAAATTTTTGCATACGATGGTACAAACCACCAATATTCAGGTAAGCACCACCAATTCCTTTTTGGTAACTAATTCCGTCATAGATTTGAACCACCTTGATATAGTTTTCCAAAGCTTTATCGAACAAACCTCTGCGGCGATAAACCACGCCAATATTACTTCTGGTCTGCCCTTCCTCCAAACGCATTTCACTGGTGGTGAATTCGGGAATTGCCCGGTTAAAGTAATTCAGAGCCGAATCCAAAATACCCTGCTTGAGGTAGACAACACCCTGAGCTTTGTAGGCTTTCCCCTTCAACTCCCCTTTTCCACTTTTTTCAGCCAATTGAATGGCTTTCCATCCAATTTCCAAACTTTTTTGATAGGAGGAATCACTGAAGTTCTTGGATAACTGAAGCAGATCGCTCACCTGTTCCTGAAGTGGATAAACTTCCTCATCTGAACTTGAGAATGAAGTTGCCTGATTCGCTTTCACGAATGAAGACACAAAAAATAGTAACGAAAATAGTAGGTACAAAATAGGCCTGTTCATTTGCATAATTTTTGAACAGGCCCAAGATATGAATTATATTATGTGTATACAAAATTTTTTAGAAGCTGTAAGTCACTCCAATACCGGGAAACCATCCGGTATTCTTGTATTCCCCACCGAAATAAATTGGTGTTCCTGTAGGATCAGGATTAAAATTGTTATTGGTATCGGTAGCGGTTCGCTTTTTCCCATCGATGTACAACAATGAGGCATCTAAACCAAAATGATCATTTATCTGATAAGACAATCCGGCTGACAAACCAATTTTATCAGCTCCTGGTGTTTCTGGAGAGTAATATTTGTCATTGGTTGGAGTTTCATCATAGTAGAAACCGGCACGAAGATCCAATTTCTCATTAAGTGAATATTGAGCTCCCAAACGATAGATCATGGTATTGTCCCAATCACGATTGTTTTTAGAATCTAACTTCCCTGTAGGATCATTTACAAAATCAAAATCCAAGGATTTGTACACATCCCATTTTACAGAGCTAACATCAGCAGATACCAACCATTTTTCGTTAATCTGATAAGCTAAACCAATATTTAAACTTGCTGGTAATGGAAGAGTAGCAACAATACCTCCATCTGGAAAAGCAGGGGCAAAAGGTGCTGGGACATTAGAAAATTTTGCATCTCCCTCTGATTGATCCAAATCAATATCAACTTTTGAACGGTAGGAAATACCAACATTCAACTTCTCAGTTGGTTGAAGGAAAATACCTAAATTATAACCATACTTCACAGTAGAGCCACTAAGCTCCACATTTCCATCAGCAACATAAGAGCCATCAGCTGGATTAAACAATGGGAAAGCTTTGTTCAACTCAAATGAGCCATAAACAATATTCAAACCGGCACCAACACTAATCCAGTCTGCCAGTTGGTAAGAAACGGTAGGCTGGATATAAATTCCGGTCAAGGTAATATCCTGAATCAAGTATTTTCCTGACCAATCTTTCCCCCAATCGATTTTATTTCCAAAGGGAGTATAAATCCCCAAACCTACTGCAAGTTTTTCATTTACTTTATAGGCGCCATAAGCATAAAAGGGTGTTCCTACGGGGTTGTCTGATTCTTCTTTTACTCCCAGAGGATTGGTAAATTCTGTCTTGGTAAAAGTCAAACTTCCACCTGCTGAAAAGCTAAATTTCTGCTTCAAAGTAGCCAAGGCTCCCGGATTGAACTGCATACTGCTAGCGTCAAAATTCAGAGCAGTACCAACATGCCCCATCCCGGTTTGCTTAATACCTTGAAGATTTACAGCATACCCCTCAGCTTTCACACTATAACCCAACACCATAAGGGCTATAACAAAACCTATTTTTCTCAACATAATTGTCATTTTAAAATTTCGCAGGCAATATATATCTATTTTGTAAAGGGGAATACTCCCTTTTATACAGCAAGTTACAACAAAGACGCAACTATTTGTGTATTACACCATTAAAACATGCATATAATTCCATATTTGAATAAAACACAAAGAGGTCCTATTTTGTTTATTAAATTATTAATACCTTTGACCTGAATTACAAATCCTTATTTTACTATTATGAGGTCAGGCCTGAATTTGGGTTCCAGCAGATACATCGCAGAAACCATTAAGGAAGAATACAAAAGTCTTTCCCCCTCACTGATTAACAGATCGTTTGAATGGAAGGACAAACAGATCAATATTCTATTGGAATCTACTATGCATGAGTTAGGAGAATTGAATGCTTACTGCAAACTTATGCCCAACATCGACCGGTACATTCCTCTTTTTATTGCCAGGGAGGTTGTAGCTTCCAATCACATGGAAGGAATTGCTTCCAACCTTGGACATGCCTTTACTATCCCTTCAGGTAGCAGCCAAATGCAGAAACTGGCCTGGAAAGAACTCCGTAATCATGTTGAAGCCATCAATTGGGGTGTGGAAGAATTGAAACGATTTCCTCTGTCAGTTCGCCTGGTCAAACAAACCCATAAGATTCTTTACTCTGATCTTCCTGACGAAGAAACCATTGGAGGGAAAATGAGAACAGATTCTCCATGGGAAACCAACACCATTGAAGAATCAAGCAACTATTTGCCTCCCAACAAGAATGAGTTGAAACGCCTCATCAATGATGGGAAAAAATTCTGGCGAAATGATGATTTGGAACTACCCCTTTTAATTAAAATGGCCATTTCACTCTACCAGTTTGAGAATGTCCTTCCTTTCCTTAACGGCAATGGTCGAACTGCTCGAACTCTTATGATTCTTGAACTTTTGAGTCTGGGGTTTCTGGAAAAACCGATTTTCTGCCTCTCTCGCTTCTTTGAACAAAATCGTCTGGAATATTATCACAGATTAAACCAGGTTCGAACTCGGAATGATATTGAGCAATGGATTAAATTCTTCCTCCACGGTATTAGCCAAACCTCACAGGAGAGCAAAAATCTCCTGAATCAAGTAAGAGATCTAATCACCGGATACCAGGCACGGATCGAAACCCAATTGGGAAAAAAACGTCACAAAAGTTCACACCAGTTACTCCAGATCATGTTGACCAAACCCTATCTTTCGGTCAATGAAATTTCAGAGCACCTGGAATTGAGCTTCCAATCAGCAAACCAACTCGTTCGGGACCTGGAAAGTATTGATATGATACGTGAAATATCAGGAGTCAAACGGAATCGGGTCTTCCATCTATGGGAATATCTTAAGATATTTGAGGAGTAATCCTAAGAGTCTTTTGACAAAAGAAATTTCCCCCAAGGAAATAGAAAACCATAACACTCAAAGAAAGATTGGTTTGACTACCGATTCAAATCAGGAATTAAGATCTCTAATTCGATTATACAGGCATCTCCAAGACTGTTTTTCCTATAGCAACAAACTGCTCACGACCGTATTCGAAGATAAGCTCTTGCCAAAAGCAAACCTCTCACCTGGCTTTCCAGGTAGGCTTCCAATTCTTCATAGGAACTGCGAGCATACTTTAATAATTGTGACGCCTGACCATAAATAGCCGAATACTTACACTCCTCCATCAGGTAGTAACCATCCAGAAAATTCTTCACTCCTCCCGAAAGAATCAGTTGAGAACATTGTAAATCTTTTCCTGAATCCCACAATGAATTCAACCACTCAACCATATCCCGAGCCGGATGCCCAATAGAAGTTAAGGGATCCAACAACTGAACCTGTTTGCCTGGATTCCGCAACAATTCTATCTTCGCAAAATTAGTCCCACCAAAAGCAGCCAGTTCGATAGCAGCCAAAGGCAAACGCATCAACTCCAGCAAACTCTCAGGTCCCATACCCTGTCCTACTTCCTTTACTACAATTGGTATATCCAATTGATTCAACAAGGTATTTAAGGTTTCCAACGGAGCATTCATTATACGATCTCCCTCAGGTTGCAACCACTCCTGCATCGGGTTGATGTGAACTATCAAACCATCTGCACGCAGTTGCCCAACCATATCCTCAATTCTGTTCAATTCCTTGCGTTCGACCAATTGCTCCACCTGGCAAATGCCCAGGTTGGCATATAAAGGAAGATCATCTCCCATTAGAGTCCGAACATCAAAATCCCTCAAGTACTGATCATCCTCCAAGAGTAAACGACAAGATCCCAACCCCATCCCCATTCGGAATTGCCGGCAGGCCCTGGCAAGATTTTCATTTATCGTTTTGGCTATTGAGGTTCCCCCTGTCATGCTTGATACCCAAATGGGCAATTGTAATTTCTTGCCCAAAAACTCAAACTCATCCAACTCACTGGAGGGATGAGCCGAAAGTAGGGGTTCATAGTAGAAACGCTCATCGGATAAGGCCTGTTCGGTTTGCGATTGAAAAGCCAATTCGATGTGATCTTTTTTTCTGTCCATCATTTTAACATCCTATTTGCCTTGATATCACAAAGCGAAGTATTTCGGAACGGCCTCCATTAACCCGCAATAAGCACTGATCGCGATAGAAACGTTCCTCTATAGTATCCTCAACCAATCCATAGGTTGTTGATTCTCTTACAACCATCCCTTTATTGTTCCAATTTGGCAATAAATTATCGGAGCTTTCCTCATCAGGCTCCCCGTCATAAACTTAGCAATATACTCTTCTTTACACTAAGATAGTAGATAATTATTTACCATCATCGTCTTATTATGTAATTCCCCTGATGGTATCACCTATCGGAGATTAGGAAAAAGCATTGGAAATTATCACTTTCTACCATTAATCACCCCCTCCCAATTCTCTTAGTCGAGTGAGTGTAAAATTACTCTCTTCTTTTTAATTTACCTGTTAAAATTTCCTCCTCCGAAACAGTTCCAATTCCTGATGCCCTATCCCAATATTAGGCATTTATTCTATTAAATGTAAACTTCACCTTATTTCCTAAGAACTTACTTCTCCTGTTTGAATTTTTTAGACTCCTCTACTCTTACTTGCTTTTTGAGAATTTGAAAACAAAAAACTAGAATTACGAAAATAATTTAGAAACATTTCTAATAACGTCAAAAAGATTGTACTCCCTTTCAACTTTTTCATTTACAGCTTAAGTTCAACTATTGAGCAAATTATAGCTCTCACTCTAGTATAGCTTATCAAAATTGACAAATTTGACACTTGACTTCACACCATCTAAAACATATCTTTAACATATAATTCACAAAGAGTAAAATATGGACATTGAAATCTGGCACATTTGGTTTATCGGTTCGATTGTATTTTTCATTCTGGAAATATTTCTGCCCTCCTTTGTTGCCGTATGCTTGGGCGCAGGTGCACTAATTGCCGGGATAGCCGCCTTTGTGGGAATGGAAATCGAAACCCAACTTTTAGTTTTTTCAATTGTGACCGTCGTTTCAGTTTTCCTGATTCGCCCTTTGATGCTCAAATTCGCCCGAAAGCGATCAGATACAATATCTACCAATGCTGAGGGAATGATAGGCAGAAAAGGAATTGTATGTGAAGCTATAGGTCCCAAACCTCATAGTGGGAGAGTAAGCATTGACGGAGACAATTGGAAAGCAATTTCAGAAACCGGTGAACTTATTCAGATGAACACTGAGGTAATGGTCACCCAAATAGATAGTATTATAATAACCGTAAAACCAATAAGCAACAAGTAAATGGGTGCATTAATTTTTATGGGCGTTCTTGCCCTTTTTGCAATTTTCATAGTGGCCTCAGGGCTTAAAATCGTAAAACAATCGGAAACCATTATCATTGAACGATTGGGTAAATACCACAAAACACTGGCCTCGGGAGTTAATGTTATTATTCCCATATTCGATCAACCTCGCGATATCATTTGGCGTTACGTTCGTGAAGATTTCGAAGGTCGTAAAGTGGTTAATTTCAAAAACAAATCGAGAATCGATTTACGGGAAACAGTATACGATTTTCCAAAACAGAACGTAATTACCAAAGATAATGTTGGCGTTGAAATTAATGCCCTGCTCTACTTTCAAATCATGGATCCGGTGAAATCGGTGTATGAAATTGAGAATCTTCCCGATGCCATTGAAAAATTAACCCAAACAACCCTAAGAAATGTAATTGGAGAACTGGAGTTGGATGAAACTCTTACCTCCCGAGATACCATCAATACCAAATTGCGGGGTATTTTGGATGATGCCACCAACAAATGGGGAGTTAAGGTAAACCGGGTAGAATTGCAAGACATCAACCCTCCGGAAGACATCAAGGCTGCGATGGAAAAACAAATGCGGGCCGAACGGGACCGAAGAGCTGCCATACTGGAAGCTGAAGGGATGAAACGTGCGAAAATACTGGAAGCTGAAGGGATCAAGGAATCGGAAATCAACAAGGCAGAAGGGGAAAAACGTTCCAAAATACTACGTGCTGAAGGGGAAGCCGATGCCCGGATCAAGAAAGCCATGGCAGAAGCCGAAGCGATCCAAAAGATTACCCAGGCTATTAGCCAGGAAGACGGTGATCCCGTAAATTACCTTGTAGCCGTAAGATATTTGGACACATTCAAGGATATGGTAAGTGGCAAAGACAACAAGGTAATCTATATGCCTTACGAGGCCACCGGAGTGTTGAGCTCAATTGGCGGTATCAAAAATATGCTGGAGAAAACCCTAAAATAAATTATATAATACCGATCACAAAGATAGCTGAACGGTATAACCCAACCCTTTAACCCTAAAGCCGGCCTTATGGCCGGTTTTTCTTTTTCAGGATGCCGGGAATTTTGTATTTTTAGTAGAAGACGATTTGATGATCTTTTCGATTTCTGCAAAAAACCGATCAAACAATGATAAGCCCTGTTGGCAGCAGAAAAAAGGAACCAACAAATAGATGATTCCAATCCTTCTGAATGTACTAATTCAAAAGAATATTATCATGAATAATAATTCAGCAAAGCCCGATCGCGATCCAAGAAAAACCATGCTTCTGTGTATTCTGGTAGGGAGCGGAATTGGTTTTATAACCGGTGCAGCCTTTTTCAATATAGGGGCAGGACTACTTATCGGATTGAGTATTGGAATTGCAGCCGGATTCTCCCTAACCAAAAGAGAGCCTCCAAATCAAAACAGATCATAATTCAAAACCATTCCGGGTTCAGAAAGTCAAACCCACAACTTCTGAACAATACGATCTCCTATACTTTCCGTAACTTTAGGGAAGAAAGCATTTCTAAGAAATCACTTTTTTTACCTCAAACAAAAACTCAAGGAATTCTATGGTTTCCTCGTGGATGCCCATATCATGACTCTCACGGTTACCGGCAACATTCAACACCCGAATATCGCTGTCTTCCAACCACTGAATGAACATATCAAACATTTCCTGTCTGTCCATAGACATATCCAACACTTCAAAAGGCTTCTTTAATTCCTGACAGTAATGGATGGTCAATCGTGTTCCTTCTCCCTGGTTTCCGTCCCGAACCAGAATCAAAGTTCCATCGCTTTCACGAACGTTTTTCAAAGTTCTGGCCTCATATTCCTCACTCATCAACTCAGTCAGCGGATAACGATCAGGAATCCGACCATCTTCACACATCCGCCCCTTGGGACAATACCCGTCGCAAACAACACCATGGCTCAATGCAAACTCCAACGCCCCTTGATCCACCCCGGTTTGTCCACCGGAAATGATCTTCTCAATACCCTTCATATTCATGGTTTGCCTCCTTCTTTATTCATTTTAAAGATACGAAAAAGAGAAAGGCTATGCTAGAAATAGCGGCATTTTCAGTCCTAGGATAGATCGATTAAACAAAGTAGTTTTTAGCACTTTGCACGTTGAAAAATGTTGCTTCCTGTTTAAAGAAGACACTATTCCCCTTTGTACAGGTAGAATAATAACTATCAGAAATGAAACCTGCTACTCGTCCCTGGTATTTTTTTCCTCATCCAGTGAATACAGGTTGTCAAAACTTAAAGGAGAGCTTTCCGGTTCAGGGGATGTGCTTTTGACAGGATAAACATCCTCAGGATGGAACCCGCCAACCTGTAACCACACCTCTTTCCCCTGATTCAGGTACAGCTTCCCCTGCTCCCAACCAATACCTTCACCATGGGCAAGAAAACAGGAGGCACAAAAAAAGCCCGAAAGTCTTTGTTCCTTCAACCGACCATCAATAAAATACTTTTCGTAAGAGAATGGTACCTGACATACATTGCACCGTTGGGGTGGAGATGGAAAAAAGATGCCCAACTTTTCGCCTAAAGCAACTTGAGCTGTTTGATCCAACAATTTATAAGCAAATTCTTGTTTCATAAGATTCTAAATTTGGTCCAATATGGATTATAGTGGGTGCTTTTCGTTCAAAGTAATTCCTAATATTATGCTTTCGTCCTTTAGCCGGACGGGCTTGTACTTTTTTCATGAAAAAAAAGTACCAAAAATTCTAGGCTACGGCACTCGCTGCCCCATCACGACTCGAAGGCTAAACAGAATGAACTCACCTCGTTCCTCGGCTCAAACAGCATTCTGTTCTTCACGCCTCTCTCGCCTATGGGGCCCCACCTCCGTTGCCAATGCCGATGTGCTACGATTAAAGTTTATGCGATCCGGAACAAGGAATTATATGTGTAAGTATTCTACAAACAAACACAATTCATTTTTATCCACTAAAAATCACATAGTGTCCTAAATTTGTTTGTAAAGGATATATGAAATTCACCCATTTTGTCTTCCTCCTGTGCGAAAAAAGGATTACTCATGACTCGTTTCATCTGTTTATATTTTCTTTGCTAGTACCCTTCCGCTGGTTATGGGAGGAACTTAGCATTCGCAGTCAATCATTACCACCAGTGAACTCGAAAACCCGGTTGTCTTGCATCCCTGACAGACATTGAAGGAATAATTGTTCAATCATGCTTGTTGCATTGTGGGGCTATTTGATTTGGAAATAATTAAGCGAAGCAATTCCTATAAACAAACATCTCCAACTGCAATCCTTTTGCCTCTAATCGTAAAGCAAAGTTTTTTCGCCCTCCTCTATTTCTGTAGATTTACATTCAGGACAGCGTGGTTGGGCATTGAACCTAAATTGACCTCCGCATTGGCACTGACCGCATAGCCTCTCAATTTTGGAATGGTATTCCTCCAAGGAAATAGCTTTCCCCTGATAGTTTTCCCGAATGTATTTGTCCTGCTCCATGGTAGCGACACAGTAAGGTCCACCCAAACCTTTCAAATAGGCCAAATGGATCTCCCCCAGTTGGTCAAAACCAATATCTTTTGTCTCTCCACATTGGTCGCACCGCAACAAATGAAAGAAAAATCCACCTCCATGCTCTACCTGAAAATGGAAGCCACAACTCCTGCAAACAGCTCTCTTACAATGTCCCATAAATCGTCGTATTAGATAGTACAATAAGCTTACTATAATTTACCACTTTTTCAGCTATCCATCCAAAGATTAAAGAAAAATTTCAACAATTAATCGTAAGTGCTTAAAAACCAAGACAAACAGAGAGCCATTCTTCTGTTATGTCGAACAATTCTAAATAATAACATTTTTAATTAACAAAAAAGGGGAAAATAATTGTTTGAGAAGGGGACGGTTAATCTCCAAATCTATGTAAAACAAAAGTACATTTTTTTGAACCGAAGCACTACGAAGCTAGACCGAAGGAACAACGAAGGTAAATAATAGCTATTAACCAAGTCAATTTTGTTAAACAACACGACATCATATCCATACATAAACAAGAAGATCATTCCATTCTATAGAATTTAGGGCTATTGACTTCCTGAAAAATCTTTAGGAAATTGCTTCCACCGTATTGAATTGCATTCGAAAACCAATGACTGTAATATCGAATTTATACCATCCGGGATTTCGTCCTCAACCGATAGTAGGAGCGACAAAGTTCTTTGACGTACTGGAAAAATAATAATGGGTAAAAACACTATATCATCCCCCTGCCCCTTTGCATTTTGCATTGGGGCAGGGATTACAACTTTTGTTTCAGAAACCTCTCTGCTGGATTGGAAACTATTGCTCCCTTTTGCGAAGGTAGGAATCCTGTACAACTGCATCCAGGTATACTTTCGATGCAATGTGTTCAAACGCCAATTCTTTGGGCAGTTCGCCAAATAAGCGAATTCCGCCGCCCAAGAGAATGGGAATCCTTGTAATTATCAACTCATCAATCTGATCCTCTTTCAGGAAATTTTGAATTGTAACTCCCCCATCAATATACAACTGTTTGAAACCTTTGTTATGTATTTGCTCCAAGACCTCAGCAACAGAACCTTTTACCAACTGTACCTTGTCTTCGTACTTTTCAGGCACTTCGTTTAAAAAATTGCTTAAAACAAACACCGGCTTGGAATAAGGCCATTCACAATCGAAACTACATACCGTCTCAAAGGTGTTACGCCCCATAACAATTGCATCAACCCGGTTAATGAAATCGACATATCCCATATCCTGATTCTCCGGATTAGGAACCGACTGTAACCACTCCAAACCACCATTTCTGTCAGCAATGTAGCCATCCAAACTGGTGGCTATAAAAACCATGTTTCTCTTCTCCATATCAGCATAATTTATTTGATGCAAAGATTAGATTTCAAAAGATAGCAAAATTGTACAGAATTTACCCTAGGCCACTTTTCCCTTATTGATGAATTCCCGGGGTGATTGACCACAAAAGTTTTTGAAAACCTTATTAAAATGGGACTGATCGTAAAAGCCTGCTCCCAGTCCGACTTGAATCAGCTTTTCTGATTTGTTATTTTGAAGCATTTGAATCGCATAATTCACCTGCTTGAGCTTTACGTACTGACTGGGCGTCAGCAAATAGTGCTTTTTGAACTTTTGAATGAAACTCTTTTGTGTAATCGAAAGGGACAAATTGAAGTTACTTAGAGCCCCCTTTTGCAACATTTCCGAAGAGATATAGTTTTCAAACTTTAGCAAGTCGGAATCAATAAAGGAACCATCAAACAATCGCAGCAAATGCGGTACTACTGCTTCGAACCGAGGCTCTTGTGGTTCAATAATGTTTTCATACAGGATGTCCGAAACAATTTTCATGGATTGAGAACCAAATTTGTTGATCAGTGCTCCATAGCAGAAGGGTTTCAACAAAAGGCCAACATTGGAGTATTCTCCCGAAACCCTGGTTTGGAAAGGAGAAGTTTTTAATCCGGAAATAATTTGGTGATTGTACCTACTGTAGAAATTCTCAATGTTCTGTCCATCCATCTTAAACTGATCACCGTAATTAAAGATCAGTTCTGTGAAAAGGGCTGCATGATGATTTGCTTGCAGGTAAACCTCATTAGCCTTTCCAACCCAAATCACATCCACAAATTGGCTCAATGGAAACACCGGGATATATGTATACGAGATCATTGATTAAAAAATTTTGAAGGTCATTGAAACATCGAGTAGCAATTTTGGCAATTCCATTGCAGATTTTGGAATTAAATCTCTTACTGGAATATTCAATTGGAGGGTATAACCTGAGTAAAAGATATAAAAAAAACCTCCAACTGAATAGTTGAAGGTTTTTATTGAGGTCTCTGGCGGATTCGAACCGCCGTAGATGGTTTTGCAGACCACTGCCTAGCCACTCGGCCAAGAGACCCTTTCTCCCTTAAAGGCGTTGCAAAGATATAAATTTCTCATTAACCTGTACAAACTTTTTTACGCTTTTTGTACAATTTTTTTTCATCTTTTTCCCATTCTCAGGGAGATCAAGCATTTAACGACTCAGTGTTAAACTAACTTTTTCGATTTGTCCGCCCATTGGGGGATTCATCTTGGATACTTTCACTCTGGCGTGCTCCAATTCCGGGAAATTGGCGTAGAGTACATCAAGAATTCGCTCGCATACGTGTTCCAGCAAATGAGATTTCTCAGCCAGTTGTTCTTTAATCATCTCATAGGCTCGTTGATAGTTCAGTGCATCCTGAATACTATCGGATTTGGCCGCTTTAGCTGCATCATATTCCATGCGAACATTCACAATAAACTTGTTGCCTACAACTTGCTCCTCTTTAAAACATCCGTGGTAGGCATAAAATTCCATGCCCTCGATCTCAATAACTCCCATTTCTTCAAAATGTTAATGTGTTCTATTGTTTCTGCGGCGAAAATAAGGGAAAAAATTTAAAAGAGGATAGGATTCACCCCAGATTACGCAGATTTGCACAGATTGAGATACAGAACACAGATTGAACTGATGGAAAAAGATAAGCACTAATCTTGCCAGGGTATAGATCAACCATCACAATACCAATAGTGGCAAGTGGCAAGTGGCAAGTGGCAAGTGGCAAGTGGCAAGTGGCAAAATTAAAGCTCCTCATCAATATTTATTCACATCTTGGTCCCATTAAATGGGATTTCTTTCAATTCCTCAGCACTTTCGGTTCTGAGATTACGGGATTTTAGCTACTTTTGTTTTTTGTGCAAAATTGTACTCATTTACAGTTTTTATTGTAAATTTAAGTGAGTGCAAATAGCCTAAGGCAAAGCAAATCCCCAAACAACAAGGGGTAAGGCAAAATATGTATCATTTTAAATTGAGTGAAGTATGGATAACAAAACGATCAATGAAGAGAAAGTTGCCAAAGAAGGGAAATCTCTGAATTTTATCCAGCAGATTATTGAGGACGATCTGAAAAACAATGTGAATG
The DNA here is from genome assembly GCA_041725895.1 of Marinifilaceae bacterium. GTDB lineage: Bacteria > Bacteroidota > Bacteroidia > Bacteroidales > Marinifilaceae > JBGRQA01. The sequence goes on from JBGRQA010000020.1 coordinate 102,976, forward strand.
ATGGACGTGTTCTGACTCGGTTCCCACCCGAACCTAACGGATACCTTCACATCGGTCACGCCAAGTCGATATGCCTAAACTTTAGCCTTGCCCAGCAATACCAGGGAAAATGCAACCTGAGATTTGACGATACCAATCCTGTAAAAGAAGATACCGAATATGTAGATTCCATTATGGAAGACATCCAGTGGCTGGGCTTCCAATGGGAAGGAGAACCTCACTATACCTCCGATTATTTTGATCAGCTGTACGAATGGGCTGTAAAACTGATTAAGGATGGTAAGGCCTATGTGGACGATCAAACTGCCGAACAAATCAGCGAGCAAAAGAAATCGCCTACCGAACCAGGAATTGAGAGTCCCTACCGAAACCGTAGCGTAGAGGAAAACCTTGATCTGTTCGAAAGAATGAAGAACGGAGAATTCAAGGATGGAGAGAAGGTACTGCGTGCCAAAATTGATATGAACTCTCCAAACATGCACATGCGTGACCCTTTGATGTACCGTATTATGCATGCACACCATCACCGTACGGGTGACAAATGGTGTATCTATCCTATGTACGACTACGCCCACGGGGAATCGGATTACATTGAAGGCATCACCCACTCCATTTGTACCCTCGAATTTGAGGTACACCGTCCATTGTATGAGTGGTTCGTAGAGAATATTACCGATACTGAATACCGTCCCAAGCAACGTGAATTTGCCCGTTTGAACCTGAGCTACACCGTAATGAGTAAGCGAAAACTTCTGGAACTGGTGAAGGATGGTCATGTAAACGGATGGGATGATCCACGAATGCCTACCGTTTCGGGATTGAGAAGAAGAGGTTACACACCTGCTTCCATCCGCAACTTTGCAGACACCATCGGGGTAGCCAAACGTGACAATGTGATTGATGTAGCCCTTCTGGAACATTGCGTTCGTGAGGACCTGAACAAAACAGCTCCACGTGTAATGGCTGTTCTGGACCCGGTAAAAGTGGTTCTGACCAACTATCCGGAAGAACAGGTAGAATACCTTACTTGCGAAAACAATCCGGAAGATCCGGAAGCAGGAAGCCGTGAGATGCCTTTCACTCGTGAATTGTACATCGAACGTGACGATTTCATGGAAGACGCGCCTAAGAAATACTTCCGCATGACTCCGGGCCGCGAAGTACGTCTGAAGTTTGGTTACATTGTAATGTGCGAAAGCGTTGTGAAGGATGCGAATGGTAACATTACAGAAATTCACTGTACCTACGATCCAAAATCGAAGAGTGGTAGTGGCAGTGAGGAGAGCAAACGTAAGGTGAAAGGTACCCTGCACTGGGTTTCCGCAACGGAATCCATTCCGGCAGAAGTTCGTATCTACGACCGCCTGTTTACCGACGAGGCTCCTGATGGTAAAAAAGGTGTAGACTTTAAGGAATTCCTGAACCCTGATTCACTGAAAATCTTAACCAACTGCCGTGTTGAACCAAGTTTGGCCAACACTAAAGCTGAGGATCACTTCCAATTCCAGCGTCTGGGGTATTTCTCTACCGACAAGGATACTACGGAAGGGAAATTGATTTTCAACCGTACTGTACCGTTGAAAGACAGTTGGTCTAAAATCAAGAAAAAATAATAATTCGTATCGAATTAAATATAGAAAATCCGGCCCTGAGGGTCGGATTTTTTTTATAGCTATAGATTAAGGGTCAGGACACGTCCTGACCCGACTATTAAAACAATACAAAAAAGGCCCCTCTTTAAAAGAGGAGCCTTTTACTTGTAATATATCTTAAAGCTTAGCGCTGAATATTTGCAATAGCATTATCCAATCGCTTCAAGCTTTCCTCTTTTCCAAGAATTTCGATAATATCGAACATGTGAGGTCCTTTACCGGCACCTACCATAGCCAATCGGAAAGGGTTCATTACTTTCCCCATTCCAATCTCCTTGGAGTTGATCCATTCTTTCACGATGGTTTCGGTATTGGCCGAAGAGAAATCTTCGATACCTTCCAATACGGTCTTCAGCTCAGCCATCAATTCAGGAGTAGCTTCCTTCCAGTTCTTCTTCACAGCTTTGGCATCGTACTCCTCTGGAGTTTCGAAGAAAAAGTTCACTTGCTCCCACAATTCAGGAACAAAATTCACACGGTCCTTCACCATACCAACAACACGGTTCACCATAGTTGCATCGGCTTCGATACCTTTTTCCTTCAGTACTTCCATAAACAAACCACCAATCTCTTCGTCTGATTTGGCTACCAGGTACTGGTGATTGAACCACTTGGTTTTTTCAGGATCAAATTTGGAACCGGATTTTCCAACACGTTCCAAAGAGAAAGCTTGAGCCAATTCTTCCATAGAGAAAATTTCCTGCTCAGTTCCAGGGTTCCAACCCAAAAAGGCCATCATATTGATGAAAGCTTCAGGGAAATAACCATCCTCACGATAACCGGCAGAAGTCTCTTGCGATTTTGGATCCACCCATTTAAGCGGAAATACAGGGAACCCCATTTTATCTCCATCTCGCTTGCTTAATTTTCCTTTTCCTACTGGCTTCAAGATCAAAGGCAGGTGAGCAAATTTCGGCATATCAGCTTCCCAGCCCAATTGCTTGTATAGCAATACGTGCAGAGGCATAGATGGCAACCATTCCTCACCACGAATCACGTGACTGATCTTCATCAAATAATCGTCCACCACATTGGCCAAATGATAAGTTGGCATTCCATCCGACTTGAACAAAACCTTATCGTCCAATGTAGAGGTATTGAACACCACGTGACCACGAATTTCATCATCCAGGTGCAACTCCTCGTTGTCTGGCATTCTGAAACGCACAACATAGGGGGCTCCCGACTCCAAACGCTCCTTCACCTCTTCCTCTGAAAGGGAAAGAGAGTTTTTCATGATAGGACGGGATTCAGCATTATATGTAAAGGTCTTCTTCTCTTCTTCAAATTGCTTTCGAACAGCATCCAATTCTTCAGGTGTGTCGAATGCGTAGTAAGCGTCACCGCTGGCTACCAGCTTCTCGGCATATTCACGGTACATCGGCTTACGTTCCGATTGACGGTAAGGTCCATATTCGCCTCCTACAGTTGCTCCTTCATCGATCTTAATACCACACCAAGCCAATGCCTCTACGATATAATCTTCGGCACCCGGCACATAGCGGGTTTGATCGGTATCCTCAATTCGCAACAGGAAATCGCCCCCGTGCTTGCGGGCAAATAAATAGTTAAACAGGGCAGTTCTCACGCCACCCATATGCAGGGGACCAGTTGGACTGGGTGCAAAACGCACTCGTACTTTCTTATCACTCATCGTATTTTCCTTTATTTTGGAAACAAAGATAACAAATAAGCCACAAGAAAAACGAAGAGGTTAAACAGAAAATTTACGCTTAATTTTCAGGAAGATATTTTTGGATCATTTCCTTAAGGAGTTGGATATCGATAGGTTTGGAAACTAATTCGTCACATCCTACCGCCTTAATCTCTTCATAAGCTTCGCCATAATGATAGGCTGTTTGGGCAATAACCGGCACTTCATTTTTCAGGGTTTTAATGGTTCGGGTAGCTTCATATCCATTCATTACCGGCATCTGCATATCCATCAGAATTAAATCGATGTTCGGGTTACTTTTGAACATTTGAATCGCCTCCAGCCCATCTTTGGCCCTGATTAATTTTGCATGCGTACAATTTAGTACTTCCTCAAGGAAAATGTAATTGAAATCTTCATCCTCGGCCACAAGCAAAACTCGACCTTCCCAATTGTATTCTGAAGAACCCTTCATATTTAAATTCTATCTGGTTTAATGTTAGATGTTCAAACAAATTTAACAAAATTTTATGCTAATAAAAGAATGTCAAATCTGTCAACTTCTCTTCCATTTCCTGCCAAATCCTTCCAAAGTCCCAAACGACGCAGGTATTGGGTCATTTTTTCCCGCTGAATTATTATTACCGAAACTAGATTTATCCCCTTCTGACTCACTTCTTTTCAATTATTTTGAAACCTCTATGTGTCAAGTTTGCCAAAACTTAACTTCCCTCATCCATAGCCACAACAGAATTGATCCAATTCGAAATAGGATTCACCTTAAAAAAACAAACAATCACAATCAAAAAAAGGAATTCCCGCAGGAACTCCTTTTCATATCTAAAAATAAATAATTCTGTTCTTAATTATCCGCACTTGGAAGTACCACAGCTTTGACAAATCAAGCATCCCTCCTGGTAGATAATGTGCTCGGATCCACAACTGGAACACTTGGCTCCTTTGGCTTTGGTTCCGTTAGGAATGTACTTTTTCAAAGCACGTTCCACACCATTCTTCCAGGTATTGATGTTTTCACTATCCAGTTGCAAACCAGTAACCAGATTTACCACTTGCTCGATAGGCATTCCATGACGCAATACTCCGGAAATCAACTTGGCATAATTCCAGAATTCCTTATCAAATTTGTAGGACAATCCTTCCACTGTGGTTTTAAATCCTCGTTTGTTGCAGAATTGGAAGTCGTAGCGGGAATGACCTTCCTCATCACGGCTCTTGATAATAATCCCTTTACTCACCGATTTAGGAAGCATAATACCTTCCTCATCATCAACGATACCGGTAAAGATTTCGTAAGGCTTACCATTGTACAAACCAATAAAAGCAATCCATTTCTCCTTGTTGTTTTGGAATCGAACAACATCAGCTTCCAGTTCCCGTGGACGCTTTGGAGGCATATTCTTATCCTCCTCTTTTTTCGCATCATGGGCAATCAAAACGCCTGAACGCGATCCGTCACGATAAACGGTACAACCTTTACAACCACTTTTCCATGCTTCGATGTACAACTCACCAACCAGCTCTTCGCTTACATCATTTGGAAGGTTAACGGTAACACTAATGGAATGGTCTACCCATTTCTGTACCTCTCCCTGCATACGAACCTTTTGTACCCAGTCCACATCATTGGAGGTAGCTTTATAGTAAGGTGATTTCTCTACCAGTTCCTCAATCTCTTTATCGCTGTAATTCTTGGTTGTATCAAAACCATTGGCCTCCATCCAGGTAACAAACTTATGATGGAAAACGATAAACTCTTCCCAGCTATCGCCTACTTCATCAACGAAGTCAACACGAACATCCTTATCGTTAGGATTCACCTTTCTTCTTCTCTTGTACACTGGCATAAACACAGGCTCAATTCCAGAAGTGGTTTGAGTCATCAAACTTGTAGTACCGGTTGGAGCGATGGTCAAACATGCAATATTTCTACGACCATACTTCACCATGTCTGCATACATTTCGGGAGCAGCCTCTTTCAATCGAAGCACAAAAGGATTGTTTGCTTCCCGTTTGGCATCAAAAATTTTGAATGCTCCACGATCTTTCGCCATGTTTACTGAAGAACGGTATGCTTCTACAGCAATTGCTTTATGAACCTGTACAGAGAAATCGATCGCTGCATCATTGCCATACTGCAAACCAAGAGCAGCTAACATATCTCCTTCAGCTGTAATACCAACTCCGGTACGACGGCCTTCCTGAGCCTTGGTACGAATGTTCTCCCAAAGCTTTAACTCCACTCGTTTGATTTCGCTATTCTCAGGATCTGCATCGATCTTCTCTACAATAGCATCAATTTTCTCCAGCTCCAGATCAATAATATCATCCATGATCCGTTGTGCCAAGGCAACATGCTTACGGAAGAGGTCAAAATTGAAAACCGCCTTATCAGTAAATGGATTCTCTACATAAGAATACAAGTTAATGGCCAGCAAGCGACAACTATCGTAAGGACACAAAGGAATTTCACCACATGGGTTGGTCGATACGGTACGATAACCTAAATCGGCATAGCAATCGGGTACCGACTCACGTGTAATGGTATCCCAGAAAAGAATTCCAGGCTCGGCAGATTTCCATGCATTGTGTACAATTTTACCCCACAATTTATTGGCATCGATTTCCTTTGAAAACTGAGGATCGTTTGAGCTGATCGGATACTGTTGCGTATATTTTTTACCATCCACAACGGCTTGCATAAACTCATCGTGAATTTTAACGGAAACATTAGCTCCTGTTACTTTCCCCTGCTCCATTTTAGCATCGATAAAATCCTCGGAATCGGGATGTTTAACGGAAACACTTAACATTAGAGCACCACGACGACCATCCTGGGCTACTTCACGGGTAGAATTGGAGTAACGCTCCATAAAAGGAACAATACCGGTAGAAGTCAAAGCAGAATTCTTCACAGGAGATCCCTTGGGACGAATATGGGATAGATCATGTCCAACTCCACCACGACGCTTCATCAATTGTACCTGTTCCTGGTCAATTTTCATGATACCACCATAGGAATCGGAATCCCCTTCGTTGCCAATTACAAAACAATTGGAAAGAGAGGCAATCTGGTAACGGTTTCCAATTCCCGACATAGGACTTCCCTGAGGAACGATATACTTAAAATCTTTTAATACGGAGAAGATTTCATCTTCCGACAGAGGATTGGGATACTGTTTCTCGATACGAGCAATCTCCCTTGCAATGCGTCGGTGCATATCGTTCGGAGTTTTCTCGTAGAGATTGCCAAAAGAATCCTTCAAAGCATATTTATTTAACCATACACGAGCAGCAAGCTCGTCACCTTTGAAGTATTCAAAGGAGGCTTCAAAAGCCTCTTCCTGGCTGTAGGTTTGGTGCTTCAGATTCTTAGTTTTTTCCATTTCTTTGACTTCCATAATAGCAAAAAAAGTATGTAATTTTTCTTGTAAAACTTAGGGTTATTTAGGGTTTATTAGTGAAGAATTGAACCATATCCATTATCCGGTTTCAAATCTCACTGCAAGTTATACAAACTTGAAATTCCTAACAACATTTCAATATGAAAAAATAAAAAAGTTTTCCACAAACGATTGTTAATTCCTTGTTTTACTGCTTCTTACTTTTTTAGAGTATACGAAAAGTTTTCCAAAAAGAAAATTTTTAGCCTTTTTTTTATATACGGATATTATCTGAATTTTGCAAGCTTTTTACCTGTCAAATGTGTCAATTGATCAAAAAAAACATTACATACCTCTACAACCTTGGCCGTGCAAGCAATGCAAACTTATTGTTAAACAAAAACTTTAACTAGCGAAGGGCTTCTTTCAAAATTTTGTGGGTAGCTCCTCGCTGACTTTCCACATAGCTGCGAGCTGCTTTTCCTGCATTTTTTAGGGTGGAGGCATCCTGCCAAAAAGAATCCAAAAGTTGGTGCAGATCTTTTGTCTGAGTATACGAAAAGGCCCCTTTTAACTGAATCAGATCTTTTGCCTCCTGAAATTTGTAGTAGTTGGGCCCAAAAATAATTGGCATTCCAAATGTGGCAGCTTCCAAAGTATTGTGGATCCCTTTACCGAATCCACCACCAATATATGCAACCTCACCATAGCGGTACATGGAAGACAGAACACCGATACAATCCACTACGAGGACCTCAGCATCCACTACATTCTCTTCGTTGGCCTGAGTATAACGAACCACTTTTTTATCCAATCCCTCCAGGATACGCTGAATATGATCTTCATCCACCTCATGGGGAGCTATGATATATTTTCTCTCCTCCTTCGAGCTATTTATATAGCTCAATAAATTTTCCTCGTCCTTTGGCCAGGTACTGCCGGCAATCAACAAAGGCTGGTTCTGTTTAAACTTTTCGGCCAGAGGTAAAACTTTGGCCTGATGAGCAATGGTAAACACCCTGTCGAAACGAGTATCCCCCGCCACAGACACGTTGGTAAGCCCAATAGACTTCAGCAACTCGGCTGATTTTTCGGTTTGTACAAATAGATGGGAGAAAGCCAACAACATTTTCCGGTAGAAACCTCCGTAGAATTTAAAAAAGGTTTGATTTTCGCGAAAAATAGAGGAAAACAGATAGGTAGGAATATTTCTCTTACGTAAACCTTTCAGGTAATGGTGCCAGAACTCATATTTAATGAAAAAAACAACTTCAGGCTGAACCAAATCCAGGAATTTGCGAGCATTACGACGAGTATCGGCCGGCAAGTAGAAAACGTAATCTGCCCCTTCGTAATCCTTACGAATTTCAAAACCAGAAGGAGAAAAGAAGGTCAGAAGGATCTTAAGGTCCGGGGTTTGTTCCCTCATGGCTTCAATCACGGGTCGCCCCTGTTCGAATTCACCAAGAGATGCAGCATGAAACCACGCAATTCGATCTCCCTCCTGAACAGCAGCCTCAATTCTTTTAAAAATATCTCTTCGCCCCTGCACCCATTGCCTGGCCTTTTCATTAAACAAGGAAGCCACGCGAATCAGAAAAATGTATAAACGAATTGAAATATTATAGAAAAGAATCATAATTGGAAGATTTTTACGTTAACAATGGAAGATAAATCCATATTTTTATTCCCTGCAAAACTACAAATTTTATACTGGAGTTAAGCCTTTGCAGATTGGGATTTACTCTCAGCCATTGTTTTACTTCATTCAACAAAAAACGATAAGACCATTGAAGCACCTGCCTTTACTCATACTCTTTCTGATATTTTCCCGGGTAACTGTAGGGCAGATAAATCCGAATTTTCGTTCGAAACAAATTCAAATTAATCAAGACAGCACCAAGCTGGATTCCTGCTTGATTCTCCCCTCAACAGTAAAAGTTTTCCTGCACGATACGCTTATTTCACCTAATTTTTACCGGATCAATACCCAAAACTCCTATTTTGTTCCATCCAAAGATTTACAAAAACTAACATCGATACTTCACATCAGCTATCGGGTCTTTCCTTACCCAATCAACCAAACCTATGTCCAAAGAGAGCTATCACAAATAATCAGTAACAGCCCAAAAGAAAAAGCCTTCTCTTTCCTACGGCAAACAGAAGGCCAGAATCCATTTGGAAACAGTCTGATCAATAAAAGGGGCAGCCTCTCCAGGGGAATTTCCTTCGGGAACAACCAAGATGTTGTTGTAGACTCAAAACTTAACCTGCAATTGTCTGGTCGTTTAAACAACCGTGTACATATTTTAGCGGCACTATCAGACAATAACATCCCATTGCAACCCGATGGCAACACCCAACAAATTCAGGATTTCGACCGAATCTTTGTTAAACTCTTTGATGAAAAAAAGGAGGTAACACTTGGAGACTACGAGCTGGAAAGCCCTCATGGAAAGTTTATGCAATTCTACAGAAAGGTGCAGGGGGGAAAATTTTCAGGCAAATTCAATCTGGGCACTCAACAAACCAATCATTGGAAAACCACGGTCGGCGGTTCCATCTCAAAAGGGAAATACAACAAAATGGAAATACAGGGCACCGAAGGCAACCAAGGCCCCTACCGCTTACGTGGAAAAAACAACGAAACTTACATTGTAGTACTGGCAGGCTCTGAAAAAATATACATCGACGGACAACTCCTCACGCGTGGAGAGCAAAACGACTACGTTATCAATTACAACACCGCTGAACTTAGCTTTACCCCCAATCGCCCCATCAACAGCAATTCAAGAATCGTAGCCGAATTCGAGTATTCAGAAGAAAACTATACCCGCTTCCTACTCTTCAACAGCAACGAGATACAATTAAGGAAAGCCAATTTCCATATCAATTTTTACTCCGAGCAGGACAACAAAAACCAATCTCTGGATCAAAACCTCTCCAATACCCATAAAAAACTTCTGAGCCAGGTAGGAGACCAACTTGATTTAGCCCAAATCCCCAGAATTGACACAGTTGAATTTTCAAACGACAGGGTGCTCTACAAAAAGACAATCAGAACCATCGAAGGCAAATCCTACGAAATCTACCAACATTCAACAAATCCCGATAGTGCCATACTTCAGGTCAGTTTCTCCTACGTTGGGGAAAACAATGGGAATTACCTTCCTGTAAAAAGCTCGGCCAATGGTCGGGTTTATGAATGGATTGCTCCATTGGATG
>JBGRQA010000021.1:0-104215 GCA_041725895.1 Marinifilaceae bacterium
GGCTTTTAGAAATTGAGTCTGAAAAATAAAGTTATAAACAAGTAAACCAACCGTGACACAGAATATTGAACATACCCTTCCCATAGAGCGTCGTCAGCTTCCTATATCATGATGGCAGTCCGGAACCCGGTAAATTCAGTGTGGAACCGTGCAAATTTCCCTTCGTACCGTGCAACTTCAGGCCGGAACCTCACAGATTCACCCCGGAACCTGGCAAAATCGGCTTCGTACTCCACAAATTCAGGTTAGAACCCCGTAAATTCAGCCTAGAACCTGATAAATGCACTGCAGCCCTTATGTTGTAAGGGGGGAGCAAATTCCTGCATTCAGCCCCTGTACCTCAAGATTCTGGATAGAGGTAGAAGATTTGGCAGGAGAAGCATTAACATTCACTTTATTAGTACTCGGTCAGACAGTGAAAAGCCGGAAGGTGGCTCTTAAGTTTTCATTGGCTCCATCGGTGAAAACAGGGGCAAAAGTATCGTGCGTGAAAATCGTAGAAGAGGAGGAGGAGAATAAAATAAAAGTATTTATGATTAGTTTAGTGGATGTTTTGTTAATTTTGAGGAGGAGGAGTTTCCATTAGCAAGGAATTGCCACGAAAGTAGATTGGTTTAGGTATACAAGTATACTATTGTGTTGTTGATCTGGTCGAAGTAATGGCAATTGTCTGCTAAAATAAAAAGATAATTACATTAGAGTATGAAATTTCATTCAGCAGTAGTATTTGTAAAGAGCATCGAAGTTGCCAAAGATTTTTATGTGGGCATGCTGGGCTTGAAGATTGAGCACGATTTTGGTCGGAATATCATCCTGGAAGGAGGGGTAAGTCTTTGGGAGGTACAGGAGGAGCACATCATCAGCAGGGAGTTGAAAACCGGAGGGAATGCCAACCGTTTTGAGCTGTATTTTGAAACTGCAGATGTGGATGCCATCTTTTGGAAGTTGAAGGCCGAAGGAGTTGTGTTTCTGCATGAGCTTCAGGAGGAACCCTGGGGCCAGCACACCCTGCGTTTTTTAGACCCCGATGGTCACCTGGTGGAGATTGGGGAACCCCTGGAGGTATTTGTGGGCAACATGAGCCGCCAAGGTTTAACACCTGAGCAGATTTCAGAGAAGAGTGGGATTGCTTTGGAGACGGTTGCAGCTTTGCTTGAGTTGAAGAAATAGAATTAAAATTACAGCCGGAAATGGGATGGTGGGACAATCCATTTCCAGGTAAAGAATTAGAAAAGAAAAAACATGAACAAATTATTTTTCATCCTAAGCTTGTTAAGTATTCTAAGTCTGAAGGGCTACGCACAGCAGGATACCATTATTTACAAAACAGGAAATGGTAAATCTACAGATAGGGAGCATGCTACTTTTTACCAGGAAATACAGGTGTTGGGAAAAAACAAATATAGGGTATCCAGTTTTCGATTGTTTGAGGGGGAGTGGATGAATCAGCCTGTACAAAGAATTAAGGTGATGAATGATTCTTTGCATCGGATTGGGAAATATTTTAAAGGGAGACGGATTAACCAGATTGACCGGAAGTTTGGTCCTGCAGAGAATGGTTTGTATGCTTTTAAGGACTTTACCAAAAAGGGACGGTTGAAACAGGAAGGGTATACTGCCTCCAAATTTCCATTGCAACTGGAGGGGAATGTGAAGCGTTATTTCAAGAATGGAAAAATTTCAGAGGAGGCTTTCTATGAGGAGGGACAGGTTCGGACGATTCGGCGCTGGAACCGGGATGGAACTCCCTATTTAGACAATGTATTCGTATATGCAGATACCATGCCTGAGTTTCCCGGAGGAATTAGAATATTGCAGCAGTATATTGGCATGAAAACTAATTATCCTCAGATCTGTCAACGAAATGGAATAACGGGGAAAGTATTCGTCGATTTCGTGGTAATGGAAGACGGTTCGGTTAAAGGGGTTCGTTTGGCTCGTGGGGTGGATCCCTACCTGGATGCTGAAGCCCTTCGGGTGGTTCGGGAGATGAAGGTGAAATGGAAGCCCGGCGTATTGGATGGGAAAAAGGTAAGAGTACTGTTTACGGTCCCGGTCAACTTTAAACTGCGCTAGGTTGCGGAGGTCAAAGGAGGCTTTATTCGTTCTGAATTGGAGCCAAATTCAAATTGATGGGAAAGAGAGTGTTGAAGAAAAGCGATAACGTTTGCATTCTCCGAATTTTTTTTGAAATTTGATAGAATAAATTCTTAAATAAAAATAATGGACCTTTAAGTCCAATTTAGAGCCGTTGTAAAGGAATAATGATTAATTTTGTCTCTTGTTACACACTCTAATTGCTGACGGAACTAAAGGATGTTAGACAATCTTTGGTTTATCTCCCTCTGGTTTCCGCCCTAAAAACCACCAGCTTTATGAAAATGTTTTACAATCCTCAGGAGTATAAAATAAAAGATGAAAGGATGAAGCCTTTTATCGACGAGGATGAAATTTGGAATTTTCTGGATTCCGCTGAACCCACTCCCGAACGGGTGCGGGAAGTAATTGCAAAATCTCTGAATAAGAATCGTCTGAGTTTGGAGGAAACGGCAATTCTGCTGCGAACGGAAGATCCTGAACTGATTGAAGAGATCAAGGCGGGAGCCAGAACTTTAAAGGAGAAGGTATACGGGGACCGGATTGTTATTTTTGCCCCTTTGTATGTTGGAAACAAGTGTACCAACAATTGTTCCTACTGCGGTTTTCGGGCCAGTAACAAGAAACAGAAGCGAACAACTCTGAATGAAGCTCAAATTGTTAGCGAGGTAAAGGCACTGGAGGAGAACGGTCAGAAGCGTTTGATCCTGGTATACGGGGAGCATCCCATGTACGATGCTCAATTTATTGCCGATTCGGTGAGAACGGTTTACAGTGTGAAGGAAGGACCCGGGGAGATTCGCCGGGTCAACATCAATGCGGCACCTCTTGATATAGAGGGATACAAGATTGTGAAGGAGGCTGGAATTGGTACCTACCAGATTTTCCAGGAGACCTACCATCGTGAGGCCTACGCCAGGTATCATCTTTCCGGTAAAAAGGCCGATTACGATTGGCGTTTGACCGGTTTGGACCGTGCACAGGAAGCTCTGATTGATGATGTGGGTATTGGAGCTCTTTTTGGTTTGTACGACTGGAAGTTTGAGGTGATGGCCTTGCTTCGTCATGTGAATCACTTTGAGGCTTGCTACAATGTGGGACCGCATACCATTTCTTTCCCACGTATCAAGGCGGCTTCGGATTCCAAAATTGATCCCAAGTTTGAGGTGAGCGATGAGGAATTTATCCGTTTGGTAGCCATTCTTCGTTTGGCGGTTCCCTACACAGGTATGATTCTAACGGCCCGGGAATCTGTTGAGGTGCGCGAGGAGGTGATCAAATTGGGCGTTTCTCAAATTGATGCCGGAACCAATATTCAGTTGGGCGGCTATTCCGAGAAAAGCCGCGAGAATCAGAAGTTGGATGAGGAGCAGTTCCAAATTGGTGATACGCGCAGTTTGGCTGAAGTGATTGATGAATTGCTGGATAAGAAATATCTGCCATCGTTCTGTACGGCTTGCTACCGTAAGGGGAGAACCGGGGAACACTTTATGGAGTTTTCGGTGCCCGGTTTCATCAAGCGCTACTGTACACAAAATGCTATTCTAACTTTGGCTGAGTACCTGGAAGATTACGGTACGCCGGAGATCAAGGAGAAGGGGTACAAGTTGATTCAGTTTAAGATTGACGAACTGAAGGACGAGCAGAAAGTGAAACCCCTGCTGGAACGTTTGGAGCGTGTGAAGGAAGGGGAGCGTGACCTGTACTTCTAATACAAGAAATAACTGATTTTTCAATATCAACCATCCCGATCGTTTTTCGGGATGGTTTTTTTATTTGAAAATATTCTGAGGATAGTTGGAATCAACTTTTGTTAGGGGGGTAAATTTTCGTAAATTATTGCTACATATTGTAATGACTTTTAAAATCAGCCCATGGAAACATCTGCCATCAGAATTTTCGGTATACTTATTAGAGATAAGGAAGTGGAAGCCGGTTGTGTTCAGGAGATTCTTGGACGGTACTCCAATTCGATAAAAACCCGCCTGGGGCTTCATGACGTGGAGCATGCACAGAGTCATCCCCACGGATTGATTCTCATTCAAGTGATTGGATCGGATGAGGAGATGGATAGGTTTGAGAAAGAACTCTACATGATTGAGGGGGCCGAAGTCCAGCACATGTTTTTCGAGATGTAGATTTGTCCCCGTAGTATCAATTGAATACATTAGGGAAGTATTTGAGTGAAGAGGAGAATGCTTTTCCTGGCCATCGTTGACCTGTATGGTTAGGTGAACTTTTCGAACGAATATTTCATGTGCAATTTTTTCAATTGAAAAAATTTCCCCATCGAGAACCATTCTTATTTTTTTCCATTTAACTTTGTATTGATAAAGTATTGTTTTTAATAATCAAAAAAATAAGCAGAACGACTAATGGAAGATGTTGATAGTTTGAAACTACCACAATTGTATATCTATAACGGTAAAAAACTGACTTTACCCGAAACCCATTTCAAACACTCGGTAGGTGGCGATAGTATTGAGGAGCGCACGCTGGTGCAGGTAATGTACGACGAAGAACATTTGGTGATTGAATTTGAATGTTTGGATAACCCACGGACCACCCAAAATCACTACCGGGAACACAATACCCCCATGTGGAACCAGGAAGTTTTCGAACTTTTTATTGCAGAAGGAAAGGAAGACCCAACCCGGTATATCGAGTTGGAGATCAACCCCAACAATGCCTTGTTTGCAGCCCATGTGAGCAATCCCGATAAGGAGGGAACCCAACTGGAACTTGATTTTATTGATATCGAAGCCAGTGGCATCCAATCGGAAGTAGAGATTAACGATAAGGGACACAGTTGGAAGGGGAAACTACAAATTCCATTTCGTATACTGGGAGGCGAAACAGAGAAGCCCTCCGATGTTTATCGAATCAATTTCTATCGAATCATTTCCAACCAGGATCGGGAGGAAGAGTTCTGGGAAGGCTCAGCAGAGGATTGTACCTATGCTTGCTGGAACAGTACCTTAAGTCCTGAGCAACCATGCTTCCACCGAAGTGCCTTTTTTGGTGTGTTGCACCTGATTTAATCGGTTCCGGAAGATATTCGATTATAGAATCTAAAAGCTTCAAGTCACTAGTTTCAAGCTACAAGTCTTAAACTAGTTGCTTGAGGCTTGTCGCTATTTCCTGTTTCAGGGGTTGAGTTTTGGTTACTAAGCTTTTTTTAACTCTACATAGAAATGGGCTCCATTCCCCGGTTGACTTTCACACCATACCCTTCCTCTCATAGCTTCTACGTACTTTTTGACGATGGAGAGCCCCAGACCGGTTGATTTTTCTCCTCCGGTGGGTTTGGCACTAAGTACTTGAAATTTTCCAAATAGCTTTTCCTGATCTTCAGAGGTAAGGCCTGGTCCTTCGTCTTTTACCATTGTGCATACATTGTTCCCTTTTTCCCAAATTTTCACCCAGATGTTTCGTTCGTAGGGCGAGAACTTGATGGCATTGGAGATGAGGTTTTCATAGACTTGGGTCATGTAGTTGGGATCTACTTTTGCGAATACCTGCTCGCAATCCATCTTCAAGTTCAGTTTCTTATTGGCCAGGGAAGTTTGGAAATGCTGATTTACGCTTTCCATTAGTTGCGCCAAATTGGTTCGTTCTATTTTTAGGTTGATTTTCTTGGCTTCAATCACTTTGATGTCCAGGATTTTTGATACCATTTCGTTCATCCGGGTAAGGGCCTTCAGCATAAACTGAACGTTTTCCAATTCCTCGTATCTCTGGTTTTGGGTCAGTTCCTCCTTCATGTATTGGGCAATGGAAAGGGTAGAGGTCAAAGGATTCTTCAAATCATGAGCTATGATGCCGATCAGGTGATTCTTTTCGTTGTTCAGTTCCAGTAGTTCGATATTGATGTTACGGATCTCCTCGTTTTTCTTTTTGATCTTTTGGTTGGCTTTGCTCAGACGTTTGGACTGCTCCTCGATTTTTCGGTAGGCCGAAGCATTCTCAAGGGCGATTCCTGCATACACCGCGATATTTTGAAGCAGGGGAAGGTGGTACTCCTGGTAGGCATCTTTTTCAAAGCTTTGAACGGTAATTACTCCAATCACATTGTTTTCGTCGAACAGGGGAAGGTAGATGACCGATTTGGGAGTGCCGGTTTTTTCTACCGGAATCAGGCGGGGAATATACAGGTGGTATTCCTTCTGCAGATCACGGATGAAAATTTCTTTTTTGTTCAGGAAGCAGTGCACGGCAAGTCTCGATTCATCTTCCAAAGCGAATTCCACGGCATCCAGATTTTGCCCTTTTTCCTTGAACCGGGGAAAGAGGAGGCAATTGTCTTCCGGTTGATGGATTCCGATTCCAAAAACCGATGCATCCATTAAGTTGTTAACGGTTTCGTATACCGTATCAATAATATCTTCTATGGAGAGATGGGCCGTAATGATTTTTCCGATTTCACTCAGGTGAATCAGGTCCTGGTAGGATTTCTCCAGATTCTGGGCCTGTATCAATATTTCGTCCTTTTGTTTTTCCAGTACAGTGTTCTGTTGTTCGATTTCCGTTTTTTGAGTTCGTATTTCTTTGGTTTTCTGGTCTACCAGGATTTCCAAAGCTCTTTTTTTTGCCTGAATATTCCGGATGCGTAAGCGAAGAAAGAGAAGAGTGAGTAGTATGATTAGGAGAATAACTCCGCTTCGGAACCACCAGGTTTGCCACCAGGGGGTAAGAATGGTGAAGTGGTATTCATAAGGTTTAGGAGTCCAAACTCCATCGCTGTTGCTGGCTTTGATCTTTAACTTGTAATCACCGGGAGGGATGTTGGAGTAAATGGCTTCGTTTTTTGCACTTACAGGCGACCATTCCTCGTCCAAACCTTCGAGTTTCCATTTGTATTTCACCTTCTCGGGAGCTTTGTAGCTCAAGGCTTCAAAGTTAAAAGTCAGATGCCGTTGCTTGTAGGGAAGACGCAGATCCCTGGGTAGGGGAAACCAGGGGTGAACCCCGCACATGCATTCGCTGTACTGTTCGTCGCGCCAGTTCACTTTCTTAAAGAACAGGCGGATGTCGGTTAATTGGATAATGGGAGGGTTGGGGTTGGTTTGTGCAGAAACGGGGTTGAACATCATGGCACCGTTGATGGTGCCAAACCACAGTTGGTTCTCATTATCGATAAAATTGGCTGCGCCATTGTTTTCAATTCCGGTGAAACCATCAAATTTGTTGTAGTTTTGGATGCTGGTGATTTCGCCTGTTTTATCATAGGTGATCAGGTCTACACCATTCTGAGTACCGGCCCAAATGTTGCCCTGTTTATCACATAGTATGGAGTAAACGTTGTCGGAAGTGATTCCATCATCTGATGTAAGGTATTCCCACTTTCTTCCGTCCCAGATGTTGATGCCGCCGCTATAGCTGGCAAACCAGTACCTGCCCAGTCTATCCTGGGTGGCCTGCAGAATCCATTCGTCGTTAAGTCCTGTTTCACGATTGAAATGTTTTACGGTATCTCCGTCAAAACGGGTCATCCCCTGATAATGGCAGAACCAGGCATTGCCTTCGAAATCGGAGAAGGTGTAGGAGATCTGGTTGGAGGTTAATTGTTGATTTTCCAGGTTGAAGTGCTCATTGTTTTGTCCCTTGCTACAAACCACTCCCCGTCCGAATGTCGAAATCCACAGGCCTTGAGGGGAAGAATTTAGATCAATCACGGGGGTACCGGCCGGCAGATCGTAACGAGTGGTAACTTCCCTGAATGTTGTGCCGTCGTATTCTACGATTCCGTTAAAGCCTCCCATTAGGATGTGTCCGTTGGGTAATTCGTAGAAATCGCGGATGTTGATCAGGGCCGGATGTTGCTCCGGGGTATAAGTTTTCATTTGGTTGTCTTTGTACCGAACCAGCCCTTTGCCGGAGATGGCAAACCAGTAGTAGTTTTTGGAGTCCTGGAAAATTCCCCGAACAATATTGCCCCCAATTGCATTGGTGAAATCCAGGGACAGAAATTTGGTTTCGTTGTATTTGATCAGGCCATTGCCATTGGTTGCCAACCAGATGTTGCCTTCCTGGTCTTCCATTATATTGCTGACAAAAGCTCCGTGAAATCCACGATGCTCATCCAGTATTTCGAGGTGGTCCCCGTCGAGAACGGCAGCACCTGTTCCCTGAATACCGATCCACAAGCGTTGTTGGGAATCCAGGGTTACATTGCCTAATCTCTGAATGGGAATCTCGGGAGGCAGTTGAATTTCGATGGCTTTGTTTTCCTGTATCCGGTAGATTCTGAATCCTCCTCCGGACTGAAAAACTCTGACCCACATTTGATTGTCTGAATCTATGCTGAAGGGAGCAATTACTTGCTCATGAAATTCTTTCAATTGATTCAGGGGAGAGGGAACAGCCTTTTTATTCTGTAGTTCAAACAAACCTTTTTGGGTGGAAACCAATACTTCTCCATCCGGTTTCTGAAAAAGAAGAAAGACCTGGTTGTTTTTGGCAAATTCCGGGTTCTCCTCCAAATAATTGAATACTTTTCCCTTTTCCACATAGACTAGAAATCTTTGGTTCTGGTTTATCCCTATGGCCCAAATTCGATGGTGACGATCTTCGGTGATTTGGTAGAAGTTGGCATTTGGCAGGTTGTCTTCAGGCGTATAATTTTTGAAGGAAACGCCGTTGTAAGAGGAAATCCCGTGCCCGGTTCCGATCCATAGTTTTCCCTGTGCGTCCTGAAAGAGTGCACGAATGTTGTTGTCGGCCAAACCATGGCCCCGGTTGTAATTTTCAAATCTTTTGCCATTGAAGCGACTTACTCCTCCACCATTGGTACCCAACCAGATATTGCCGCGGTTATCCTGAATCAGGGCGATAACTTCCGATTGAGGAAGCCCCTCTTCCAAAGAATACTGTCTGAAATTGTATTGTTGGGCTTTGGTTGAAAATGAAAAGCCCAAAATGAGAGAGAATAGAAGAGTTATTGCTCGTTGCATCTGTTTATAATTTTCTTGTTAAGGTCAGATGGAACTTACCAGTCGCAAATAATCATTTTCGTGTGTGAAATAATTATTTACGCATGGACTTTTCATCTGAAGTAAGATTGTCTTGTGGTCTGATTTATAGTAGTAGAGCTAAAAGTTACGAATTTTTAATGGGGAAAGAAAGATTAGCTGAAGCCCTGTTTGATTCTATAATTTTGAAGATGTTGAATAAATGGTGGGGAAAGGGAGATTCATGAATTCTATCGTTTATCTTTGGGAAAAACTTAAGTGAATTACTAAAAAGTGAAGACCTTTGTTTCTGCTTGAAAATAATATATTTTTAAATAGGATAACGGAAGGTTTTGTCTATCTGTTGAATTACAAATTTATGACTATGAGATCTCAAATAATTACGAAGTGCCTTTGGGGTATTTCGATTTTTCTGGTTGTTTCCTGCACTTCTCCCGAAAAACAATTGCAGAAAGCTGAATCTGTAATCTCGGTTGAGAAAATGGCCGAATACATTAAAACATTAGCTTCTGATGAATTCCAGGGCCGAAAGCCTTTCTCGGAAGGGGAGGAAAAGACGATTGATTATATTGCCGGCGTATATAAGGAAATAGGTTTGGAGCCCATTAAGGGAGATAGCTATTTTCAGGAGGTTCCCCTGGTTGAGGTTACCGTAAATGTTCCGGAAGGCATGAAGGTGGAATCGAAGAAAGGTTCAAAAGAATTAAAATACAGGGATGATTTTGTGGTTTTCTCGCGTCGAATTCAGAAGAATATTGAGGTGAAGAAATCTGAAATGGTTTTTGCCGGATACGGAATTGTAGCGCCTGAATATGGGTGGAACGATTATGAAGGGCTTGATGTAAAGGGCAAAACCGTTGTTGTGATGGTGAATGATCCGGGGTTTGGAACCAGTGACAAAAGCTTTTTTAAGGGGAATGAAATGACCTACTATGGCCGTTGGACCTATAAGTATGAAGAAGCTGCCCGTCAGGGTGCGGCAGGATTGCTCATTGTTCATCAAACCAAGCCTGCAGGTTACCCCTGGTCGGTGGTGTTGAATTCGGCTTCGGTTCCCAAGTTGTATCAACAGCCGGATGATGGCTACCAATCGCGTTGTGCAATAGAGGGCTGGCTTACCTGGAATGCTACGCGCCAGCTTTTTGCCGATGCCGGGAAAAATTTGGAAGATGAGATCCAATCAGCAAGGAAGAAAGACTTTAAAGGGTATAGTCTGAATGCAAAGCTCTCTATTGGCATTCATAATTCTGCTCGATTTGATAAAACCAACAATGTGCTGGGGGTATTGAAAGGAACCGATTTGGCCGATGAGTACATTTTCTATTCGGCTCACTGGGATCATTTGGGAATTGGTCCTAAGATGAAGGGAGATTCCATCTATAACGGAGCTGTGGATAACGGAACCTCTCTGGCCTGGATGTTTGAAATTGCCCGTGCTTTTAAAGCTATGCCTCAAAAACCACGTCGTTCTATCGTATTTATGGCTCCTTCGGCTGAGGAATCGGGATTGAATGGTTCGGGGTACTACGTGGACCATCCCATTTTCCCATTGAATAAAACTGTTGCCAATATCAACAACGACTTGATGTTGCCTTACGGAAGAATGAAAGATGTGATGATTACCGGTTACGGACAGTCGGAATTGGAGGAGTATGCAAAAGAGGCGGCGGATGCGCAGGGACGATACATCCTGGCCGATCCGAACCCTCATACGGGAATGTATTACCGCGCTGATCATTTCAGTTTTGCACGGGTAGGGGTTCCAGCCCTTTTTGCCCGTGGGAATAACGATCACATCGAAAAAGGCAAGGAATATATGTCGGAGCGGGAACGCAACTGGTTGGCCAATCATTATCACAAGCCTTTTGACGAGTACGAGGAGTGGTGGGATTTGACCGGAGTGGCCGAGGATGCACAATTGCTTTTCCGTGTGGGCTGGAAACTTGCTAACGAGGAGACCTTTCCCAACTGGAAGAAGGGATCGGAGTTTAAGGCACGACGAGATGCATATATGAAATAAGAGGATAGTATAAGAATTAAGAAAAGCGACCCCAGGGTCGCTTTTTTTATAATTTTCTGATCAGCCAGAGAATCAAATTGAGAACAATTGTAATGATTACTATGGTGGTTAAGGGAAAGTAGATTTGTACATTGCCTGATTTGAATTTAAAATCCCCGGGCAGATTGCCCAACCAATTTAATTTGTTGCCTGAAAAATAAAGAACAATACCGATTACTAAAAGAAGGATACCAGCTCCTATTAAATATTTACCAATGTGTTGCATGTAGGTTGTTTTTCCTAAAATTAGCAAATATTTTTGGTGTCGGTACTTCCGGTTGGGTAGGAATTGGAGTTGTTGTTGTTATTTATTGGCAATTTAATGTAGAAACAGCTGCCTACTCCCTTTTCACTTTCCGCCCATATTTCACCACCGTTTTTTTCAATGAATTCCTTGCAGATCAGGAGACCTAATCCAGACCCTGTTTCGTGATGTGTACCCAGAGTATGGTGCTTTTTGTCAATTTTAAACAGGTTTTCCAGTACTTTGGAGCTCATGCCTACACCATTGTCTTTTATAGAGAGGATGATGTCTTTTCCATTACTGATTTGTTCTATTTGTACCTGTCCTTTTTCATTGGTGAATTTAATGGCATTGGAAACCAGGTTCCGAATTACGGTTAGAATCATATTCTGATCGGCAAAGACAAGACATGGGTGTTCAATTTTATTTTCGATAGTAATGTGTTTCTTTGCGGCTTGAGCACCCAAAAGCAATCTGCAGTTTTCTGCGGTTTCGTAGAGGGAATGTAACTGGGGAGAGTAATCTATTCGATCGGATTGCGACCGGGCCCATTCCAATAGGTTTTCCAGCAGAACCAAAGTGTTTTCTGCAGAACGGTGCATTTCCCGGATATAATCCTTTCGCAGCTCGTCACTTAGCTCATCGTATTCATCCTTTAGGAGAGCGGAAAAACCCAGGAGAGCATTAAAGGGATTTTTCAGATCGTGTGCAATGATGGAAAGAAACTTGTCTTTGGTTTGATTGGCCTCTTTCAATTGTTTTGCTGTGCGCTGGAGATTGTCCATGATTTCTTTTTGCTGTGTAATATCATAGCCTACTGCAATAATCAGCTCCTGAGTACTTCGGAAGCTTGTCCACACTTGCTGGTGATTCTTACCATTGGTTGTGGTCAAAGAATACTCCTGAAAATTCCTGTCGGGATTAAACAAGTTCTGTTCCAGGAGAGAAAAGGACTTTTCGTTACGGAAAAGGAGATGAATGGGGTTGTCTTTTTTAATAATATCTTCCTTGGTTGTGCCAAGTCGTTTTTCGCATTCCTTGTTCCATAGAATAATCTGTTTTTTTGCATTGAAACCACATATCATCATGGGGGCGATTTCAAAAAGATTTCGAAAGCGGTCTTCGCTGATTTTCATCGCCTGAAGGGCTTCGTCTTTTTCTTCTACGGCCAGGTTGGCGGCTTCGGCCATTCTCCTGAATTCAAGAAATTGCAGCTTGTTAACATCAATTTTTAGATTGTTCCGGATGGCTTCTTCCAGTAGTTGAATGAAGGTTTTGGAATTTCTTTTTGTTGAATTGGCAATTCTTTTGGTGACAATAAATATCAAAAAGTGGGTTATCAGAAGGATGACAAGCATCTGCAGTATTTTTTTGTTTACCCTCTTCTGAAGGGTCTCCCGCTGCTGGATGATATTGGCATCCATTTGATTCATATTGTACCAGGCCCCCAGCATCCACTGCCATTCGGGGATTCCTTTTATAAAAGAGATTTTGGGCACAGGATTGGGATTGTTGGGTTCCATCCAATGATAGGTAATGAAATCACCTTCTGGATTTTCCACAGCCTTTCTTTCTTCCTGAACCACTTTTACCCCGTTGGGATCGGTAATATCCCATATATTATCTCCCCGTTTGTATTTATCCGAACTAATGATAATTGCTTGTCCCTCATAAGTGTTTAGAAAGATGTAACCATCCTCCCCATACTGAACTTGCTGTATGTGCTTTATGATCTGTTCCTGAAGGTCCTTTTCCACATCATCAAGGAATTCGCCTGAGCCAATGATAATATTGAGAGGAGCAAAGTATTTGACGAAAGTTATCGATTTCGTTGGGGTGTTTTCCGGTGAGTCCGGTCTGGACCAATGTCCTTCCACAAAACCTTCCTTTTGGATTTTTGCAACCTGGATTTGTTCCTGAACCACTAGTTTTTCTTTGGAGTCTCTCATAAACAGGTAATTGCTGCCTTCCTTTTCAGGGTACAAGGGATATAGCAACTCATCACCCCGGGTGTTCATAATGAAAAAATGTCCCCTGTCGTTGTTGTAACGAATGGGGCGAAGCGCTTCTATGATTAAGGTGAGAATATTCTCACTGGACATTTTATCCCTGTTTTTCAGGTAAAGATTATCGGCGATGTTATGTGCTTGGTGTACACGGTACTGAAGTTTTTCTTTTAAATCTGCCATCATGAACTTACGGGAAATATTGATGTATTCCACAATTTTTTCCGTTTCATGACGGACCAGTTGTTTTTGATCCTGAATGTATTCCTCTTTTTGTTTTTGGATGTCTTCTTCGAAATTTTGATATTCCGATAAGATCCAAAAGGCACTCAGAAGGACAATGGAGAGAGTAGTCAGGAAGGCAATTGGGTATTGAAAGCTTCCCGGTAGAGTACGTATTTGTGGTAGTTGTAGCTTCATGCAAAGTGTGGTTTGGTTTTCTTTGGGCTTTTAATATTACATAAACACCCTATTCCAATTCTTTGGTAAGAAGAGTTGGAAAAAGGACGAGAATTTCCTCCAATGGGAGTTGTGTGGTTTTGGTGGGGTTTACGTAATGTTGGGGGAAGTGTTTAATTTTTTTGATTAGTGGTGCGTTTTTTGAAATGTTTGGAGTCTCCCCATTTACCAAATCCAATTTCCCCATCGGCTAAATGGATACGTGCTTCCAAACAATTGGTACAATCATCTGCTCCTTCGTCGATGCATGGTTTGTTTTGGTAAAGCAGATAGTTGGCTCTTTCGGAGGTGGGAGTAATGTTGGGCATGATGATATTGGCTCCGATTTTTAGTGCTTTTTCGCGACCCAGTTTATCGATTGCCTGGAGTGCTGTAGCGGCGGCAATATTGATGTCCTTCATAAGAATTCGCAGAACAGCAATCATCCTAAGTGTAAGTTGGAATCGTTCCTCAAGCGGTTGCAGGCTATGTCTGTGTTCGTAGAGAGGAGTTTCCGTATGTTCTATATAGGGGCCCATACCTACCATATCGATATCAAACTCTTTCATGAACAACAAATCGTTGGCCAGGTCTTCCATAGTTTGGAAAGGGAGACCAATCATCACGCCTGTTCCGGTTTGGTAACCGATGTCCTGTAGCATTTTAAGACAAGACATACGTGTTTCAAAATCGTGTTTGCTGTTATTGGGGTGAATTTTGTGGTAGAGCTCCTTATTGCTTGATTCGATGCGTAAAAGATAGCGATGAGCTCCACTGTCGAACCACCGCTGGTAAGTTTCTCTGCTTTGTTCTCCCAGGGAAAGGGTGATACCCAGTTCGTTGTTGCTGAGTTGCTTTATTTCTTTTAATAGCTTGTCAATTCGATTTACAAAAGCAGTATCGTCTCGTTCTCCTGCCTGAAGTACGAGAGAGCCATAGTTGTGTTCCCAGGCAAAGCGAGCGGCTTCCAGTATGTGTTTGTCCTCAATATCGTATCGGTCTACCTTGATGTTGTTGGCCCGAATGCCACAATAGAGACAATCCTTTTTGCAGATGTTTGAAAATTCGATCAAACCACGAAAGTAAACCTCTTTGCCGATGTATTTGTTTTTAACTGCAGCGGCCCGAGCAAATAGTGCTTTCTCTTCTTCTCCCTTTAACGAAAGTAAATGAATAATCTCCTCTTTTGAAAAACTATCCTTTTGCAAAAGCTCTTTAGTTGTAAAACTCATGGTTTGATTGCTATTGGTTTTCTGTGGCTAAAATAGTTATAAAATTGATATTTGATTTCAACCTCCGTAGGAAATTTGGATAAAGGAAGTTTTTTGTCTGAAATGAAGTGATGATTCGAAAACGATTGAAATTATTCAGATTTGGAAAAAATCTAAATAACAAATTTGCGGTAAAATCTGTCTTTTTGCTTACAAATCATTGTCTTTAGGCCTTTTTTATGAATACTTTTTAAGTATATTTGCCCCTAAAGTTGAAAATTTACAAAAATTTCAGTCATGATAAATGAACAGCTTCTTAACCCCAAAAGCATTGTCGTAGTTGGGGGATCTGATGATATTCAAAAGCCGGGTGGTAAGGTATTGAAAAATCTTATCGATGGTAATTTTAAGGGTGATCTATATGTTGCCAATCCTAAAATGGATGAGGTGCAGGGAATTCCATCCTTTAAAAATCCTGCTGATCTACCCCAGGTAGATTTGGCCATTTTAGCCATTGCAGCTAAATATTGCCCTGCTACCATAGAGATGTTGGCTAAGGAAAAGCAAACCCGTGCCTTTATCATTCTTTCCGCTGGATTTAGCGAGGAGAACGAGGAAGGTGCTAAGTTGGAGCAGCAAATTGTTGATACCGTTAATTCGGTAGGTGGTGCCTTGATTGGCCCCAATTGTGTAGGTGTGTTAAACCCAAATTACAATGGAGTGTTTACTACTCCAATTCCAGCACTTGATCCTAAGGGATGTGATTTTATTTCCGGTTCCGGAGCTACTGCTGTATTTATCATGGAATCAGGCGTGCCTAAAGGTTTGTCATTTTCCAGTGTATACTCGGTAGGAAACTCAGCTCAAATGGGGGTGGAAGAGATTCTAAAGTACATGGATGAGTCTTTCGATCCTGAGACCAGTTCGAAAGTGAAACTGTTGTATGTTGAAAATATTGATAAGCCTGAGATGTTGCTGAAGCATGCTTCATCCCTTATTCGCAAAGGGTGTAAGATTGCGGCAATTAAATCAGGAGGTTCAGAGGCGGGTAGCCGTGCCGCATCTTCGCATACCGGTGCTCTGGCCAGTTCCGATGTAGCTGTTGATGCACTTTTCAAAAAGGCAGGTATTGTTCGATGCAACGGACGGGAAGAATTGGCCACTGTAGCTTCAATTTTTATGCACCCTGAATTGCAGGGAAAAAATATTGCAATTATTACTCATGCCGGTGGACCAGCTGTAATGCTTACAGATGCACTGTCAAACAACGGACTGGATGTGCCTCATATCGAGGGACCAAAAGCTGATGCTTTGCTGGAGAAGTTATTCCCCGGATCGTCGGTGGCCAATCCAATTGACTTTTTGGCAACCGGAACTGCTGAGCAGTTAGGACACATCATTGATGCCTGCGAAAATGATTTTGATAACATTGATGCTATGGCAGTGATTTTCGGTAGTCCAGGACTGTTTGAGGTTTATGATGTGTACGATTTGTTGCACGAGAAGATGAAGACTTGTAAAAAGCCGATTTACCCCATCCTTCCTTCGGTGATTAATGTGAAGGACGAAATTGAGCACTTCCTGGCAAAAGGACGTATCAACTTTCCTGATGAAGTGGTATTCGGAAATGCATTGGCGAAGGTACATCAAACTGCAAAGCCTCAGCCCGAGGGAATTGAAATGCCGGATGTGAATGTGGCGAAAATCCGCGAGATTGTTGACAAGGCTGAAAATGGTTACCTGTCTCCTGAAAATATTCATGGACTGTTGGATGCAGCGGGTATTGAGCGTTCAAAAGAAGGTGTTGTAGATACTCTTGAGGCAGCCAAAGAATTGGCCAAGGAGATTGGTTATCCTATGGTAATGAAAGTGGTTGGTCCTGTTCATAAGTCTGATGTAGGTGGAGTTGTGCTAAATGTTATGGACGAGGAAACCGTTGAGAAGGAATTCAATCGCCTGATGAAGATCAAGGATACTTATGCCGTTCTGATGTGTTCGCAGCACGCCGGAACCGAAGTATTTATTGGTGCCAAGCGGGAAGATAAGTTCGGACATATGGTATTGTGCGGATTGGGTGGTATCTTTATCGAGGTATTTAAAGATGTGAAGGCAGGTCTTGCTCCAATTGCGAAGGAGGAAGCTCATGAAATGATTCAAGGACTAAAGTCCTACGGAATTATCAAAGGAGTGAGAGGTCAAGAGCCTGTAAACGAAGATAAAATGGCTGAAGCGGTAAGTCGTGTAGCAGCATTGGTTAAGGTGGCACCCGAGATTTTTGAGATGGATTTGAATCCATTGTTGGGCTCCAAAGATGCTGTGGTTGCGGTTGACGCTCGTATCCGTATCGAAAAATAAAGAACTATGAGAAAATTTAAAGATTTGTCGGCGAATGAGAAGATGATGATCAGCTTTGTGATCGTATTAATTTTGGGCATTGCCCTGAATTGGGGGCGGGTCGTCGATGGCTTTAAAAAAGGACTAAAGCCCTACATGGAACAATCCGTGCAGGAATAGTTTCGATTGCTTTACTGAGATAGCATGAGCTTTATTGCTCATGCTATTTTTCAATGGAGCCAGTTGTATAATTTAATTAGTTAAATAAGAATGAAGAAGCAGGATTTACTTTTTATAGCTTGTGTTGTGCTTTGCTTTTTGCCCTTTTTTGTTTCGGATGCTGTTTTTGAAGCCTACGACGGATTCAATAAGGCGCACGGAATGGTCACCAGTTTTGTGAAATTTGCAATACTGGCTACTCTGGGTGAAGTTATTGGCCTTCGAATTAAATCGGGCACCTACTATAAACCTGGATTTGGAGTATTGCCCCGTGCCATTGTATGGGGATTTTTGGGGTTGACCATCAAGATGTCTTTCGTGATTTTTGCAAAGGGAACACCTGTTTTCCTATCCTACCTGGGGATGGAAGGAGCCATGGGGGCCATGAAGGGAGAATTGAATGGAGTGAAAATATTGGTTGCTTTTTCCATTAGTGCTGCCATGAACCTGATTTATGCCCCTATAATGATGACCTTGCATAAGATTACAGATACTCATATTGTTGATAATGGTGGTACTGTGGCCGGTATGTTGCGTCCCATTGAATTCGGAAATATTATGAAGCGATTGGATTGGGGAGTGCAGTGGAATTTTGTTTTTAAGAAAACCATTCCTTTCTTTTGGATTCCTGCTCATACCATTACTTTCCTGCTGCCCGTTGAATACCAGGTATTGTTTGCAGCATTGTTAGGAATCGTATTGGGAGTATTACTTGCCGTGGCTAGTTTGAAAAGTGCTAAATAGTTTTATCTTTGTATAAGCATAAAACTAATACTGTATTAACCCAATAACGATATGCCCTATGAGTAAAATTGGATTGTTTTACGGTCCCGAAGGTGGAAATGTTGAAAAGGTAACTCGAATCATAGCTGAGAAAATCGGTGCGGACAAAGTGGATGTTTACAAAGTGAAAGATGTTGAGATTGATGTTTTGGATCGATATCAATATCTTGTAATGGGATTGTCTACTTTAGGGAAGCATACCTGGTCTGCTGATCATGCTCACAATGATTGGGATGAATTTCTACCCAAATTGGAAAAAGCCGATTTGAAAGGGAAAAAGTTGGCAATCTACGGTTTGGGGGATCATATCGCTTATGCCGACCATTTTGTAGATTCTATTGGCGATTTGGCAGAGGTAGCTATAGCTACCGGTGTTGAACTGGTAGGAAAATGCTCAACCGAAGGTTACGAATTCAAAGAATCCAGAGCGGTTGTGGATGGTGAATTCCTGGGGCTTCCGCTGGATGAGGATTTTGAATCGGATTTGACTGTAAAACGAGTCAATGCCTGGTTGAAAAGAGTAATGCCTGAATTTGAATAAAGTATTCTTAAGATAGAAAAATAGGCTCTTCCGGTAGGGAAGAGCCTATTTTTGTTTGAGTCTATAGTGTTGTTTTTCAGGCGACTATTGCTTGTGGTTTGGAGCTGTTAATGGGAGTGGGTGAAAAGTGATAATTTGTTAGTCGTAAAACGTTTACTTTGTTTAGATTGTTACTAAACAAGTGTTGTATGTTTTAAATTGTAATGATATTTATTAAAATTGCATACAATTAAGAAATAAGGCAGGCCTTGGTGTTGAGTAGAGGATAGGAGAGAAAAAATGAGTCTGCTGTCAATGTTTTAATTTCATTGTAACCAATAAAATTTAACCACTGATGAAGCAAACCCCTATTAATGCCGCAATTGTTGACCAAAAGTTAAAAGATTGCGAAATTACCGATTTATCTCAGGCCACAATTCGTGATGTGGTTCGTGTTGTGAATATGATTGAGAAGGAATCCGGTGAGAAATTCGTACGGATGGAAATGGGGGTTCCCGGTTTGCGTCCCGCGCAGATTGGAATCGACGCAGAAAAGAGAGCTCTTGACGAAGGCGTTGCTTCGGATTACCCCATGTTGGAGGGGATTCAACCCTTAAAAAAGGAGACATCCAAATTCATTAAAAATTTCATGAATATTGATCTCAAGCCCGAAGGGGTTGTTCCCACTGTTGGATCCATGCAAGGCGGCTATGCCGCTTTCATGACCATTGGAGCTTGTGATCCGAAAAAAGATACCATTCTTTTTATTGATCCGGGATTTCCTGTGCAGAAGCAGCAAATGGATGTTATTGGACAGAAGCATGCATCCTTTGATGTGTACAATTACCGAGGTGATAAATTGAGAGAGAAACTGGAGGAGTTCCTTTCTCAGGGAAATATTGGCGGTATTGTGTATTCCAATCCGAACAATCCTGCATGGATCTGTTTGACTGAGGATGAGTTGAAGATTATTGGGGAGTTGGCCACTAAATACGATGTAATTGTTATTGAGGATTTGGCCTATTTCGCTATGGATTTTCGTTCCGATCTTTCTCAGCCGGGAGTGGCACCATTTCAGGCCACTGTTGCCAATTATACCGACAACTATGTGCTGATGATTTCCAGTTCCAAGGTGTTTAGTTATGCCGGTCAGAGAATTGGTCTGTTGTGTATTTCCGATAAATTGTTCCATAGAAGATACGAAGGACTTCAGAATCGTTTTGGTGCCGATGAATTTGGGTACGTATTCATTTACCGGATTATCTACACTCTTTCTTCCGGAACTTCTCACTCGGGGCAGTATGCTTTGTGTGCTATGCTGGAAGCTGCCAACAAAGGAGAGTTCAACTTCCTTGCCGATGTCAAGGAGTATGGGGAACGGGCTCAAATAATGAAGAGAATGTTCCTTGATAATGGGTTTGAACTGGTGTACGATAAAGATGTGGATCAGCCATTGGCTGATGGTTTCTATTTTACCATATCATATCCTGGAATGAGTGGTTCCGATTTGAACAAAGCTCTGTTGTACTATGGTATTTCAGCTATTTGTTTGGATGAAACCGGAAGTAAGAAGGAAGGCTTGAGAGCTTGTGTGTCTCAAATCTCAAGAAATCAATTTCCTGATCTGGAGGAACGATTGCAGAAATTTCATGAGCATCATCCTGTAGTTGCTCATAAATAAGGAGTTTGGCAGGGGTAAACTGTTAGCTCTAAAATGTTTATGCTTATTTGGATTGAGTGTAAATTGATTTTTATTAAGGTAATGGGCTGTAAGTCAGTGTTTTTGATATTGTGATAAATTGAAAGTGAAAACGATGTTTTTGCTTTTGAATCATTACCTTTATAGAGGAAAAAACATCTAATTCTTAATTATAAATGCTATGGCAAAATTTAAAGGTGCTATTGTAGTTGATACCGAAAAATGTAAGGGATGTGGCCTTTGTGTGGTTGCGTGTCCTACAAAGGTTATCGAACTGGCAAGAGAAGTTAATGGCAAAGGGTACCACTATGCATATATGGCGAATCCAGATGCTTGTATTGGCTGTTCCAGTTGTGGATTGGTTTGTCCTGATACTGTGATTACAGTTTATAAGGCAGCGGTTAGCTAAGGCATAGTAACAGTTATTTAATCCAAAAAAAATTATAAAAATATTTGTAATGGGAGAAGTTAGATTAATGAAAGGGAATGAGGTGATAGCCGAAGCCGCTATTCGTTGTGGAGCCGACGGATACTTCGGTTACCCAATCACACCTCAGTCCGAAGTAATGGAGACCCTGATGGAACGTAAGCCCTGGGAAGAAACCGGTATGGTGGTTTTGCAGGCGGAAAGTGAAGTAGCTGCCATTAATATGGTTTATGGTGGTGCTTCTTGCGGAAAAAAAGTAATGACTTCATCTTCTAGCCCCGGAGTGAGCTTGAAGGCAGAAGGAATTACCTATCTTGCAGGAGCCGAGCTACCAAGTTTGGTTGTAAACGTTGTACGAGGAGGACCAGGTTTGGGTACTATTCAGCCTGCTCAGTCTGATTATTTCCAGTCTACCAAAGGGGGCGGACACGGTGACTATCACCTGATCGTATTAGCACCTGCTTCAGTTCAGGAAATGAACGACTTCGTTGACTTAGGATTTGAGCTTTCGTTTAAATATTTGAACCCAGCCATGATTTTGACCGATGGGGTAATTGGTCAGATGATGGAGAAGGTGGAGCTTGCTGATTACAAGCCTCGCTGGACTGATGAGGAGATTAAGAAAATTTCTGGATCATGGGCTACTACCGGTAAAACTCCGGATAGAGAGCGTCACATCTCTACTTCTTTGGAATTGGATTCTGCCCGTCAGGAAGAGTTCAACCATAAATTGCAGGCTAAATACAGAGCAATGGAAGAGAACGATGTACGTTTCGAAAAGATTGCCTGTGATGATGCTGAATACTTGTTCGTAGCTTATGGTTCCAGTGCCCGTATCTGCCAAAAAGCGGTAGAATTGGCTCGTGAAAAAGGAATTAAAGTTGGTTTGTTGCGTCCTATTACGCTTTTCCCTTATCCTAAGAAGGCCATTCAGGAGATGGTGGGACAAGTAAAAGGAATTCTTTCTGTTGAAATGAGTGCCGGACAAATGGTGGAAGATGTTCGCCTGGCTGTAAATGGTGCTGTACCTGTAGAACACTACGGTCGTTTTGGTGGTATGATTCCTACTCCTGAAGAAGTAGTAGAAGCATTGGAACAAAAAATTTTAGGAAAATAAGTTATGACAGCAATGACTGAAATCAAAGATATAATTTGCGAAGAGAACCTGGTGTATAAAAAGACCAGCGTTCTTACCGATAACGAGATGCACTACTGTCCTGGTTGTACTCATGGGGTAATCCATAAGGTAATTGCTGAAGTTATTGATGAGATGGGGATTCAGGAGCAAACTATTGGTGTTTCTCCTGTTGGTTGTGCCGTGTTGGCTTACAACTACCTGGATATTGACTGGCAGCAAGCAGCTCACGGTAGAGCACCTGCCCTGGCAACAGCTACTTCTCGTTTGATGCCTGAAAAATATGTATTTACTTATCAGGGTGATGGTGACTTGGCTTCCATTGGTTGTGCTGAAATTATGCACGCTTGTAACCGTGGTGAAAATATTGTTGTGTTCTTTGTGAACAATGCAATCTACGGTATGACTGGTGGTCAGATGGCTCCAACTACCTTGGAAGGACAGAAAACTGCGACTACTCCTTACGGTCGTGATATCGATTTGAATGGTCATCCAATGAAGATTACCGAGTTGATCGCTCAATTGCCAGGTACCTGTTTCGTAACTCGCGAATCAGCAGAAAATCCTGGATCTGTTCGTAAGTTGAAGAAAGCTGTTCGTAAAGCTTTTGAAAACTGTGGAAAGAAGAAGGGTACTTCTTTTGTTGAGATTGTAGGAACTTGTGCTTCCGGATGGAAGTTAGCTCCTGTTCAAGCCAACGAGTGGATGAAGGAAAACATGTTCCCATTCTACCAAAAAGGAACCTTAAAAGACGAATAGAACTTCTTTGTAATCAGAAAAACTGGAAAATCATGACAGAAGAAATAATTATTGCCGGATTTGGTGGACAAGGAGTACTATCCATGGGTAAAATTCTGGCGTATTCCGGAATCATGCAGGAGCAGGAAGTTTCCTGGATGCCATCTTACGGTCCCGAAATGCGTGGAGGTACTGCCAATGTTACTGTTATCCTTAGTGATGACCGCATCAGTTCTCCGGTATTGAAAAAATTTGATACTGCTATTATTTTGAACCAGCAGTCGATGGACAAGTTCGAGAATGACATTAAACCTGGGGGTACTTTGTTGTACGATCCAAACGGTATTACTCGTCATCCTGAGCGTACAGACATCAATATTTACCGTATTCCTGGTGCTCGTTTGGCAACTGAAATGGGTAACCCAAAAACTTTTAACATGATCATCTTGGGTGGTTTCCTTAGCGTGAAACCAATCGTGAAAATGGAGAATGTTGAAAAAGGGTTGGCTAAGTCTTTGCCTGAGCGTCACCACAAGTTGATTCCATTGAATATTGAGGCGGTTCAGAAAGGACTTGAGAATATAGAAAAGGTACATGAGATTTAAGCATTTGCTAAATAGCATTACCTAACTATAAATAACTACTAATTCAGAAGAGGCCTCCCCAAAAGGGTGGCCTTTTCTTTTGTATTTGTTTGTTCATTCCCCTCCAATGTATTAGATTCATCATCGTTTTTTAAAAAAATAGGAGAAAGAGTCCAAAGATATAGATCTATGAAAAGTGTTTTCGTTTTTGCTTGTAGCTTTCTAATGTTGCTTTGTTGTTGTTGTACCCAATCCTCTTCTCGCATTCTTATGGGAAATTGGAAGCAAATCAAGGGACAGGGAAATGGATCTTTGGTCAAAATATGTAATGAAAGAGAAAAGGGGCAAGAAACCATTGTAGGAAAGTACAAAGGAAAATGTATTTGGACTGGTTTTAAGGATTTGGGTAATACAGAAGGTCAATTTCTGGTTTATCGGAGATATCGATGTTTGGAAGGGCCACGGAAGAGATTAAGTGGCATAAAATTGAAACCCTGTTTATTGGTTGTTAAGGAAAATCAGCTGAAATTGCTGAGTTTGGATGCTGAAGAAGTATTGGAGGTTTATCAGCGGGTTGAAGGTGAAATGTGATTTACCTCCTCTGGATCTACTCTGAAGAAAGTTTGGAGCAATGGTTTTGATGTTGTACATGAATCGGTATATGAAAATGCCGGTTGCAATTCTTTTTGTCGAAACATTGATTCCTCAATTGAAAAGTGTAAATTAGCATTAATGTAATTTATGGTTAGTTAGGTGCTATTTCTTTTGAGTTTAATCCATATTAGGCAGTTATTCGATGCAGGAGTTCTATTTTGATTATAATGATATTCGAAATCACGGGGATCGCCGCTTGGTGGGATTGATTTTGGCGATGTTTATAATCGTTACTATCCTTACAAAAGTGATCTTGATGAAATCTTGGTTAACTTTTGCTATCCCTGATGGATTATTGTTCTTTTCTCAATTATTGGTTTTTCTGATTTGTATTATGGAATGGCGTGGAATTTCCTGCTGTCGTATTCTGGGAAAATCTTTTCTGCGGATAACGGAGGAGGAAATTATCCTAAAGAATTGTTTCGTTAGAAAAGAGCTTCGTCTGGACTGGAATAATGTGGCCTTGATTGAAAAGAGAGATCATAAGGTTGTTGTTCTTGGTTACAATGATAGAATTGTTCGAATAGATACAAAATACTGGCTTACGGAGGAGGTTAATAACTTTTCGATTCTTATGTGTTGCCTGGCCAAGGCAAATAAAGTTCCGGTAGATGACTTGTCTTCCAACTAAATAACGCGGCTTTCGGAATGAAGAAATATAGTTGCAAAATGATCGGGAAACTGGTAATACTTCTTCCATACTTGCTCATCAAAATCTCAACATATAAATAGAGTATTACCTCTTTTCAACCTTCTAATTTTCTCTTTTATCGGGTAAAGATTTCGTTTGTCTAATAAAATTGTACTTTACAATAATAAATAATAATATTGATTATTCCTTTTGATGGAGGAGTTATAGTGTTAGATATTATTGTTGAGTTATTAAATTTTAAACAAATGAAAATTAAAGGACTATTACTATCAGTTCTCTTCTTGTTTGTGATGTTTTCGGGGGCAAATGCCCAGAAGCAGCACATTGATTTTGAAGAGTTCGATCTGGACAATGGTTTGCATGTTATTTTGCAGCAGGACCATACCACCCCGAATATTTTGATCTCAGTAATGTATCATGTGGGGTCAAAAAATGAAAACCCCAATCTTACCGGTTTTGCTCACTTTTTTGAGCATTTGATG
Source organism: Marinifilaceae bacterium (assembly GCA_041725895.1). Lineage (GTDB taxonomy): Bacteria > Bacteroidota > Bacteroidia > Bacteroidales > Marinifilaceae > JBGRQA01. The sequence continues at coordinate 25,254 of JBGRQA010000021.1, forward strand.
TTCGAAGGAACCAAAAACATTCCCAGACATCAGTACGATAAGTATGTATCTCGTGCAGGTGGAGAATTGAATGCAAGTACTTCGGTGGATCGTACCTACTACTACGAAATGTTGCCTTCCAATCAGTTGGCGCTTGGTTTGTGGCTGGAGTCAGAGCGGATGCTACATGCCAAAGTGGAGCCCATCGGTATCAAAACCCAGAAAGATGTTGTAATCCAGGAGAAGAAGCAACGCCACGACAACCCTCCATATGGAACCTTTTTGTCACAGACCTTTTCTCATGCCTACGAAAAGCATCCTTACCGTTGGGTTACCATCGGGAATGAAGAGCATATTCGAAATGCAAAGGATGAGGATTATGTGAATTTCTATAAGGAGTTCTACGTGCCTAATAATGCTGTTTTGACCATTTGTGGTGATTTCGAAAAAGAAGAGGCCAAAGAGTTGATCGGGAAGTATTTTGCAGAAATCCCAAAGGGAACTCATGAAATCTATCGCCCACAGGTGATAGAGCCTGAAAAAACTAAGGAAGTGCGCGATACAGTTTACGATAATATTCAGCTGCCGGCTGTTATCCAGGCGTATCACATTCCTGCCTTAGGAACACCTGATTTTTATGCCGTAGATATGTTATCCACCCTTCTAACCGATGGTAAAAGCTCTCGTTTGCACAAAAAATTGGTGGATGAACAGCAATTGGCACTTCAGTTGTTTGCTTTTCCTATGCCTTACGAACACCCCGGACTGACCCTAGCATTTGGAATCCCTAATAAGGATATAGAACCAAAGGATATGGAGGAATCCATGAATGAAGAGTTTGTAAAGGTTCAAAATGAGTTGATTTCGGAACGGGAATTTCAGAAGTTGAGAAATAAGATGGAAAACCGATTGGTGAGCTCCAATTCTACCATTGCACGCCGGGCCGAAAATTTGGCAACTGCTTATACTTATTTTAAGGATACGCAGAGAGTGAATCAGGAATTGGATAAATATATGGCCGTAACCCGAGAGGATATCCAGAGGGTTGCTCAAAAATATTTCCGTCCCGAAAATCGGGTGGTGTTGTACTATTTGCCTAAGTCAAAAGCCAACTAAACAACAAGTCAACTGATGATTCTTAGGAATCGGAGTATAGAAATGATTAAAGAGAATTAAAATGAAGACGTTAAATATATTCATCATGTTTTTGGTGGTGGCTTTGTTTGTGAGCCCTGCCGATGCACAGGTAGACCGGACCAAAGCTCCTGCGGCTGGTCCTGCACCAAAAATACAACTGGGCGATTATGATTCTTTCGTTTTGAAAAACGGTATGAAAGTTTTGGTGGTGGAAAATCACAAGTTGCCTAAGGTATCTTTCAATTTGTCCCTAAACATCGATCCTGTTGTGGAAGGCGACAAGGCCGGGTATGTTTCTTTTGTGGGAAGCCTTTTGGATAAAGGGACTTCGAAACGCAACAATCAGAAAATTGCAGAGGAAATCGATTTTATAGGGGCCCGTTTGGGAACTTATTCCGATGGCGCCTATGCCAGTGGATTGTCAAGATATAAGGAAACAATTTTGGAGCTCATGGCCGATGTGGTTCAGAATCCTACTTTCCCTCAGGAAGAGTTTGATAAGGTGGTGAAGCAAAGTCTTTCCGCTTTACAAGGGAATAAGACAGAGCCTACTGCCATATTGCAAAACGTTCGCAGCCGTGTGCTATATGGAGAGGATCATCCCTACGGTGATGTTGAGACCGAAGCAACTGTAAAAAATATTAAGGTTGAGGATTGCAAGGCTTACTATAACACCTATTTTAAGCCCAATGTTGCGATAATGGCGATTGTGGGAGACATTACCACAAAGGAGGCAAAGAAGTTGATGAAGAAGTATTTTGGAGCTTGGGAAAGAGGTGAAGTTCCTGTTCATAAATATGACTTGCCTGCCAAAATTGAAGGAAAAAGAGTGGTGCTATCCAACAAAGATGCTGCCTCTCAATCTAATATCCAGATTGTACATACCGTTGATTTGAAAAAGGGACATCCCGATGTGATTCCGGTGGAGGTGATGAATTCGATGTTGGGCCGGGGTTTTATGGGCTTACTTACCCAAAATCTTCGTGAAGATAAAGGCTATACCTATGGTTCCAGGTCGAGTATCCAGCCAGATAAATTGGTGAGTTGTTTTGTTGCAGGTGCCGGTGTTGGGACCAATGTAACCGATAGTGCTTTGGTGGAAATTGCAAGAGAGATGAACCGGGTTCGCAATGAAAAGCTAACCCAGGATCATTTGAATATGACCAAGGCTACTTTGGCAGGGGATTTTGCCCGTGCGCTGGAAGAGCCAGGTACTATAGCTGCTTTTGCCAGAGATATTGAAATGTACAATCTGCCTCATGATTACTATGCGACCTATCTGCAAAAGCTGGAAAAGATTACTTTGGATGATGTTCAGGCCGTAGCCAAAAAATATGTGGATCCTGAAAATGCAATCTATTTGGTAGTGGGGGATCGCGGACTAAAGGAAAAGTTGGCGCGTTTAAGCTCAACCGGTAAGGTAGAGGAATATGATTTCGAAGGAAACGAGGTAAAAGAAGATCCCAATGCGATTCCTGCAGGAGTGACTGTTTCTACTATTTTAGATCATTATCTGGATGCTTTGGGTGGTCGTGATAAAGTGGCTGCAATCAAGGATGTTTCCATTCAAGGAAATATGAAAATGGGACCAATGACCGTTGATATGGAAATCAACTATCTGAATAATGAGAAATTCATGCTGAAAATGGTCATGAATGGCCAGTTAATGCAGGGTATTAGGTACAATGGTAAAGTTGCAAAAGTGGCTGCAATGGGCCAGGAGAAGGAATTGACCGGAGAGCAGGCCAAGCCCTTTGCTATGGAGGCGCAGATGATTCCGGAATTGAACTTTGAAAAGTTGGGTTTTGAGGCGAAAATTGTAGGAGTGGAAAAGATTGATGGAGAAAAGGCCTACAAATTGCAAATCAAGGGAGCCGATGATAAGATCAAAGTTGAATTTTTTGGGGCTGACAGCGGTTTAAAATTGAAAACCATAGCCCAGGAAAATGGGATGACTCAAATAATGGTTTACAAAGATTACAGAGAAGTGGAGGGTGTAAAATTCCCTTACTCAACTATTACCTCTGTAGGACCTCAGGAAATGCCACTTACTGTTACTGAAATAAAAGTAAATTCTAATTTGGATGCAAGTATTTTTAATTAATCATTGATTAATTAGGTACAGAAGGGCTGCTCATTGGAGTAGCCCTTTCTTTTTTTATGATATTTGGTTGTAGTGAAGAGTTGTTTTTCAGAGAAAAGTTCTGTTTCTCAGGCTAATTGTGGGCCTTGAAATGTGTATGAAAAATTATTGAAAAAAGATTGGTGCAAAGGTTTTGTTCTTAAATAATTCCCCCTATATTTGCACCCCGATTCAAAAATCATAGTGGTAAGATAGATTTGTAAAAATCTGAATCGAGATTTTCAAAATGAGAAATTTATTTTAGGGTTAAAAATTTCGTATTTGAAATCATTTTGGGTTAGCAAAAAGGCCGGTGAAAACCGGCCTTTTTTTGTGTTTTTATTTTCGTAAAAGATTTGGATTGAGGGAGTAGGTTTTGATGGAATTGGCTCGGAAATGGAACACAGATCCTACTGATTTTCGCAGATTTCTAAATGTGGGGCAGTAGTTCTGATTGATTTAGTGTTCTTTTCGATTGGTATTATTTTTCGTAGAAATGCATTTCCTTGATGTATTCGTAAACAGGAGTCGGAAGGTAGTAAGGAATGTCCTTCTTTTCCCGGATGGCCTCCCGGATAAAGCTGGAGGAGATTTCCATCAGTGGGGCTTCAACGATTTGAATTTTTCCTTCCACCTGAACGTCTTCTTTTTTAAAGCCTGGGCGGGGATAGACATACAATTCATGATTCTCCAGTAACAATTCGTAGTTCTTCCATTTGTGAAAACTTTTGAGATTGTCCGAACCGATGATTAGGGCAAATTCATTTTTAGGGTGTTTCTCCCTCAAATATGCAAGTGTGTCTACTGTGTACGATGGTTTTGGGAGGTTGAACTCAATGTTGGAGGCCTTAAAGCGTGGGTCGTTTTCAATGGCCCGGTTCACCAGTTCCAATCGGTGGTATTCTGCAAGAAGAGTGTTTTTTTGTTTGAAGGGATTCTGGGGACTAACCACGAACCAAATTTGGTCCAGATCGGTATATTCCACCATGTAGTTGGCGATGGCCAGGTGACCAATGTGAATGGGGTTGAAGGAGCCGAAAAAGAGTCCGGTTTTCATTGCTGTTTGTTTTGTGAATGAATCGTTCTACTATTTGGAGATAGAGAGTATGCTCCCTTCCAAGAGCATATTCTCCATCGTATTCTATTTCAGGAACTGATCCAGTGTTTGTTCTGCTTCGGAGAATGCAACGTCCAAAACATCATTTACAATAATTTTATCAAACTTATCGGCGAAAGTCAGTTCAAAGCTGGCTTTCGCCACTCGTTGGGCAATTACCTCCTCGCTATCGGTAGAACGTCCGCGAAGGCGATTCTCCAATTCCTCAACCGAAGGAGGTTGAATGAAGATGGACAGAGCTTCCTCACCGTAAAATTTCTTAATGTTTAGGCCTCCCACAACATCTACGTCGAAAATTACATTGTTTCCTGCCTGTCGGATTCGTTCTACTTCGCTTTTTAGTGTACCATAGTAGCATCCTTCGTAAACTTCTTCCCATTCAAGGAATTCGTCGTTTTCAATTTTTGTGCGAAATTCTTCAGCCGAAAGGAAGTAGTAGTCTTTTCCATGTTGCTCCTTACCGCGCATCGGACGGCTGGTCGCTGAAATGGAGAATTCCAGTTTGTAATTTTTTTGAAGCAAATGCTTAACAATGGTGGTTTTCCCGGATCCGCTTGGTGCGGAGAAAATCAATAATTTTCCCGACATCTTTCTGATCAGTTTTTAGAGTAAGTTAATAAAAATGGCGCAGTTAAAGCCCAATTATATAATAAAAGCGCAGGGTACAGAACCCTACGCTGTTGTATTTTTAGTTAGAATGTATGAGGATTACAATACATTCAGGAGTTGTTCCTTGATCTTCTCCAGTTCATCCTTCATTTGGATTACCAGTTTCTGAATGTTGGTGTCGTTTGCTTTGGAGCCCATGGTATTGATTTCACGACCAATTTCCTGTGCAATGAATCCCAGTTTCTTTCCAACAGGCTCACTGGTTTTGGCGGTTTCCAAAAAGTATTTGCAGTGATTGGTCAATCGAACCTTCTCTTCGGTAATATCCAGTTTTTCCAAATAGTAGATGATTTCCTGCTCGAAACGATTCTTATCTACATTTTGCTTTTCAACGAAATCCTTCAGGTTGTCGTTGATGCGATTTTTTACGGTTTCAATACGATTGGCTTCATATTGGGGAACCTCCGCCTGAAGATTTTCAATGTTGTGAATTCGCTTGAAAATGTCAGCTTCCAGAGCTTTCCCTTCCTGGTTGCGGAACTCCAATAGTTCCTGAATGGCCGATTGGAAGCCGGCGAAAATGTGGTCCCATTCCTCTTCATCCAGTTCCTGGTGTTCTACTTTTAAAGCGTCTGGCATTTTAACAATGGTTTGGAGCATGGGCTCTTGATCCATTTTTATGCCCAGTTCCTGAGATATTTCGGAAAGTTGTTTGTAGTAGGCTTCAACAATTGGTTTGTTGATTTTGGTTTCCTTGTCGGTTCCAATGCTTTCGATATAAATGGAAAGCTCAACTTTTCCACGCTCCAGAGAATTTTTAATTTCGTTGCGCAGAATCAAATCCTTTTCCTTGTAGAGGTTGGGAATTCGGGTGTTGATATCCAGTTGTTTACTGTTTAAGGACTTGATTTCGATAGAAACCTTTTTGTTTTCCAGTTCAATAGTGGCTTTTCCGAAGCCGGTCATTGATTTTAACATATTCCGAAATATTTATTTCCGCAAAGGTAAGGGTTTAGAGGGAATATTCATATTTCTATCTGGTATTTCAAAATACTTCCATTCCTTTTTTGAAGAAAAGTATTCTTTTGCCCGGATTGAGGATGGGAATTTTGTAAAATTGAATCCCTATTCAACAGGAATGTCAATGCTTTCGATTTTATCGTTGTGATTCACAATCGATTTGGTTTTCCATTGTCCGGTTCGGTAGTAGATGTAGGAAAAACTCATACCTATGAACCATCCGGCAGGAATGGACCACCAGATACCGGTTTCTCCAATTTCTCCGGAAAGGAAATAGGCTGCCGGAATACGGATAATCCAAAGCGAAAACAGGGTGATGAACATGGGAATTAATGTGTCGCCGGCACCCCGTAGTACACCATTGGTGGTAAACATTGTGGAGAAAAGAAGATAGAAGGAACTAACAATAATTAAATACCGTTCGCCAATTTCAATTACGTTGGGATCTGTGGTAAACAATTCCATCAGGTTGCTGCCAAAAATCACAATAATCAGGGTCATGAGCAGACAGAAAAGGGAGGACATAATAAAAGTGACCTTGAATCCGCTTCGTACCCTGTTGATTTTGTTGGCCCCAAGATTCTGTCCCACAAATGCCGCTACGGCCTGGGCAAAGTTCATCGCCGGCATCATAGCCAATGAATCGATTCGGCCTGCGGCGGTATAGGCTGCAATTACATCCGTACCAAATGTATTTACAATCCCAAGTAGAGCCATCATTCCCAAGGCCACGAAGGAATGTTGAAGGCCGGAGGGGAGCCCGATTTTAAAGCTGGTATGGAAAATTTCCTTATCAAATTTTAATTTGAAAAGGGAGAATTTCATGATTTTGTGGCCCCGGTTCAGGTAGATCAAAGCAGAAACAAAAGCACCTGCTTGTGCAACAACAGTTGCCAAAGCAGCTCCTGCAATTCCCCATTCAAATACCATGATAAAGAGGAGATCGAACAGAATGTTGAACAGGGAGGCCATTACGAGGAACACAAGGGGCGTTTTGGAATCACCCAAACCTCGCAGCACCGAACTGGTTCCGTTAAAGCCAAAGAAAACGATCATCCCCCCAAGGTAAATGTTCAGGTAGGTTTTGGCCTGGGGAACCAATTCTGCCGGCAACTGTAAAAGTTGAAACAATTCTTCACTGAAATAGATACCTAAAATACTCGTAAGGATGGCCGAACCGAAGAGGAAGAGGTACATGGTATCGATGGCTCGTTTGACCCGGTCGATATCTTTGGCCCCGAAATATTGTGAAATCACAATGGAGAATCCTGACCCGATTCCTATGACCAGGGCAATCAGGGTGAATATGATAGGGAAGGAAGCCCCCACCGAGGCCAGTGCCTCTTTTCCCAGGATATTGCCAACAATTACACTGTCTACAATGTTGTAGAGTTGCTGGAATACATTCCCCAGTAACATAGGGAGTGTGAAATTGAAAATTAGTTTGGCTTCGTTGCCCTGAGTAAAATCTTTCATGCAATAGAATTCGTTGTGGATACAAAGCTCTGCATTTTAATAGGATTCTCAAAAAAAATGCGATTCATTCTCTCTTTGGACTGAAAATAATATGCCTTATCGGTTTGGTTTTTCTGCTTAAGCTTGCAATGTGATTTTTGTGATTAGATATGGAGTCTTTCGCAATAGAGCATGGGAGAAGAATCATCAGTAAAATCCGAGTTCTAATTTCTTCTTTTTTTATCGCATTGGTTGATACCGTCCCCTTTATCCTAACAATGTCCAGGATTTTTACAGTTGGTTTATTATTTTTTTTTGCATCCATTTGTTGTATAATACTGTTTAGTACTGTGTCGGGAGAAAAGGAGTAGTTTGTTCTTGTGTTACGCCGTTTATGGTCTGTTTTAGCTAGGAGCATTCTTTGGTTAATAGGTTTTATGTTGTCTTTGTTTTGTTCCTTAGGAGCACGTGGAAAATAAAAATGCTTGCGGAATCCAGAAATAGATTGCTATATTTAAACGCCGATTTAAAACACCTGTTTAAAAGAAGCGTTTGAATTACAGTTTTAATTATTTAAGGAGTTGAAAAAATGAGTGTAAAAATGAATGGATTAACAAAACCACTGCGTTTAGGTAACATTAACGTAAAAAACAGAGTCTGGAACTCACCTTTATGGACTCGTACTGCAACTGCGAATGGAGAAGTTTCGGAAAGAACTATTGCCCACTATGTAGCACGTGCCAGAGGTGGAGCGGGGATGATTTTTACAGAGGGGGTTGCTGTTGATGGCAGACATACCTGGGTTGAACCTCAAATACGTCTTGATCACAATCGATTTAGTCCTGGTCACAGACGGTTGGTAGAAGAAGTTCACAATTATAATACGCCTATTATCTGTCAGCTACATCATGCCGGTATGTTTGGGAATGATCCCGTATCTCCATCAGGTGTCCCTTGTCAGGACCTGGGGAAAATAGGAGAATTCATCGAGCCACGTATACTTACAACCAATGAGGTCGAAGAAATCAGGGATATGTTTATCGCTGCTGCAGAAAGAGCTCAGGAAATTGGGTATGATGGTGTAGAGTTACACGGTTCTACAGCCTACCTTTTAGAGCAGTTCTATTCTCCGCACAATAACTTACGTACGGATAAATACGGTGGAAGCCTGCAGGGACGCATTCAATTGCCTTTGGAAATTGTAAGAGGAATTCGGGAAAAGTGTGGACCTCATTATGTAATTGGTTATACAGTTGCGGATTGTGATATGATTAAAGGTGGAATAGATCGTGAACAAACCGTCTACTTCGCAAAAGAATTGGAAAAGGCGGGTATCAGCTATCTCGATTTACAATCAGACGGAACATACGAAACCTTCCATTTAGTGGATGCAACAGGAGGTTACAGACGTCAACCTAAGGGACAATTTGATAAGACAGCATTCTATAAGACATTCCTGAACATACCAGTAGTGACCCGTTCTGTAGGACAGTATGATCCCAATGCCTGGAATGATGCATTTGAAAATGATCATGCAGATGCTGTAAGATTAGGAAAACAAATGCTTGCTGATCCGGATGTAGCGAATAAAGCTATTAACGGAGATATTGAGGAAATTCGTTCTTGTATCAAGTGTGGAAACTGTATTTTTAGTGGTGAGATTTCTAACTGGCAGTTAAGTTGTGCTATAAATGCCGGGTGTGGTAGAATGGACAATCCAATTGAGCCGGCAGTTGTATCTAAACAAGTCTTAGTTATCGGAGCAGGTCCTGCAGGTCTTGAGGCCGCGAGAGTAGCCGCACTTCGAGGCCATTCAGTAACACTTGTTGAGAAACAAGCAACAGTTGGCGGAAATCTTTATATCGCCTCTCTTCCGATTTCGAAAGGAGACTTTACCAAATTTCAGAATTGGGCTGAGGCACAATGTACGAAACTTGGGGTGACAATCAAGCTTAATACGGAGGCTACTACAGAGCTTGTTGAAGAGTTAGCTCCGGATGTTGTTATTGTTGCAACAGGTTCGAAACCACTTGTTCCACCGATTGTTGGTGTTGATAAGTCTCATGTTGTTACAGCAGAAGATGTATTACTTGGCAAAGTGAAAGTTGGTAGAAAAGTTGTTGTAGCCGGAGCTGGTGAAGTAGGTCTTGAAACAGCTGATACGATTATGGAGAAGAATGAAATTGACAATCTAACTGTTGTAGAGATGCAGTCAGAAGTAGGTGCAGATATGTCTCCTATGGATAAGGCAATGCTTTTCTGTAACGATAGTGTGTTCCCAAAACATTTCAGAAACGGACTCAGCATTGTTACTGAGACTAAGCTTCAGGAAATTACGGATAAAGGTGTTCGTGTTTGTGGTAAAAACTGGAATGAATACGAAGTTGAAGCAGATACAGTTGTTTTGGCATTAGGCTATAAGGCCAATAGTAAGATTTGTGAAAGTTTAAATGGTAAAGCACCGGAACTCTATGTTGTTGGGGATGCTGTTCGTGCTCATAAGATTGCAGATGCCGTTTATCAGGCAAACTACTTTGCAAAAAGGATCTAAGGATGCTTTAGATAAATAATGAAAAAGAGTATATCATTTAAATGATATACTCTTTTTTGTAGTTTTGGAATAAATCTACTCGCAAGAAAGCTTTTCAAAGTATGTCCTTTTTTGTGGGCTGAAGATTGGTATGTTCAATTATTTTAAGTGTATTATTAGTGAATCCTGTTTGTTTTCATTATTGTTGTAATGATTAAAACAATAAATTGGTAGGAAGAATAATATATTGTTAGGTGCAAATTAAAAATAGGAGATATAAGAATTGGAAAAAAGTGATAAGTCGATATCTAATGTTCAACAACGTATTTTAAAGGCTGCGGGAAAAATCTTTGCTGAAAAAGGATTTAAGAATGCCTCTGTACGGGAGATCTGTGAAAGTGCCGAGGTTAATGTTGCAGCTATTAATTACCATTTTAGAGGGAAGGAAGCGCTCTACATTGAAGTTGTAAAGCATTGGAAAAATGTGGCTTTTGAAAAATATCCATTTGATTTTGCCAAAGATGAATCCAATCCACCCGAAGAGCGTCTTCGGTTTTTTATTAAATGCGTTCTGCTTCATACTCTTTATGAATTCGAGTCTCCTTGGTTTGGTACGCTGATAACGAGAGAAAGTGTAGAGCCTACGAAAGCAATTCAGGAACTGACAGAGGAAAGTCTCGGACCTGCTATCAATCTTCTTTTTTCAATCGTAAAACAACTGTTGGGGGAGCGAGCAAGTGAAGATGCAATTCGTCTTTACAGCTCAAGTATTTTAGGGCAATGTACATTCTATCACTACTCGCCTGATATTATTAAAAAGCATTTTAAAACTCCGGAATTCACTTTAGAAGAAATAGAGAAGATCGCTGAACATATTGCAAACTTCTCTATAAATGTTATCAAAGGATCTGTTGATTAAGATAGCTAAAAACAATTTCAATTTTATAAAGGAATGATAGTTGAAGTGTTGAGTCGATTTAAATTTAATTGACTAAATTAAAAGGGCTCTGCATAAAGGAAAATGTGTTGAATGATCGATTTTCGCCAATTGATCCTTTTTGCGTATTATTTTCGATCCTTGTCATTCAGCCCCCTTCCTTCTCGCATCGTGGGCCGGATCTTTTGCCATTTTTTTTGATTTAGGGGTGTTCAGGAAAACGATTTGTTGCGGCAATTATTGGTGTTTAGAATTCTTTTCTCCTTTTGTTTTTGTCTATTGAAGAGTTTCGCTTTCTGTATTCCCCAAAAGTAATGAAACAAATTTTCACATAAGTTCTTTGTTGAGAAATAAATGTTTGGATTCATTTGCTATATCTCAGAAATGGATCGGTTTGAAGAATGGCCCATGTCGCGGAGCAACAAGCTATTTGTAGGAATGTCAATGGCACCTCACCCTATGTCGCGGAGCGACAATCTATTTCCACCACTTTCAAAAGAATATCTGAAAAACATCGGTTTTATATATAAAGTAGAGAATTGCCCTGTATGTTAATTTCCTGTAGTCAATATTTGTCAATGCCGGGGATATTACCTGGTAGGCATTTTCCCCCGAAGCAATAGCAGCCCGTTAGAAATACAATCGTACCGGATTTCGGTGTACTATTGAATATGGGTTGGTTTTTTGCAGAGAATCAATGCTGTAGGATTATTTTTATGAAAAAAAAAGAAAAAACTTGTGTGATTTTGCAATCAATTACATATATTCGTGGCATGATGGTGTATTAATAGAATAGAACACTAGTCGACAAATGCGGTTTTTGAACCGAATTAAAATGATTCGGATTTTGGCTTGCCCGGTACTAAAGGGTTTCAAAATAGGTATAAAACTGTAACTTAGAAGAGAAGTTCTGTTGAGAGATATCTGTAGGCAGTAGGGTTTGAAAATGGGGGGATCGGTTGTCTCTGTGAAAAATTACTTGCAAATGCAGATTAGAATTGAAGATTTAAGTAAAACCTACCCCAACGGCAAGAAAGCCCTGAACGGGATCAACCTGGAGATTGAAAACGGGATGTTTGGGCTTTTGGGACCCAATGGAGCAGGCAAATCAAGTTTGATGCGCATCCTGGTAACCCTTATGAAACCGAGCCAGGGCATCGTAAAAATGAATAATTACGATTTGCTGAAGGACCGGGGGGAGATTCGGAAGATACTGGGCTACCTGCCACAGGACTTCCGTTTTTTTACCAAGTTAAAAACCTGGGAGTTTCTGGATTATGCGGCAGCCCTGTCCGGTATTAAAAGCAGGAAGCAGCGCCTGCACAAGGTGGACGAATGGCTGGAGAGGGTGGGACTGTTTGATGTTCGGGAGCGAAATGCCAACAAGCTTTCCGGGGGAATGAAGCGTCGTTTGGGGATTGCACAGGCACTGATCGGAGATCCCAAAATTATTGTGGTGGATGAGCCCACCACCGGCCTTGATCCTGAGGAAAGAATCCGGTTCCGGAATATCCTTTCCGAACTCAGCCAGCAAGATGTAATTATTATCCTTTCCACTCATATTGTGGGGGATATCTCCAGTGTTTGCAGTGATTTGGCCCTTTTGGACAGGGGAACTCTCCAATTTAAAGGTTCTCCCGAGGAGCTGATCAACAAAACCCGGGGGCACGTTTGGCAGGTGAATACTTCCGGTACCGAATACGATAGGATAAAAGACAAGTATGCTGTTATTTCTACCATTCCCTCCGAGGATGGTTGGGAAGTGCAGGTGGTGGGGAATGATATAGAGGTGGAACATGCCATCGAAATTGAGCCCAACCTGGAGCATGCCTACGTTTATTTTATGGAACATTTAACAACACACCTATAGCTTTATACCTCCTTCTATGTTTTCGATACACACCCTAAAAACCGTTGCCAAATTTGAGATGCGTACCCTGTTGCGATCCTGGTTCTTTCGAATTTTTGCCGGGTTATCCATTGTTGGCCTTGGTATTTATAACATTGCCGTATTTGTGGAAACCAGTGGGGCCCCCTGGATCTACCGAGCATTGCCGGCCTCAATTCCCTATGCCAACCTGATTGTTCTGAACCTGGGACAGGCCATTGTGGCGGTATTCCTGGCCTCGGAATTTCTAAAGCAGGACCGGAAAAATGATTCCGTAGAGGTGATCTATGCCCGGTCTATGACCAATGCCGAATACATCCTGGGAAAAGCCCTGGGAATACTTTTTGTTTTCTTTATTCTGAATCTGATTGTTCTGGTAATGGGGATGGGCTTCTCCTTTCTGAGCAGTGATTCGGCCCAGGGAATCGGAGAATTCTTCTTCTATCCTTTGCTCATTAGTGTTCCCACCCTGGTGTTTATCCTGGGCTTGTCCTTTTTCCTGATGATTCTGTTGAAGAACCAGGCCATTACTTTTATTGTACTGTTGGGCTACATTGCCCTTACCATATTCTATCTGAATACAAAATATTACCACCTGTTCGATTACATTGCCTACCAGGTGCCCATGATGAACTCTACCATTGGCGGTTTTGGCAATTTAGAGGAAGTGTTGATGCACCGGGGCATCTATTTCTTTATCGGACTGGGTTTGATTCTTTTCACAGTATTTAAGCTGGAGCGATTGCCGCAGTCCCGGAAACTGACTTCCTTTCCTCTCTACCTGGCTGTGCTCTCCTTACTGGTGGGGGGCTACTACACGATGCGGTACATCGATCTGAAGAAGGGGAACCTGGAATTTAAGCAGGAGATGATTGCCCTGAACAACAAGTATGTGGATACGCCCAGGGTGCATGTTGATTCCTGTGGGATAGAACTGCAGCATAAGGGGCAGGAGATTGCCGTTCAGGCGCGACTGAAGATTCGGAATGGAAGCCATTTCCCACTGGATACACTCATTTTTCAATTGAATCCGGCCCTGCATGTTCTGTCTGTTCAATTGAACGGTCAACCAGTGGATTACCAAAGGGAGCTGCATCTGTTGAAATTGAACTACCCCGGGCAAATGCAGGCTGGGAAAAAGGCTCAGCTTACTATGAAATACCAGGGGCCAATTGATGAGCGCACTCATTTTCTGGATCTGGATAGGGAGGAATACAAGGATAATTTTTCCCTTGAAATTTTTAGGGTGCGAAAGCGTTATGCCTACCTGCAGGAGAATTTCGTTTGCCTGACAAGTGAAGCTCTGTGGTATCCCATTGCAGGGGTGGGCTATGCTTCGCAGCGACCGGCTTGCTACCTGCCCGATTTTACAAGGTATTCCCTTCGGGTGAAGACGGGCAAAGGTATGGTTGCCGTATCCCAGGGAAAAGAGTTGGAGGCAGAAAAGGGGAGCTATGAATTTCATCCGGAAGCCCCACTGCCTAAAATCAGTTTGCTGATTGGCAACTACAAAAAGTATTCGGTGGCTGTAGACTCCATTAACTATTCCCTCTTCACGATTGAGGGGAACCAGTTCTTTGAGGAGCATTTCAAGGCCGTTTCGGATAGTTTGCCCTCCCTTATCCGGGAGCTGAAGAACGAATACGAAAGCAAGCTGGGGCTGGAATATCCATTCAAACGATTTGCTTTGGCCGAGGTGCCCATTCATTTTGCTTTGGATAAGCATCTGTGGGGTGTGAGTAGCGAGGCGGTTCAGCCCGAGATTCTATTCTATCCCGAGAAAGGGGTTGTTTTGGAGGATACGGATTTCAGGAAACGAAAGAAACGATTCGAAAAGCGGATGAAGCGGGACAACGAGGAAGTGTCTGAGGAGGAACTGCAGGCCCGCATGTTTAAACGATTCGTGAGAGGCAACTACATGGCGCCGCCCAGTGAGTGGTACATGTTCCGCAGGGTTGTGGATCGACACACCTTTACCCTTTTTCCCAATTACTACAACTATGTAACCCAATTGCATTCGGAGGAATATCCGGTGCTGAATATGGCCTTGGCCGTTTACCTTCGGGAAAGGAGCACTTCTTCCGGAACCTCTTCCCGTTGGGCATTTGAGGGGATCAGTAAAGGGGAGCGGATCAACCTGGAGTTGAAACGGGCAGCCTTGGAGGAATTGATGCTAACAGGTGTGGAGAATTCCAAAAATGAGGAGGAAAAGATTTCGCTCAATGATGTGATTCTGGCCAAGGGTGATTACCTGTTTTCCCTCTTTCGTGCCCGGTATGGTGAGGCGGAATTTAACCAGTTGCTGAACCGGTTTGTAAGGGAGCACCAAAACTCTGCATTTGAATTCCGGGAGTTGGATACGATACTGCAGGAGCAGTTTGGGGAATCCATTACCGGCGAAGTGAACAATTGGTATCATCTGAAGCAATTGCCCGGTTTCCTGGTTCGCGATATTCAGACCTACAAGGTGAAGGAGAAGGAGCATGTTAAGTACCAGGTTCGTTTCAAGATTTCCAACCCCGAGGCTGTGGATGGAATTGTTACGGTGAACGTGGAGATGAACGATCCCAACCAGCGTGGCAGGAGAAGAAGAAGAAATGAGGAGGGACCGGAATTCACCCGTAAGATTCATGTGCCTGCCGGAACGGCTCGTGAGGTTGGTTTTGTTTTTACCACCGAACCTTCACGTATGAATCTGTACACCCACATTTCTGAAAATCTGCCCAACAACCTGGTGTACGACTTTGCTTCCTTTGATGAGGTGAAACGAACCGCAGCTCTGGATGAGATTCGGGAAACGGAATTTTTTGAGGATTTGCTGGTGGAGAACGAAATTGTGGTGGACAATGAGGACGAAGGTTTTGAATACCAGCAGGTATCCAACAAAAGCTATCTGAAACAGCTGGTGGATTCCAGGAAAAAAGCACCGCACAAGTATTCCCGCTTCATTTACTGGTATCCGCCCAATGAGTGGAAGACTGTGCTTCGTTCCGGTTTTTACGGCAAGTACGTACGATCGGCGATGTATACCAAAACCGGCCAGGGCGACCGGACGGCCACCTGGAAAGCACCGGTGAAGCAGGGGGGCTATTATGATATCTACTGCTATATCGAGAAGGTGAACCATAGCTGGAGAAAGCAGAAACGGAAGGCCAATTACAATTTCAGGGTACATCATGAAGGAGGGGTAGAGGAAGTCACCAAAACCGACCAGGAACTGGAAAAGGGGTGGAATTACCTGGGCTCTTTCTATGTTACTCTTGAAACAGCAAAAGTAGAACTGAGCAACCGATCTGTGGGATCCTATCTCTTTGCCGATGCCATCAAATGGGTGAGGAATAAATAGCTTTTGTTACGAAACTAAATATTTGTCTTTTACCCCGAAGGGGTAGAATGTGAGTAGCCTGGGGGAAATCCCCGGGAAAAGAATACGAAGATAAAAGCGACGGTTTGTTATGATAATTAAAGCACAAATGATATTCCCGTCGCAAGGAATTATAGCCCAATAGAGGTCTTGTCCTGACACAAACAAATTGTAAAAACGATAATATCAAAATACACGCTACCATGAATACGAACCACACACGCATGATAATTGGGAAATGCCTTTTGATTGCAGGGGCTCTTCTGCTCAATACAATGGTTTCCTTTTCGCAAAGGCAGATTACTTTGAAGGAGGCCCTAAACATTGCTTTCGAGAATAGTCCCGAGATTAGAAAAACAAGACTGGAAATGGAGCAGCGGAGGGAACTCCTGAATGCCAACCTGGCTGCTTTGAAATCGCGATTCACCCTGGATGTTTCGCCCATTCAGTACCAAAAAAGACAAACCTACGATGAATTTACCTCTCAATGGTATACTTCGGAGAACAAGGGGGCCAATGGAAGCTTTTCGGTGACTCAGCCCATTCAACTGACTGATGGAACACTGATTCTGAAGAATGATTTTGCTTACCAGGATAATTATTCCGAAGCAGGGAATACAACCAATAAAGGCTACAACAACTCCTTGTACTTGCGTTACGATCAACCTCTTTTCAAATACAACAAAACCAAAATGGGGTTGAAGCGAAATGAGTTGAGTTTGGAGAATGCGACTCTAACTCATTCCATTCAGATGTTGAGTATGGAAAGTCAGGTGAGTAGGGCATTCTACAATATTTACCAGAAACAGATGGGACTGAAAGTTGCGAAAGAGGATTTCGAGAATCAAAAAATCAGCAAGAAAATTATTGAAAGCAAGGTAGAGGGTGGCTTGATGGCGAAGGAAGAACTTTACCAGGCGGAGTTGAACTACGCCACCAGCGAATCTGCTGTAAAGGACCGGGTTGTGGATCTGGAGAATGCGATGGATGAATTCAAGCAATTGTTGGGACTGTCTCTGTTTGAAAAGATCGATGTAAAAACCGATATTGAGTATGTTCCTGTTGTGGTGGATTTGGAGAAGGCGATTCAGAATGGATTGGCTCAACGGCTGGAACTGTCGCAGCGGAAAATTGATTTGAACAATGCCGAGTTCGATCTGATAGAGACCGCTGCCCGGAATAAGTTTAGCGGTAATGTGGGGCTCTCCTTCGGTTACATGGGCAACGATTCCAAATTTCAGGATATCTACAATAGGCCCACCAAAAGTCCGGAAGTGGGAATTACCTTTTCCATTCCGGTATTTGATTGGGGAGAACGCAAAGCCAGAATTCGGGCGGCCGAACTGGAAATTGAATCCCGTCAGATCGATATGAAACAACTGGAGGATGATATTGTGATCAAGATTCGAAGAACCTACCGGGATCTGAATAACTATACCCGAAAAATAAGTATTGAAAACCAGAATGTGAAGAATGCGCAGTTAACCTACGATATCAACCTGGAGCGTTACCGGAACGGTGATCTGACCAGTATGGATCTGGAGCGATTCCAAAGTCAGCTTTCGGAGAAAAAGATGAGTCTTGTAAATGCAAAGATCTCCTATAAACTGGAGCTTCTGAATATGAAGATTCAGTCCCTTTGGGATTTTGAGAACAATAGATCCTTCGTTCCGCAGGAACTGCAACGCAACATGAAATCGGAGTAATACAGATTCCATGTTTTTAAGATATAGTATAAACTCAAATTGTTAACCCTACAAATCTCGACTATAATGAAACGATTACTTTTTGTCATCTTGAGTACGGCTGTTATGACTGCCTGCAATCAAAAGGAGACCGATCTGAGCAAGGATATTTCCGTTCCCGTATCTGTTTTGGAACTCCAACCCAAAACCATCGAAAAATATATAAGTACTACCGGTACGGTAAATCCGGTAAAAACAGTCAACCTGAAATCAGAAATTGCAGGGAACTACAAGCTGCAAATCAATCCCGCAACTGGTCGCCCCTATGCTTTGGGAGACCAGGTAAAGGAAGGTGCCGATGTGATTGTGTTGGAAGACAAGGAGTACGAGAACAACATAAAGCTATCCTCCCTGGAGTTGCGATTGCAGATCTCTAAACAGGTGTACGAAAAGCAACAATCCCTTCATAAAATGGGTGGTGTGACGCTAACCGAGCTGAAGAATGCAGAGATTGATTACATCAATGCCAAATACTCTTACGAGGATGGTCTTTTGCGTATGGCAAAGATGAAGGTAAAGGCCCCCTTCTCCGGTATCCTTACCGATTTGACCTACTACACGCCCAATACCCGTGTTGCTGCTAATTCTCCAATGCTGGCACTGATGGATTACAGCAAGCTGCACATGGAGATCAACCTGGCAGAGAAGAACATCAATATGGTAAAGACAGGTCAGGAAGTGAGGATTATGAACTATACCATTCCGGATGATACGCTGAAGGGGAATCTGTCTCAGATGTCTCCTGCTATTGATGCCGAAACCCGATCGTTTAAGGCTGTGGTTGACATTAGCAATTCCGAATTGTTACTACGTCCGGGCATGTTTGCCAAGGGGGAAATTGTGGTGGCTTCGGTGGACAGTGCTATTGTAATTCCAAAGGAGGTGATCCAATCCAAGCAGCGGGGCAATACTGTTTTTGTGATCAACAAAGGATTGGCGCAGGAGCGAATCATCAGCTTCGGATTGGAGAATCCGGCCGAGGTGCAGGTGATTTCAGGGTTGGACCGAAAAGACCGTTTGGTAGTGAAAGGCTTTGAAACCCTGCGGAATCGCTCCAAAGTAAAGGTGGTGAAGTAGGATAAAGACGGGAATTTTTCAACTTGCTACTTGTCACTTGTGACTAGTTACTAGTAGCAAGTGACAAGATGAGAATAGCTCAAACAAGAAATTACTAACACATGAAAAAAATAACACAGTTTTCGGTCAATTATCCGGTTACCGTTTCCATGATTGTGATTGCAATATTGCTGCTGGGGTACGTATCGCTCGGGAAACTGGGAGTCGATCTATTTCCGGAGATGAATGCCCCCCGCATATTTGTGGAGATCAAAGCGGGCGAACGACCTCCTGAAGAGATAGAGAAGCAGTTTGTTGAAACCATCGAAGCACAATCCATTCGTCAGAAGGGGGTTGCCCAGGTTTCCTCCGTTTGTATGGTTGGAGCCGCCCGGGTGACCGTAGAGTATTCCTGGGGAAGCGATATGGATGAGGCTTTCCTGGATTTGCAGAAAGCACTTACGGCTTACAGTCAGAATTCCGATATCGAGGAGTTTACCATAACCCAACACGATCCCAATGCTTCTCCGGTGATGATTATTGGAATGTTACATCCGGAGATACAGGATATGGATGAGCTTCGAAAAGTGGGTGAAACTTATATTCGAAACGAGTTGATTCGCCTGGAGGGAATTGCCGATGTGGAGTTGACCGGAATCGAGGAGAAAGAGGTTCGCATCGAAACCGATCAATACAGATTGGATGCCTTTGGGATTACGGTAGATCAGATTGTGCAGCAGGTTCAGAATGTGAACCGGAACGTTTCGGGTGGAAGCATTGTGGAGATGGGGAAAAAGTACATCATTAAGGGATCCGGACTTTTGGAATCCGTGCAGGATTTGGAGGAAATCGTGGTAGGATCCCGTCAGCTTAAAAATGGTCAGGTCTCGCCGGAGGCAGGAAATCAAAACCTCGTAAAGAACAAGGTGCCGATTTTCCTGAGGGATGTGGCTCAGGTGAGTATGGTCAATAAGAAGCCTCAAAATATAGTTCGAATAAACGGGGAACGCTGCGTTGGATTGTCGGTTTTCAAAGAAACCGGCTCCAATACCGTGAAAGCTGTGGAGGACCTGCAGGAATCTCTGGCCTCTATTCAGAAAGCTTTACCCGGATACCGGTTTGTAGTGGTGCAGAACCAGGGCGAATTTATTCAGCAGGCCATCGATGAGGTGGAGGAGACAGCCTTACTGGGAATTTTAATTGCCGTGTTCGTTCTTTTCATCTTTCTGAGGAGAATTAAGGTAACTGCCATTATTAGTTTCGCTATTCCGGTTTCCATTATTGCTACTTTCAATTTGATGTATTTTAATGGTTTGAGTCTGAATATTATGACTCTGGGGGGATTGGCCCTGGGAGCCGGGATGTTGGTAGACAACGCCATTGTAGTGATGGAGAACATCTTCCGGAAGATGGAAGCAGGCCTTTCCGTGAAGGATGCCGCAATTCAGGGAACAGCAGAAGTGGGGGGCGCCATTGTGGCATCTACCCTCACAACGATTGTGGTTTTCCTGCCCATTGTCTATCTGCACGGAGCATCAGGAGCTTTGTTTAAAGATCAGGCCTGGACCGTAGCCTTTTCCTTACTGGCCTCTCTGTTTGTGGCCATTCTGGTGATTCCCATGCTGTTTAATTATGCATACAAAGGCAAGAAAAGCCAGGAAGGGATCAAATCGGTTCGTATTGGTTGGTATGGAAAGCTATTGGAGAAAATTCTGGACAAGAGGGTAGTTGTTATTGGTTTCGCTTCTTTGCTGATTGCTTTAACTGCTTACATTTTGCCTTTTGTGGGGAACGAGTACCTGCCCAAAAGCGGTGCGGGGGAATTTAGTCTTGAGGTACAGTTGAAGGAGGGTACTCAACTGGAGCGAACTTCGGGTACGGTAAAGGCGATTGAGTCCATGCTGAACCAGGTGTTGGGCGATAAGCTGGATATGGTATATAGCCAGATTGGGCCCAGCAAGAGTTCTGCCTCCGATAAGAATGTGTTCCAAAATGAAAATACTGCCTCCGTTAAGATTCATCTCAAGGAGGAAGCCATAGAGGAATCGGAGTCCATTATTGCCACGGTTGGGGAATTGATGGAACAGATTCCGGATGCAGAGATTTCCATCGTTAGGGATGAAACTGCATTGCAATCCACAGTGGGAACGGAAGATGCTCCCCTGGTGGTGGAGGTGAAAGGCAAGGATCTCCGGGTTCTGGAGGATCTGTCCAGTCAAATCAAACTTAAAATGGCGGGAATTCCTCAGTTACTGAATGTTAAGACCAGTATTGAGGAGGGAGCTCCGGAAATTGATGTGGTGATTGATCGTTACAAGGCTGGAATGTTCAATTTGACTGCGCAAAGCATCACTACTCAGTTGAGAGATTTGCTGATGGGAAAGAATGCTGGTAAGTACGAAAAGGGAGGGGAGATGAATGACATCACCGTAAAGCTTCCCGAACTTAGTTTGTCCGAATTCAATTCCATAAAGCTGAAAAGTGGGAATAAGGAAGTCCCTCTTTACGAGGTCGCGCATATTCGTAAGTCGGTTTCGCCTAAGCAGATGCTGCGTCGCAATCAAACCCGGGTTGGAAAGGTGAGTGCCGATATTCAGCGCTCCATTGCTTTCGACCAGGTGGTGGATAAGGTGCGGGAGCAGATTGGTACTATTGAGTGGCCGCAAGGTTACAAGGTTGAAGTTGTGGGAGAGGAACAGAAACGACAGGAGGCCATGTCGAATTTGGGGTTTGCACTTGTTCTGTCCATTATATTGGTATACATGGTGATGGCTTCCCAATTCGAATCACTGGTGCATCCCTTCACTATTCTGTTGACCATTCCTCTGGCGGGAGTGGGAGCCGTGTGGGCTTTCTTCCTTTTGGGAAAATCACTGAACATCATGGCTTACATCGGTATTATCATGCTGGCAGGGATTGCGGTGAACGATTCCATTATTCTGGTGGATGCCATCAACCAGTTCAAAGCCCGTGGCGCATCGCTCCATGATGCTATTATTCGTGCGGGAGAGAACCGGATTCGCCCCATTATCATGACCAGTATTACAACCATATTGGCCCTGTTGCCTTTGACTTTTGGATTTGGTGAAAGTGCAGCTTTGCGTGCCCCAATGGCCATTGCTGTGATTGCAGGTTTGATTACTTCAACACTGCTTACTCTGGTGATTATTCCATGTGTGTACTATGTGTTTGAAAAAGGGAAGGAGCGGCTGTTTGGACGGAGAGAGGAATTGTTAATGAATAATGATTAGAGAGTAATGAGCTCCTGAACTGCAGGCTGGTGGCTAGAAGCTTGTAACTTAAAGCCC
Organism: Marinifilaceae bacterium; assembly: GCA_041725895.1. Lineage (GTDB taxonomy): Bacteria > Bacteroidota > Bacteroidia > Bacteroidales > Marinifilaceae > JBGRQA01. Next base: position 47,521 of record JBGRQA010000021.1, read on the forward strand.
AGTGAAAATCTGTTTATTCAGTTGGATCTGTGTTCTATTTCGATATTAATAAAATAACATTACATACATGAACTTCATCATAAAACGAAAGGTCTTGATCGCCATGCTCTTCACGGGGTTGTCCATGTTGGGATACTTCTCCTACAAGCAATTGCCGGTAGAGCTGATTCCCAATGCTCAATACCCTATGTTGTTTGTCAATGTGGGGACCGGATTGGAGGTGGATCCAAGATACATGGAAAACCAGGTCATTATTCCCCTGGAAGGAGTGGTGGGCAGCCTGAAAGGTGTAGAAAAGATTGAGTCCGAAGCAGGGCAGCAACAGGGAGGTATTCAGGTATTCTTTGAGAAAGGAACCAATCTGAAATTTGCTTACTTGAAGCTGGTGGAGAAAATAGAGGAGGCAAAGAAAGATTTGCCCCGGGAATTCCAGGTTCAGGTTTTCAAGTTTGATCTGGGCCGTATAAATAATATGTTTATGACCCTTCAGGTGAGGGGAAGTGGGGGTGTAAACCGGCTTCGACAGGTGGTGGATCAGGAAATCATCGATCACATTCGGAATATTGATGGCATTGCCAATGCCGATGTTTTTGGTGGAAGGGAGAAATCTTTGGAGATCGTTTTGAAGGAGGATGTTTGCAAAAGTTATGGCATTACTCCTGCTGATGTGCAGTCGGCCCTTTCCGGAAATAGTGATGCTCGTACCTTTGTGGGAAAGGTAACACGAAACAACCAGATGCATTTTGTGAATGTGATAGCCGATTTCACAGATATCAACGACATTCACGAACTGGTGGTGCGGGAGCAGGGCTCCATCAAACTGAAGGACATTGCTACCATACATTTTGGAGTAAAGGAGCAGACCTCCTATAGCCGTGTGAATGGCAAGGAGGCGGTAACCATTCAGCTCACCCGTGACGCCCAGGCCAATATTATCGATTTGGCAGATGTGGTGAAGGAGAGAATCGGGCAGATGAATGCTGATTTGGAAAGTAAGGATGTGGAAGTGGTGGTGCAGAACAATACTGCAGAAGTGATGGAAAAGAACATCAATCAGATTATAAATCTGGCTTTGATTGGGGGAATTCTGGCCATATTTATTCTTTGGATCTTTTTGAAGAACATCCGTTTGGTGGTTGCCATTGCCCTGGCTATTCCCATTTCGGTATATACTGCTTTTAACTTTTTCTATGCCTATGGAGTGAGCATCAATACCCTGACCCTATTGGGAATGGCTTTGGCCATTGGGATGCTGCTGGATAATTCGGTGGTGGTACTGGAGAATATCTACCGCCTGGCAGCTAAAAAGATGACTCCTGAACAGGCCGTACTACAGGGTACAAAGGAGGTATGGCGTTCTATTTTTGCGGCCACATTGACTACCATAACGGTATTTCTGCCCTTCGTCTTTTCTTCCGATTTCTTAATCGGCCTGATGGGGAAGCATGTGGGTGTATCAATTATCTCCACTCTATTGGTTTCACTGGTGGTGGCTCTTTTGCTAATTCCAATGATTACCTATGTTTTTCTAAAGGGGCGAGCCAGGTTTCGACCTGTAAATTTTGAGAGTATTTCTCAGCACAATCGCCTGGTGCAGATCTATCTGGTATTGCTGAAAACCTGCATGCGGCATCCGGGTCGAACCGTTCTGGGTGCATTGGGCTTGTTTTTTATCACGCTTCTAATCAGTTTGGGCTTGAGCTTTATCTCCAGTGATGAACCGGAGGTGACGGAGCTGAATCTGTATGTTACGATGCCGGGTGGGACTACATTGGCGAATACTGATTTGCTGGTTGCCCGGGTGGAGGAGAAGCTATTGAGTCTGGAGGAGAGTAAGGATTTGTTGAGCCAGATTTACGAGGAGGAGGCAGTTTTGACCATTACGCTGGTAGAGGACTACAAAAAGAAGCGTAATCTTTCGGTACCGGCCATTAAAACCGACATACTGGAGCGTTTGGACGATTTGAAACTGGCATCGTTCAGTTGGGATCCTCCTGCAGCCGGTCGGCACTTTGGCGGGGGTGGTTTTGACGATGATGATGGTTTTGCCCAGATGTTGGGAATGGGAAGCCAAAAAGGAAAAATCATGGTTAAGGGACAGGATTTTGACAAGATGTTGAACCTGGGACAGGACCTGGAATACTATCTGGGCCAGCTTACTTCCATCGAAAATGTGAGGGTAAAAGTACCGGCCAAACGTCCTGAGATGCTTTTGGATTTTGACAAGCAGTTGATGGCTCTTTACGATATTCCTCTTAGTTCAGTGCTTTCTGAGCTAAGATCATTCCAGCATGAGTTTTCCAGTGGTGTGAAATTTAAACAGGGCAATGAGGAGTACGATATCCTGATCAAAACCTTAGCGGATGAAGAGAATCAGGTGGCACGTAATGCCAACGACTTGAAAAAGCTTCCCGTTCGTGGCAATCAGGGAGCCCAGTTTGAAATGCAGAGCATCAGCAAACTGAATTTTACCGACGGAATGTCCTCCATCAAAAGAACCAACCAGGAAAAACACCTGGAGTTGGAGTATCAATTTATCTCTGAGGTGCAGGATGAGAAGGATCTGTTGGAAGCCGCACGGGTTGAAATTGATGAATTGGTGGAAAGTTTGACTCTACCTTCTGGATTGGCCCTGGAGGTAGTTCATGAGGAGGATTCTTTGGGTGAATTCTACTTTCTTTTCCTGATGGCCTTTGTTCTAATATTTATGATTCTGGCATCGGTGTTTGAATCCTTTGCCATGCCCATTGTGATGATGTTCTCTATCCCTATGGCAGCCATCGGATCTTTGATTGCACTTATCCTTACCGGGAATTCCCTGGCCAATGCCAATGTGATGATTGGCTTGCTGATTCTGTTGGGGATTGTGGTCAACAACGGAATCATTATGATCGACTATTCCAAGGTATTGCAGCGGAGAGGGTACCGGGAAGCAAGAGCTCTGATGATGGCCGGGCTGGCCAGGGTGCGCCCCATCCTGATAACGGCTATTACTACCATTATTGCATTGATTCCTCTTGCTTTGGGAAAGGCGGAGTATGTGACCATGATTGGCGTGCCTTTTGCCATTACCGTTATGGGTGGTTTGGCTTTGAGTACGCTATTAACGCTGGTATTTATTCCCACCCTGTATTCCGGTTTGCAATCTTCATTAAGCTGGATACGTGAGCAACGAATCCATGTAAAAGTTATTCAAACTGCTCTTTGGGTGGGGGGTGCATGGTTTATCTACCAGGAGGTGGACAGCAAAATCTGGCAGATTATCGATTTTATTGTGCTTCTGATTTCGGTTCCCGCCACCATCTTCTTTATCCAGCATAGCTTGCGGAAAGCCAGCGAGAAATTAATTGACAAGGATGAACCTTTGCATATTGAAATCCGCAATTTGGTGAAGATCTACGATTGGGACAGTCGCTTCATGCGGGAATGGAAATCCGGCTTGCGTATTCGGGAGCGTTTGGGCTACAAGCATTCCTATACCACTCTAAAGGACTTTGATCAGTTGATCTGGCAGTTGCCCCTGCTTGGTTTTATGGTGTACTTCATCTATTTCCACCTGGAAAGTAGTTTGTATTACTTATTGTTGCCGATGGTATTGCACATCATGATGATCTTCTTTGTGTCCCCCTTAAAGCAGTTCTCAGCTTTCTTAAAGACCCAGAATAAAGGGGGATGGAACCGCCGATGGATCAATTTGGTGCATGGATTCGTGTATTGGGTTTTCCCGGCTTTTACTCTGTTTCTGTATGTTGATCGTTACAAGATGCTTGGTTTGGTGATTCCAGTACTCGTTATTTGGTATTTGGCGCTGGCGGTCAAAGTGACTTCAGATAAGCTTTACAAGGAGAAGGTGAATGTGAACCGCATCAAAGGTCGCTTTAGGGGCATTCGAAAAATGTTCTTCCGTTTCGTGCTCATCATTCCTGTGATTGGGAAGAAAAAGACTCCATTCAAAGCACTGAAAGGTGTATCTCTTGATATTGAGAACGGAATGTTCGGACTTTTGGGGCCCAATGGAGCTGGTAAATCTACCTTGATGCGAATTATCTGCGGGATTCTGGAGCAAAGCTACGGTCAAATTACCATAAATGGTATTGATGTGCGTGAGAAGCGGGAGGAGCTGCAGGGTCTGATTGGCTACCTGCCCCAGGAGTTTGGGATGTATGAGAACATGAGCGCATGGGATTTTCTGCACTACATGGGGATTCTGAAGAAGCTGAAGGATGAGAAATTGAGGACTGAACGTGTGGAGTACGTGCTGAAGGCGGTTCACATGTATGATAATCGGAACGAAAAAATCGGTTCCTTCTCAGGAGGGATGAAGCAGCGAATCGGAATTGCACAGATTCTGTTGCATTTGCCTCGTATTTTGGTAGTGGATGAGCCAACAGCAGGACTTGATCCCAGGGAACGTATCCGTTTCCGGAATTTATTGGTGGAATTGAGTAAGGAGCGTATTGTGATCTTTTCTACCCATATTATTGAGGATGTGGCCAGTTCTTGCAACCGGGTGGCTGTGATGAAAAAGGGAGATGTGAAATATCTTGGAGAACCCATTCACATGGCGGGCATTGCCGAAGGCAAAGTATGGTCTCTCAGTGTTTCCAATACCGAATTTGAGGAGCTGAAGGAGAAGTATGTTATTATTCATCACATGCGCGACGGAGAGAGCATCCGTGCACGCTGTTTGGCTGATGAGGCCCCTGTAGAGGGTGCCCGACAGGTGAAAGCTAATCTGGAGGATGCTTACCTTTGTCTTTTGAGTGAGAGAGATGGAGTATCGGGCACAACAGAAGTTGAGAAAGAAGAAATGTATAAAGAGGTTGGTGAGAAAGTGAGTTAATAATGAGTAATGATTAGTGAGTGTTGTGTTCCGAATCGGAAAGCTAATTGATTTTTGCGTTTTCGGTGTGTTAAAAGTTTCACGCAAAACGCGCAAAGAGATAATGCTAAGATCGCAAAGGGTAAACAATTGGTTTTAGCGGTCTTTGCGTGATAATTTGGATGGAAAAAGAGCTTGTAGCTTGAGGCTTATTGCTGGAAGCTTTAATCGCTATCCGTCACATAAATTTAAGATTAAACAATATGAACGGTACAAACCAACTACAGTTGATAAAAGACATCATCATTTACAATTTTAAGATCATCTTTGCCAATAAGTTCATCTACTTTTTGATTGCGGCGGTGGCCTTCTTTCTCATGGTGATGGGGATCATGCTGTTCTCGGATTCCAATCCGGCGGCAGAGGATATTTATGGGACCCTGATTTTTCCAGGGGTTCTGATCCTATTCTATCCCGTCATCTTTAATATACAAAATGATAAAGATGCCAGGATGTTGGAAATCATCTTTGGGGTGCCCAATTATCGCTACAAAGTCTATCTGATTCGTTTTGTATTGAGTATTTTGCTACTTTTTGTGATCCTTTGCCTGATGGCCTGGTTTTCTGTTTTTGCGGTAGTAAAAGTACCGGTATTCAATATGGTGTACCAGTTGATGTATTGCCTGTTGTTTTTGGCAAGTTTGGCTTTTCTTTTCTCCACTTTGGTTCGAAATGGGAGTGGAGCAGCGGTGATTATGGTTATCATCGGTCTGTTCTTCCTCATTATGGCCGAACCCCTGCGGTACAGCAAATGGAATATTTTCCTGAACCCTTTCAATGTTCCTACGGATATGAGTCATTCTATCTGGATGAATGTTCTTTTTCAAAATCGGATGATGCTGGTAATTGGTACCATCATCTCTTTGCTTTGGAGTCTGATCAACCTGCAACGAAGGGAAAAATTCGTTTAGTTCCAGAAAGAACTTTAGAGGGAAAAGACTTATTTCTTTTGGCATAATTACCCAGTAATCATCAAATCGGATTGTCCTTCGGTTTGGTGATTACTGGGTTTTTGTCTGTTTTGAGTTGTACGTTTTTGGTAATTTGTCTTTTCTAAGAGCTAAAAACCAATAGATAAATGCGTATTCATAAAAAGTATGGATTTACATCACTTCTGTAAGTTGGGATTTCGACTGGATCTTCTGACAGGATTTCTCTTCTCGATTGTGGCTGAATGTTAAAAAAACTGGTTGTTTTTAAATTTGGTATAGGGCTGGAGTATGCTAAGAATAAGGTGTGTGGGTGCTTGTGACTAAAAAAATAATTTTATTACTACAAAAATAGTCACATGATTAAAAAAGTAGTTATATTTGTTGCATGAAAGATTTAACAAAAGCAGAAGAACAAGTAATGCAATACATCTGGAAGCTTGAAAAAGCTTTCCTGAAAGACATTGTTGAGCAATTTCCCGAACCGAAACCAGCTTATACGACTATTTCAACCGTAATAAGGGTTTTGGTGAAAAAGAAATTTATAGCTTATAATACTTACGGGAAAATTCATGAATACTTTCCGTTGGTTTCAAAAGATGTCTATTTCAAAAATCATTTTAAGGGAGTGGTAAAAAACTTTTTTAGTGGTTCTGTGAGCAATTTTGCGTCCTTTTTCACCAATGATGAGGATTTAAATCTGACAGAATTGGAAAAGATGAAACAGATGATAGAAAAAAAGATTAATGCACTAAAAGACAAAAATGAATAGTTATTTGCTTTATCTGCTTGAAGTAAGCTGTGTTTTTGCAGTGTTTTACTCTTTATTTTATCTGCTATTTCGGCGGTTGACATTTCATGCGGGAAATAGATTTTTACTACTATTAATTCTCCCCATTTCGTTTGCTATTCCAATTCTTGATGTTGGCTTACATCCTGTAATTGTTGGTGAAATTGAACTTCCGAAGTTCGATGAATTTATTGTTTCAACCTCCCGGGTGGTGGAAACAATAAATTCTTTTTCGCAAAAATCGATGAATGTTGGTAGTTATTTATTTATCCTTTATTGGGTTGGTTTTGTGGTTTCTGTTTTTAAACTAGTTCTTCATGCTTATAAATTGTTAAATCTTAAACGTAGATCCCAAATTCATTTCAAACAAGGATATTATTTTATTACAGCCAATGTTTCGTCTGTTTTTTCGTGTTTTAATTGGATTTTTGTGCCGAATAATCAACTTGACACATACGAAAAACCAATTATAGAACACGAGAAAGTTCATGCCAGATTGTGGCATACATTTGATTTGATAGTAACGGAAATATTTGTTGCATTGCTCTGGTTCAATCCTTTTGTTTTCTTCTTTCGCAAATCAATCAAATCTATTCATGAGTTTCAGGCCGATGAGCATGTTTTAAGGGGTGGTGTGCAAAAATCATATTACCTTGAATTGATGCTCAATAATCTTGAAAAGAGTCGATTGGTTGATTTTTACAGTTATTTTAATTGTTATACCATTAAAAACAGAGTTGAAATGATTACAACAGATAAATCACGTAAAAATCAGATTATAAAGTATCTCTTATTTGTTCCTGTTATTGCTTTGCTAACAATGGCATTTACTGGTTCACCAGAGAATCCACCTTCAATTTTCCCCATAAAAAAGGGGGAGTATGATAAAATCACCCAGCCATTTGGGCGAAAGTTTATCAATCCAATAACTAAAAAGGAGAAGGTGCATGGCGGTATTGACATAAAAGCTACTGAAGGAGTTTCCGTATTGGCTACATCGGATGGGACGGTAGTAAGAGTATCATCCGAAAAAGGATGGGGGAATCTGGTTGTCATTGATCATGGTAACGGATACCAAACCTGGTATGCCCATTTGAAAGATTTTGCCGTTGAAAAAGGGCAGAAAGTGAAGATCGGGCAGACTGTAGGATCTGTTGGAAATACCGGATATTCAACGGGACCACATCTGCATTACGAGGTAAGATTGAATAAAAAGAGAGTTAATCCGATGGATTATTGCGAAAAGTAGGGTGAATCGTTAAGTTGATTCATAATTATTTTGGATATAAAAATAGAAAAGGTATCCCGGGTTGTTCCGGGATACCAATTTTAGGGTGTTTCTAAAGTTTCTTAATTCTTCTTTTGCCTTTTCCCTGCAATAGGTTAGCCAGAGCTTGGGATATCTTTCCTTCCGAAAGTTTATCCAGCCAAAAGAATTCTCCCACCGGATTGATTTCTAGAAAAACATATTCGTTTTCGGGAGTTAGAATCAGGTCGATGGCTCCGTAATTTAAGCACAAGCGATCCATCAACTGTAAAAGTTTTTTGTTAATCTCTTCAGGCAGTTCAAAGGGTTCCCATTGATTCAATAGTGTCGCTCCTTCTTTGCGCCAGTCATCCTTTGCATTTACCAGCTTTTGGGAATCAATGGAATAGGCAACAATTTGATCTCCTACTATGGTAACACGAAGTTCCACCTTTTTGTTAATCTTTTCCTGGAATTGCATGGGACTGATTTGCAGATCGTCCAAATCTTCAAGATGTTCTGCTTCCAGAGTGTTGGTGAATACGACGTTTTCAACATTCTTTTCGTAGATAGCAAAAGAGCTTTGCATTTTTGTGATTACTCCTTTTGGGGTATCTGCGAAGAATTTCCGAAGGTCTTCCTTGTTATTGGTGACAAGAGTCTTGGGAATTCTTAAGCCGCATTGTTTGGCCAGTTTCAATTGGAGATGTTTGTCCGAACATCTTCTGATGTTATGGTAGTCGTCCAGTTTGAAGGCATCGGAGGTTTCAAGCATTCCCAGAATTACTCGTTTGGATTCCTCAAGTATGGGACCGCGAAATTCCTTTGGAATATCCCTGTCCAACTCTTTGCCAACGAAAAAGCGGCGATACCAGATGGCTTCAAATTCATCAAGTAGATGTCTCTCATTATCCCTTTCGATGTAGGTGCGGATTTCACCATTGTCAATAAATTGAGAAACTGAGATTTTGGAGGGGTATAGGTCGCTATCGAATCGAAATACGGCAACCCCCTCCTGATGAAGGATTTTACTTACAGTTTCAATGCTGGGGTTGTCGCTCTGATGCGTTATAATGAGTATCTTTTTCATAGTTTCTGATTTTTCGTTTCAATGTTTCTGCGATGGCTCGGGAGATTGGCAGGTTTAACTCTTTTTCCAACATCCCCCATTCTCCAACAGGATTTACCTCCAGAAAGACAAATTCACCGGATGGAGTTTCTAGGATGTCCATAACACCGAATTGAAGATGGAGGTTCTTCATCATGATGGTAATTTTCTTCATCAATAGTTCGGGTAGTTGACCGATTTCCCATGTTACCTTGCTGTTGCTTTTTATATCGGGACTGTTGCTTGATAATGATTCTGCAATGATTTTACCGCAATAGAAGAGGCCATTAACAAAAACGACCCGATACTCTGCCACTTTTGGAATCTCTTCCTGAAAGATCATTGGACAGAGTTGTGCAGATTGCAAACTTTCGAGATCCTCCGGTTGAATCTTACTGGTTCGAAAAGAGGGACCGCTTCCATTCATACTTACCGATAGAACTGTTTGCATTTTCATTACCATGTTGCCATTCACCTGGTGGAAAAATTGTCTGATTCTTTCGGGATGATTTGAGACAAGGGTTTCAGGCATTTGGATTCCTGCTTTTTCAGCCTCTTCCATTTGGAGTAATTTGTTATGAGCCCGGTCAACTTCCTCTGGACCGTCCAGCCAGAAGGCATGATTTAAAACAGACAAAAAATTATTGAGGTGCTTGACCGATTCTTTTCCACAATAGGCAGCATATTGTGGATCAATGTCTTTAGGGAGTTTTGGTGACCATAGTCTCCTAAACCAAATACCTTTGATTGAGGCGGTGTCTATGTCATTCCCATTGACTGTGATTACCTTGCGAATTCCATTCCGATTTTCCCGGTAGAAATCGAGATGAAGTTCCGAAGGATACAAGTCGGTGTTGAGTCGTAAGGTGGCGAAACCCATATTTTTGAGATGGGCTTCTACATTGTCGATGGTATAAAAATCACCGCTGTGTGTTAAAAGTAGTATCGTATCCATAGTTTCTCAATGATAAGGCCGGTGATTGTTTCACCGGCCTAAATCTTTTTACATCTATTCTAATAAGCCTTCATCGTTATCCGAAGGATATTTCATGGTTTGATAACCACCTTCATCATCATCCGAAGGATATTTCAGAGTTACATTTTCATCCCCGTCTGAAGGAAATTTCATAGTTTGTTCTGGAATTAATTGTCCTCCTTTGGTCTGATCATTTTCTTTTTCGGAAATCTGATTTTCCAAAAACTTAGCGAAAAATGGTTTTTTCATCTTAGTAGAGATTTTGTTAATATGTTAGCCTACTCTTTTCGGTTTTCGGCACCCCCGTTATCAATTGTTAGAAAAAGTAATTTCCTGTTAAATGATGTTGTGAAAAGCAGATCGTTTTTCAAGTTGTTGATCGATCGCTCTATAAAATTGCTCTAATTTATTTACACGAATGAATGTTATGTTGATGTTAAAAAACATTAATCGTACACGAACGTCGCTTTTGTGGATTCTGTCTTTGTTTTGCTGGTTCGATTATGCTAAAAAAAAAGAGGTGGTCTAAATTGTTTTGTATTTATCAAAAAATATTATTATATGTATAACAAGGGTGTTGTGTTTTGTGTATTGAGAATAATGAGGTTAGCTATTTTTATTTCCTTTTAATGTAAAGTTGGTGCAATTTTCCTTTGTAAATTTGGTAGAAGAGAAATCTTGATCAGGCGAATCTTACTTTTTTATTCTTTTGTTGCAGGGATTGTTTTGTTAAATTTATTGGGAGGGGAAGCTTTCTGTTGTTTTTTCCGGAAGGGATTAAATTCATGCCATAGGGTATGGCATTCGTTCTTTTTTGTGGAAATGGAATTGTTTCGACTTGTTATTCTGCAATTAATTATAAAAAAGGGAACTATGAAAAAGCTAATTTTACTGTTTGTACTTTTATTTTCATCTACCATCATTTTATTGGCACAAGAGGAAGTACAAAAAGAGAAGGAATTAATTAAACAAGTGATTCAGAGTGCTTACGTAGATGGACTTTGTAATAATGCCGATGTGGAGGCTATTAATAAAGGTTTCCATCCGGGATTTGCCTTAATGGGCGCAGGAAAGGGAAATACAATGTGGAAGTACCCCATTTACAATTGGGTGGAAAATGCCAAAGCAGGAAAAGAAAGAGGGTTTAAATATTCATTTCAAAATGAATTGACTACTATAAAATTTTTGTTCGTAGATGTTGCCGGTAATGTTGCAACTGCTAAAATTGAATTCTATGAGGGAAGTGAAGCCAAATTCATTGATTATCTGTCTTTGATAAAATTTGAAGCGGGTTGGAAAATTGTGAGTAAAATTTTCTATAAGCTTCCGAAAGAGAAGAAAGAATAAAATCCCCGTTATTGAAGTTCTGTATTGCAAGATCTTTCTGATTTTTAATCAGGATGATCTTGCAATTTTAATTTAAGATATTTGGTCGCGAACCTATTTAAGGTTTTCCCTGTACTCTGTTTTCAGCCCTCTTGAAAAATTTTTCTGGCAATAGATTCTTTGAAGGCACCTCTGCCATTACAATACCCACAAAAATCAAAAATCCTCCAATGATGGTTTTTTCTGTCAGCTCCTCGTTGAGGTAGTAAAAGGCTGTAATGGCTGCAAATAGTGGTTCAAAGGAGAAGATGATAGCCGTGGTGATCTCGGAGAGGAATTTCTGGTAGTAGTTCTGTACGGTGTACATAAAGGCCGTGGCAAAGAGGGCGGTAAAAAGAATGGCCTGCCACACTTTGTAATGGGATGGGTAGTTCAGTTCTCCTGTCGAGGCAGCGTAGGCAATTGATAGTAGTCCAACAATAAATAACTGTGTTAAAGTGAGAAGCACTCCATCATGGGTTTTGCTGTATTTCCCCACCATGATAATGTAGATAGCAAAGGCGATGGCACAGAGGAAAACCCAAACATCACCAGTATTGAGATAAAGGCTGCTGCTTAGGGTGAGCAAACAAAGTCCGGTCGTAGCTAACAGTATGGCCGCAAGGATGTTGATTGGGGGAAATTTTCGTTGCATTAGTGCCAAAAGTAGTGGGACAAAAACGACAGAGAGGCCTGTGATAAAGCCCCCTTTCGAAGCAGTGGTATATTGCAGTCCTACTGTTTGGGTCACAAAGCTGATGAGTAGAGGGATGGAGAGTAGGGTCCCGGCCTTGAGGATTTCCAGGTTAAAATATCGCAGTCGTTTGGCAAAAATCAGTGCCAGTACAGTTGCTGCCAGCAGGAAACGGTAGCCCAGGAAACTGGCTACGCTGATTAGCGCAACTGCATCTTTAATAAAAACGAAGGTCATGCCCCAGAAGATAGTGCCCAGGAGCAGTAGTAGGATGGCCTTGGATTTGATATTCATGGCTTGGTTAGTTGTTGGTGGTAAATAATTGATTGAACTTAGTTGTATGAGTTGTAAGTCTCGGATCCAGGGTGTTAGGTGCTGGTTGTTGCCAATACACTTCTGTAATTAGCCTTTGGGCTACTAGCTTTTAATATACTTATTGATAGTATTGAAACTTGTCGCTTGAGGATTGAAACTAGTTTTCGAAAATGCGAAAAATGTTGATTGATGGTATTCATATTCATAGCTCTGCAATAATAAAAATTACGCATTTAGCTACGGTACACAGAGGAGATCTGTGATGAGCGGCTTTGGCATTCGAGGTCTTCCATAGCATAAAAGGCCAAAGCGGGGTTTTGCTCATTCCGTCACAAAAGTAATCTATTTTTTGATATTGTAATAGCTTTCGAGGGGTATTAAAAAAAAGAGGATCCACTTGTTGGTTGTGAATCCTCTTTTTGAATCGAATGTTTTATCTTGATACAAGTTATTTGTTTCTAGCTACTATTCTTATCCAAACACACGCTTCAATAGATCGGTTACCCTGGCCATGGGATCCTTTCGAATCTTTTGTTCTTCAATGGCAACTTTACGGAAGAGGCCGTTCAATGCTTTTTGAGTTACGTAAGCATCCAGCTTTGTCTCAACCGGAGTCAGGCCTGCCATTTGGCCGGCAATACTCTTGGCTACTTTGTTGTATCTTCCCGTTAGGATGTTCCATGATTCGTTGGTTGATAGATTGGCTATCAGTTTCTTATCTAAGGATGCTTTCACTTTGGGTTGGAACAGGGCTTTCAATCGAGAAGAGGTTTTTTCCTTGAGGTAAGAGGTAGCAGAGGTATTCCCTCCACGCAGAATTCCAAAGGCATCCGCAATGGTCATCTCCTGAATGGCAGATGCGAATATGGGGGCAGCTTCTTTTACTGCGTCTTCTGCAGCCCGGTTCAGTCGTAGCTCAACATCTTCAACCAGTTTGGTTCCTCCCGGTATCATCTTGATGTTTTTCGCAATAGTCTGTGCCTCGGGAGGCAGAAGGATTTTCACCATCTCGTCTTTTAGAAATCCATTTGGGGTAGACAGCAGGTTGGCTGCGTTTTCGCTACCGATTCGAAGAGCTTCCTTCAAGCCTGAGGCTACTTCTCTTTGAGTTAGGGGCTGACTGGTTTCCATTGGGAATTGAGTCATGACGGTTTGGAGTTCGGCACAGGCTGAAAACAAAAAAATCGAAAGAATGAAGTATAGTCTTTTCATTAGAAGTGAGTAGTTTAGGTTTTATGAGATGAATTATAGTTTTACAGAAATTGCTTAGGGGAACTCTTATATCGAATCTGGATTTTTCTGAGTTCCTCTTTGTAGTTTGTGGTGGTTTAGTTGCACGGGGGCAAATCGATCTGTTTACTACAACCCCCGCATCCACTCCGGTCTTAATTGCGCATTGGCCGGATCATCCAGTACTCCATTGATCCTATCCAACAGTTCCTGCTTGTCTCGGTTTAGATTCCCTTTCAATATGAGGTAATTGGAGGCATGGTCACTTCTGAATATCGTATTCTCCAACTCAAGATTCTCTATGAATACCTTCATTTCCGCAATCAATTCAATGGTGTTCAAAGGAATAAATTCCCCGTTGAATTTTTGCTTGAAATGCTCCTCTCCGCGAGGATAGCTTAATACCAGCGTAGAGAGGAATTCAGGTTGAATCTGATTCACTATTTTGGCGGAATTGATGGCGTGTTGGTGAGAGTAGTTTTGGCCACCCAAACCATTCAGAATCATTACCGAAAGTTTTATTCCGGCCTTTCGTGCTCTTTGTAAGGCATGACTTGTACCCGTAAAGTTTTCACCTTTGTTGATTACTTTCAGTAACTCATCATCTCCTGATTCGATTCCCACGTAAAGTAATTTTAATCCTTTTTTGGCCAGAAGCTGTAGTTCTTCGTCCGATTTGGCCTCAATGTCACGGGGCAGGGCGTAGGCCGAAACCCGGTTCAGTTTAGGAAAGCTCTCGTTTAACTTGTCCAGCAATCTGCTTAATTTCTCAAAGGAGAGAACCATAGCATTGCCATCAGCCAAAAATACTTTACGGATATCCTGTGCATAAGGGGAAAGGGATTCAATCTCCGCAAAGACCTCTTCTTCAGGTCGAAGTCTGAATTTTTTACTACTGTACATTTCACAGAAAGCACATTGGTTCCATGCGCAGCCCAGAGTTACTTGCAGGATAAGGGAGTAGGCCTCACTTGGTGGACGGAATAAGGGTTCATCGTAGTGTATCATTCTGCAAAAATAGGAAAATACATGAATGGACATTCTAATGACTTTCTGAAAAAGCACACTTTAATTTTGTGGTAAAGTAAAAGTGCAAAGGCAATGAGTTTGCTCCTTTACATAGAATTGTTTTAAATTTTTATAAGGATGTTGCTATTTTGTTGGGGGGCAGGAGATTGGTTTTGTGGGCTTGGTTTGAATATGGAATAGTCAAAAAAAGACTTGTATATTGTTTTGAAATCTCCGGTAAATCCCTATTTTAGGGGTGTGTAGTGTTTTTTTAAGGAAGAGAATGTAAACATAAAGATGTCGATTTTAAAGCCTTGTCAGTCAGTCTTCTGTTTGGAAGTGATGTTTGAGCAAGGGAAGATTTGAAATTACAATTTTCAAGAAACGAATGAAAAAATTGTCGAAAATAGGATACAAATTGAGCTGTTTACTGGTTCTGGTGATGCTATTCACCTTTACCGGCAAGACCTGTTTTGCTCATGGGGTTTCTCTGGAGGACAATTATTCTTTAAGTACATCTGCTGAAAAATCCCTAGCCGGAAAATATACCATTGGTGGAGATAGTGCTGATTTTCCCAGCATGGAAGAAGCCATCGAAAGATTAAAGCAATATGGAGTTTCTTCTGCCGTTGAGTTTTCTATTGCAGCAGGGGTATGGAAAGGCAATTTTTCCCTGCCTTATATATATGGTGTGTCTGAAGTAAATTCGATCTCCTTTAGCGGGGTGAAGGGAAAGAGCAAATTAATCTCTGAAAATGGAGAGGCTGTTCTTATACTAAAAGGAGCAAACTACATTCGCTTTGAAAATCTATCATTTGAAAATTCCCAAGGGGAAGTTATTCGTATGGATGGGGGATGTAATTATAATGTTTTTCAAAAATGTACATTCTCCGGAGGATCAGAACTACTGGTTTTAGATGGAGTTAAGGAATGCAATTCCTTCAACAGTTTTTACTACAATTATTTTCTGGGTTCTGAATCTGCGGTTCAATTGAAGGGTGGTTCTTCAAAGAAGGATCAGAGCAATGCTTTTGCCTGGAACATGGTAGATTGCAAGAATGTTTCTTTTGATGTTGAAAATCAAGAGGGGCTGATTTTGGCTCACAATAAATTGGCTGGCCATTCAGAGGGTGATGAAAAAATAGCTCAAACCAAAACCTCATTTGTTTATAACAATCAAAAGATTCAAAAGAAACTCGACTCTTCATGCCTAATTGCTGAGTCGGATTTGAATATTCAAAAGGGAGAGTCTCTGACTGTGCATAAGTTAAATTCTGCTCACGGTCATGATCTACGAATTAAGAGGAAAGCGGAAAATGCAGACTTGAAGCAGACAGGAAAATTCATTGCAACTTGTATTTCCTCTTTAGGAATGGGAACTTGTGATTTTGAGCCTTCACAATTCGATTATACTGTTGTATCTCCTGTCATCAGTAAGGTTGATGGGGAATATTCAATTCTCAGAGGCTTAAAGGGAGGTGGTTTTAATGCTAAGTTTGTTGATAAACTGTGTTTTACCTCTTTGTTTGATGGGGTCGAAAAAGAAAACAATTATTTGGTTCCTGTGATAAATGAGGAGTTAGCTTGCTCAAAAGGGTTCAATAGTATGATTTCCTCTCCATCCATGTCACAATATGGATGTTCAAATTGGATAGCTGATGCTGCCATTGAAGAAAAGCAGTCAAAGAGGAGTGCAGAGAAAGCAATTTTGAAAATATATGATTCCAAGAATTCTTCCAATCCAAAATTTGAGCTGAGTTTAAGTGATTGTGAAAAGCTATCAAATTCTAAAAAAGATTGTTTTGGTAAATGGGGTAGGATTGACACATGTAGATTTCTTAATTTGTGTGGTGTGAGAAAAGATCAATCCATAAAGCTTACCGGATCTGTAAATCCTAAAATTGGTTCTATAGAGAATTCCGATACGAAGAATTTGGGATTTGGAAATCTTTTATTGAATCAAGATTGTGATGTATCTATAAGTGTTGATTTGTTTGATCGTTTTTCGTTAAGAAGAATTGATAGATTAATATATCCAGAAGATTGCATGTGTTTGTTGGGTTTATATGTGGATGTATGTGAAGATCTGGATGCGTCTATACGAAAATCTTGTGCAGATGTAGATATTGACAAATCTGTATGTATGGAATTGATGGGTGGTCCATTTCGAGAAAAACAGACTGGTAAATCTTTTTCTTATTTGTGTTGCGGTGACGTAAATGATAATGTTTGTGAGCCGGATGAAGGTCCTCTAATTCCACCACCTGAAAATAGTCTTAGTAATTGTGAGCATGGGAATGGTCTGTCCGGTTGTTATAAAATGACTGTAGCCTTTGAGCATCTGTGTTTGGAGCGAGGAAAGATTTGTTCCCTTTGGAAATATTCTTTGCCTTTTGCATATTTAAATTCAGGGGAAAATAGAGATAATTTTGGTTGGCTTCAAAAGACTGAATATAAGTATGTCGTAGAAGAATTAGGGCTTTCCTGATTTTCTTTTACTATGATTTATTGAAGTATATAGATAGGTGTGAAAACTCTATTCAGTAGGAGTTTGTTGTTGTTTGCTCTCTGCAAGGAGAATTTCTACACTCTGATAGTGCTATTAAATCCCAACAATTTCTATTTTTCAATTGTTCTTATCGATTACAAGGAGCAGTATTCCGTAAAATCGTGATTCTCTACGGTGAGTTTCCATGTATATTTGTTTCCCTCATAGTTATTGACTAGCTAATCATTTTAATCACCCTTGTTTTCCCTTATTATAATTTGTTTTCATTGTTTTTCTGGTCTGACAATTTAAAATTTATTGATAATTGTTTGTACGAAAGCTGGATTTTCATTTTACGATTGCTTAATTTTAAGTAAAGACCGCTTCGGTTTTTTAGCTTAGAGATTGAAAAAAACAATGTAAAATGGATACATTATGAAATTGAAAGTTGAGATCCCTAAAATTCGATGCAAAAGGACAACTAAGGAAATTGCAAACGATCAAATCTATTTTGGTGTTTATGTGGGGGCTGTGAAAAGTTTTGGGAGTCAGCTTTTTCCGGCGGGAAGTGACCGCGGTTTGTTTGCTAGTGTCTCTGAGGTAAAGGAGGAAGTAACGGAGGGAGCGATTTGGTGTCCTGAATTGCATTGTTTCGAGATCCAAATTAAGGATGCAGAAGTTTTTGGAGTAAGTGTTGTTCTTTATGAATATGAGGATGTTTTTCTTTATGAAAAGCTTGTGAGTCGGGCAAAGGGGTTTGTTTCTCCCGATGATTTTAATTATGATTTCTCCCAGGCAATTATTGTTCCGGCAGGGACCAGAGTGTGGCATTCTAAGGCGGTAGGGGTTTTGGATTTGTTGAATAGTTTTGTGAAATCATTGGGGAAAGATGATATGATTGGGCAGAAGCAGGTGTTCTGTAATGTTAATGAAGTAAAGCCATTTCCAAGAGAATTAAAGATTGAGGGGCAGAGGGGAAAATATGAAGTTTCCATGATCCTTTCTCTTGATCGGGAGGATACTGTTAGAAATAAGCTGAATGTGGAACAGCAGCATTATTTGAATAACTGAAACGATTAATATTTCACTTAAAGGTACAATAGTTAAGAGGATTTAAAGTTGTAATCCTCTTTTTTTATTGATGAGGTGAAGTGAATTCACAAGGGTATGTGTTTGTGCTTTTGAAGGGTTTTAAAAGGATGTTTTTTTTCCTTTGGGAAAGTTGTGTGTTCGTAATTATAAAGCCTCTATTCGCCTTTATTGAGATTCTGATCGTTGTTTATTTGCTTTTGTAGGGCTATCAATTGGTTGTTTGGAAAAGAATCTTCTTTCGTTTTGGATTGCAGTTATCTTTTGGGGATATTTATACAGAATAGGTTTGAGTGGGTGAGATTTTCCATTGTGTGTTTCGATATCAGAATTGTTGATTGGAGATTTGAAAACCGATTTTTTTCATCGAAATCAAAAAGTTTATGAAAAGGATTTTATCTTTTATTGATTGGATAAAGCAGGAGAAAATAAGGTTTTTTTCCTCTTCGAATTTTAGAGAAGAAATGGCCAACTGGATTTCTCATGCTTTGGGGGTTTTGTTTGGTGCGCTTGCAGGGGGATGGATGTTGATTCTGGCTTTTGAACAGCAATCATTGGGCTGTTTTGTTGCAACAGGGGTGTATGTGGCTAGTTTCATTTTGTTGTATTCATCTTCTACTCTTTACCATATCTTTCATGCTCACCCCAAGCGTAAAATTTTCCGACTATTGGACCATATAAGTATTTATGTATTAATAGCTGGAAGTTATACCCCGTTTTTAGTTTGTTATATGGATAATTTTACCGGTCGGATTTACCTTTGGATATTGTGGGTTCTTGTGGTGCTGGGGAGTTTGTTTAAGCTTCTGTTTTTAGGAAGATACAAATGGATTTCTCTGTTGTTGTATTTATTTATGGGGTGGATTGCGGTTTTTATTTTTCCTGTTTTTTACAATGAACTGCCCATTTATAGTTTCGTAGGTATTGTTGTTGGAGGATTGTTTTATAGTTTGGGTGTGGTTTTCTATGTTTGGAAGAGGTTGTACTTCAATCATTTCATTTGGCATCTTTTTGTTATGGCAGGCAGTATTTCCCACTTTGTTGCGGTTTACTATAGTATTGTGAGCCTTCAGAAATAGGGAAGTTGTTATTTGCTATAGTCAAATGGGAATGGAGATTTTTAATTCTGTGTTTCGTTTTTCGAAGAAAAACAAGGCTTTGGCAGTTGGCCTTTGTCGGTTGATTCAATCGAAACGCTAAAGGCCAACTGCTAAAAACTTGTGCTAAAAAGTAATCAATTAGTCGGTTATCAAAGGATTGTAGTCCTGTTCTTGGGCTTGGCTTGTTGGAAAGTTTTACTTTAACTTCTATGTACTCCGATTGTCATATTCTAGTTTAGTTTGCAGTTTTCTACGTACCAGGCTACAGGATGATCGTTACCATTAATCAATTCCTGAATTATTTTTCGATTATCCCATCGGGCTGCACAAGAAGTTGTTTGATCCAGGGCTTTGGAGAGTTTTGTCCAGTTGTTCATAACCTCCAGGCTCAATTGGTCTTCAAATTCCTTAAAAGCCTTAACAGCACAGTCTCCGCAAAAATGAATTTTGTTTTCAAGGGGTTTCAGTTTGTCATTTGTTGTGAAAATGTGTTCACCTACTTTAAAATATTCATCTTCCCTCAGGTTGAGGGTCATCTCAAGGTTTATTGTGGTCATTTTTTTAGTGTTTAGATTAGTATTTGGATTGATTTAGTTACGGTTTTAAAATTCGTCCTATGCAAACGTTTTAAATAATAAAGAGACTCGTTAATAAATTTAAGTAAATTTTGTTTTTGATAAAAATAAAAAATTCAAAATGAGAAGACTAGGTCGTTCTATTTGGTTGAGTGTGATGAAAAAAATCCTTAATATTATTGGCAAGGAAAGATTTTCGGGACTTGAGTAGAATATTTCTGAATTAGGGGAAAAAAGATCGGGAAAATTTATTGGCAGATTGTAGAATGGGCACCTTTTGACATTAACGAAATAAGGTTTTTATATTTTTAGAATAAAAAAAGACCTTCGTTTTTGCGAAGGTCTTATAGGTTAGTGGTTAGTGTATGAAAAGTTCAGCTTTAGCTGATTTTCTCTAATTCTACAGTGAAATGGCGCATAATGGGTGCTTCGTTTACGATACGCAAACCATGTTTTATTTCTTGACGTCGATCGTACACATTCTTTAATGCAGCTGCCACTACATCCATGTGGTTGTTGGTATAGGTTCTACGTGGTATGGCCAAACGCAGCAATTCCATTTTAGGGTAGCGATTTTCTCGAGTAACAGGATCACGATCGGCCAGAAGGGTTCCAATTTCTACCCCACGGATTCCAGCCTCCAAGTACAGTTCACACGCCAGGGTTTGTGCCTGGTATTCCTCTTGAGGTAGGTGACTCAAAATTTTCTTAGCATCTACAAAAATAGCATGGCCACCTACTGGTTTTTGATATGGAATTCCATATTCATCCAATTTGGCACCTAAGTATTCTACTTGCTTGATTCGAGTGTCCAAATAGTCAAATTCAGTACCCTCGTCCAGCCCTTGGGCCAATGCATTCATGTCTCGTCCAGACATTCCGCCGTAGGTTACAAAACCTTCGAACATGATGTTGTAGGTCCAGGCTTGTTTCCATAACTTTTCGTCTCTAAAGCCAATGAATCCCCCCATATTTACGATGGCATCTTTTTTGGAACTCATGGTTGCCATATCGGCATATTCGTACATCTCACGAACAATTTCCTTGATGGTTTTGTCCTGGTAACCTTCTTCTCTCAATTTGATGAAGTAGGCATTTTCTGCAAATCTTGCAGAATCAAAGCAAACCGGAATATCATATTTTTTGGCCAGGGCTGAAACTCCCTTGATATTTTCCAGTGAAACAGGCTGTCCGCCCGAAGAGTTACAGGTTACGGTAACGATGATCATTGGAATTTGTTCCTTAGGGTAGGTTGCCAATACTTCCTCCAGTTTTACCAAATCAATATTTCCTTTAAAAGGATGATCTATCTCTGTATCGAAAGCTTCATCAATAGTACAATCTACAGCAGTTGCCTTGCGGAATTCAATATGTCCTTTGGTTGTATCGAAGTGGGAGTTGCCGGGAACAATATCCCCTTCTTTTACCAGACAGCTGTGAAGTACGTTCTCAGCAGCACGCCCCTGGTGTGTTGGAAGAAAATATTCGAATCCAAGAATATTCTGGATGGCTTCTTTCATGCGATAGTAGGAGCGGGCACCTGCATAGCTTTCATCTCCCTCCATTAGTGCAGACCATTGCTTGTCGCTCATGGCTCCGGTTCCGGAATCAGTCAGTAAATCAATAAATACGTGATCGCTCTTGAGGTTGAATAGATTGTAGTTGGCTTCTTTCAACCATTGTTCTCTTTCTTCACGGGTACTTTTGCGGATGGTTTCAACCATCTTAATTTTAAATGATTCAGCGAATGGTAATTCCATAATATATGGCTTATTAGATTAATGTAAATGTTAGTTCGAAATTGTTTTTTTTAGTGTATACGAAGACAAAAATCATCTGTGTACAGGTTCCATTAAAGCAACAGGCTATTTAGGGGTAGTTGCTCGAATGGAATGCGTAGGGCGTTGATTTGCAGTCTCCCAAGCTAAATTGATTTTATCGAACTAGGGGTGTTATTTGTTTGGCAACAGGATGCAATAATCCCATTGCTGGTGTGATCTATAATTAACAAGTGAATGAATGCAGGAGATAGAAAGTCCTGACGAATTTAGGCAGCGTGAAATTCGTCTCTGTTTTTGATGTTGAGGTAGATTTTATGTGTAAGCAGCGGAAGCTTGTACATAGTTGTCATTCTTTTTGTTTTGATGTTGTTCAAAAATAAACTTTTTTCGAATGAAACAAAAAATGCGGTTTGATTTTTTTTGTGATTCCAGTGAAATAAATCTTCCGAAATCCCCGTTTTGCAAACGATTCCGTTGTTTTTTTGGGTCAATCTTTTTTTAAAGAATAATTTATTTCTCATTTTTGTTGGTGTGCGATTCCGATGGAACGATATTTGAAAGTTCCATGGCTTGGAAGGATAGTATTGTTTTTTCTGAAAGGAGACAATTCAACTATTTTTTCCTTCGCACATTTGACTTTGTAATTTTTTCTGTAAACGCCCCATGATTAGATTTTTTGCTGCTTTGGCAGTTTTTTTAATTCCGCTTTTCTCGAAAGCACAAACCCAACAGCAGGAATTACCAGTAAAGGATAGCATAAACTATATTCCTTTGTTAAATTCCTTCAGTCCACTTCAAAAGCAGTTGCAACATACTCCTTCTGATTTGGAGAAGTATTTAAAAGCAGATACGATTTTGCCAAAGATTGCAGATCCGCTTGAAGGAATTGATAACGTTGGTTTACGGTATACTGTGCGAAGTCTGGAAGAAGATTATCCTCAAAATGGACATGTGCAGGATTCATTGCAACAGGCTGTTCGGATTCTTTTGAACTATGCAAAAAATGATAGTGTTCGATCGATGGTAAATTACCTGAAAGACTACATTTCGAGACAGCACCAAACGGATGCAGCCCTTCGGATTGTGAAACGGAAGATTGAAACTGATAGTCTTTTGAGTTACGATCCGGAAGTAACGCCAGAGGAGTCGGATGCCGAATGGCAGGAGGAAGCGCTGAATTTAATGTACAACTACATCGAGAATGATTCTGTAAATCAATGGTTGCGGGAGATCAGCCGTGATTCGGTTCATGTGGGACTGAAGAATTTCATGAATGATTCGCTTGGATTTTGGGTGAATAATGGTAGAAGAACTTACAAGCGATTCTGGTTGAAAAAGAGCAAGCGTGATTCTATCGGAATTTGGGTGCAGAATGCTCCGCATCGCTCTTTACGCATTCTGGTGGACGACGACGTTTACCAAGAGTCGGTGCAAAGGACCCGTAAACGGGGGACTCGGGTAAAGCTGGAGGAAAAGATTTCTGAAGAAGATTATCAATTAGCGAATATTATGAAACGGGAACGACTTCATGAAATATGGAAAGTAGGTTCCGTAACTGGTTTGGCCTTGAACCAGGGGCATGTGAGCAACTGGGCGGAAGGGGGCGAAAGTTCCGTTTCGGCTTTGGCTACTGTAAATATGTTCGCCAAATACAAGAAGGGCAATACACAGTGGGATAACACTCTGGATATAAAATACGGGGTTTTGAAAACAGGTGAAAATGGTTTTCGAAAGAATGAGGATAAATTGGAACTTAATACCAAATATGGTCAGAAGGCAGTGGACAATTGGTTCTACTCCGCTATGTTCAATATGAAAACTCAGATGTTTCGTGGTTATGAATATCCGGATGATGACGAGGTCTTGGTTTCCAGCTTTATGGCTCCCGCCTATTTCCTCTTTTCTCTCGGTATGGATTACAAACCCAAAGATGAACTTTCCGTATTTCTATCTCCTGTTACTGGTAAATGGACCTATGTAAAGGATACAACACAGATTGATCAGACAAAATACGGTATTGACCCGGATAGTAGGACCAAAAAGGAAACAGGTTTTTATGTGAAACTTCTGCACAAGTGGACCATTACTCCGGATATTGTTTTGGATAACAAGGTAGAACTTTATTCCAGTTATGCCAATAAGCCTAAAAACATTGATATTAACTGGGAATTGAATTTAGTTCTACAGGTAAATCAGTATATTAATACGAAAATTTCCACCCATTTGATATCGGATGATGATACGGGCTCGAAAGTTCAGTTTAAGGAAAATCTTGCAGTGGGGGTAACCTATCAATTTTAGCGAAGATATGTTTTTAAACCTTTTGAGGAGTTCCGTTAATCATAAATTAATTACTATTTTGGAAGAGTCAAATTTAAATAATTAGCGTATGAGTTTGAATTATAATGTGCCGGGTGTAGGGCCAATCATGATTGATACATTGGTTGTAGATTCCAATGGAACAATGACTGTGAAGGGAGAGATTGTGCCAGGAGTGATTGAAAAGGTACACCATCTGCAATCTTTGGGAGTGAATGTGGTGATGATTTCTTCCGATCAGAGAGGAAATGCTCGTGATTTGGCCCAGTCAAGTGGGATATCATACTATGAAGCAGCTAACTCCCGTGAGAAGGAAGATATTTTGCTTTCTTTGGGAAGTCAGAATGTTGCAGCTATCGGTAATGCTCGTATTGATATCGGTCTGTTTGTACAATCCATTGTTTCCGTAGCTACTTTGCAGGCTGAAGGGATTCATAAAGATATAATTGATCATGTGGATGTAATTGTTCCTTCTGTGAATGATGCTTTGGATTTCTTCCTGGATGAAAATACTTTTATTGCTACAATGAAGCGATAGTTTTTATCGTACTTTGAAATACAGAATCTCCCTTTTGGGAGATTTTTTTTTGAATGGTAGGATAGATTTGATTCCGGGAAGTTATATTTTACTATTTTGAGCAAAATTTAACAACTATTTCTATTGGATAAATATTTAATCATAGGGTCCATATTCGCATTGCTTTTTGGTGTTTATTGGTATTTTATCAAATCCCATGATTGTGCTGGTTATACTTCGGTTAAAGGGAAAAGTCTGAAGAAGTATCTTAAGCCGGGAGTTCTGAGGGATTTACTTGAAAATCTTCCCGAAGATATATGGCTTATTGATGTTCGGGAAGAAATCTACTATGAGGATGGACATTTGCCCTGTGCCCGGAATTTCCCCTTCGATAGGGTAGAGGAGTGGGCGATGCATATCCCCATGGATAAAAAATTGATTCTTTATTGCGAATTGAGTTACAAAACCCAGCAGGTGATCGAATACCTGGAGAAGCAGGGATTTGATCAAATGCTAAATTGGGGTAAGCTATCCCGCTGGGAATATGATATGGTAAGCGAAATCGAAGAAACGCCCTAGAGTAGGTTCTGGTAGATTTCGAAATTTTCGGCATCAAACACACAGAAGGTTACCTCTAATGCAGGATTTTGTTTAAGGTAATTTTTAACGCTCCGAATTGCAATTTTAGCGGCTTCCTTTTTGGGGTAACCATAAACTCCTGTGCTGATGTTGGGAAAAGCTATGCTCTTAAGTTCATTTTGAGCGGCAAGTTCCAGACTTTTGGTGTAGCAGCTGGCCAGAAGGGCGGCTTCGTTTTTATCTCCTCCCTTCCAAATGGGCCCTACGGTATGGATAACGAATTGCGCGGGCAATCGGTATCCTTTAGTGATTTTTGCTTCTCCGGTAGGGCATCCATGCAGATTTCTGCACTCTTCCAGTAATTCAGCCCCTGCCTTCCGATGAATGGCTCCATCTACACCACCTCCACCTAATAGTGTGGAATTGGCTGCATTAACAATAGCATCTACGGCTAATTGTGTAATATCTCCCCGAAATAATTTGATTCCCATTACTTTTGTTTTAAATTACAGTTAATCAAAATTAAGCAATTCAAATTCATTTTAAAAAACATTTCGGAAACGATTGCAATATCCTGAATATGAAATCTTTTGTAAATGGTCTAAAAAATATTTTTATTTTAGCGTCAGCTAGCCAAGTAATTTGATTGAAATAAAAAATTAACAATTATGAAAAGAGTTTTAGTTGCAACAGGAGGTGGTGATTGTCCCGGATTGAATGCTGTTATTCGGGCGATTGTAAAACGCGCTGCCCAGGAAAAAGATTGGGAAGTAGTGGGTAGCATTCAATCTTTTGACGGAATCTTAAAGGAACCTACCGAAATACGTATATTGGACGATAATGCAGTTAAAGGAATTCACTACCAGGGAGGAACCATTATTGGGACCACAACCAAAGGAGGTCCTTTTGCTTGGCCCATTAAAAAGAAAGATGGTACATGGGGTTCAGCAGATCGCTCTGATGAAATGATTCGCAAATTGCAATACCTGGGAATTGATGCGGTTATCAGTATTGGTGGTGATGGTTCCCAAAAAATCTCTCAGGCTCTTTACGAAAAAGGATTGAATATTATCGGTGTGCCTAAAACCATTGATAATGATCTTTCCGCAACCGATTTTACTTTTGGTTATCAAACCGCAGTTCAAATTTCAACTGAGGCTGTAGATAAGTTGAAAACAACTGCTGCAAGTCACAACCGTATTCTGATTTTGGAAGTGATGGGACGTGATGCAGGATGGATTGGATTGAGTGCTGCTGTTGGTGGTGGTGCTGAGGTGTGCCTGATTCCTGAGATTCCTTACGATATCAAAAAGGTGAAGGAGAAATTGGATTCGCGCTTCCTGAAAGGAAAAGGTTTTGGGATTATCGTAGTTGCAGAAGGTGCAATGCCTAAAGGAGGAGAAGCTCTTGCTGCAGAAAGTGAAGAGGTTGGAAATCCAAACCTAAAGCTAAGTGGCGCTGCCGATCGTTTGGCTGCTGAATTGAAGGAAGCAGGAGTCGAAGCAGATATCCGTACCACTGTTCTGGGGCACTTGCAGCGTGGAGGTATTCCAATTGCTTACGATCGTGTATTGGCTACACAATTTGGTGTGAAGGCTTTCGAAATGGTATTGGAAGGCAAATTTGGTCATATGGTGGCTTATCGTCATCCTGAAGTTGTTGCTGTACCACTTCCAGAGGCCATTGGTCAGCAGAACCTGGTGGATCCAAAGAGTAATCTGGTGAAAACCGCAAAAGGGGTTGGCATCTGTTTTGGTGACTAAAACACGTTATGCTATAAGATTTCAGCCGGAGCTTCAATCGAAACTCCGGCTTTTTTGTGTTATGGTTTTGGCGCCAATTAATGAGGTTGAAAAACCAGCAGCCATTCTGTAATGTTTGGATTGAATGTCTTGTTTTTTTAATTAAGAAGGAGAGGGTTGCTTGCAAAATAGTTTTGAGTTACTCTAAAAATCGATTCTTCCATTCCTCTCTCGGTACCATGCATTGCTCCTTGCGTCCGAACCATTTGTACCTGTTGTTTGCAATGAAATTGTACATGGAATCCCTAAAGCTGGAGGGGAGGAGTAGAAAACTACTGCAAAGGTTCCAGGGAAATTTAAGGTAATTGCAGATTCGAAGTGCAGCGGTAGAAAGTATGTAAGCTTGTCCGTTTTCGATAAACACAAGGCTTTTTAGCCCATTTGACTGCATATTATGAGCTTTAAGTAGCTCTTGTCCCCGGGCCGATTGCAAGGCGGCAAATCGAATTGTAGTGCTTCGTTCTCTGCGGAGGATAAATTGTACTGACTTCTCACAAAAATTGCAAACCCCATCGAATAGGACGATAGGTGGTGTGATTTTTTTATTTGCTGCATCCTTGAGCATTTCTCGTTATTTGCAATCAATATACAAAAGTAGTAACAAGTAGCAAGGGAGATAAGCTACTTTATGGAACTATCTTATCCCGGCTAACTTGTTATGGATTATTTTGCTTGTATCAGTTTTTAGTAAATCACATTAAAGATAAAACCAACGCAGAGAATACCTGAAGCTACTATGGCGATGAAAGCCAGAATTAAAGGTGTTTTCAGCACTTTTTTCAGAATGATAATCTCTGGAAGAGACAAACCAATTACGCTCATCATAAAGGCTAGAGCAGTACCCAGAGAGGCTCCTTTTTCAATCAAAACACTTACAATAGGGATAATTCCTGCGGCATTGGAATACATCGGAACACCGATTAAAATTGATAGGGGAACCGAGTACCATACGGATTTTCCCATCAAATTGGCCATGAAGTCTTCCGGAACATAGCCATGAGCAGCAGCTCCGATGGCAACACCGGCAACTATGTACAACCAAATTTTTCCAACAATTTCTTTTACGGTTTCCACACCAACTTTAATACGCTCGGAGAAAGGGATCTTGGTAGTGTCGGTATCAGTTTGTCCCGTTTTTACTTCGAACACCCAGTCTTGTATGTATTTCTCAAGCTTTAGGACTCCAATCAGCCAGCCGGCAAAAATGGCAATTAGTAAGCCTGTAAGGGAATAAATAATCGCAGTTTTCCATCCAAAAAGGCCAACCAGCATGATTAGTGCAATTTCGTTCACCATTGGGGCTGCAATCAAAAAGCTGAAGGTGACTCCCAAAGGAACGCCAGCCTCAACAAATCCCAGGAAAAGAGGAATTGCAGAACAGGAGCAGAATGGGGTTAGTACACCCAGAAAAGCAGCCATTATATTTCCTGCAAATGTAGATTTTCCGGCCAGTGCCTTTCGGGTCTTTTCGGGGGAAAAATAGCTGCGGATGACCCCTACTCCAAAAATGATGAGTACCAGAAGCAGGAGTACCTTTGGAACCTCAAAAATAAAGAAACGAATGGTTTCGGTTAGGTGCGTTCCTTTCTGCATTTGGAAGACGGTGTCGATAATAAAATCTGAAATATTTTGCAGATTGGTGTACAATAGGTACCATACGGGTAGTAGAAGCAGAATCCAGATGGGTTGCTTTCTGTTTGTAATTTGAAGTGATTTAATCATGATTGTAGAAATCTTTTAAGCAATAAAAAAGATGTATGAAAAGTAGAGCCCGGCAAGAATGAAGATGACTGCAGCCACTTTCCGGAACCAGAACTCAAAACTTTTAACCTTGTTGTAAAAATTACCAACTCCGGATAGGGTAAAAGCTAATAAATAGGCAATGATGATAACGGGCAATCCAGTTGCAATTGCAAATACAATTGGAAGGAGCAGACCGTCTGCTTGCGAAATGGTTAGGGGAATTAGCATTCCGAAATACAGGACTCCACTATAGGGGCAAAATGCCAGAGCAAATATCATTCCCATTAGTAATGCGCCCCAATACTTACCCCTTATTTTCTCTCCGTTTAGTTTCTCGGTTAGTTTTCCAAGACCTGGAAAGTTGATGGAGATTAAATCGAGCATGAAAATTCCGATTACAATTAGAATTGGCCCCAACAGTCTTTCTCCGTAAGTGTTGAAAAAGCTTGATATGTCGAATTTGCTGGCTCCCAAAAAGAGAAGAACTCCCAGTGTAGTATAACTTATGGCTCGCCCCAGGGTGTAAACCAGTCCGTTAATAAAAATCTTTCTCTTGTTGCCCAGGTTTTTACTGATGTAAGCAGTTGCAGTGATGTTTGTGGCTAATGGGCAGGGACTGATCGCCGTCATTAGCCCCAAAAGAAAGGCAGAAAGGAGGGGGATGCTGCTTTGGGATAGTAGTTGATCTAGGTATTCCATAATACGAAGGCTTCTGGAGGACAGCAAGATCGAAGGCTGACTTTCAATCGATCTTACTGGCCGTGGGTTCTTTGGTGATTATTAGTTTACAATTCCGCTTTAATCACGTTTTCCAGTTTTGAAACGTAGGCCGGAGTATCGTTAATAGCATTACGGAAGGCGAAAGTTGTAAGGTCCTCAATTTTCCCTGATTTGGCACTTTTGATGTACAATCCCGAGCTACTAGCCTGAAATTCTTTAGCAATGGCTTTGTTTTCTTCCTGGTCGAAGTTGATGTCAAAGAATTTTACATCTAATCTTTCGGCTACCTCTTTTGCTTTTGCTCCAACAGCTTTACAGGTTTTGCATCTTCTGTCTCCGTGGAAGTAGTATACTCCTGCAGTCTCTTGCGTGTTGGAGGTGATTTTTGTTTCTGATGAATGAGAACATTTGTTGCAAGCATTGCTGCATGCTGTTGTTTTTTCAACCTGAGTGGTTTCTTTTTTGGCTTTGTTTGCTTTGGATTGGCAGGCGCCCAGGCTTAAGCTTAAGGCGAAAAAACCGGCAATTGCTAAGTATTTCATATCTGTTATTTTTTAGGGGGTGTGTTTTTAACTATGCTTTTTCAATGAATTCCTTGATTTCACTTAGTGATGGTACTCTTCCACTTACCACAACTTTTTCGTTGATTACCAGAGCTGGGGTCGACATCACTCCGTAGGACAAGATCTTCAGCATATCATCCACTTTGGTTACTTCGGCTGTAATGCCTAATTCTTCTACTGCTTTTGTGGTAGCTTCCTGTAAGGTTTTGCACTTCTTACATCCTGGGCCTAGTACTTTAATTTCCATTTTATTGAATTTTATTTGTTAGTATTATTGATCTTTTTTAGGCTCTTCCTATTGCTCTATTTAATGTACAAAGATCGATAGTTTGTTTTTCGTAGAAATACGAACTATGATTTCAAATTTTTTACTTTTCTAAGAGTTCTCCAAAAAATTGTTTCGCCAATGCCCAATTCTCACGATTCAGACAGTACTTGATTTTTGGAGGATTGATCTCGCCCTGAATCAAGCCGGCACTCTTCAGTTCTTTTAGGTGTTGCGACAGGGTGGAGCGGGCAATGGGCAGCTCCTCTGCTAAATCTCCGCTGTAGCAGCAGCTTTGTTTCGACAGCAATTCCAGAATGTAGATACGTGCCGGATGGGACATGGCCTTGGCAAAGCGGGCCAGTTTTACGGCTTGTTCTGAATAGGGCTCGTTTTTGATTTCTTTATTCATTTTGTGTTTCGTAAAAATACGAAACAAAGATAGAGGGTTCAGTCTAAATTGCAAATTTGTTCCTAATATTTTAGGATTAATCTGTCAGGTTGTATTAGAAAGTATACTCCGGGACCAGAGGGCTGTATTTCGGGACAGAAGCTTATGGTTCCGGGATACAATATGGCCTTTCCGGGACATAGGAAGAGATTTTTCGGGACAGATCAATTGATTTCCGGGACATAGGTTGACCCCTCCGGGACAGAAAGAAGAGGTGGGGTCTTGTCCCGGAAGAGTTGCAGTTTTGGTTTTAATGGTATGGGCTGGTGCCCCCACTTTTGGTGGGGTTACCAGTACTTCTCCAACTGTAGGAATTACTTTACTGACACCTCGATCTTAAACTTGGTTTGCTTCAGTTCTTCCGGCAGATTTCTTAAATCAGAGGTTTCTACATTCAATGCTTCGGTTGGGATCTGTTTTGCGGTTTGAAGGTAGTTGGTCACCATCAGGTTTCGCTTTTGGATCAGTTCCTTCATGGATTTATCCAGTTCTGCGGGGCCTATTATTTGAACGGATCTTTGGACTGGGGTAAGCTGAGTAGAATCCTGGGACTGGTTCAATAGGTAGACCAGAAATTCGCTATTGTCAGTTCTGAATTTTAGCTCAGGTGCACTGGGCTGACGCTGGGCCTGAAACTGCGCCCATGCTTTGTGTTGAGCGAGCAGGTTGCGTTCCTTTTCGTAATTGGTGTGCTGACTGAAGGAGAAGACCAGATCCGGTTTCTTCTTTAGGATTTTAGCAATGTTATCCAATATTCTGATTTGTTTGTTCGAAAGGCTATCCTGAAGATATTCAAAAGGCAGAGCTTCGATCTCTTCCGGGTTTGTACCTACCAATTTTGAAAGGGCTCCAAAAGGTTGTGTGGCGGCTTTTAATATGAATTTAGACAGAGTTTTCCAGATGATGGGACCCATACGAAAGCCAGGTTCTGAAGGGTTGCCCCGAACTGGTAGATCAATCTCAATACGATCGTCTTTGTCTTTGATTACATAAAGGGCTAATTTAATCGGGAGTTTTACTGCTGTTTTATCTTTAGTGCGCTTGCCGAATTCCAATTCATTGATGTTGATTTGGTTTTCGTTTTTCAGCCTGGTGGGCGTCATGTTTAAGCTGTAATTGTAGTGGAGGGTTCCCTGGGTGATTGGGGACGCAATATGGTATTCCGAATAGGGCGAAAAACTCAGTAGGTTTAGGTTTTTAATGTGCCCCTTTAGGTTCATATCAAAGGGCTGTTGCATGTTGAATCGTCCTTCTGAATGGAATTCTCCCTTCCCGTTCAGTTTGAACTTACAGTTTACAGGTACGTTTGTGGATGTTTCGGTAATGTTTTCCACAGTCGTATTAATTGCAGTCAGGTCGTAGCGGAAGGGGCGGTTCAGCGTATGGTCTTCGAATAGAACGGAGCCATCCTCCAGGAATACTTCCTTAACGGCATAAGTTGGAGAAGAAATTGTGTCAACTTTTGGTTCCTTCAGGGTGTCATTTGTTGTAGAAGTAGTGTCTGTTTCGAGAGTTGGGGCCAGAAATTGCTCCCAGTTGGTTGTTTTTTCGAAAAGATCAACATGAACAATAGGTTGGTGAATACGAACTTTACCAATACCAAAATGGCTGTTCTTCATGTCTATGGAATCTACGTTGACCTCAAAGGTTTTGGTGTATAGCAGTTCTTTGCTGTTCGTGTCTGTCATTTTGAAATCGTTCAAAACGGTGCTTCCCTTTACAAGGATTTCAGCCACGTGATTCAAGTCTCCCTTCAGTTTCAATTCTGAGGAGAAAAGTCCCTGAATGGCTTTCAGGTTCAGGTAATCTTTCAGGTAGTTGCCCGCAAAATCAATACTGATATCCTTGGTTGTAACATCAATTTCGAAACTTTCATTAGTGTGATCCACCTTGGCGGTTAGTCCTACTTGCCCTTTGTTTCCTATCGTGAAATCCACCCCTACCTTTGATTCTTCGTTGTTCCATGCGATTTCAGGTACCTTCAGGTTTAGGTTGTTCATGTCAATATGGTTGTTCACCACCTGATCGAGGTACTCCACTTGTCCGTTTACAAGCTTTATGTTTTTGATGGAAAATTTAAGTGCGTTTTTCTCAACCGGGATGCTGTCTTGAATTTCAGGTTCTGCATTTTCCGATTTCATTAGATCATCAAAATTGAAGCCATTTTCTGATTGGATGACTGATACGTATGGAGCTATCAGGCGAAGTTCGGACAGAGCATATTCGTTGGAAAGCAATCTCCAGGGTTCAAAATCTAAAAATAGTTCATCAAGCGAGAGAAAGCGGTCTCGTCCGTTTTGTTCGTAAACAGTTAATTGTTTTGCTTTGATGCTTAATTTTAGGAAATTGAAGTGCAACTCCTCCAGCTGGATTTTCCGTCCGCTGTATGCCTCCCCGTTTTTATTGATCAGGTATTTTACAAGGCTCGAAAGAGAGAAGAGAAAAACAAATAGTAGTAGTAGGATGCTGAGAAGTATTTTGTGTTTTGTCTTGAAATTGAGGTGCATGTCTGTAAGGAGGATTATGTTTTTTAAGCTTATGAATTAATACGAAGGTACGAACAAATGTAAGAAGGAGGAAGAAGAATTGAATTCGAAAGATTTACCTTTTTACAAAAGACCTAATAAGTTCAGGGAAGGGGGCTTTTGTGCTGTTAAGAAGCCTTTCCGGTGTCATTCAAGTTTTTTTCAAGGCTGTGAATTCCGTAGAATATTCGTAAATTAAGAGGGCTATGTTCCTACCCTTTATTATTCCTGTTTTGTTACCTGAATTATATACGATTTTCCAATAGGTTTTATTTATGAATGCAAATATAAAGTTGATGATTGGTCTGCTGATTATGCATTTTGTGGCTGGATTCACAATGGCTCAGACTTATCCCGAGATTCGTAATGAGCGTCCACGGATTCAAATAGATCAGAATCGGCTCGATTGGTTAAAAGCCAATATTAATGGAGGAGAAAGCGGAGACACCTACAGTAAATTCAAAGGAAATTATGATCTGTTGTGGATTACTGATCCTAAACTTTACCTGGCAGGAGATGATTCTACCCAATGGACATGGGATTGGGAGAGTGGAGATGCTGTTGTCCAAGCCACCATGACAGCTTTTCTGCTTCAGATGGAAACCGACCCCCTGGCTGGAAAACGTTGTGAATTTATTGTTTCCCGCCTGGTGGAGTTCATGAATCAATTGAATTTTGATCAGTACCCAATTTATACCAAAGAGTCTCTGTTGCGTGAATATTCTGATATTGGAGCCTTGTTACTGGACTGGACTCATGATGAGATTCCGTTGGATTTACGGCAAAGTATGACGAAGGCCCTTTATCGAACGAATAAAATTTTCATGGATGAATATATCCTTTCGGAATCGGGAACCAGCTATGTTTCCAGCCATAATATATACAATTGTGTGATAACCTTGCAAAATGTATTGGCTATGTATTATGCGGATGGTCTGAGTTCGGAGGAGCAGAATCAGTTGGAGATTTGGTATGGGGTGTTAATGGAAAAGTGGGATCAGCAGATTCTTCCTGTTTTTGGCTACTATCGGGACGATGATGGCGGTTGGAACTGGGGGGCCACTTATTCCATGTTTAGTCTGTACGACCAGTACCAGTTCTTTGACAATATGTTGTATGCAACTGGAAAAAATTATTACGAGGATTTGCCTTGGGTAAAGGAATCCATTAACCAGTATTGGTATTTCTTTCGCCCTGATGATTATACAATTCATCTGGGGGATGGTATTATTACACTAAGGGAGGCCGATCGGGTGATGTATCGTCATGCATCGGTTTATAAAGATGATCGGAGCCAGTGGTTGGTTCAGAAATTTACTTCCGATGCCTATTTGGATAATACGGCAAAGATTTTTAGGAAGCTGTTGTATATGGATTTTACGGTTCCTCAGGTTAGCCATCCCCAACCGCCTTTGAACTGGTGGTCAGACAAGGTGGGGGTATCTGTGAGCCGAACCTCCTGGGATGAATCTTCAACGATGGTATGGTTTTACAACGCACCATCCAAACGGGCTGCCCATGAGCATCGTGATAATAATACCTTTTCCATATACCGGCACAAGCCCTTGGTGGTTGATGCAGGGTATTACGACAATACAGGGTCCTCTCATTTTAACAATTACTACTCCCGAACAATTGCTCACAATTCGGTTTGTGTTTTCGATGCTTCCGAGAGCTTTTTCAATTTTGGTAGCAGGGTTTCTAATGATGGAGGACAGATCGAATCAGAACCTCTTGAGAATTTCGAAGATATATTTGAAGCGGATTTCCAAAGGGGGAAGTGGATCCAGTATTCTGAATCGGATCATTACAGTTACAGTGTTGCTGATGCGGGTCTCTCCTATAACCAGGAGAAGCTGGATCGTTTTGTGAGGCGATTGTTCTTTCACAAACCCGATCGGGTGATTGTGCTGGATCATCTTCATCTTAAGAATACAGAAACCCGGCAGCGGGATGCCAAATGGATCAATCATTTTGTGAATCGCCCGGTTATCTCAGGGAAAAGAATCCAAACTACGGTGGCCGGTCATATCGAAACCTATGACGGAACTGATTATACCCTCACCAATGGCGAAGGAAATCTGGCCATCCGGACGCTTCTGCCTGGAAATTCCAAAGTGACTCTTGTGGGAGGAGAGGCGTACGAATATTGGGTGGATGGGCAAAATTATCCTCCGGATGGAAGTCCGAATTTCGAAAATGTGCATCCGGGATTCTGGCGTATTGAGGTGCAGCCGGAAGAAATTGTTGATAGTTTGATTTTTTTGCATACGCTTAAAATAGGCGACAATCAAAAGCCATCCGTTCCGGGAGGGGTGGTGTTGCAATCGGGGAACAGTGTAGGAGTGGATTGGGACAATCAGCTTTATTTGTTCGATTCGAAAGGTGAAATTGCAACGGACGGGCATGAGGTGAATAATGTAAAGGGGGGAAGGAGTGTCTATTTAATGGCCTGTGACTTGATGGCTGGTGTTTACTATGATCTTTTGCTGGATGAACAGTTGGTTAGTACCCTTCAGGCCAATTCCGATGGTATTCTGGAAGCGCAAATAGCATTAGGAGGTGGTTCTCATACAATAGTTTTGGCTCATTCCTCCAATACAGGAGGAGGTCTGCCCGTTGACAATAAGGATGATCCCGTTAGAATTTATCCTAACCCGGCAAAAAATTCTTTTACCATTCAAATTCTTGATTCTGAGGTAGAAGGTTTTACCATATCCATTATTGATACCAAGGGGGTGTTGGTTTCTAAACGTAAACTAATGAAAAATTTGTGTGTAATCGATCTGAAAGGATATACGAATGGAGTGTATATTCTAAAAATTAAGTATGGCAATAAATCCTACACCAAACGATTAGTCGTGTTGTGAGGAGGGACTGTTTTTATAAAGGAATTGTGTTGGAAAAGAATCTGAGGTCTAGGGGCTTTGTGTCGTTTGGTAGTGGAGTTGATATTTGCTGTTGTTTATTTGCCTTCATATAGTGTTACGGTCTGCCATCTTTATTTTTCCCAGATTCCACTCTGCAAAACAATTCTGTTCTCTGTAAGGCATTTCTGAATGTTGAGTAACTTTTCTTCTGTGTTGTCGCCCATAAGTAATTTCTGCCCCGACAGGAGAGTCGGTTTTTTTTCTGCTTTTTCAAGAAAGGCATTCATGAATTTAGAACCTTTTTCTGATTGGTTGGTTGTTGTGATCTCATTCATGCCCAATCCAATCAGATACTCATCTTTTTCAGTTGAGTTGATAAGGAAACTCAGGCTTTTTTTATTAGCCCAGGGAAGAGGGTAGGGGAGGGGGTGATTGCCATTGCAGAATACATCGTAGTATATGAATTTACCACCGGGCTTCAGTACTCTGTTGATTTCAGAGTAGAACTGCGCTTTGTCTTCTATGTTCATTTGTACATGCTGGGTGAAAACAAGGTCAAAGGATTTTGATTCAAAAGGGAGCATCAATGCATCTCCTTGAAGAAACTGCGTGTGGCTATCCAGGTGTAGCAATTCCGAAAGCATCTGAGCAGTTCGAATGTATTCGGCTGTTAGATCAAGTCCAACCACCTTGCAATCGTAGGTTTCTGCGATCATGCGACAAGGACCACCCAAACCGCAGCCCACGTCCAGAACTTTATGCGATTGATTAAGTTGTAAAGAATTTAGTAACTCAACCGTTACTTCACGCCCTCTTATGTGGAATTCATCAAACACGGAAGTGTGCTTTCTTGTAATTTGTTCTTTAGTAAGCCCTGATTTTACAAGGTTTTCAATGATTCTCTCGAAAAGCAGTGAGTTGCTGTATTGTTCGGTGGTTGTGTTGTTTTTCACGTTAGTTGAATGCTATGGGTAGATGATGTTAAAATCTTATAAGAAGAATTTGAATGATAGAAATTTTGTGCTTACAAAACGACGAAGTTAAGAATTTTGTTTTTCTCATCCAACGTTCTGGAATATCCCATTGTTCCTTTGTTTTGGTTTGTTTAAAATTCAACAAATCACAAATAGGGCACTTAATCTTCTTTAGAATGCTTAAAAATTAAAGTTCAAAATGTGTTTTTAAGCAGGAAATTTATGTTTCCGACATCGTTTTCGAAGTGTTGTAGAGCTTGAATTTTCGTATTTCTTTCAACTGGAGGTGTGAAAATTTAACAGGTTTGTTTAGGAATTAACAAATATGGGGATTTTCTAATGGTTTTTGATGGCGAAAAGCCATTATTTAGAATAATTATGTGTTTAGTTGAGCTTGACTTTTTTTCATCTCATTGGAGCAGGGCTGTTGGGGAATTTTTATGGGACGAAATAAAATTTAACTTTGCTTCCACATTTACGGAGGTGTTTTGTAAATGTTTGTATAGAAAAGCTTTGCAAATAATCTTAAACAAGTTTTGTGATGAACAAGATAATCTCAATAGAAGAGGCTGTAGCCAAAATTCAGGATGGAATGACCATCATGCTGGGTGGCTTTCTTTCAGTTGGAGGTGCCAATGAAATCGTTGATGGTATTGCTGCTTCCGGTGTTAAGAATTTAACAATGATTTGTAACGATACTTCGTTTGCCGATAAAGGATTGGGGAAATTGATTGCCAACAAGCAGGTGAAAAAGGTAATTACCTCACACATTGGTACCAATTCAGCTACCATTGAGCAGATGAACAGTAAGGAATTGGAAGTGGAATTCAGTCCTCAGGGAACTTTGGCTGAGAGAGTTCGTGCTGCCGGGGCAGGTCTTGGTGGAGTTTTGACTCCTACCGGTCTAGGAACGATGGTTGCCGAAGGCAAGGAGATTATTAATGTTGATGGGAAAGAGTTTTTGCTGGAAAAACCATTGCGTGCAGATGTTGCTGTTTTGGGTGCCAGCATTAGTGATGCTCACGGGAACTTGGTATACAAAGGGACCACACAAAACTTTAACCCTTTGATGGCTACTGCAGCGGATGTTGTGATTGTTGAGGCGGAGAAGATGGTAGAAGCTGGATCATTGAGACCGGAAGAGATTAAAACTCCTTCCATTTTTGTCGATTTTATTGTAAACAACAACTAATATTAAAAATACTATGGAAAAGGCTATTATTCGAGTACGCATGAGCTCACACGACGCTCATTATGGTGGTAACCTGGTAGATGGCGCTAAAATGCTTCAGCTGTTTGGTGATGTTGCAACCGAACTGTTGATTCGTTTGGACGGAGACGAAGGATTATTTAAAGCCTACGATATGGTTGAATTTATGGCTCCTGTTTATGCCGGAGATTATATCGAGGCAGTTGGGGAGATCATCCACGAAGGAAATACCAGTCGTAAGATGTCTTTCGAAGCTCGTAAAGTAATCGTTCCTCGTACTGATATTTCAGATTCTGCTGCTGATGTACTGGAAGAGCCTATCGTGGTTTGCCGTGCTACCGGTACTTGTGTGACTCCAAAAGATTGTCAACGAAACAAATAATATAGCCCTATGGAAAAACTAATAATCACAGCTGCAATCTCTGGAGCAGAGGTTACAAAAGAGCATAATCCTGCTGTACCCTATACCGTTGAAGAATGTGTGCGTGAGGCTGGTTTGGCCTACGAAGCGGGTGCAAGTATTATTCACCTTCACGTAAGAGAAGACGATGGAACTCCTACTCAGGACAAGAATCGTTTCAAAATGGTGATGGATGCTATTCATGCCAAGTATCCGGATGTAATCATTCAGCCTTCTACCGGAGGTGCCGTTGGTATGACCAACGATGAAAGATTGCAGCCTACTGAGTTGAATCCTGAAATGGCAACTTTGGATTGTGGTACCTTGAATTTTGGTGGTGATGAGGTGTTTGAGAACACTGAAAACACGATCAAGTATTTCGGGGAGAAGATGATCGAAAGAGGCATTAAGCCTGAGTTGGAAGTTTTCGATAAGTCGATGATTGATATGGCGCTTCGTCTTCACAAGAAAGGATTTATCAAAGCTCCAATGCACTTCGATTTTGTAATGGGTGTAAACGGAGGAATCTCCGGAACTTTAAGAGACTTTGTTTTCTTGCGTAACAGCATTCCTGCCGATGCTACTTACACTGTTGCAGGTGTTGGTCGTTTCGAATTCCCTCTGGCAGCAGCTGCTATTATCGACGGAGGTCACGTTCGCGTTGGCTTGGAAGACAATACGATGATTGCTAAAGGTGTTCCAACAAAATCCAATGGTGAGTTGGTAGAGAAAGTAGTTCGTTTGGCCAAGGAATTTGGTCGTGAGATTGCTACTCCAGCCGAAGCAAGAGAAATTTTAGGATTGAAAGCGAAGTAAAAGATGCTTTTGGCCGGTGGCCTTTGGCTGTTAGCGATTCTCAGGATGAGAAACAGTTAATAGCCAATAGCTGATAGCCAACAGATTTAGTATATAGAAATGGAAAAAGGAAACAAATACGGAACTCACAGGGTGCTGGAGCCAAAAGGCACCCTTCCACAACCAGCCCAAAAGCTGGATAATACAATGTCGATCTACGATAACGAAGTATTGATCGATGTACAAACTTTGAACATTGACTCTGCAAGTTTTACCCAAATTAAGGGTGCTTGCGATGCTGATACAGCGAAGATGGAAGAGATGATTCTTTCTATCGTTGGAGAGCGTGGTAAAATGCAAAACCCAGTTACCGGTTCAGGTGGTATGTTGATTGGTACCGTTAAGGAAGTTGGTCCTAATTTCCCGAACCAGAACTTGAAGGTGGGTGACAAGATTGCTACTTTGGTTTCTTTGTCATTGACTCCTTTGAAGATCAACAAGATTAAGAATATCAATCTTTCCAACGATCAGGTAGATGCAGACGCTCAGGCAATTCTTTTCGAAAGTGGATTGTATGCAGTTCTTCCTAACGATATACCGGAAAAACTGGCTTTGGCTGCTTTGGATGTTGCTGGTGCTCCTGCTCAGGTTGATCGTTTGGTGAAAGAAGGCGACACCGTATGTATCATCGGTGGAGGTGGTAAGTCAGGTGTACTTTGCTGCTACCAGGCGATGCAAAAAGTAGGTCCTAACGGAAAAGTGATTGTTGTGGAGTACTCGCAGGAGAATGCACAGCGTATCAAGGATCTTGGAGTAGCAACCGACGTTATTGTAGGTGATGCTACCAACGTAATGGATATTTATACAAAAGTAACCGAAATCTGTGGTGATGAGGGATGTGATGTTGTAATCAACAACGTGAACGTTGCTTCTACTGAGATGACTTCTATCCTGATTACCAAAGACAGAGGATGTGTTTACTTCTTCTCTATGGCGACTTCCTTCTCTAAGGCAGCTTTGGGTGCCGAAGGTGTAGGAAAAGACGTAGATATGATCGTTGGAAACGGTTATGCTATTGGTCACGCCGATTTGACATTAGATATTATTAGAAAATCAGAAGGTATTAGAGAATTATTCGAAAAGCTTTATGTTTAAGAGTACTGCAGCAAGTCGTAGAATGAAATTTTTTCCTGAGGTATCAGAAGAAAATTGGAATGATTGGAAATGGCAGGTTCGTAACAGAATCGAGACCTTAGAAGATTTAAAGAAGTACATTCAGCTTACCGCTGAAGAGGAAGAAGGTGTTCGTAAGTCGTTGGCTACACTTCGTATGGCCATCACTCCTTACTACCTGACCCTGATCGATCCCGACAATCCAAATTGTCCGGTTCGTAAGCAGGCGATTCCTACTGCTCATGAGGTACACAAGGCTGATGCGGATCTTTTGGATCCTTTGCACGAGGATGGTGACTCTCCTGTTCCCGGATTGACTCACCGTTATCCGGATC
Source organism: Marinifilaceae bacterium (assembly GCA_041725895.1). Taxonomy (GTDB): domain Bacteria; phylum Bacteroidota; class Bacteroidia; order Bacteroidales; family Marinifilaceae; genus JBGRQA01. The sequence goes on from JBGRQA010000021.1 coordinate 88,338, forward strand.
GTGTATTGTTCCTGATCACAGATATGTGCTCTATGTACTGTCGTCACTGTACCCGCCGTCGTTTTGCAGGTCAGTCTGATGCAGCTACACCACAGGACAACATCGAAAAAGCAATTGAGTACATTGCAAATACTCCTCAGGTACGCGACGTTGTACTTTCGGGTGGTGATGCTCTTTTGGTAAGCGATGACAGATTGGAGTACATCATCAAAAAACTGCGTGCAATTCCTCACGTAGAGATTATTCGTATCGGTTCTCGTACTCCTGTTGTGTTGCCACAACGTATTACCGAGGATTTGGTGAATATGTTGAAGAAGTACCATCCAGTATGGTTGAACACTCACTTCAATCACTCCGATGAGATTACCGAGGAAGCGAAATTGGCTTTGGCTCGTTTGGCTGATGCAGGTGTGCCTTTGGGAAACCAATCGGTATTGTTGAGAGGTGTGAACGACTGTGTACATGTGATGAAGAAATTGGTTCACAACTTGGTGTTGAATCGTGTTCGTCCATACTATATCTACCAGTGTGACCTTTCAATGGGATTGGAGCACTTCAGAACTCCTGTTTCAAAAGGGATCGAGATTATTGAGAACTTGAGAGGACATACCTCTGGTTTTGCAGTTCCTACTTTTGTAGTGGATGCTCCAGGTGGAGGAGGTAAAACTCCTGTAATGCCTCAGTACGTTGTTTCTCAAAGCCCAAATAAAGTGGTGCTTCGTAACTTCGAAGGGGTAATTACTACCTATACCGAGCCTAAGCATTACGAAGATAATTGTCAATGTCCTGATTGTTTGGTGGAGAACCATCCTGAAGGTGTTGCTTCTTTGTTGAAAGGGGAAAGACTTGCTCTGGAACCAGAACATTTGGCAAGAAAAGAACGGAATAAAAAGGAAGATGCCCTTCATTAAGAAGATAGAGAAATACAGGAGTCTTTCGATTGTTGGACTTGAGAAAAACACCGGGAAGACGGAGTGTTTGAACTATGTGCTGTCGCGTATGAAGGACGGCCCTAAACGAATCGCTCTGACTTCCATTGGTATCGATGGTGAAAACCGCGATCAGGTCAAGCAAACGCACAAGCCCGAAATTGATGTGTACGAAGGGATGGTTTTCGTAACCCCCGAGCTATACTACAAAGATCGCAAGTTGGTGTCCGAAGTACTGGACGTGAGTACCCAGTCAACCTGTTTGGGAAGACTGGTGACCGCCCGGGCCATCAGTACCGACAAAGCGATGATTTCGGGGCCCGCAAACAACAGAGCCCTCAAGGAATTGATCGGGGAAATGGAGAAATTCGATGTGGATTTGACCATTGTTGACGGGGCACTCTCGAGGAAAAGTTTAGGATCGCCTGCTGTAACCGATGCCATGATATTGGCTACAGGGGCGGCCCTTTCCGCTAACATTCCTCAATTGGTATTTCAAACTCAGTACACGTACGACCTGATTAATCTTCCCCAGGTGGAGGATGAGATCAGAGACAAATTGATGCCCATTGAGAATGGCATTTGGGCCATTGATCCGGAGGGGAAGCTTTTCGATTTAAAGATCGATTCGGTTCTGCTGATCGACAAGGCCAAAGACCGGCTCTTTCAACATGGCAACCGATTCTTTGCCAATGGGGCCGTAACCGACAAGTTTCTGAATTTTCTGAAAGCTCAGAAGCAAATCGGGGAAATAGAATTGATAGTACGGGATTTTACCCGCATTTTTGTATCACCTGATACCTTTTATGCTTTCCAGAAACGAGGCGGAAAAATGAAGGTGTTGCAGAAAACACAGTTGATTGCGATAACCATCAATCCGGTTTCACCAGATGGTTATCATTTGAATTCGGACGAGTTGAAGAAGGCTTTGGAAAGTAAGCTGAATTTGCCCGTTTATGATGTTAAAAAATTGTAGAATGTTATTACGAACTATAATACCTCAAGTAAGTAGTCTGCGTTACCTGGTCGAGAATTTGGACCTGCAGTCCCCTCTGGGGAAAAGATTTCTGCTTGACTCTGCTATGCTCCACGATGCATTGGCCATCGAAATGGAGTTGAAGTTGGTGGAGAAGGTGTTTGGTTTGTTGGAGAACCATACCCAGTCGGACTTTATTACCAAAGTTCAGATAAAATTGATGCAACTGCGCGATATCCGCGGAAGCGTGAACAATGTGAAGAGCAACCTGGTTTTGGACGATGTGGAATTGTTCGAGATCAAGTCTTTTGCAATTGTTGCGCAGGAGATTGGTCAGCTGCAGCGGGAGAGGGGAAACGAGATCATCGAAATTCCCGACCTAAACGAATTGATTGATATTTTGGACCCTCAGGGCAACCGTATTCCGTCCTTCTATATTTACGATAGCTATTCGGAAGAATTGGCCGGGCTGAGAAAAGAGATGAAAAGCTGCAAGAAAGCACTCATTGATCAGCCGGAGGATGCTGAGCTGAAGCAGCAATTGGAGCAACTGTTTAATCGCTCCCAGGAAGTGGAAGCTGTTATTCGTGAGGAGATCTGTGCCAAAATTAAAAGTAGAAAGATAATTCTGGAGGAAGCCCTGCAAAATGTAGCCCATTTGGATGTGGTGGTTGCAAAGGCCTTACAGGCGAAAAAATTAAATATGTGCAAGCCCTCTCTTACCCAGGGAGACAGCTGGTATCAAGGGATGTTTAACCCCCAGATTCAGGCGGCATTGGCACAAAAGAAACGAAACTACCAGGCCATCGATATTCGCATTGAGCCTTCGGTATGTTTTATCACCGGTGCCAATATGGCTGGAAAAACGGTGATTCTGAAAACATTGGCCCTGTGTCAGTATTTGGCGCAGTTTGGCTTCTATGTTCCCGCATCGGCTGCCGGTATTGCCTTGGTAGACGAGATTTTAATTTCGGTGGGGGATGAACAGTCGGAAGAGAATGGACTTTCCTCTTTCGCATCGGAAATGTTGAAGGTGAATCGCATGGTTGAGGAGGCACAGAAGCAGAGCAATGTGCTGATTCTGATTGATGAACTGGCTCGTACAACCAATCCTGTAGAGGGACGAGCTATTGTGAACGCCGTGGCTGACATCTTCCGTGAAAACGGAATTCGCAGTATGATAACCACTCACTACAGCGGTTTAAATACCAATTGCCGTAAATTGAGAGTGAAAGGACTGGATAAGGATTTACAAGCTGGTAGTATCAATAAGGATAATATCAACGATTATATAGATTATTCCCTGGTGGAGGATCAGGCAGGCAGGGTTCCTCACGAAGCGTTGCGGATTGCAACCATGCTGGGCATCAACAGGGAAATTATTGAAAAGGCCCAGTGTCAATTGGATGAGACAGAACAAACAAAGGAAAAACATATATTAAACGACTAATAACATGCAAAGGAGTAAATTAGGTCTTGATTTCGAAAAGATAAATTACGCGAAGGGGGTTTCGAAGCAGATAGCTGAGGATGTTCAGAAGTTTGTGGATAGCTACTCTACTGTAGCTGTGGAACGTACTTTGTGTAGACTTTTAGGGATTGATGGTGTAGACAGCAATGAGGTGCCTCTTCCTAACGTTCTTGTGGATGAACTGAAGGACAAAGGGGTACTGAACCAGGGAGTAATGTTCTTCTTGGGAAATGCCGTTAAGGAAACCGGTTTGAACCCTCAGGAGATTGCTGAGAAGGTTTCTGCTGGTGAGCTGGACATCACCAAGTTGCCTGTACATTCAGCTGAGGAGATTAAGGCTGCGATTCAACCATTTGTTGAGAACAGCATTGAGCGTATTAAGGTGCGCAAAGCCAAGCGTGACAATTATCTTGATACCATTGGTGAAGGACCAAAGCCTTACTTGTATGTAATTGTGGCTACCGGTAACATCTACGAGGATGTTGTTCAGGCTGAGGCTGCTGCCCGTCAGGGTGCTGATATCATTGCAGTAATTCGTACTACAGGACAGAGTTTGTTGGACTACGTTCCTTACGGTGCAACTACCGAAGGTTTCGGGGGAACTGTTGCTACCCAGGAGAACTTCCGCATCATGCGTACCGCTTTGGATAAGGTAGGAGAGGAAGAAGGACGTTACATCCGTCTGTGTAACTACTGTTCCGGTTTGTGTATGCCTGAGATTGCTGCCATGGGTGCTTTGGAAGGTTTGGACGTGATGCTGAACGATGCGCTTTACGGAATCCTGTTCCGCGACATCAACATGCAGCGTACTATTGTTGACCAGTACTTCTCAAGAGTATTGAACGGATTTGCCGGTGTAATTATCAATACCGGTGAGGACAACTACCTGACTACTGCCGATGCATTCCAGGAAGCACACACCGTATTGGCTTCCGATTTTATCAACGAGCAGCTGGCTGCCATCGCCGGAATTCCTGAAGAGCAAATGGGATTGGGCCATGCTTTCGAGATGGATCCTGACCTGGAGAACGGATTCCTGTACGAATTGGCACAGGCACAAATGACCCGTGAGATCTTCCCTAACGCTCCATTGAAATACATGCCTCCTACAAAATTCATGACCGGAAACATCTTCAAGGGTCACGTTCAGGATGCATTGTTCAACCAGATTGCGATCTGGACCGGACAGGGACTTCAGTTGCTGGGTATGATGACCGAAGCAATTCACACTCCATTCATGTCTGACAGATATTTGTCGATTGAGAATGCCAAGTACATCTTCAACAATATGAAGAGCATTGGTGACGAAATGGAATTCAAAGAGGGTGGTATCATCCGCCAAAGAGCACAAAAAGTTGTTGCAGATTCAATTGAGCTGTTGGAGAAAATCCAGAACGAAGGATTGTTCACCGCTCTGGAGAAGGGAATCTTTGCCGATATCAAACGTCCGTTGGATGGTGGTAAAGGTTTGAATGGTGTAGTTGAGAAAGGAGCCAACTACTTTAACCCATTCATCGCCTTGATGAACCCAAAACTTGCGGAAGTAAAAAACTAATTGAATTTCGAATTTAAGTTGTCAATTTCTATCGGCCTTATGCCGGTTCTAAATATTAAAAAGGAGATTGTAAAATGAGTGGAGGACTTTATTCTACATCGTCGAATGATTTCGACAAAACATTAGACCTTACCAAGATTAAGCCTTATGGGGATACCATGAACGATGGGAAAACCCAGGTGAGCTTTACCCTGCCTGTTCCAAAAGGAGAAGAGGCAATAGAAGCTGCCAAGCAGATGATGAAGAAAATGGGATTCGAAAACCCCCAGGTTGTGTTCGTAAAAGAACTGATGGAGGGATTTACCTTTTTCAACTGCTATGGAAACTGTACACATACTGTAGATTTTACAGATATTCATGTGCCAAAAGTGGAATCAACCACAATGGATATGCATGAAACTGATGATTATATCAAAGAGCATATTGGTCGTCCTATCGTTGTGGTAGGTGCCAGTACCGGTACCGATGCTCATACCGTGGGAATCGATGCCATTATGAACATGAAAGGTTTCGCCGGTCACTACGGAATGGAGCGTTACGAAATGTTCGAAGCTTTGAACATGGGTAGCCAGGTGCCAAACGAGGAGTTTGTGGCTAAAGCCATCGAATTGAAGGCTGACGTACTTTTGGTTTCTCAAACCGTAACTCAAAAGGATGTTCATATTAAGAACCTGACCGAGCTGGTTGAGTTGTTGGAGGCAGAAGGTCTTCGCGACAAGGTGATTCTGGTATGTGGCGGACCACGTATCTCTCATGAGCTGGCTAAAGAGTTGGGCTACGATGCTGGTTTCGGTATGAACAAGTATGCTGATGACGTAGCTTCTTACTGTGCCCAAGAGCTTGACAGAAGAATGAATTCCTAAAATACAACGGTCTCACCCTTAAGTCCCCTCAAGGGGATTTAAGAGGGGGATGCGACTAGATATCAGATTTGGTTTAAAAGGATTAAAAGAATATCAAATGGATAAAAGAGAAATAAGAGAGACTATCGCCAGAAGAGCGGCTCTCGAACTCAAAGATGGTGACGTGGTAAACCTGGGAATCGGTTTGCCTACTATTATCCCTAATTACGTATCTGCAAATGTAAACGTAATCCTTCAATCTGAAAACGGATTGCTTGGTATGGGTGCTGCTCCTGCTGAGGGAGAAGAAGACAAGGACTTTGTTAATGCAGGTGGAGGTTATATCACTTGCGTAGAAGGAGCCAGTAGCTTCGACAGTGCTTCATCTTTCGGAATTATTCGTGGCGGACACGTTGATGTGACCATTTTGGGTGCACTTCAGGTGGATGAAAAGGGAAACCTTGCCAACTGGATGATTCCTGGCAAAAAAACTCCAGGAATGGGGGGAGCCATGGACTTGTTGGTTGGTGCTAAGAAAGTGATTCTTTCTATGGAGCACACAGCCAAAGGAAATCACAAGATCATGAAGGAGTGTACTCTTCCTTTAACAGCAGCCGGTCAGGTGGATATGATTATTACCGAAATGGGTGTGATGGAAATTACTCCGGAAGGTATTCTTTTAACCGAGATCAATCCTGTGTTTACAGTGGAGCAAATTCAGGAGGCAACCGAAGCCAAACTGATCGTTTCGGAGGATCTAATCGAAATGCGTAAAAACTAGTAACAACCATTCAGGTAGCCCATTGGTTGAGGAAAAGTAACGAACTGTTTTTTCTCGATCTTACTACTTGAGAATTAATACTAACAAAATGAGCAAAGTATATATCGTTGCAGCCAAACGTACTGCTGTAGGTAAATTTCTTGGAACCTTAACTCCTGTTAAAGCTGCTGATTTGGCCGCAGAGGTAATCAAAAATATTATCAGTGAAACCGGAATTGACGCAGCTAAACTGGATGAAGTAGTTGTTGGTAACATTTTGATGGCCGGTCAGGGACAAGGGATTGCCCGTCAGGCTGCCATTAAGGGTGGTGTACCTCAGGAGGTGCCTGCTTATGGTATCAACATGATTTGTGGTAGTGGTATGAAGAGTATCAACACTGCCTATGCAAACATCAAAGCCGGAGAAGCCAACCTGATTCTTGCCGGTGGTACTGAGTCTATGTCTCAGGCTGGTTTTGTGATGCCAGGTACTGTTCGTGGCGGTCACAGAATGATGGATTTGAAAGCCATCGACCACATGGTATTCGATGGTTTGACTGATGCTTTCAACGGTTACCACATGGGAATCACCGCAGAAAACATTGCAGAAAAATACAATCTGACTCGCGAAGAGCAGGATGCTTTCTCTTTTGGTTCTCAGCAAAAAGCGATGAATGCCCAGGATAATGGTCACTTCAAGAATGAAATCGTTCCTGTGGAGATCAAAACCCGTAAGGAAACCATCACTTTTGATGCTGATGAATTCATCAACCGCAGAACCAGTGAGGAGAAACTAGCTGGTTTGCGTCCCGCTTTCAAGAAAGACGGAACCGTAACTGCTGGTAATGCTTCAGGTATCAACGATGGTGCTGCTTTCGTATTGATTGCTTCCGAAGAGGCCGTAAAAGAGCACAACCTGTCTCCAATTGCTGAGATCGTAGCTACCGGTCAGGGCGGAGTAGATCCAGCTATCATGGGTATGGGACCTGTTCCTGCTATTGCTAAAGCTTTGTCAAAAGCTGATATGAAGCTGGAGCAAATGGAAGTTCTTGAATTGAACGAAGCTTTTGCCGCTCAGTCTTTGGGGGTTATGAAACAATTGACCGAGGATCACAATGTGGATGCTGATTTCTTCAAAGAGAGATGCAACGTAAACGGTGGTGCTATTGCCTTGGGTCACCCAATTGGTGCATCAGGTACTCGTATTACAGTAAGCCTGATTCACGAAATGATTCGTTCCGACAAACAGTACGGTTTGGCTTCCCTGTGTATCGGTGGAGGTATGGGAACTGCCCTGATTTTGAAAAAAGCTTAAAGGAGCAAGTACATAGTAGCAAGTATCAGGATAAATGAGGTATTTGTCTTGATACTTGACCCAATTTTAGATAAAACAAATAACAAAATATACTGTATCAGGAAAAACAGTTCAATGTAGAAATCAAGTAAGTTTTCTTGCTACTTGATACTAGCTTCTAGATACTATTTTTTTAAACTATGGATTTTAGCTTAACAAAAGAACAAGTGTTGTTTCAGCAAATGATTAGAGATTTTGCTGAGAATGAAGTGAAGCCTTTGGCTGCTGAGGTGGACGATCAGGAACGTTTTCCGATCGAAACTGTAGAGAAGATGGCCAAAATTGGAATCATGGGGATTCCAATTCCTAAACAATACGGCGGTGCCGGCGGTAACAATGTGATGTACTCAATGGCAGTGGAAGAGCTTTCAGCTGTTTGCGCCACTACCGGTGTTATTGTATCGGCTCATACTTCATTGTGTGCTGCTCCTATCATGGAGAACGGAACCGAAGCTCAGAAGCAGAAATATCTTCCCAAACTGGCTTCCGGTGAGTGGATTGGTGCTTTTGGTTTGACTGAGCCCAATGCCGGTACCGATGCTGCAGGTCAGCAGACGACTGCAGTGGAAGACGGTGACAATATTATCCTGAACGGTAGCAAGATCTTTATCACTAACGCAGAGTATGCTCATGTATATGTGATTTTTGCAATGACCGACAAGTCAAAAGGAACTCGTGGTATCACTGCTTATATCGTAGAAAAAGGAACTCCTGGATTCTCAATCGGTAAGAAGGAGAAGAAAATGGGTATCCGTGGTTCTGCAACTTGCGAGCTGATCTTCGAAAACTGTGTGATTCCTAAGGAGAACATGTTGGGCAAACTGAACAAAGGTTTCGGTATTGCAATGAAAACTCTGGACGGTGGTCGTATTGGTATCGCAGCTCAGGCTTTGGGTATTGCCCAGGGAGCTATCAACGAGACAGTGAAGTACGTGAAGGAAAGAAAGCAATTTGGTCGTTCTATTTCTGCATTCCAGAATACTCAGTTCCAATTGGCTGATATGAACACCAAAACCGAAGCTTCTCGTATGTTGGTTCGCAAAGCTGCTAACAAGAAGGATAAGAAAATTCCTTACTCTGTGGATGCTGCAATGTGTAAGCTGTACGCTGCCGAAACCGCAATGGAGGTAACAAACAAAGCCGTTCAGTTGCACGGTGGATACGGTTACACCCGTGAATATCCTGTGGAGCGTATGATGCGTGATGCAAAAATTACCGAGATCTACGAAGGAACTTCTGAAGTTCAAAGAATGGTGATCTCAGCCAATATGTTGAAGTAATTATAGGCGTAAAACAACGAATTAGGTTAGGGGCAGTATTTCTTGCCACTTGCCACTTGTGACTAGTGACAAGACGCAAGGAACAAGTTACAAGTAAATGACGCTCCGATTAACTTGATGCAAATTTTGAAGAAAATGAACATAGTTGTCTGTATTAAACAGGTTCCAGATACTACTGAGATAAAAATTGATCCGAAAACCGGAACCCTGATTAGAGATGGTGTACCTTCCATTATGAACCCCGATGACAAAGGTGGTTTGGAAATGGCACTGCAGTTGAAAGACCAGTATGGTGCACACGTAACCGTGATTACCATGGGACCTCCACAAGCTGATTTGATCCTTCGCGAAGCTTTCGCAATGGGAGCTGACAGAGCAATCCACTTGAGCGATAGAAAATTCGCCGGTGCCGATACTTTGGCTACCTCACATGCTTTGGCAGGTGCCTTAAGAAAACTGGATTTTGATTTGTGTATTACCGGTCGTCAGGCTATTGATGGTGATACTGCACAGGTTGGTCCTCAGATTGCTGAGCACTTGGATATGCCACAGGTATCCTACCTTGAAGATTTGAAATTCGACGGAGAGAAGACCTTCACCATGAAGCGTCACATCGAGGAAGGTTATCAAATGTTGCAGGTAGAAGCTCCTTGTGTTGTAACCGTACTGTCATCTGCTAACAACCCTCGTTATATGCACGTGGGTGGTATCGTTGATGCTTACCAAAAAGAAGTGGAGCTGTGGGGCTTCGAGCAGATCGAAGTGGACGAAACCAAGTTGGGACTGAAAGGTTCTCCAACAAGTGTACACAAAGCATTCGCTCGTGGTGTGAAGCCTGCAGGTGAACTTTACGAAGTGGAAACCGATGAGGCAGTAGGAATCATTATCAAGAAACTAAAAGAGAAATTTATTCTTAATTAAGGACGACTATGAACTTAGAAGAATACAAAGGCATATATGTCTTCATCGAGCAGCGTGAAGGCGTAATTCAAAACGTAGCTTTGGAATTGTTGGGGCAGGCGCGTAAGCTGGCTGACGAATTGAACAACAAAGTATACGCGATGTTGTTAGGATATCAAATTGGTGATAAGGCGCAGCAGTTAATCGCTCGCGGTGCTGATGAGGTATTGGTTGTGGATGCTCCTGAATTGAAGGATTACACTACCGAGCCATATACCCAGGCCATTTGTCAGATTATTAAGGACAGAAAGCCGGAATCAATGCTGATTGGTGCTACTACCATTGGTCGTGATTTGGGACCTAGAGTTTCTGCTCGTGTGGAAACCGGTTTGACTGCAGACTGTACCAAGATCGAAATCGGCGAGAAGGGCGAAATGCTGATGACTCGTCCTGCTTTCGGTGGTAACCTGATGGCAACTATTGTTTGTAAGAACCACCGTCCACAGATGGGTACCGTTCGTCCGGGTGTACTGTTCGCTATGGATGCTGACGAGAGCCGTACTGGTGAGATTGTGAACTACGAAGTAAAATTCGAGACTTCCAAGTTTAAGGTGAAGTTGTTGGAGACCGTTAAGGAAGAGAATGATTTGATCGACATTACCGAAGCTCGTATCCTGGTTTCAGGTGGACGTGGTATTGGTAACGCCGAAGGTTTCGAAGCGATGGACGGATTGGCTAAGACTTTGGATGCTGAAGTTTCTGCTTCACGTGCTATGGTTGATGCCGGTTACATCGGTCACGAGCGCCAGGTAGGACAAACCGGTAAGACCGTACGTCCTGACCTGTACTTTGCATTCGGTATCTCAGGAGCCATCCAGCACGTAGCTGGTATGGAAGACTCTGACTTGATTATTGCCGTAAACAAAGACAAGCACGCTCCTATCTTCCAGGTATCCGACCTAGGAATCGTAGGCGATGCAAAACAGATTATCAAGAAACTAACCGAGCGTTTGGAAAAATAATCGGATTAGAGACTGTATATTGGAAAAGCTCACCTTTCGGGGTGAGCTTTTGTTTTATCAATTTTCCCTGTTTCCGGAATTGGCTTGCTTTTCCATCGACCGAGCCCCTGTGTTTTCACTTACTTGTTGTTGGCCCGTGCTTTGTTTTTAACAACAAGTAAGTTACAGGAATATTGGGAGAATGTCAATGGGAAAATAGGAACTGCTACTAATTTTTTCCTCTAAAAGCATGATGGGAGAGCGGAGATTTTGAGTGTTTGGGGGAAGGCCCTGATGCTCACTTGAAACTCTTTTGCTGTATATGTTCCTGCTCAGGGAAGATATTCTTTGCCTTTTCAATCAATTTCCTGATCACAGAAAGTACTTAGTAATTGTAGCGGGTAAATTGGTCATAGGATGAAGGGGAGGCCCTTGAAATGGCTGTAAATCCATTTTGTCATGTCCTTTGCCTGAAGGAAGAAATTGGATTCGAGAAGTCCACTCGTTATCTTCTTTGTGCAATATCATTGGTAAAAAAAGAGGCCGCCCCTGGGACGACCTCTGTGGTATCAATTGTAATAAATTATAAAATCTACTTCTTCAGTATTTTCCGGGTGATTGTCTCCTCTCCAATTTGAAGCTTCAGCAAATACATTCCTGCGCTAAAACCAGATAGGTTGAATTGCTCCTGTTTGGAATTGCTCTCCTTTTGCAATACCAACTTTCCTCTCATGTCGTAGATCCGGATCATGCACTTCTCATTCCCCTCCAGCTCGATGGTTAAATCCCTTTCTACCGGGTTAGGGTAGATTCGGAAGGCATTCTTTGCAATCTCATCCAGGCCGGTGGCAACTTCTACCTGAATCTCTACGATTTCCTCGGTTTCGGCATATTCATCATTTCCTTCTTGAATAGCCTTGATCTGCACGGTACCTTCCTGGTTGAAAGTAACCGAGTTGCCGTTAAGGGTGGCATCTCCCGCAATAATTTCATAGCTAACAACCAAACCTGAGCTTGCCGAGGCCTGCAGCTCCAAAACATTATTTACTTCTACTTTTTCCGGTACATTCTCAAATGTAATGCTTTGATCTCTCTTCTCCACAACAATTTCGATTACTCTTTCCGTTGGTGCGAAAATTTCATTCCCTTCTTGAATTGCCTTAATCTCTACTGTTCCGGCCTTGTTGAAGGTAATTGTTTTTTCGCTTATGCTTGCATCTCCCGAGATAATCTCGAAGCTTACCTCCAGTTCGGAATCTGTAGTTGCATCCAATTCCAGTTCCTCCTTCACTTTAACTTTTTCCGGATAACTGTTAATCGTAATGCTTTGTATTTTCTTTTCTACAAGGATGGTGATTTTCTCCTCGGCAGCAAGGTATGTATCATTTCCTGCCTGCATGGCATTGATTTCTACTGTTCCGGCCTTGGTAAAGGTAATGGTGTTTTCGGTTATACTGGCCTCTCCTAAACTGACTTCGAAATCGACTTCCAGATCGGAATCTGATGCTGCTTTTATTTCCAAAACATCACCTACTTCTACTTTTTTCGCAAAGCTGCCAATCGTAATTTTTTGTGCGATCTTTTCTACCTCTATGCTGATGCTCCCTTCTGTGGGCAGGAAGAATTCGTTTCCGTCTTGAGTAGCTTTAATTTCAACAGTTCCCGCTTTGGTAAAAATCACAGTGTTTCCCGAAATGGTGGCTTCTCCCGAGATGACCTCAAAGTTAACTTCCAGTTCGGAACTTGCAGTAGCATACAGTTCCAGTTCATCTTTTACTGAAACCTTTGAGGAAAGATTCTGGAAGGTAATGCTCTGTTCCTTCTTTTGTACTATGATGAGGTAGCTCTGTTCTGCTTCATTATACTCATCGTTGCCGGCCTGGATTGCCTTTATGATTACATTGCCAGCTTTGTGGAATGTAATGGCATTTCCCGAAATGCTGATTTCCCCCTTAATAGCTTTATAGCTTACCTCAAGTCCGGAACTAGCCGTAGCATTCAATTCCAGGACATCATTTACCCGGACCTCCATGGGCGTATTTTCGAAGTTGATGTTTTGTACTTTCTTTTCTACCGAAATTTCAATGGTTTTCTCCGCTGCATTAAACTCTTTGTTTCCATCCTGAATTGCTTTTATTTTCACCGTCCCTTCCTTGTTGAAAGTGATACTGTTTCCAGTCAGGGTTGCATCACCTGAAATTAGCTCAAAACGAACCTCCAATCCGGAGCTGGCAGTGGCAATCAATTCCAATACCTCCTTCACTTTTAACTTTTGCGGAGCATTTTCGAAGTTGATGTTTTGTACTTTTTTTTCCACTGAAATTTCAATGGTTTTTTCCGCTGCATTAAACTCTTCATTTCCATCCTGAATTGCTTTTATTCTCACAGTCCCTTCCTTGTTGAAAGTGATACTGTTTCCAGTCAGGATTGCATCACCTGAAGTTTGCTCAAAACGAACCTCCAATCCGGAGCTGGCAGTGGCAATCAATTCCAATATCTCCTTCACTTTTACCTTTTGGGAAGCATTTTCGAAGTTGATGTTTTGTACTTTCTTTTCCACAGAAATTTCAATGGTTTTTTCCGCTGCATTAAACTCTTCATTTCCATCCTGAATTGCTTTTATTTTTACAGTCCCTTCCTTGTTGAAAGTGATACTTTTTCCAGTCAGGGTTGCATCACCTGAAGTTAGCTCAAAACGAACCTCCAATCCGGAACTGGCAGTGGCAATCAATTCCAATACCTCTTTCACTTTTACTTTTTGCGAAGCATTTTCGAAGTTGATGTTTTGCACTTTCTTTTCCACCGAAATTTCAATGGTTTTCTCAGCAGCATTAAACTCTTCGTTTCCATCCTGAATTGCTTTTATTTTCACAGTCCCTTCCTTGTTGAAGGTGATACTGTTTCCAGTCAGGGTTGCATCTCCTGAAATTAGCTCAAAACGAACTTCCAGTCCGGAACTGGCATTAGTCACAATGGTAATCATATCATTTACTTTAACACTAGATGGAGTGTTTACGAAAATGATACTTTGTGCTTTTCCTTCAATAGTAATGTTTTCGGTTGTTAGTTCGGTGCCGGCAAAATAAGCATTACTCATTTTACAATAGTAAGTGCCTACTTTTAGAAATTCAAAAATACCAGAGGTCGTAGTTTCTTTAACAAAGGTTTTGTCTACTTGTGCATCCGCTAAGTTATACCAGGTAAATGTAGTGGTATTGGTCTCAAAATCTCTTTCTGCCGTATAATCAATGGTTTCTTTTCTTTTTTTATTTACTGGCATAAAGATTGGCTTTGCCGAAGTGTATGTTAAACTGGGAAAATTGTCTTTTAGCTTTTTTAATTCTGAAAATGGGAAAAGGTTTTCGTTACATTGTAAAGTGGTTAGGGCTTTATTTTTGCTTATGTCCAAAGAATTAAGCTGGTTGTCGTGACAGTATAAATACTGTAGTGCTGGATTCTTGGATAAATCTAAGGACTTAATTTGATTGTCCTGACATCTCAGATTAATTAAGGATGTATTCGAGTTTACATTTATGGCTGTTAGTTTGTTTTCTAGACAATCTAGCCTATATAATAATTTATTATGGCTTACATCTAAGCTGGACAATTGGTTTTGGCCGCAAAACAAATACTCTAGTAGCGTATTTTTGCTTACATCTAAGCTTGTAAGTTGATTATTACTACATTGTAAATTATCTAAAGCTGTATTGTTACTAACATCCAGGTAATTAAGCTTGTTTATATCGCAGGACAGATAGGTTAAAGCCGTATTATTTCTTACATCCAAGTTTGTTACTTGGTTCTGGTCTAATTCCAATCTTGTAAGAGCCGTATTTTTCCTTACATCTAAGCTCGTAAGTTGATTTTTGAAGAAATAGGCAATAGATAAACTTGTGTTTTGACTTAAGTCGATGTTTGTGAGTTGGTTGAAGCTGCAGCATAAGAGTGTTAAAGCCGTATTTTTGCTTGTGTTTATGCTTATAAGTTGGTTGTAACTGCAATCTAAATTAGTTAAGGCTGTATTTTTGCTTACATCCAAAGTTTCAAGTTGATTGTATCTACAATCTAACTCTGTGATATTAACAAAATATTCAATACCCGTTAAATCAGAAATGTTTTTTCTAATTGCTTTAATTTCTCCAGTATATGATGCGGCCTCACTTATCGAAATCTCTGCATCTCTATTGGTATTAATCTCTAAATTTTCGACTAATGCTTTCTTAAAATTAGCATCCGGAATGTTAATATTTTGTGCCCCTACCAACAAGGACAGAAGCATGAAGAGAGTTGTAGTGTAGAATTTGATCATAGTTTATTTCTTTAGGAGAAGATGTTTTGTGTTATAAAGTGTTACAAGGTAACCCCTCCTTAATGGGGTTTTGTGGCTTGAACTATTTGTTTTGTTAATCAACTGTCAAGTGGTTGAGTTAACAGAAAAGCAAATATATGTAAAAAAAGAAGAAGGGTGGTGTTGAGTATAATATCTTTTAAGAAGGAGGATTGTTGTATTTTTTCAGAGGGGTGTTTTTGCGGATTGAATGCTCAAATCTTCAGCTTTGGGAGGGAGAGATTTTTACGGTTTGAAATCCTTATGCAATCTGATTGTAGGAAGGGGAAGTGTTGGGGAAATAATTGGATTAGAGACTGTATATTGGAAAAGCTCACCTTTCGGGGTGAGCTTTTGTTGTATCTATTTTCCCAGTTTTCAGGGGGGACTTGCTTTTCCTGGGGGTCGAGCCCCTGTACTTCCACTTACTTGTTGTTGGCCCGTGCTTTGTTTTTAACAACAAGTAAGTTACAGGAATATTGG
>JBGRQA010000022.1:0-101292 GCA_041725895.1 Marinifilaceae bacterium
AATATACGAATTAAATACTTGATAACCAACATATAGATAATATCAATACACTCTTTTTTAGGACTTTAAACAACTTCTATTAAAATATAGTTAAATTATCATATTTTAATTTGGTATAAATAAATATGAATTCCTATATTTGACTTACATCAATTAAAAATCAAAACATGGAAAAGAACAAAAATAAAGTTAGCTTTTCAGGCAACCCAGTAACCCTTGTCGGGAAAGGTATTAAGATAGGAGATAAAGCATCCGAATTTGAAGTATTGGGAACCGATTTAAACCCAGTTAAACTATCCGATTTCGAGGGTAAGATCAAAGTACTTTCTATATTTCCTTCCATTGATACAGGCGTATGCTCAGCTCAAGCACATCGCTTCAACAAGGAAGCGAGCAACTTAAACGACAATATTCAAATCCTTACCATCTCAAACGATCTCCCCTTTGCTTTAGGACGCTACTGTGGAGCTGAAGGAATCCAAAATATTACAACACTTTCAGATCATAAGAATCTTGATTTTGGTCATAAATACGGATTCGTAATTGAGGAATTACGCCTACTGGCTAGAGGTGTTATTGTAATAGATCAAAACGATATCGTTCAACACATTGAATACGTTGCTGAAATCACCGAAGAACCAAACTATATTGCTGCACTCGATGCAGCTAAAAAATTAGTTTAAACTTCTCTGTGCTATTTTTAAACTATAGCCTATGTACTTATTTTTTGATACAGAAACAACTGGACTCCCTCAGAAGTGGAATGCTCCAGTTACAGATCTTGATAATTGGCCTCGTTTGGTTCAATTGGCATGGATTCTTTACGATTATAAAGGGCAGGAATTAAAAAAAGTAAATCAGATCATTCAGCCTGAAGGATTCAGAATCCCAACCGAAGCAGCAAAAATTCACGGCATTACAATAGAAAGAGCCAATACGGAAGGAATCCTTCTTCATACTGCACTGGAAGAGTTTGCTACGGTATTGAAAGAGGCTCAATTCCTGATTGCCCACAATATTAGTTTTGATCAGATGATAATCGGAGCTGAATTTTTGAGAAAGAACATTCCGAACAAATTAAATACTATTCAGAAAATTTGCACGATGAAAACTACTGCTAACGTGTGCAAAATACCTGGCCGAACAGGCCTCAAATGGCCCAACTTGACTGAATTACATAAAACCCTCTTCAACAAGGGATTCAGCAACGCACATGATGCACTTGCCGACGTAAAAGCCTGTGCAGATTGCTTCTTCGAATTACAAAAAAGAGGCATGTACCAGCAACAGGCAAGTCTCTTTTAAAACAAAAGCAGTCCTTTTGGACTGCTTTTGCTTTAAAATATATAATCTTATAGTATTCTCGCGAATAAGTCGTAATCTTCAACATCGGTAATCTCTGCCTCGTAAAATTCTCCAATTTGCAGACCTCCAAATTCTGTTGGAATCAAAACCTCCGGATCCACTTCTGGAGAATCAAATTCTGTTCTACCAATATAATAATCACCTTCTTCACGGTCAATAACAACGTTTAGCTTTTGACCTACTCTAGATGCATTCAATTCCCGGGAAATTTCCTGTTGAATCTCCATAATTTCATCCCTTCTCCTCTCCTTCTCTTCCTGTGGAATATCATCTTCATAATTCTCAGCAGCAAAGGTATCTTCCTCGTTGGAATAGGCAAACACTCCGAGACGCTCAAATTTCATTTCCCGAACAAACTTTTTGAGATCTTCCATATCCTCCTCTGTCTCACCTGGATGCCCAACTAACATGGTGGTTCGCAAGGTTATCCCAGGCACTTCCTCGCGGATTCTATTGATTAGGGCAACTGTTTTTTCCCGATCAATCCCTCTTCGCATCAATTTTAGCATATTGTCACTTGAATGCTGAAGGGCAATGTCAAGATAAGCACAAACCTTAGGATTCTCACGCATTACAGGAAGAATATCAAATGGAAATTGGGTTGGGTAGGCGTAATGCAATTTAATCCATTTCAAACCCCTAATTTGTGACAATCGTTCAATCAATTCAGCCAGACGGGATTCTTTATAAAGATCCACACCATAGTAAGACAAATCCTGAGCAATCACCAACAATTCCTTGACTCCACCCTCAACCAGGTTCTCTGCTTCTACAAGAATATCTTCGATAGAACGGGATTTATGCTTTCCTGTTATCAACGGTATCGCACAATAGGAACAACTTCGGTTGCAACCCTCTGATATTTTTAGATAGGCGTAATGCTTTGGTGTCGTAACCATTCGGAAGTTAGTAAAATCCGGTTTGCTTTCAGCATCCAACTCCTTCACAATCGCCTTCCAATCAAACTTTCCGAAAAACTTATCAACCTCCGGAATTTCATTGGTCAATTGATCACGATATCTTTCCGAAAGACACCCCATCACAAAAAGAACATCAATATCTCCCCGCTTTTTGGCCTCAACACACTGCAGAATAGTATCGACAGACTCTTCCTTGGCATCCCCGATAAAACCACAAGTATTAATGATAACGGTTCGGGCATCGCTCTGCTCCTGATCACACTCCACCTGAAAATGACTAGCATCTAACTGTTTCATCAAAACTTCGGTATCCACAAGGTTTTTGGAGCACCCCAAACTGATAATATTGATTTTTGACTGACTCATATTTTCTATATTCTAAAATAATCGATTTTTAAACACAAGAATACCTTCTGTCTTCGTCAAATGAAGAATCAAAAGTTTCCAATTGTGCAAAAATAGGATAAAATCCTCTTTATTCACTACTTTCTAGCGGGTTTTAAATTAAGGCAAAGAAAAAGGGATGACCATTAAATCATCCCTTACTATTTTGAAAGTTTTGTACTTTAACTAAATAATGAATCAACATATTCTTTACGATTGAAAACCTGTAAATCTTCCATACCTTCTCCTATTCCAATATATTTTACAGGAATTTTAAATTGATCGGAAACTCCAATAACAACACCCCCCTTGGCAGTTCCATCCAATTTTGTAATGGCTAATGCATTCACTTCTGTGGCTTTGGTAAATTGTTTTGCCTGCTCAAATGCATTCTGACCGGTAGAACCATCCAGGATAAGAAGAATTTCATTGGGTGCCCCCGGAATAACCTTCTCCATTACATTCTTGATCTTACTCAACTCATTCATCAAGTTGATTTTATTGTGCAAACGTCCTGCTGTATCAATTATTACAACATCTGCATTGGTAGCCTTTGCTCTACTAAGAGTATCAAATGCAACAGATGCAGGATCTGCTCCCATTCCCTGGTTAACAATAGGAACTCCTACTCGGTCGGCCCAAATTATCAATTGATCTACAGCTGCTGCCCGAAATGTATCTGCAGCACCCAAAAGCACACTTTTACCTGACTTTTTAAACTGATGAGCCAACTTTCCAATTGTGGTGGTTTTTCCAACCCCATTTACTCCCACAACCATAATAACATAAGGATGCTCGCTTTGAGGCAGCTCAAATGCATTAATTTCCTTGTCATTATTTTCCTCCAGAAGATTCGCAATCTCTTCCTTCAGAATCCGATTCAATTCTGATGTCCCTAGAAATTTCTCCTCTGCAACTCTCTCCTCAATTCGCTCAATAATTCTTAAGGTGGTATCTACTCCAACATCAGAAGTGATCAATACCTCTTCCAGGCTGTCCAATACATCATCATCAACCTTTGTTTTTCCAACAACAGCGCGGGTAAGTTTTTTAAACACACTCTCCTTGGTTTTGGCCAACCCTTTGTCCAAGCTTTCTTTTTTCGCTTTCGAAAAGCTTCCGAATAATCCCATGTTAGTAATATTTATACGTGTCGCAATTTACAAAAAAATACTTGCATTCGTAAATAATATCTTTTTTATTAATCTGCAACGAACACATATAGATAAAAACAAGCCGCCTTGTCCTATTCTACTTTTTTCTTAAACCACAGATCTCATCTCAAACAAAAAAGCCCTCCACGAGGGAGGGCTTTCAGTTCAGTATAATGAATTCCTTACTTCTTAGCAAAGAAATCCTTCACATTTTCGTTTGGAACAATCTCCTCTTTGAAGGAGTAAGATCCAGTCTTAGGAGATTTTACCATTTTGATTACCTTAGCGTAACCGCGGCCTTCTCCTTTTTGTAGAGTTGCTACTACTTTCTTAGCCATATCTCAATTATTTTATTTCTCTGTGAACAGTTACTTTCTTCAAAATAGGATTGTACTTCTTCAACTCCATACGATCAGGAGTGTTCTTTTTATTTTTAGTAGTAATGTATCTTGAAGTCCCAGGCATACCACTCTCTTTGTGCTCGGTGCACTCCAGGATTACTTGTACTCTATTACCTTTTTTAGCCATTTTCTAAGACTTTTTTAGTAGTTCTTAATAAATCCTTTATCTTGAGCTTTCTTCAAAGCCCCTTTCAAACCCAATTTGTTAATCAGGCGAACACCGGCAGCAGAAACTTTCAACTCTACCCATCTGTCCTCTTCAGGAAGATAAAACTTCTTTACAAAGAGGTTTGGATAGAATCTTCTTTTAGTTCTTCTCTTAGAGTGAGAAACATTGTTTCCCACCATCACGCTCTTTCCAGTAATTTGACAAACTCTTGACATAGTCCAGATTATTTTTTTCCTTAAACGCTTTTCAAACAGATCGCAAAATACGCGATTTTTCACGAAAAAATCAAATTATTCTCCTGTTTTTTTATATTTAATTTAATACCGATGGATTCCAACGCAGCATCATCGTGTCATCCCACAGAATAGTAACGCCCTATCCTGATTAAGTATTGCCTCTTTATTAAGGAGTATTCTGATTTCGCAGTGTAAGAAACGAATTTCTCTTCGTTTCGGTACAAAAATAAAAAAATCCTTCTGTTGTACAGAAGGATTTTCAAAAAAGTTATGCTTGGTAGGCAAATTAATCCTCTTCATTCAAAGATTTGAAGCCTTCTCCTAAAATTTCGTTGGAATCAACTACGTTCACAAAAGCTTGTGGATCTACCTTTGCAATGAAGTTGGTCAAGATGGTCATTTCTCTTCGAGTTACCACTGTATAAATCATCTTTTTCTCTTTTCCTTGGTACATACCGGTTCCAGCAAATACGGTACCACCTCTTTTCATGTCATTGATAATTTTCTCACGAATTTCATCACATTTTTCAGAGATAATGTACATAGTTTTGTTAATACCAGGGCCTCCAACGATTAAGTCAATCACCTTTCCTTCAATGAAAACAATGATGACAGAATACATTGGCAATTTCCAATCCTGAAAACCAGCAACAGTGGTTAGGGTAATAATCGAGTCAACAATAATTACCAAAGTTCCCAAAGAGATTCTGGTGTATTTGTTCAGAATCATCGCAATAATATCAGAACCACCTGAAGTAGCGCGAGATTTGAAAATTAAACCAATAGCTATACCGTATACAATTCCACCAAAAATGGCCGACAACAATGCATCATTCTCAACCAAAGGTTCGTAACCGTAAAAACGGTGAAGCAAATTGGCAAAGGCCGGAATTGCAAAAGTACAGATTACAGTTTTGACACCAAATCGTGGGCCAAGAATCCAGATCCCTAGGATCAATAAGGGTATATCCATACAGAGTGCATAGTACTCTGTTTCCCATCCAAACATGTGGTGCAGTACGATACTTAATCCGTAAGTTCCACCTGGTGCAAACTTGTAAGGTTCGGCAAACATTACCATCCCAAGCGCAAAAACAAAACACCCCAAGATTAAGTAGGAGTAGGTAATAAAGAACTCCTTTGAGAATAATTTCTCTTTTGTTACAAAAGCCATTTTCAGTTTAAAATTTAGTGTTAAAAATCAGCCGACAAAAATAGAGTGCTAAACCATATTTACAAGAAAAAACGAATGATTTTACACCACTCTCAACACACTATATTTCAACAAACAAGCCAAGGATGGATTATATTTTTTTTTGAATTGAAGAAAAACAGCACTTAAAAAACGTCAATTTTTCACTTATGAAAACAGATTACTATTGGATAGACCTGAAATATCGCATCTTCCTTTGCATTCTCTCTTTAACCTAAATATAGCCTTATGTAAAACAGAGGCAGATTTAAAGACATAGAAAAGCCTGAAATTTTCATTCCAGGCCTTCAATATTTATATTCCTTTGTTTATTTTAGTCCACTTCTTTTGAGTAATGGATCAATGGAGGGCTCCTTACCTCTGAATCGAAGATACAAATCCATCGGATGTTCACTCCCACCCTTTTCCAAAACATTTTCCAGAAAAGATTGAGAAATTTCCTTATTGTAAATTCCTTTTTCCTTAAAAGCAGCAAAAGCATCCGCATCCAATACCTCTGCCCACTTGTAGCCATAATACCCAGCAGCATAGCCGCCAGCAAAAATGTGAGAAAAGGCCGGGCTCATACAGCTTCCATCTACCAATGGAAACAGCTCGGTAGCTGCCATTGCCTTTTCTTCGTATTGAGCAACAGTTTCAGATACAGGTTTCGAAACACTATGCCAAGCCATATCCGTCATCCCAAAACTCAATTGTCTTACAAATGAATAGCCACTGTGAAAATTACTACTATCAATAATTTTCTGCACCAAATCCTCCGGGATTCTTTCCCCGGTTTCAAAGTGTTGCGCCACTTCGTCTAACCATTCTTTTTCGTAGGCGAAATTTTCCATAAATTGGGAAGGAAGCTCAACAAAATCGCGATATACACTAGTACCTGATAAACTCGGGTAACTACAACGAGATAGCATTCCATGCAAAGCATGACCAAACTCGTGCAAAAAGGTGGTCACTTCGCTGAAAGTCAAAAGCGAGGGCTTGGTTGCAGTAGGCTTGGTGAAGTTGCAAACAATCGATATATGTGGTCTAATATCTTTTGAACCATTTCGATACTGATCCAAATAGGATGTCATCCAGGCTCCCCCTTGCTTACTTTCTCTTGGATGAAAATCAGCATAGAACACAGCCAAGAACTGCCCCTCTTTATCATTTACATCATAGGCAACCACATCGGTGTGATATTTGGGAATGGTTTGATTTTCTGAGAAAGTAATTCCATAAAGTTTTTCAGCCAGCCCAAATATCCCTTTCTTAACGCGCTCCAATTCAAAATAGGGACGTGTTATTTCATCATTAATCGAATATTTTTCAGTTTTTAATTTCTCGGCATAGTAAGCCCAATCCCATCGTTGCAGTTCAAAATCAGCACCTAATTTTCGCGCAAAATCCTGTAATTCCTGAAACTCCTCCTTGGCTTTGGGTAGAGAAGCATTCAAAAGCTCCTGCAAGAAATGATTTACCTTTTCCGGAGTCTTGGCCATTCGTTCCTCCAGGACATATTGTGCAAAATTATCATATCCCAAAAGAGAAGCTCTCTCCACGCGCAACTCCACTACTTTCTTTACTGTATCCTGATTATCGAACTCATCCCCGAAACAACGAGAAGTATAGGCACGGAACATCTTTTCCCGCAAGGACCGATTATCAGCATACTGCATAAAAGGAACATAGCTGGGAAATTGAAGGGTAAAAATCCACCCTTCCTTATTCTTTGCCCTGGCATTTGCTTCAGCTCCTTCACGAATTCCTTCAGGAATACCTTCCATGTCTTGTTCTTCTGTCAGGTGTAATTCAAAGGCATTGGTGGCTGCCAATACATTTTCACTGAACTGTAAGCTTAATTTGGACAACTCCTTGGAAATTTCTCTCATACGTTCCTTATTCTTAGGAGACAAATTGGCTCCCTGACGAACAAAGATTTTGTATCGATCCTCTAATAATTTATGTTGCTCCCCAGTCAATTCCAACTCATTTCTCTTCTCATAGACCTTTTTTACACGGGCAAACAGGTCCTCATTCATTACTATATCATTGGAAAATTCGGTTAGCATCGGAGAAATTTCTCTAGCCAGCTCCTGCATCTTTTTACTCGTTTCTGCATGATTCAAGTTGAAAAAGATAGAGGTGATACGATCCAATCGTTCTCCTATAAATTCGATAGATTCAATCGTATTTTGGAAATCTGGTAAATCAGGGTTGGCAATTATCGCCTCAATTTCCAGTCTTGCCTGCTTCAAACCCTCCTGAAAAGCAGGCATATAATGCTCTACCATTATTTTATCAAAAGGAGCAGTCTGATATGGTGTTGCAAAATCTTCCAGCAAGGGATTGCCGGTCAAAATTTCATCGTTCATAATTCTGGATTTATTTTTAGTTTATGCAAAGATACAAATCGCATTGAAATACTTATGTGAATTGAAATTATCGATCTTTTTGTAATTTTAAAAATTATAAGCTGAAATTATTTTACTCAATCCAACCTCTATGAACAACAAACTCCATTACTACAAGAATCGGATCGAAAATCTGGAACAAAATCTTAGATCCCTAAAGCACAGAAATAGATACCTCTCTTTTTTTAGATTAATCAGTGCCCTTGCAGCAATAATACTCTTCTATATTTTCCTGGGGCAATCCGTTCTTCTCGCAACAGGACTCTTTCTCATTTTTCTGGTTGCTCTGATTCTTCTCATTTCCGCCTACAATAGGAATGAACGGAAAATAAAGGAATTCAACACTTTGATCACCATTTGCAAGAATGAAATCCATTGCCTTACAACAAGACACAATCCCCTTTTTTCTGATGGAAATGATTATCTACAACCCCATCATCCTTATGCTTCGGATCTGGATATTTTTGGCCCACATTCCCTTTTTCAACTTTCCAACCGTTGTGTGACGAAAACTGGAAACAATACACTTTCAGAATGGCTTTCTAGCCCCGCCACCAACGACAACATTATGAAAAGACAAATTGCAGTAAAGGAGTTGTCCAAAATTACAGATTGGCGACAGAATATCATTCGCTACGGCTTGTCCCTAAAACTAAAAAATGATGATCCTGAATTCCTTATCAATTGGGGTAGTACTCCTTCTCCATTTCATAAAAACAAGATACTGTATTACAGTATTTTTGTCCTCCCTGTTCTTTCCTCTCTCGCATTGGTATATTCATTTATTGGTTCCGCTATTCCCATATCTGCTTTGGTGATGATTCATATTGGGATTCATTACCTTAATTTTAGGAAGGTGAATCGTGCACACGATCACACCTCTAAAAGAGGAAATATGTTAAAAACATACTCCTACATTATCAAACAGTTCGAAACCCAGAACTGGAATTCGAAAAAACTAAAACAGTTGCAGGAGCAGTTAGCCAGTAACGATCGACCAACGTCCCAAAAGATTCATCAACTAACCCGATTGATTGAATTACTGGATCAACGATTCAATATGGTAGTTCAAATTCTGTTCAATTTGTTGTTTTTTTATGAATTGCACCTCCTGTTCCGAATCGATAAGTGGAAACAGAATTACGGTAAAGACATCGAAAAATGGTTTGGCGTAATAGGTGAAATAGAAGCACTTTCAAGCTTTGCAAATTTAAGCTTTAATCACGAGGATTGGTGTTTCCCTTCCCTCTCAAACCAACATTTTGAAATGGATATGAATGAGGCTGGACACCCCATGATTGATCACAACCTTCGTGTTTGCAACGATTATCATTTGAAAGGTCCAGGTACAGTCCACATTATCACCGGCTCAAACATGGCCGGTAAAAGTACCTTTCTCAGAACCATTGGAGTAAATGTTGTATTAGCTTTAGCCGGTGCACCTGTGTGTGCGAGAGAAATGAATGTTTCGAATGTAGAAGTAAATACCTCCATGAGAATCAAGGACTCCATAGAAGATAACGAATCCTCCTTTTACGCTGAATTGAAACGAATTCAGCAAGTGATCGAAAAAGTGAACAAAAAAGAAAATACACTATTGCTACTGGATGAAATTTTAAGAGGCACCAACTCCAAAGACAAACATACGGGATCTAAAGCTTTGATCAAGCAATTGGTGAAATACGATGCGGTTGCGCTTGTTGCTACCCACGATTTGGAATTATCTGTTTTGGAAAACGAATTGCCCGGAAATGTAGAAAATCGCTTTTTTGACATCCAAATTGACAAAGACCAACTCTATTTTGATTATAAAATCCAACATGGAGTTTGCAAAACTTTCAATGCCCCCATCCTAATGAAAAAAATGGGAATTGACCTGGACATCCTTACCGAGTCGCATTAATTAAATAGAAAAAGAGACAAGGCAGTTCCTTGTCTCTTTTTTGACTGCTTCACCTTCCGGAATTCCCACCCACTGTACAACACAGAGATTTTTGTTCAATTCTCAGGTAATTAAATGCGGCCTTATTGCACCTCATTTAACTGAACATCTAGTTATTATAGACTATGTTTTTTTTTCATAAAATTCACCAAACTATGATTTACGGTGGTAATTCTCGTTAAAACTGCATTTTTGATCTCTTTCATGGGATATTTTCTGTATGATAAAGAACCTTTTTCTTCGTTTGAAGTGGTACTTCAAATTAATCCAAAGGAATTTAGCACCCCATCATAAAAAACTTACAATGTTATTATTTGTTTCAAAATTTTGTCTGAAAAAATGCATTGCGCACTTCCTTTAGCCCACAACTCTCCTTCTCCTTGATAGCCATTTAGGATCAACACGATGTCTAGAGCATGACTCAGATACTTCCTTCTTTCTGCACCTAGAGCTGCTAATGTAATTCGCGTTTTGATTTTTGCGTTATAATTTCATACTCAGATGACTTTTCGGCAACCACCTTGTAAAATTTCATGCAAAAAGAATTTATACCTCCCCATTCATTTTCATGAATAGTATTACATGAGCTATAGTTTAGCCTTAAAAAAGACTGGAGCGAAAATTTAAAGTAAAGGCTATTAAAGATATCGACACCTTCTTGCCAGATGTTTTCTGTTATAAAGTTAAAACATGTACAATAGCCTTCTACTCTTATAACCAAATTCATTCTAATGACAGCCTCCCAGAACTATTTTGAAAACATTACGTGATATAACCAGACTTTATTCCGAGCTTAGGAAGCAGAAGACTGTTTTATATAAATCGCTGTGAAAGCAATGAAGCTGCAGAAAAGTTAACTGCTTTCATAAAGCCTACCAACAAAATAATTTTTCGGGAATTAGAAAACAGAAAATTACCGAAACCATTTCCCCTAATTTATGGTTAAAGAACCACTCACAATTAAAAGATTCGGATTAATAACAATTGCTATCCTTGTAACCGAAACATAGGAGTTTGAAATAATCCAGAATAGAAAACAATTGGCTAGTTTTGCAGGATTTGATATTGTACAAAAGGAATTAGGTACTTCTGTTAAGGGAAAACCCCAAGGGAAAAAGACGAATACGGCCTGTATTGTATTTCCCAGCACTAGTTGTCTCTAGACATAATAAAGATTTAAGGTAGGACTATCAACACATTATCCAAAATAAGTCCAGCAAAAAAAGTGGGGGTAACAGCTTTACAAATAAAAATACTCTTGCTGATTTATACTTTATGGAAAAAAATGAAATCTACAAAGAGATGAAACTAGATAATTCCACCAATCATGAGACTAAGCTCCTTCTTTGTTAATACTTATTTATTTTTTTTCAGCGTATGGAAGGAACTTTTTACACAGATAATGAGATACTCCCCTTAAGGAAAAGACAGATTTGTTAATGTAATCTTTACTGAATCGGATTTCGTTTTGGAAACATTAATTATATATAACCAAACATCACTCCAGTATTCTGAAATAGTTACTAAATTGTTAGTTGTATGGATTTCATTGTTCGTTATCACATTCTCCACACTGTTAATGTTATAAATAGTATACTTGTTATCGACAAAAACAACAATTCTGCAAGGATTAGTTGGTGAGTGCAGCTTTAATTGGTAATATCCATCTCTAATATAACTACCTGTAGCTTTCCCCTGCTTTAATTGTATCTCGGATCCATCTTTACCCACTTCAAATTCTGGAGGTGATAGTATACTAAATAGTTGAATAAGTATTTTAGATTTGGCGTTTTTACTAATATTAGTTACTGCCAAATTATCTCCCCTATAATTATTAATAATGCATTTGGGAGCTAACACATTTTGGGATATACTATAAACTTTTATATTACTGAAATGATGAACAATTGAAAAATCCACCTTTTCTGAAGCAGTATTACCTGAAATATTTGAGATTAATAGAAGCATTGGAACATAATCAGTCCTTTTCAAAATCGTTTTTTGCCTAATATCCAAACTAACCGCCGTCCCATCTTTGGGAAGAATGGAATAATTTTGACTCCAAGCAATTGAACAGAATATTACATAATAAAAAAACAGTGAAAATATGCACTTGCAATTAACAGAATATAATAATATGCTGGTCACTCGTATTAGTTTCTTCCAATCTATGTTGTCTTCTTTACTACACCTCGAAGAAAGATCTCTTCTTTTTACACAAATTTGATACTGTAACATTAACCCTTTATTTACAAAATCACAAACTTCGATTCTGTGATTCCCCAATCCATATAAACACATCCATAAGGTACAACTGTTTTTATAAAAATGATAGACTGAAAGCACGGGAAAATACCTTTAATTTCTCTACAATATTTTGTAATTTTTTTTTTGAAGGATCTCACATTTTTATTTTTTACTATTTAATTTAAGACTTTACTCAATTAAGGTTATGCTGCTCTAATAAGACAATGTATAATTCATTTTCGAATAAAAAGAAATCAGCCTCCATCCGAAGGCTGATAATTCTTTTACAAAAATAGACTAAAGTGGTGTAAGATTAACTTTCACTTCATTTTCTTTAGTTTCTGATGCATTTAGAATAAATACACTATTTCCATGCCAACGCCCCTTAATATCTATTTGATTAGTATTTGATGTTTCATCAAAACCCTGACTCTTATAATATTCCTTGTCGTCATTATTTACATTTAGAGCATAACCTTTTGGCGTTTCAATCCCAGAATTTACAACAGCACATGATACGTTGCTAGCAAAAGCAGATAGCCTTAATTGCATCGTACCTGAGGAACTTTGTCCAGATACAGATTGTGCATACTGAAGAGTCACTTCTCCCCCTTGTGTTGGTGGGAAATGATATTTTGACTGACCACTTAGATTATAAAGTCTTACCATTATATCCCCTCTATAATCATCTTCAATACGGCCAATATTAACTATTTTCAGATTATTAGCCTGCCAATTTTTGATTAAAAGTACTGGAGCTAATACCCCTTGGTTAATTTCATGCTCTTCTTCGTTCCCACCAGAAGAAATACTATACTTTACTTTCGAATCTGCAACTACATTTTGAATCAACAATGCCATGTACCCATCTGTGGTTTGGTTTATTATTGCACTGTCTTGAAATTTCCCCAAGTATACTGGAGTACCATCACCTTGTAGTGTTTTCTTTTGACTTAAAACATCTGTATTTCCCATTTTATTAGAATAATAAAAAGCACCTACTCTCATCAGGCTTTTCGGTAACCGCCTTGTAAAATTTCGTGCACGAAGAATTTACATGAGCTAAATTCTGATATCTAAAAATTGAATCCAAAAGAAATGAGTGAATGGTCGGATATTTTTAGTGCAGAGTACAAATTCTTGAGTAAACGATTTTGTAGGCCATTTTGACCAACTATTGAAAGGGTTCATTTTAAAAATGAATAAGGATTCGCTTCCCTCCATTTCAAGTTGATTTCCTTTTTAAAACCCCGACCACAGTACAACACAGAATGATTTGTGCTATTCTGAAGGGTTTAAAATCGGCCCTTTTACAACACAAAAATCTGAGTTTGCACAATTTAACACAAAAGCTAAAATTCTAATATTTCGCTTCATCCTGGAAAAAAGCTAAGAAAACCAGTACAGTTGCGAAAAATGGAGGTAAAAAACTATCATTTCAAACGCTCCCTACAAAAATTCCAAAATATTACAAATAAAATGAGCGAATGGCACAAAATTCTGAGTGAATGTTATTAAATCTTGAGTAAAGCGTTTTGAGCCCTCCTCCTAATTTTAAAGGAATCATCAACATCCTTTTAACTCTTCAAAAACTTTGGAATAAAGACCTGAAACCGATGCGGTACTAACTTAATCATGCTTAAAAAAGAAGTAACAAACATCCTTGATTTTTCAATCAAAGTCAAACCCAGATTAGAAGCACAATCTGTCCGATGCATTATAAGCTCAATGTAAATAATCTGAATTTCCAGATTTCTTTAACAAATAAAATAGTTCTGTAATTCGCATTATCTCGTCTACAATTCAACGAATTGCAAGTCCCAATAATTTCAACATCCAATAAATAGTTAACATCATAAAATAATATTTTTAACTTGCCGTGTAACCATTCCTGTTTTCTGTGGTAACCATAACAGAAAGCAAAACGAAAACAATTAGAAATTCTATCTTTTGTGAAACAACTCAACGATGAGCAATTAATAATTCGGGTAAAGCATGGAGACTTGGATGCCTTGGCACCGCTGTTCGAAAAGTACCATGTCAAGCTTTACAATTTTTTCCTTCGCCTGACAAGGAACCGATCAACAAGTCAGGATTTGGTACAAACGGTATTTCGTAGAATTCTCACTTACAGGGAAAGCTATAACGAGGAGCACAAATTCCGATCTTGGATGTATCAAATTGCAAGAAATGTACACGCTAATCTTTACCGTGAAAACAAGTTACAGATTTCTGATTTTCATGAAACGGAACAGATGCAATACGATACGGAATCGGCTGTGGAAGAAATGGAAAATGAGGCACGTAAGAAAACCTTGCACGAAGCCTTGGCACGCCTGCTTCCTGAGCAACGAGAAATAATTGAGTTGAGTCGATTCCAGGGATTGAAGTACAGGGAAATTGCAGAGATTACCGGGCATTCCGAATCGGCAGTAAAAGTAAAAGCACATCGGGCCGTAAACAAATTGAGAGAACTCTATTTTCAACTAGCTTAATTCGAACATCATGAAATGTAACAATATACAAGACCTGCTGATCGCCTACCAGGAGAACACGCTGGAAGAACAACAAAGAACCTTGGTGGAAGAACATCTTACCGAATGTGTAACATGTAGAAAGGAATACCATCTTGCCAGCCAATTACTGGATGACATGAATGAGGTAAGCGATGAACAACCGGGCCCTGAAATGAAGATGGACTTCTATCAAATGCTCGAACAAGAGAAAAGGAGGCCAAAGGCCATCCAATTTCATCCGAATCAAAAGGACGAAAGAGTGAGATCCCGGAATTTTGGAGAATTCTTAAAATATGCAGCAGCCGTTGTAATCATCTTTGGAAGCGGAATTCTACTGGGCAAAAACCTGGGGCAACATAATGCTAATTCTGTAGAAATTGCTCGTATGGAAACTGAACTTCAATGCATGCAGCAGAACCTGACACTTGCAACATTAAAGCAGCCTACTACCAGTCAACGGTTAAAAGCAGTCAATGTATTGGAGGAACAGATTCAGGCAGATGATAAAATTCTGGCCATCCTGGTGCAAACATTACAAAGCGACGCCAATGTGAATGTGAGAATGGCAGCAGCCAATGCCCTGACCAAGTACTCACACAACGAGCTCGTAAGAAATGCCTTTCTGGATGCACTGAAACATCAGGAAGAACCATCAATCCAAATCACTCTAATCAACATCCTTATGAAGATCCAGGACAATCGGGCAAAACAATTGTTCAAGGAGATCATGACCAACGACAATACCTTGCCCGTTGTAAAACAAATGGCAAGTGAAGGAATCAAAGTATTTGTATAGGAAATTTTGAAAATATATAGCCGGCAATTCAATAACCATTATCAAACGAAAAAAGATCGAAAATTATGAACACACTAAAAACATATCTTATCGCCTGTCTCCTTTTTATGGGAATTCTAAATCTAAAGGCGCAAAACTATGAAGTTAGCGTAAGAACAGGAGACCAAATCAGCATTAACAATCTTCTTGGTGAAATTAAGATAGAACAACATACCGGATCAAAATTGGTCATCGAGACCAACTTTCAAAAGGAAATTCCAGAAAAAGCCAAAGGCTTGAAACCGATTTACAGTAACGGTTTGAAGGACAACTCCGGTATTGGTATTAATGTTTCCAAAGAAGGGAAAGTTGTTAACGTGACAGGACTTGGAAAGCAAACAGACAGTAGCAACTACTTGCTCAAAATCCCAAAGGGTGTGGATGTCAGAATCCTTAGTCAAAGTCCCTATGCCAGAACCAAAACAATTGAGGTCAACAATGTTGCTGCCGAAATCGAAATTATTGCAACGAATCCAGATGTTAAAATGGATAATGTTACCGGTCCTGTAATTCTGAATCTGATCAATGGAAATGTAGATATTAATTTCAGTAAAGTAAATCAACAAACCCCTGTAGCCATTTCGGCCATAAACGGTAACGTAGATATTACAATGCCCTCGAATACACCGGCTAACCTGGCACTGGGCTCCATTCATGGAGAACTGTTTACCGACTTCGACATAAATTTTGGAGAAAAGGAAAAGAAAGGTCTTGCATATGCCGGCGGAGGCGAAAAGATTAAAGGAACCATTAATGGTGGAGGTGTAAAGTTCTCTGTAAACGCCATTAACGAAAACATCTACCTGCGCAAAAAATAAGGCTCTAAGGCTGCTTCGGACCCCATTCATTTTTCAAGCTTCCTGACAATTAGTCAGGAAACCTATCAAGGAAAACGAAATTCTTCCCTGGCAGCCTTTTTTGTACCCATACGTGAACAAATCCTAACCGATTTTTTCTCAACATCCGTGAAGAAGATTCCCAAAATGCGGATCAACAAGATTGTATGTACAGCTTAACAAGTAAAATTATACCAATGAAAAAATACATCAGCATTGTACTGTTTTTTTTGGCAATAA
Source organism: Marinifilaceae bacterium (assembly GCA_041725895.1). GTDB lineage: Bacteria > Bacteroidota > Bacteroidia > Bacteroidales > Marinifilaceae > JBGRQA01. The sequence goes on from JBGRQA010000022.1 coordinate 16,852, forward strand.
CAACTACAGCGAATTGCCAGAAGGTAGTGGAAGAAACCACAAAAATTTCAGCCGACGACAGAATCTCATTGGATTTTCAATTTGCCGACGAGATCAAAGTCTCAACCTGGAACAGAAATGAGGTCTATGTGAAAGCAAACGTCAGCATCAATAACAACCTGGATAATGATGCATTTCGGTTGAAACTGCGAAAAAGGTCCGGTGGTGTCGAAATTGAATCCATCATCGACAACATGGAGAAATTGCAGAAGACAACCATCATCCAACAACAACATGAGGATGATGAACGCACAGTAACCACTCATACCCTTGAACTGGATCTGTTCTTTGAGGTGAAACTACCGAAAAATGCCAAACTTTCCATCAACACCATTAGCGGAAATGTTTTGATCGAAGGCTTACGCAACGAAATGGAAATTGAAACAATTAGCGGTTACGTGGATCTCTCACTTCCATCCAACCAGAAAGCCGATTTGGTACTGAACACCATCACCGGAGAGATGTACACCGATTTTGACCTGAACCTGAAAAAGCAGGATGGCCTCCATCGATACATCAAAGGAAAATTCACGACAGCTTTGAATGGAGGTGGTGAGGAAATATCACTGAAGACCATCAGTGGAGATATTTTCCTACGCAAGACAAAGTAGTTTTCAACCTGGCACAATCCGTTTGCTCGAAATATCGAGCAAACGGCAGATCCTATAACTGAACAAAAAACAACAAACATTTTATTGAACCGTGAAAAAATTACTAATTCTATCGCTCATACTTCAAGCTGCCTTCTGTTTCGGCCAAAACAAGCACCTCGTATTTCGTGACAAGGCCGTCTCATCGCTTTTGAATTGGTGGGAATCAGGAATGCCTGAGGACAAAATCGACAAACTCTCCCATGAACCTGCACACCAGATTATGGAGAAACTGTATCACAGAAATGGGAATGATACCACCTCCTTTGCGGCTGCTTTGACCTCTTTTCAAACCAAGGGGGTGAATTCAAACGAAGGGTATGGTATTCAGAACGCCTTTTCCAAACGAAAAGAATTAAAGCAACTGCTGGTAGAAATTGAAAAAGCGCAATTTCTTGACAGTCTATTTGTCCGAGTATTGAACTTCTTCCCTAAAGGATTTCAGCCTTCGGCCCAGTATGAAGTATTCCTTACCTTCACCGGATGGGAATACGGAGATGCTATGCAATTTACCTATAGAATGGATCAAAACGATATTCGACTGGTTTCCGATGGTACCCCGGCTATTATTCTAAATCTAACCCAGATCCATAACAGTTATGGAAATACTTTGGAAGAACGAATGTCAACCCTTTCGGATGTGTTGGCCCATGAAGTTTTCCATGCAATGTTGGAAGATTATTCCTCAAATAACTGGAAACAACAGGATAATCCAAAATTAGGAGAAACTTTTAATCACTACATTTTGAATGAAGGTATCGCACACTACATCTCCGAACAGAAAGAGTTTCACCTGAACTATCCAAGTGATGATTTTAGGGAAAAGGAAAAACGTTCGTTTCAACTTTACCAAAAAAAAGCTCCCCTTATTTGGGATGAGCAGCTCGGGAAAGAAGAACGAATCGATATCTTTCGATCAGGTTTGAGTGGAAAATTCTGGGAGAAATTCATTGCAATTACCGGAATGTTTATGGCCTATCACATTGAACAGGAATTGGGTTTGAAAAAATTGCAGGAATGTGTCAAGTACGGTCCAAACTACTTCCTTCTCTCCTATCTATCCACCGAAAAAGCAAAAGAAGAGGGTTTTTCCATCCCCACTGCAAATGATTTTCAAGCTGAACTTCAACTTCAGGTACGAGATTACTTTCGTAAGGGCAGAATTCGAAACGGTCAGAAGATATTGAAGCAACTCCTTCAATTCGATGCAGCAAATTCAGAATCACATTACCTTTATGCTGAAGCTGCCCTTTTAAAGGCGGAACCAGATTTCTGGAAACATAAAGAATTCGTTCAAAAATATGGAACCAGGGAACAACAAGTCGTACTCGAAACAAAATTTGACCTATTCCTGGGAACCGGACAAAAGGAAGAAATGATTTCCCAATCGCTTCAGGAGTTTTCCCAAAACCATGAACTTCAACTTTGCAAATGGTTAAACGAACTGGAGAAAGGGAATTGGAAGAAATGCTACAAAAGACTGGAACAAATTGACCACTGCCTTTTTAGCTTCCAACCCTACAAAGCTTTATATTATAACAGTTGTGTTGAAAATAAAAAATTGGCAAAATCAATTAGACAGAAATGTACAAAGAATACCAACTATACAATTAATTCCAAATTTGTACCCTTACTGGATTTGCCTGATAAAAAATTCCTTTCCCAAAGCGAATCTATTGAACTTCCCTTTGCCTGGTATGGTCCCTACTTGGGAGTGGAGCTGCAAGGAAAAGACGGGACGGTTTGCAAACTGGAACTCGACACCGGAACAGGATATGACTTGATTACCCTCCATACTCTGGAGAAAGGGGAAAAGCTTGCCGGGAAAGATACAATTTGTATTAAAAATGGGATACAGTACAATTCCATGGATCAGGCAGAAGATATGCATTACAAATTGGCCAACTATTTACAACCCGCTTGTTCAAATGTTACCACAGGTTATTTTAAGGGTTCCATCCATGGCTGCGACGGATGCATCTCTCCTACTGCATTCCGTCCCTATGCAATGCACATTGACCCCATCCGTGAAAAAATATATTTACGGAGTCCCAAAAATATGAAACGACTTCGCAAAAGAGAAAAAGGAAATTACTTCTCGGTTCCCTATGTAGAGCGTGGTGGATGGATTTTTATTCCCTGTAAAATAAATGGACAGGAAGTTTTGATGCTGGTTGAAACAGGATCAGGAAATGTAAACCTTAATAACTACTCATTAAAAAAAGCGGGGCTTAAATCCTACAAGGAAACCATACAATGGAAAGGGAAAGACTATCCCGTAGATAAAGTGGATTTCACTTTGGAATTGGGAGAAATGAAATACGAAGTAGAAGGTGGTATAACCAACGATTGGGTAATGGCCAACTTAAACTACGGATTGGCATCAGCCGGAGATCTAGGCCCCGATTTCTTCCGTCATTTTCCTTTCATCATCGATCCCTACAAGAAAGAGTTGATTATTTTTAGGGAGAACAATGAGCTAATAAAATAGTTTATTAATGCATCAAGAATAATGTATAATTATTACTGTGAAAAGTATCAAAAAAAGAAAGTAATGTACAATGAAAATTTTAAGAAGTAATTTTCAGAAAAAAGAAAAGCAGTACTCCTTATCAAGAAGTACTAAATAGAAAATAATTCTATAACTTCAACTCACACCCTTTGGTTCGATTTCTATTCAGACCAAAGGGTGTTTTTTTACATCAATTTCTCAATCAAAAATTACTACTCGAGTCGCAAAAAAGGCAAGAAGAAGAGAAAAAACTATCGTTTTTTAGTCTCTTCGTTGTAGTTGATCAAGTCTTCACAAAAGATATTTTCATACAATTCTCAGGAGCTTAAACTTTCATTATTCTCTATTAAAACAACTGAATTTATGAGTAATAAACGTGAATAAAAAACACCAAAATCATCGACATTATAGACGAAAACAAGTGAAAATATAGCCCTGAAACTAATTATTACTCTACAATTCATAATTTCTGAGCATTTTCTGACACCCAGACACATTTTAGCAAGGTCAAAAAGTCAATATTTGGCCACTTTATTCTTCGATTTTTCATTTTTGGGGGGAAGAAGAATGAAACAAACTTGAAATTTGTCACTTTGGAGAAAGCATGCCAAAATAAACTTAGACCTTATACTCAAAAAATATCCTAATGGCTAATTTAAAATTCACTTGTTTATAGGATCACCGTTTTAAGGTTTCATCCACTATTCCGCCCTCACCTCTTTTATTAGGTAATAGAACTTTACTTTCAAATTAGAAGCCCCCCCACTATATATAGAAAAAAACCCGCCACTCAAAATAGTGACGAGTTCCCATCGATAGCAATGTAAATCTTAAGCTCTACTTTCCGACATTCGGGTCTGCTTTTGTTCATTATAGTTGGCCCAATCCTCAATAATTTTCTTTGCCTCCTTACCGGAATCAGTCAAATCATTTGGATATTGCCAATTGCCTTCTGTATTGGCCCCTTGAATAAGAGCCGAAGCTCCAGGAGTATCGCCAGGACCTTCCACTTTATCACATACAGACCAATTGCAATGTGAAATTTCATTCTCATGCAGGAAATTCATCCATTGATACGTTTCATGATAATCCGGATTTCCCTGGCCCAAATTATTTACAGTTCCCCACTCTGTCACAAATAATGCAATACCCCTATCCAATGCATAAGTGGCTTTGTCACGAATATCCTGTTTATGTGTTGCAGCATAGAAATGCAGTGTATAGGCAATATTTCGTTCTTCTTCCATGCCTAATGGACTATCCGCTGCGATGTCCACATCCTGACTCCAGGTAGTGGTTCCCACAATTATTAGATGAACAGGATCAATCTCACGAATTATTGAGATCATTTTCTCGGCATAAGGCTTGACGTCATCTTCCCAACTTACATCATTTTTAGGTTCATTGTAGATCTCATAGATAATGTTGTCCTTGTCTCCATAATCACAAGCCATCATTTCAAAAAAATCTTTGGCTTTTTGCTCGTGCTGAAATGCATAATGTGAATGGAAATCAATGATCACATAGATGCCTTTTAAGATGGCTGCATCAATTACTTTCCTGATTGTTGCTTCATTCTCGGCAGGATTTTGAATATAACCACCCGAGTCTTCTACTCCCATTGCCACTCGTACGATGGAACAATTCCAGTTCTTCTCCAATTCAGAAACGGTACCAGCATTATAGAATGGTTTTCCTTCCCATCCTTCGTTGGACCAAAAGTAGCTCATCCCTGCCAGACAAACGGGGTTGTCATTTTTGTCATAGATTCGGTTCCCTTTTACTTTCAAAGCTCCATGTTTCTCAACAATAGTCATTTCCTTTTTCATAATCATTTGAAATTAATTAGTTATAGAATAAATAATCAATTATCCGAATTTAGATTCCTGCTACGAATTTGTTACTACCTTTTTGTGTTTTCCGTACTGCTCTTTTGTCTTTTTCATACTACCCTTTTGATGATCGTCTAAAAAAATAATCGTAACTTAAGTATAAGAGGTCGACCTAAACATCAAGAATTACCGGGAAATGACCCCACTTAAATGTTTCTATCTGATCAAATAGATTTTAAATAGCAGTAACTACAAAGAATACAAAATGAGTTTAGGTATTCCGGAAGTACAGAGGTTATAACGTTTATTTACTGATTTATTTCAAAAAAATATGGTATTATACCTTGCATCGCATTTCAATCCTATCATTTATAATGGGCTAAACCTGGTGAATGAAATCCTATATCAAAATGAACATATTTACATTGTATATTCAGGAGGTTTTCTATCTTTCATCCACAATGAGAGTAATTCACTTATGCCCGCAATGTTCTTACTTTCAGGGTTCGAATTGACAATTTTTATGTTCCTGATCTTCTTAGGCGTCAAGAAACTGCGAAAATGGAGGAGATTCAAAAATTCCTTCAACTCAGAATTTTCAAAAGGCAACCAAACTACAGAATCAATTTCCAATAGCACAATTCCATATTCAAAACCAGAATCTACTACAACTCCCCACATTCTATCTATGGGAATGTCAGACAAAGAAATTCAATCACTTAAATTGCATCTGGAAAAAAAATTTGAAATTACTCAGGTTAATAGTATACAAGAGGCCTGGTGGATATTGAAGAAGAAAAGCACTAATATCATACTCTGTAATACGCTGAATGGTGTTTGGGAGAGTGCACAATTATGCATAAATCTTAAAATAAACCCGGCAACTAAATCCATTCCTGTAATTTTAATTGGTAAAGTTGAAGAAATTGATTGTATAAAAATAATGGCGGATGAATACATGAGTCCCCCGTTAAATTATTTTGAATTGAAACTAAAAATTGATTCTTTACTCAACAAGGAACAAATCCCGGAAAAACAAACCAAACCGGTTGTAAATCCCAGCCTTTCCCTGGCTGATATTAAATTCCTACAACAATTGCAATGTCTGATTGCAGACAATCTGCAAAATCAGGAATTTAATGTACTGACTCTGTGCAAACAATTATTCGTCAGTAGATCGTACCTTCACAAAAGGTTAATCAAATTGACGGGAACGGCTCCAGGTGCCTATATCCGGGAATTTAGAATCAAAAAGGCCCAGGAGTTAATGATATCCAGTGATTTGAATGTTACAGAAATTGCTTTCGAAGTAGGTTTTAACAGTCCCCGATATTTTAGACAGTATTTTAAGGAGAAGTATGGGATGTCGCCATCGACTTATATTAATATTTATCGGAATACCGTAGAGGAGGTTGGTGTGGATTGAAGTGAGTTATTGGTATCCCCACTTCAAGTGGGGTTACCAATAAGAAATCTGGGATCCCGACTTTGGTTCGGGCTCCCAGTATAATTCCCGAAGCAAAAAAGATTATAATTTATAAGAATCACTATTTATTCTGGAATCGCAAAACGACATAGCATGCAATTCAAAAAAGGATACATATATCACATATACAATCGCGGCAATAATCTAGGCCGAATATTTTTTACCCGGGAAAATTATTTGTATTTCCTTAACAAAATCCGCAATCACCTATTGCCCTACTGCAGCATCCTGGCCTGGTGTCTAATGCCAAAGGATTTTCATTTGATAATCTACGTACACCATTTGAAAGTTGAAAATAGAAAGGAAAGCATCAACGGATCCTACGGAAAGATGTTGAGCAGTTATGCCAGAGCCATTCAAAATCAGGAAAACAAAATGGGTTCAATCTTTCAAAAGCACACCAAATTTATCTGTTTAAACGATGAAAAACCTAAAAATTATAGCAATTGGAAAAACGAATTCGGCAATTCAATCACTCTAATAGATAAAACCAAAAGCTATCCACAAATCTGTTTCGACTACATTCATTTACTTCCAATACATAGCCAAAATATATCCTCTCCAGACGAATGGGAATTCTCATCCTATAGAGATTACCAAGGGCTTAGGAACGGAAAACTGGTCAATTTTAAATTAGCTGAAAAGGAATTGGGCATAAAAAGAAAAGTATTGGATTAGATCACTTCCCTTTATTGGTAACCCCACTCCAAGTGGGGATACCAATAAAAAAAAACTCCGGCCCAACCGGACCGGAGTTTTAAATAATATTATCTATTCTAATTATGCTATTTGCTTCTTTTTACGAAAGAACAGGTAAGCCCCCAAAAGAATGAATGGGATACTCAACAACTGCCCCATGTTCAAAGCCATTCCCTGTTCGAAAGCTTCCTGGTTCTCCTTAATAAATTCAATCAGGAAACGGGAAACAAAAATCATCATCAGAGCTGCTCCGAAAATCTTTCCTACCTTTTCTTTGGCATCCGTTTTCCAATACATAAACATTAGAACACCGAAAGTAATCAGGTAACAAATCGATTCGTACAACTGAGCCGGATGTCTGGGAGCCATTGGATCGCCAATTGAGGCACGAACGAATTTGAATCCCCATGCCAGGCTGGTTTGGGTCCCAATGATCTCAGAATTCATCAAATTACCCAGGCGAATAAAACATCCTGCTAATGCAATCGCAACAACAGCACGGTCCAGTACCCAGAACATAGAACGTTTGCTCACCTTTTTCGAGTAGATCCACAAAGCCAGAATAATACCCACAGCAGCTCCATGCGAAGCCAAACCACCATGCCAAATTTTAATAATTTCGGCCGGGTGCTGAGAATAGAATTCCCAACCGTAAAAGAAAACATGTCCTAAACGAGCACCAACCACCGTGGCAACCATGGTATAGATAAAAAGTTTATCCAACCAGGCCAGGTCGATCTTTTCGGCCTTAAACATTCTTTCCACAATATGGTAACCGAACAGGAACCCCAATGCAAAAAGAAGTCCGTACCAACGAACCGTTATTGGACCAATACTGAAAATTTCGGGATCGATATCCCAAAGGATTGCATTTAATACCATTTAAGAAAAATTTTGAAGTGGTACCTTGCCGACAAATGTTTTAAAAGTCGAATAACAGGACTCCCCCAATCGCAATCAGGAAAAAACTTGAACCGGTAGAATACACCAATTTCTATAAACAAAAAAGAGATTGTCTCTGGATTTCCCTTCTCCTAAAATTGGAAAAGGGAAATCCGTAGTACAATCTCAAATATAACAATAATTATTATAATCCTTTACCGTGGCACTGCTTATACTTTTTACCACTTCCACAAGGACAAGGTTCGTTACGACCTACTTTTTGAGCAACCCGAACCGGCTCAGCCTTTGGCTTCTCGCGCTCGCGTTCTCTTCCTCCTCCGATTTCCTCTTTCGAAGTTCTCAAATTGCTCAAATCAGTACGCTTGCGTTCTTCCGCCTCGCGCACTTCTTCAGGATTCTGCATTGGAATATGTCCCTTCATCAATGTTGAAACAACACTCTTGTTGATATTCTCAATCATCGCCTTAAACAAGTTGAACGACTCAAACTTGTAGATCAACAACGGATCCTTCTGCTCGTAGGAAGCATTCTGTACCGATTGCTTCAAATCATCCATCTCACGCAAGTGCTCCTTCCATGCTTCATCAATAGTAGCAAGGATAGCCACCTTCTCGTAGGAACGAACCAACTCTTCTCCATTGGTTTCGTAAGCCTTCTTCAGGTTGGTCACAACGTTAAACATCTTCAAACCATCCGAAATTGGCACTACAATATTTTCGTAAACATCCGATTTGGTTTCGTACACATCCTTAATTACTGGATAAGCCTGTGCACAAATGGTCTCCACCTTACGTTTGTGAGCATCCAAAACAATTTTGTAGATCTTCTCAGAAATTTCGTCCGCCTTCATCTTCATGAACTCCTGTTCGGAAACAGGAGATTCAATAGAAAGGGCACGGATCAGTTCCATTTTGAAATCCTCGAAGCTTCCACCGTGGTATTCATTTACCAAAGCTTCACAAACATCGAACATCATATTGGCAATATCCACCTGGATACGTTCTCCGAACAAAGCATGACGACGACGCTTGTAGATTACCTCACGCTGGGAGTTCATCACATCATCGTACTCCAGCAAACGCTTACGAATACCGAAGTTGTTCTCTTCCACTTTCTTCTGTGCACGTTCGATGGACTTGGTAATCATGGAGTGCTGAATCACTTCCCCCTCCTTCAATCCCATGCGGTCCATCAACTTCACAATACGATCGGAGCTGAACAAACGCATCAAATCATCTTCCAGAGATACGAAGAATTGAGAAGAACCCACATCACCCTGACGACCGGCACGACCTCGCAGCTGACGGTCGACACGACGTGAATCGTGACGCTCGGTACCTACAATGGCCAAACCACCTGCAGCCTTCACCTCGTCACTCAATTTAATATCGGTACCACGACCTGCCATATTGGTAGCAATGGTAACCGTTCCGGTATGCCCTGCTTCGGCCACAATATCTGCCTCACGCTGGTGCAATTTTGCATTCAGTACATTGTGCTTAATTCCGCGAAGTTTAAGCATACGTGCCAACAACTCAGAAATCTCTACAGAAGTAGTACCAACCAATACTGGTCGTCCTTCATTCACCAGTCGTACGATCTCTTCAATGGTAGCGGTATATTTCTCACGCTTGGTTTTGTATACCAAATCGTCCTGATCCGCACGGGCGATTGGACGGTTGGTTGGAATTACAACAACCTCCAGTTCGTAGATATCCCACAACTCACCTGCCTCTGTTTCTGCAGTACCGGTCATACCAGACAACTTGTGGTACATACGGAAATAATTCTGCAGAGTAATGGTAGCAAAAGTTTGAGTCGCAGCTTCCACCTTCACATTTTCCTTGGCTTCAATCGCCTGGTGCAAACCATCGGAGTAACGACGTCCCTCCATAATACGACCGGTTTGCTCATCAACGATCTTCACCTTGTTGTCCATCACAACGTATTCCACATCCTTCTCGAAAAGGGTATAACCCTTCAGCAATTGGTTGATGGTGTGAACACGTTCCGATTTAACGGCGTAGCTTTGAATCAACTCATCTTTAACTTTCAGCTTCTCCTCGTTGGAAAGACTGCCTTTTTCAATGTTGGCAACTTCAGTACCAATATCAGGCAGGATAAAGAAATCAGCCTCTTCCGAATCGGAAGTGATCAAATCGATACCCTTATCTGTTAATTCAATAGAATTGTGTTTTTCATCAATAACAAAGAACAAATCATCAGTAACGATATGCATGTTCTTGTTGTTTTCCTGCATGTAGAAGTTCTCGGTCTTCAACAGGGTAGCCTTGTTTCCCTGCTCACTCAGGAACTTGATCAGCGGCTTGGATTTAGGCAAACCTTTAAAGGTTCTCAGCAAAAGCTTAGCCCCTTCCTCGGCCTTCTTCTTATCTTCGCTTTTCAAAAGCTGCTTGGCCTCAGTAAAAGTTTTGTGCACCAAATCATTCTGAGCCTTCACCAATTTCTGAACCTTAGGTTTCAATTCATCAAATTGCTGGTGATCGCCCTTTGGAATCGGACCGGAAATAATCAAAGGCGTACGGGCATCATCAATCAGTACCGAGTCAACCTCGTCGACAATTGCGTAATTGTGTCTGCGCTGTACCAAATCCTTTGGATTGATGGCCATATTATCACGCAGGTAGTCGAAACCAAACTCATTGTTGGTACCGAAAGTAATATCCGACTGGTAAGCAGCTCTTCGCTCGTCAGAATTTGGTTGATGCTTATCGATACAATCTACGCTCATTCCGTGAAACTGATAGATTGGACCCATCCATTCGGAGTCACGCTTAGCCAGGTAATCGTTCACAGTAACCACGTGAACACCTCTTCCGGTTAATGCATTCAAGAATACAGGCAGGGTAGCTACCAATGTTTTACCTTCCCCTGTTGCCATCTCGGCAATCTTACCGGAGTGAAGTACAGAACCACCGATCAACTGAACGTCGTAGTGAACCATCTCCCAGGTAATTTCGTTACCTCCGGCATTCCATGAATTAAAGTAAACCGCCTTGTCACCATCGATCTGAACATTGTCCATACGTGCAGCCAGGTCTCGGTCGAACTGGTTGGCAGTAACCTCAATCTCCTCGTTTTCGGTAAAACGACGAGCAGTATCTTTTACAATTGAAAAAGCAGTAGGCAGAATTTCATTCAGCACCTCTTCGATGCGCTCATCAATATTCTCTTCCAACTTATCGATTCGATCGTAGATCTCCTCCCTCTCATTGACACTAATGCCACCTTTTTCAATCTTCTCCTTTAAAGCATTGATTTCATCCTGCTCTGCCTTCACGTAATCCTGAATTTTCTTCTTCAGGCGCTCGGTTTCGGCACGAAGACCATCGTGATCCAATACTTTAATTTTCTCGTACTCGTTTTTAATTTGGGTTAGAATTGGTTGCAATTCTTTAAGGTCTCTATCGGATTTACTTCCGAACAGCTTACCTAATGTCTTATTAATAAAGCTCATTTACTATCGATTTTGTATATCGTGAAGAAAACACTCCAATGCACGAAATGCTCTCCTTCAATTCGGTTTCTAAAAAAAATAATGGGTACAAAAAGATCTGGTCAGATCTCTTAACTAGCAGGCATCAGGTGCACGAATGTGCAATCCTTCACATACAACATCAGGAAGGTAAGGATCGAAAGACCCTGTGTTTAAAAGGACTTCGGTTGATAGAACAGGAGGCCATTCCTCCCCGGGTTCAACCGCAAATTCCGGTAGTGATGGCAGGTTTTCCAGCAGATTCAGACTCAGATCAACGGTAGTTACTACCTGATCGGGTACTGCAGGCATCTCCTGGCGAAGAACGTACTGAATGGCATAGTTCTCCTCCGGGGTAGTGCCATGATCGGCATACCATTCGGCCAACAGCTGGGTATCGAGGTTCATGGCCTCACATTCTCCGTAAGGAACCACCACCGCGCATCCAGTCAGCACGCAGAAAACTACTATCAAATACTTGTTCATATCCATCGGCTCCAAATGTAGGAAATTTTTATTGATTTGCTCAGAGGATTTATGAAAAATTTAGACTATGAACCACTCAGGATGAAAAACAGGGTGATTTTTGCCCAAATTTAGAAGCTCCTCCATAAAAAAAACACATCGCAGGAGAGCGACGTGTTTTCAAAGATCCGGATCTACCTCTTCAACCCCGGGCAGCTACTCCCCGGCAGTTCGCGAGCGCATCGACTTATCCATTAAATAGAGTCCTTCGCCCTGGGCATTAAACATTTTTAACTGATCGATAATTTCGGAAACCGTAGCCTCCTCTTCTACCTGTTCGGTAACAAACCAATTCAAAAAGATTTTTGTCGCATGATCCTTTTCCTTGTTGGCCACATCAACACATTCGTTGATCAACTTGGTTACCTCACACTCGTGCTTGTAGGTCTCCTCATAAACATCCATAACCCCTTTCCATTCCTTAGGCACTTCAGGAACCTGGGTCAAAATCACTCTTCCCCCTCTTTCGTTTACGTAGTTGAGCATTTTAAGTGCATGGGCAGCTTCCTCCTTAAACTGTACCTGGAACCAATGGGCAAAGCCATGAAAGCCGGCATCGAACAAATAGTTCGACATGGACAAATACAAGTATGCCGACCAAAATTCCATATTGATCTGCTTGTTTAAAACCTTCTCTACTTTTTTGTTGATTATCATAGTGCCATTATTTTGATGATGAAACAATTTGTCTCCTTAAATTACGAAAAATCAAGCAACTGAACACAATAAAAATACAGGGAGAAATTAAAGAAATAAATCGGTAATGCGGCAGTAAAACAACTTGTAAGCATACAAAAAGCCCCCGCTTCTACAAGCAGGGGCTTTCCATATAAGGTAATATAAATCTTATGCCTGTTGGTTAGGATCTACAAATACACGAGCTTTGAATTCCTTATCCATCATGTACAATCCCTGACCTTCGCAGTTGAACATCTTCAGCTGATCCAAAATTTCAGAAACAGTTGCTTCCTCTTCTACCTGCTCATCAACGAACCACTGCAGGAAGTTTACGGTTGCATGATCGCGAACCTCCATAGCAACTTCAACACAATCGTTAATTAAAGCTGTTACCTTCATTTCGTGATTCAGAGTCTCCTCGTAAATATCCAACACACCGTTCCAGCTACTAGGCACTTCGGTGATAGGCTCCAATACAACACGACCACCTCTTTCGTTCACGTAGTCCAAAATTTTGATCGCATGAGAAGTTTCTTCCTGGAATTGAACTTTCATCCAGTTGGCGAAACCAGGCATGCCGTTGGCATTGAAATAATTTGACATAGAAAGGTAAAAATATGCAGACCAAAACTCTGCATTAATTTGCTTGTTCAATACCTCTTCAACTTTCTTATTTAAAGCCATCTTATTTAATTTTTTGTTTACTAATTTCAAATTTGTAACCCAAATGTACAGGAAAATCGTTGAATAGAAAACCCGCATTTCCGCTGCCTGACTAATTTAAAATCAAACTAAATACCAAACATATAAAGCAAAAAAATGGCCCCGCCTCTAAAGCCTTTTCTTCTATTTCCTTACCTCCTGATCGCCCTGCTACCACACGAAGAAAGCTAACCATCCTGCCTGTAATCGATAATATTTATCTACACATAAATAAACTTTATAGGATCTCCACTCGTAAGCCATTTGGAAGGAATCAGGCAAACACGGCTCCCGACACCAAGGTAGTGATGAACTAAAGAGGGAAATTCATTCTTCACTCTAGGATAATGATAGACGACCACCGGAATTTCATATTTCACCATAGGAAAATGGCCCCCGAACCCGGGGAAATGATATTCCACCACGGAAAAATGATTCCCGACCATGGGATTTTGATTATCGACCATAGGAAAATCATTTTCCACCTTCGGAAAATGATCCCCCACCAGTGTTTATTGGTATTCCGGAATTTTTTCCACAAAAAAAGCCTTACCCAAAGGGCAAGGCTTTTACATAATATTGCTTAAAGCAATTAAACAGTCGTAAGGACTAGTTCAATGAATTGATGATAGCATTCAAAGTAGCACTTGGACGCATTGCTTTTTCAGCCATTTCAGGACATGGCTTGAAGTAACCGCCAATGTTCATTGCTACTCCCTGAGCTGCGATCAACTCTTCGTTAATCTTAGCTTCGTTTGCGCTTAACTCTTCAGCTACTTTAGCGAAACGAGTCGCCATTTCAGCATCCTTAGTTTGTGCAGCCAAAGCTTGTGCCCAGTACATAGCCAGGTAGTAGTGACTACCTCTGTTGTCCAATTCGTTCACTTTACGTGAAGGAGACTTCTTGTTCTCAAGGAACTGGCTAACTGCTTCGTCAAGAGTATCAGCCAACAATTGAGCTTTTTCGTTACCGAAAGTAGTTGACAAGTGCTCCAAAGAAACACCCAATGCAAGGAATTCACCCAATGAATCCCAACGCAAGTGGTTCTCTTTTTCGAATTGCTGAACGTGCTTAGGAGCAGATCCACCCGCACCAGTTTCGAACAATCCACCACCAGCAAGAAGAGGAACGATAGAAAGCATCTTAGCTGAAGTACCAAGTTCCAAAATTGGGAACAAGTCAGTTAAGTAGTCTCTCAATACGTTACCAGTTACAGAGATAGTATCTTTTCCTTCTTTCACACGTGGAAGAGTGAATTTCATCGCATCAACCGGAGTCATGATGTGAATCTCCAATCCGGTAAGATCGTGATCTTTCAGGTAAGTGTTTACTTTAGCGATCAACTGAGCATCGTGAGCTCTGTTCTCATCCAACCAGAAGATAGCTGGAGAACCAGTAGCTTTAGCTCTGTTAACAGCCAATTTCACCCAATCCTTAATTGGAAGATCCTTAGCCTGACAAGCTCTGTAGATATCACCCTCTTCTACCTGGTGAGCGAAGAACTCTTCACCTGAAGCAGAAACAATACGGATGGTACCGTTAGCAGGAGCCTGGAAAGTTTTATCGTGAGATCCATACTCTTCAGCTTTCTGAGCCATCAAACCAACATTGGATACGTTACCCATAGTTGAAGGATCGAAAGCACCGTTTTCTTTACAGAAGTTGATAGCCTCCTGGTAGAAACGAGCATAGCAAGTATCAGGAATTACAGCTTTGGTATCGTGCAACTGACCATCAGGTCCCCACATTTTACCAGAGTCACGAACAACGTTTGGCATAGAAGCATCGATAATGATATCGTTACCTGCGTGCAGGTTGGTAATACCTTTATCAGAATCTACCATAGCCAGGTTTGGACGAGTTTGGTAAACAGCCTGGATGTCAGCTTCAATCTCAGCTTTCTTGTCATCAGAAAGGTTCTGAATCTTGTTGTAAAGGTCACCTAAACCTAAGTTAGGATTCACACCAAGTTCTTCGAAGGTAGCAGCGTGCTTAGCGAAAACATCCTTGAAGTATACAGAAACGAAGTGTCCGAACATAATAGGATCAGAAACCTTCATCATTGTCGCTTTCAAGTGTACAGAGAACAACAAGTCATTGTTCTTAGCATCTTCCAGCTGAGCTTCGATGAAAGTTCTCAGAGCTTTACGGCTCATGAAAGTTCCATCCAATACTTCACCTTTCTGCAAAGCCAACTTGTCTTTCAGTACAGTTACGTTGCCATCGGCATCAACAAATTCGATTCTTGCCTCAGTAGCCTCTGCCATAGTAGCAGATTTTTCGTTAGCATAGAAATCGCCACCATTCATGTGAGCAACGTGTGCCTTTGAGTCAGAAGACCAATCTCCCAAAGCCTTAGGATTCTTCTTAGCATACTCTTTAACTGCACGAGCCACACGACGGTCGGAGTTACCTTCACGCAATACAGGGTTTACAGCCGATCCCAATACTTTAGCGAATCGAGCTTGCAATTCCTTTTCTTCCTCTGTTTTAGGCTCTTCAGGATATTCAGGCAATTTATAACCTTTTTCCTGCAGCTCTTTAAGAGCAGCCTTCAACTGTGGAATAGAAGCACTAATATTAGGCAATTTAATAATATTAGCTTCCGGAGTTTTTGCCAATTGACCTAATTCTGCCAAGTAATCAGGTATCCGTTGTTCTTCTGTTAGATAATCAGGAAAGTTTGCGATAATTCTACCCGCCAATGAGATATCTTTTGTCTCAATAGAGATACCAGTCCCATTAGTGTACGCCTTAATAATAGGCAGTAAAGAATAGGTTGCTAAAGCTGGTGCTTCATCAATTTTGGTATAAACAATTTTCGGGTCTACAACTTTGCTTTTTTCCATGTCAGTTGTCTTTGTGCAATTTAAAAATTACGTTTAAAACTATGTTTTAATTTAGTTAGTCAATCGGATTGTATCGTTCCCAATCCGGGGGTAAACATATATATTTTTTTTATTTTGGGAATGCAAAAAACCTTTTTTTTAAAGAAATTTTTCCGCAATAACAACCACCTAAAAATTAGGCTCCTGAGTCAACTCAGGAGCCTAATTTTTTCATTTCTCGGGTCTGTTTGGGGTCAATTTCTCTCAATTTAATCGAAATCGAGAGAGAATTTCTGCTTAAGGACGTTCAAAACCGGATTTTTTTTCGCCAAATACTCGAACCGGTCGAAGTCGGTATAGAGTTTTTTTCCCGATCGGGTTTGCACAATTTCGGTATCAATATCGATTCGGGTGTTGCGCAACGATCGCTTCAAAAAATTTAAAATTTCCGACTTCTTTTTACGAACATCATCCTCCTGAATGGAATTATCCACTCTTATTACTATATGATGATTTTCTTTTAACAGGGGTTCGTGAGCAGTAAGAGCAGAACGAACCCTTTCGTTGGAATCCTTCACCTTTAAAAACTCTTTAAGACTTCCCATGATATCTCTTTCCGAAAAGACTTCGGCCATATCGGCCATACGACTGCTGGAAGAAGAAGTGGTTTGAACCCGTGTAGATGCGGAGGAAGTGGGGCGACTGTAGCCCTGATTCAACGAATCCATGATGGAAATGGTTTTCCGGTGACCACCGGATACCGAAGGTGAAGAAGCCGGCCGCCCATTAGAAGTTACGTTGGCCACCTGGGTGCGGGCATTTCCGGCTGAAGTTGCAATGTTCTGCCCTCCTGCGGCAGATACAGTCGATCGGCCGTTGGCTGGAGCAGAAGCTATGCTTGTCTGCTCCGGAGTAAATATCTTCAGTAATTTTTTGGAACCAGCCTTAGTTAGACTAGCTCCTTTTTTTTTTGATTCAATTATCTGGGACAATTGAATTAGGGTAAGCTCTACAAAGAGACGTTTATTTTGACTGGCTTTATAGCCCACGTCGCATTGACTTAATATTTGCAAGGCATCGTAAAGGAAATCCTGCTGGCACTTCTGTGCCTGTTCCAGATATTTCTTCTTAATACTATCTCCTACCTCCAACAATTGAAGCGTTACCGGATCGCGTCCCACCAAAACATCACGCAAGTGAGCACTCAATCCTGATATAAAATGGTGTCCGTCGAATCCTTTCTCGATGATTTCGTTGAACAACAACAATACCTCGCTAACTTTTCCCTCAATAAAACCATCTACCATTCTAAAGTAGTAATCGTAATCCAGTACATTCAAATTCTCAATTACATTCTGGTAGCTGATTTCTTTTCCGGAAAAACTCACAATCTGATCGAAAATAGAAAGAGCATCACGCATGGCACCATCTGCCTTCATCGCAATCACATTCAAACCTTCCTCCTCAATCTGCACAGATTCTTCCTTCGCGATAAATTTCAAATGCTCAACTGCATCAGGCACCTTAATCCGATTGAAATCGAAAATCTGGCATCGCGACAGAATGGTTGGAATAATCTTGTGCTTTTCGGTAGTAGCCAGAATAAAGATTGCATGCTCAGGTGGCTCTTCCAAAGTTTTCAGAAAGGCATTAAATGCTGCAGCCGACAACATGTGAACCTCGTCAATAATATAGATACTGTATTTCCCGATTTGGGGAGGGATACGCACCTGATCAATCAGGGTACGGATGTCTTCCACCGAGTTGTTGGAAGCCGCATCCAGTTCATGTATATTATAGGAACGATTTTCGTTGAAGGCCTGGCAGGATTCACACTGGTTGCAGGCTTCAAACTCAGGGGTCATCTGAGAACAGTTAATTGTTTTCGCAAAAATCCGTGCACACGAAGTTTTCCCCACTCCCCGCGGACCACAAAACAAATATGCGTGGGCCAGGTGGTTATTCTTAATGGCATTTTTCAAGGTAACGGTAATAGCCCCTTGCCCTACCACAGTATTAAATGTAGAGGGACGGTATTTCCGGGCTGAAACAATAAAGTTCTCCATAGTTTGCAACAAGTATTGCGGGTATTAAAAATTAATTTTTGCAAAGATATCCAAATATACAGATTCAGCCACAAAAATTACCATTTATGTGGAAAGTAATTCTAATTTTAAGTTAAAGTGAAACATATTAAAAGAGATAGTCAAAAGAAAAACAGGATACTAACCCCTGAAGCGTATTGAATAGAAATTAGGAATACATGATCTTTTTGAAACGCTTCTCAAAAATTACTTTATACAAAAGAAGCCCATTTTGCAATGGGCTTCTCCAATCATTTCACTTCGTTTAAGCAACGGTATCGAATCGGGACACCTTATGTATTCCTTTTACTTTCTTCAATTTATTAATCAAAGTATTCAAGTGCTCGGTATTGGTGACAATTACCGTCAAATTCCCCTCAAACACACCGTCGTGGGAATCAACAGATATGGATCGAATCTGAACCCTAAGATCCTTGGTAATTACCTCCGAAATGCTGTTCACAATACCCAACTCATCGTCTCCGGTGACATGCAACACGGCCTGGTAGGAAGTTGAACCTCCCTCCGTCCAGTTGGCCTTCACCACCCGGTAGGGATAACGACTCTGCATCTCGGCAGCATTGGAGCAATTGATCCGGTGAATACGAATTCCTTTTCCAATTGTAATGAATCCAAATATTTCGTCTCCAAAAATGGGATTGCAACACTTGGCCAGGGAATAATCTACATTGTCCACTTTTTGATCGACCATAAGGATATCCTCCCCAGCTTTTTCTATTCTCCGGGGCGTAACAACAGGTGGAACTTCAGCACCATTCTTTTCCTCCGCTTTCTGCTCCGTTAAGATGTCCTTGATCAGTCCAAAATCATGCTCCTCCTCGTAAAGAGCATAATACAAATCAATTGCCACCTTGTATTTGAAATGAGACATCAATTTCCGAACATTCTCATCCGAAAACTCAATCTTCCAGTTCTTCATTCTTCTTTTCAGGGCTTCCTTTCCAATTTCCGCCTCATTGGAACGCTCCTCCTTTATGGCCTGACGAATTTTGTTCTTGGCTTTGGTAGTGGCCACAAAACTCAACCAATCGGCTTTGGGTTTCTGGTTGTTGGAGGTGGTTATGGCCACCTGGTCTCCATTTTTCAGGATATGCCGAATTGAAACATTCCGCTGATTAACGGTACCTCCAATACATTTACCGCCCAAATCGGAGTGGATGGAATAGGCAAAATCCAACAATGTGGATCCGGCGGGCAACTGCTTCAAATCCCCCTTGGGCGTAAAAACATAGACTTCCTTATTGTAGAGATCGACTCTAAAATTATCAATCAAATCGATGGAATTGGTTTCCTGGCTCTCCAGCACTTCCCGGATGTCCTGCAACCAATTGTCCAATCCTCCTTCTCCTTTTCCTCCCTTGTATTTCCAGTGTGCAGCAAACCCCTGCTCGGCAATCCGATTCATTCGTTTGGTACGAATTTGCACTTCGACCCACCTTTTTTGAGGTCCCAATACGGTAGTATGCAAGGATTCGTATCCGTTGGATTTGGGAATGGTAATCCAGTCACGAAGACGCTCGGGATTGGGTTGGTAAAGGTCACTAACCATAGAATACACCTTCCAACATTCGGATTTCTCCTTCTTCTTTGAGGCTTTTATAATGATTCGAATCGCAAATATATCGTACACCTCCTCAAATTCCACCTGCTTCTTCTTCATCTTATGCAAGATGGAGGCAATGGATTTGGTTCGTGCCTTCACTTTGTACTTCACGCCATTGGCATCCAATTCCTTTCTGATCGGATCCACAAAAGCTTCAATAAATTTTTCCCGTTCCTCTTCGGAATCTTTCAGCTTCCTTTCAATTTCCCGATAGACTTCAGGCTCTAGGTAGCGCAGGGCCAAATCTTCCATTGAAGATTTTACATTGTACATCCCCAATCGATGCGCCAGAGGAATATACAGGAAATTGATCTCCCGTGCCAATTCCTTCTGAGCTTCCGGCTGTAAGTGCTCAGCCGTGCGCATGTGATACAAACGATCAGCCAGAATAATCAAAACCACTCGAACATCCTCGGCAAAATTCAATAGCAGCTTTCGGAAATTCTCAGTGTGTAACGTAGGATTCTGGTTGTAGATTTCGGTAACTTTTACAAGTCCGCTAATAATCTGGGCTACCTTCGGACCAAACAGATTCTCTATTTCATCAATGGAAATATGGGAAGACTGAACTACGTCATACAACATGGAACAGATAACGGAAGTTCTACCCAAACCTAATTCCTCCACAACAATTTGTGCTATGGAAAGAGTTTTGTATATGGCTGGTTCCCCATTGTGGCGACGTTCCTCTCTATGATCCTCAAGGCTCAAATCAAATGCCTTTCGAACCAGCCGGATGTCCGCCCGGGTAACAATATTTTTACAGGTTTTTAGAAGTTTTCTATAACGGAAAAGTATCTCTCTCCTCTCTTCCTCTCTATCAAACTGGGTCATATAATTCAAAATGGGTTAAAGATTCAAAACAATACCTCTATAAAAACTACCTAATAATTCCAGACCTTCATCACGACAACATCTCCCGAACCTAAAATCGGAAAATGAGTTAAATCAATACAAAAAGCCTTGTGAACCATTTGGGATAGCAAAACAGAGTAGAAAAACAGAAAAGACGAAACTCCGAATAAGTTTTTCGGAAAAATACTTCGACTTACACCAAACCTTGATCCTCTCACAAATCTGACAGAGTATAATGTTCCGGTTACTATCGAAAGCTTCATTCATCCTTTCCTTTAATTCACTCTAAAAGTATAAAAGCCCCATATAAAAGCCAAACCCGTTAATGTATTTTAACTAAAATTCTTCACTTATTTATTAGAGTACTACTCATCCGCCCTATAACTTTTTCACCACCTAACTACCTATTCATTTATACGTTGAATTCGTTTTAACAAATAGTAATCGAAATATTTTTTTCATCTGCATCAAAAGATTTCCGGAATTGTTAAATTTGTTTTCATGTTTTCTAAACAAAAAAAGAAGGATTCGACTTTGTCGTTACTGAAAACTATTAAAACACAACATACTCAATAGGTGAATCAGAAAGCAAAAAAAATACTATTTACCAGGCCTATCCCTGAGGACATTATTTCATATGGGAAGGACTTAAACCTGGACATTCAGGCGGAAGAATTCATTCATATTCAACATCGGGAGTTGACACCAGAGACTCAAAAGCTCCTAATGAATGACGATTACCCCAACTGGGTATTTACCAGCCAAAATGCAGTAAAAATACTTCATCACTGGTTGCCTAAACTGGGTGGACTCCAATACAGAAACTGTTTCGCCGTCGGCCGAAATACCGCACAACGAATTGCTGAATTGGGCTATATGGCAACTGTTCCCCAGGAACAAAATGCAGAAGGCCTCGTTCAGCATTTAGCAAAAATACAACCCCAGGGAGGTTTTCTGTACTTCTGTGGTAATATTCGACGAAACACTTTAGTAGAGTATTTTAAAACAGAAAATCTACCCTATCATGAGGTATTGGTTTACAATACAAGTCTGGTGCAACCCAAAATCGACATTAAAAATTATGACGCCTTGTGCTTTTGCAGCCCCAGCGCCGTGAAGAGTTACGCCACCAAGTATAATTTTCCAGCTAATCTCCCCTGTTTTGCCATTGGGGAAACCACAGCACTTGCCCTTGTAAATTACACGGATCATTTGCTCGTTTCCGAAACACCGAACTTAAAAAGCATGATTGATGCATGCCAACAATATTTTAATTCATAAAAACTATAACACAATATAATATGTACCAATACACTAGAAGCTCAAAACTGTTTGACGAAGCTCAAAACTATATTCCCGGAGGAGTGAATTCCCCTGTCCGCGCCTTTAAATCAGTTGGAGGAACCCCTGTTTTTATTGAAAAAGCAAAGGGAAGCATCCTGACTGATGTGGACGGAAACGAATACATCGACTATATTTCTTCCTGGGGACCAATGATCCTCGGACATGCCTACCCAAAGGTAATTGAAGCAATCAAAGAAAAGGTTGAGCACTCCACTTCATTCGGCGCTCCAACCGAATTGGAGATTGAAATTGCCAAATTAATTTGTGAAATGGTTCCCAATGTGGACAAAGTTCGTATGGTAAACTCCGGAACCGAAGCATGCATGAGTGCCATTCGCGTTGCCCGCGGCTACACAGGACGCAATAAATTTATCAAATTCGAAGGTTGCTACCATGGTCATGCCGACTCTTTCCTGATTAAAGCCGGTAGTGGTGCAAGTACATTCGGTGTTCCCAATTCTCCGGGAGTAACTCCAGGTACTGCCAACGATACTTTAACTGCGAAGTACAATGACATTGAGGATGTAAAACGGCTCGTAGCCGAGAACAAGGGCGAGATTGCTGCGATTATCATTGAAGCAATTGCCGGAAACATGGGATGTGTTCTCCCTAAAAAAGGTTTTCTGGAAGAATTACGTGCACTTTGCGATGCAGAGGGAATTCTACTGATTTTCGATGAAGTAATGTCAGGTTTCCGTTTGGCCAAAGGGGGAGCTCAGGAGTATTTCGGAATCAAAGCTGATTTGGTTACCTATGGAAAGGTGATTGGAGGGGGAATGCCCGTTGGAGCTTACGCCGGATCTGATGAGATTATGAAAGTCGTTTCACCCGTTGGTCCAGTCTACCAGGCGGGAACTCTTTCCGGTAATCCTATCGCAATGATTGCCGGTTATACTCTACTAAAAGAGCTGAATGAAAATCCGCAGTTTTTTACAGAGCTGAATGAAAAGACCCAATACCTTCACGAAGGACTGGATAAGGTATTGAAAGAATCAGGCTTCGCCTACCGGATCAACCGTTTGGGATCCATGATCAGTGTTTTCTTTACCGATGTAGATGTTGTGGACTTCGAAACTTCTGCAACCGCCAACAATGATTTGTTCCCAAGATTCTTCCACGAAATGTTGAAACGAGGAATTTACTTACCTCCTTCCTCTTTCGAAAGCTATTTCCTATCCAACTCGCTAACTTATGAGATGCTGGACAGAACAATTGAGGCTGCCAAAGAATCATTAGCTGCAATGAAGTAATAAAAACAAACTCCATAGGAAAGGCCGGCGATTGTCGGTCTTTTTCTTTTGCTGGTCGGGACACTTTTCGTGGTCCGAACAGTCAACCACCAACCATTTTTACACCCTGACAATTCCAAGTTCTCTATCGGCTAACTTAAAATCGACAAGCCTTCCTCCTCGTTCAAAGTAATAGTCACGATAGGAGGAAAACTCCCAATCCTCCAGAATTTCAACTAATCCATTCTGAACAGGATGGTTGTGAATACAATCAAAACAAATATGAGGAAAACTAGAATCTTCCAGGCATGAATCAAATACCATCCCAAACTCCTTACCATAAAAAGCAGAAGCTATTTTAACATTCTGACTCAAACAAATGGCTTTGATCCTCTGCTGGAATAGTGAACCTTCAATTTTCATCTGATTCTGCACCGCTCGTGTATAACTACTCAACATTTGCCCTATGGAATGATTCAAATCTTTGCTTCTATCAGGTAATTTCTTACGATGAACATATATCATTAAATGAAAGCAGGTTGGCATAAGGCACCATGCCAAAATACTAGTATAAGGAAGGACAAGCTTCTTTATTTTCCTCAAAAAGAAGAAGTAATTCTCCCTATGAAAAAATATTCGATTCCGATTGTTTCCCCTATTGAATACATGATAGATATGACCAGCTTCAAATTCCATAAATCCTTGTTTTAGCAATACAATAAATAATTTACAAATTATACCCCTATTAGAAAACTGTTTCGACCATAAAATTGTTCGAACCAGGATGCAAGTATTGGTCGTAACACTTTCAGTGATCCGAACATTTGCGACAAAACTAAAAACTGTCCCGACCATAAAAATGTTCGGCCCAGCCCCACCAATTCCACCAGAAATTCCCTATTTTCACCTAAAATTAAAACCATGCACATTACATTCATCCAAACCGGTGGTACCATCGATAAGGATTACCCCCGAACCTCTGGGGGATGGGCCTTTGAAATTGACGAACCGGCCGTTCACCGAATTCTGGAAAAATTGAATCCCAGCTTCACCTACGAAGTCATCAGCGTACTCAAAAAAGACAGTCAGGAAATCACCAATGAGGACCGGGAACTAATAGTCAATTCAATCAAAACCCAGAAATCGGACAAAATAATAATCACACATGGAACAGACACCATAAGAGAAACGGCGCAATACCTAAACCAGATCGAGGACAAACTAATTATCCTTACGGGCGCCATGAAACCCGAACGATTCTCAAATTCTGATGCACCAATTACACTTGGAACTGCTATTGGAGCAGCCAATGTATTAAAGAAAGGAGTTTACATCGCCATGCACGGAAAAGTACTTCCATTCAATGAAATTCAAAGAAACACAGAAACCGGACAATACTATTAACACATTAAATTTATAACTATAGACCCAAACATTGCCCCAAACGAAACCAGGGTGCAAAGTCACATACAAATTTAAAGATCCAAACTACTCGCAACATGATACCAGGCAAACAAGAATTGATTGAAACGAAAAACAGAATTCAAAATCACATACATCGAACCCCCGTCTTAACCTCAAGGCTAATCAATCAAATTGCAGAGGCTGAAGTATTCTTTAAATGTGAGAATTTTCAACGGATGGGAGCATTTAAAATGAGGGGAGCAACCAATGCAATTCTTCGACTAACGGAAGACAACAGACAAAAAGGCGTAGCAACCCACTCCTCCGGTAATTTTGCTCAAGCCCTGGCCCTGGCAGCACAATCACTTGGAATTCCAGCTTACATCGTAATGCCAAGCAATGCTCCAGTAATTAAGAAAAATGCTGTTCGGGATTACGGAGGACAAATTATTGAATGTGAACCTACATTGGAAGCCCGTGAATCCACATTAGAAAATATCGTTAAGAAAACCAGGGCTACTTTCATCCCTCCCTACAACCATAACGACGTTATCATGGGGCAAGGAACCGCAGCGATGGAATTAATTGAAGATTACTCTGATCTGGATTTTATCATCGCTCCGGTTGGAGGTGGTGGTTTAATCTCAGGAACCGCCCTGGCAGCCTACCATTTTTCACCCCTAACCAAAATTATCGCAGGAGAACCCATGGGAGCAGATGATGCCTGGCAATCACTCCAGGCAGGATACATTATCCCGCAGACAAATCCTCAAACCATTGCCGACGGACTTCGAACCTCCCTGGGAGACAAAACCTTTCCCATTATTCAACAGTATGTGGAGAAAATCATACGTGTGGATGAGAAAGAGATCATTCATGCTATGAAATTAATCTGGGAACGGATGAAAATCGTAATTGAACCTTCCAGCGCAGTTGCTTTTGCAGCTTTACTTCGAGAGAAGGAAATTTTCTCAGGAAAAAAAGTGGGAATTATACTTTCGGGAGGAAACGTGGACTTAACCAATCTACCATTTTAATTTAAAATCGCATCTCGAACATGAATTTTAAAGAACTACTACAAGACTTCCCCTCCAAGCAAAGTGCAAGCATCATCGCCAAATCAATCATTGACCAGCCGCAACACATTCCTTCCCTATGGAAATTTGCCAAAAGCGATCATAAATATGCCTGGCGTGGTGCATGGATCATGGATAAGATGTACGATAGAGCACCAGAGCTAATTCGCCCCTACATTCCGGAAATGATTAAAACCGTAGAGAGTCTGACGTCTGAAGGTCAGCAACGTCAATTTCTGAAACTGATCAGCTTGGAACCATTACCAATGAATGTATCGGGGAAATTTATTAACGCCTGTTTCGATTGGATGAATTCCGCTCTCTCTCCCGTTGCTATAAGAGTGTATGCCATGCAAATTCTATACAATTTCACTTTACATGAACCAGATTTAAAACAAGAAGTAGCCCTTTGCATTGAAACACACATGGAATTTGGAACGGCAGGCTTTAAATCGAGGGGAAAAAAGATCCTCAAGGCACTTGCAAGATAATACTCCACATTAGAAACACTCTTCGATAAAAAAAGAAGGGCTGTTGAACCAATTTCAACAGCCCTTTGTATTTTAACGTCCCCAATCAGAACTTTTGACTTTATCAATCAAATACTGGACATTCTCAACAGGTATGGATGGTAACAAACCATGTCCTAAATTGAAAATCCATTTGTGATCTTTCCGCCCGTAATCCAGATAGTATCCAAACTCCTGGTCTATGGCCTCTTTGGTAGCATTCAGAATGCGTGGGTCGAAATTCCCCTGAAGAATCATTTCCTCACCAACCCAATTACGAACCTCGTGCAATGGAGTCTGCCAGTCAACACTTACACAATCGCAAAAATCATGATTAATCATATTTAGACCGGTACCCAATCCCTTGGGGAGATAAATGGTCTTCACCCCTTTTTCACGAACTGCATTTAACACCCTCTTAACTGCAGGCAAAAACAACTCCTTGTACAACTCTACAGGAATTAATCCTGCATGGGTTTCGAACAACTGGAATGCCTTCACCCCATGCTCCACTTGCTTCAAAGCATAATGCACACTCAAATCGGCAATTACATCCACAATTTTGGCCATCATCTTCTTATCACGATAAAGCGCTGGTACCAGATCGGGAAAATTCAAATTCTGACTGAACCCTTGGTACATATAACAAAGCGTAGTTAAAGGCCCACCGCAAAATCCTATCAAAGGAATCTCCTTTGGTTTAATTTCCAGAATCTTATCAATAGCTTTGTAAATATGCTCCAATTTGGACGGATCAGCCTTCAGAAATCCAACTGGATCTGAAACATCTTTCAATGCAGTAGTAAAACTTGGCCCTTTCCCTTCAAAACTTAATTCCATCCCCAAAGCCTCGGGAATCACCAAAATATCAGAAAAAAGGATAGCAGCATCAACGCCCAAATCGTGAATCGGAAGCATCGTAACTTCTGCCGCCAAATCCGGAGTATCCATCATCTCCTTGAAACCGTACTTTTCACGCAATTGCATGTAAGAAGGCAACACTCGCCCTGCCTGGCGCATGAACCATACGGGAGGACGCTCCCTTTTGATTCCATTAATAGTATCTAAAAATATCGAATTCGTCATTTATAGTTTTTTTTAGTTTCATAAAGAACCTCAAAGAACACGCAAACCTACACAAAGAACCATTCTACAAAATAAAAAGCTTAATACCTTGCTTCAAAAGATTTACATTAAAATTAATGAGCAATCCCAAATTGTAACCACCTAATTTCATATAGGTTAAAATTTGCGCCACATGAACTTCTGAAAAAGCATCTACAACTTTTAACTCTAGAACAACCTGATTTTCCACCAATAAATCAATTCGATAACCATGGTCGAGCCGTAAATCTTTGTAGACAATTGGTTATTCTTTTTCCTTTTCTACAAACAGTCCAGAATTTCTCAATTCATAAAACAAACACTGCTGATAAGCAGATTCCAATAACCCAGGTCCTAATGCACTATGAATTTCAATAGCCTTTCCAATTACGATATTACTGATCTCATTAGGATTTTTCATTATTATTTTCCTTTGGGATACTTTGTGCCTTCTTTGTGATGCTTCGAGCAATTTCTATTCTTACCCGAAAATAGTATCTCTTAGTCCTTTGTTCTATCAATAAAATACCGGTATCGCAAAAAAACGATACCGGCAAAGTATATTATTTGCGATTCAAAATCTCAGCAATTTCCTGTGCATGATAGGTAATAATGATATCTGCACCAGCCCGCTTAATAGAAGTCATAATCTCCATCATCACACGAGCTTCATCAATCCAGTCATTGGCTCCTGCCGCTTTCACCATAGAAAATTCTCCACTCACATTGTAAGCAGCAACCGGTACATTAAATTCGTGTTTCACACGATAAATAACATCCAAGTAGCTCAAAGCAGGTTTCACCATAACGATATCAGCCCCTTCCGCAATGTCCATTTCTACTTCGCGAATAGCTTCATCACTGTTTCTAGGGTCCATTTGGTAGGTACTGCGATCTCCAAATTGAGGAGCACTATCCGCAGCATCTCGGAACGGTCCGTAAAATCCGGATGCATATTTTGCAGAATAAGCCATAATCGGCATCTTCTCAAAACCATTTTCATCCAATGCTTTTCTCATTGCTCCTACACGACCATCCATCATATCGCTGGGTGCTACCATATCTACACCGGCCTTAGCCAAAGAAACAGCCTGAGCACATAAAGTTTGCAAAGTCATATCATTATGCACATCGCCATCAACAATGGTACCACAGTGACCATGAGTGGTGTACTCACAATTACATATATCGGCAATAATGTACATTTCGGGCAAGGCTGCTTTAATGGCACGAGTGGCTTTCTGCACAATACCGTGATCATGCGTTGCTACCGTCCCATCTTCATCCTTTGACTCAGGAATTCCAAATAGCAATACCGATTTCACACCAGCTTCGAACAACTCTTTACATTTCTCCACCAACAAATCAACCGAAAGCTGATCATTTCCAGGCATTGAATTAATTGGATTCTTCACCCCTTCGCCAGGACACACGAAAAGCGGCATAATCAAATCATCCACAGAAATAGAAGTTTCAGCAACCATATTACGAACTACTTTACTGTAGCGTAATCTTCTTAAACGAGTTGCGGGAAATAGAGGTCTTAAGCTCATAATAATATGATTTTAATTATATTGTATTATATTTATGTTGTCTAAAGATAGAAATTAATTCCTTCCTTCTGACAAGTTTTCTTCATTTCAATTGCCAAATTTATAGCCGCCTGCTGCGAATCAGCAACAGGTACTACAATCCTTTCTTTAACAAACCGATTCGTGGTCAAGTCACCAACAACTGCATCCATAGTTACCATACCATTTTGAACAGTAGCATGAGCAGCCAAAGGAAATTTACAACCTCCCTCAATCTCAGCCATAAATGCCCGCTCTGTAAGAACTGCAATTTCCGTAGGTTGATGATTAATACTTCGCAAAACTTTCTGTGTTTCAAAATCATTTGCACGACACTCCAAGGCGATAGCCCCTTGTCCAACCGCAGGAATACAATCGGAAGTTTCAATCGAAAGCTTTTTATCGAATGACTTACCCAAACGATTCATCCCTGCAGCTGCCAGAATTATGGCATCATACTCCCCTTCTTCCAACTTACTCATACGTGTATCAATATTTCCACGAATATCTTTGAATTGAACATCAGGACGTATTGCAGCAATTTGAACTCTCCTCCGCGGGCTACCGGTTCCCAGAACAAAACCTTCATGCAACTCAGATATATTTTCTCCTTTTCTGGTCAGAAAAACATCACGTGGATCTTCTCGCTGCGGAAAGGACATCAAACAAAGACCTTCAGGCTGCCCACTAGGAACATCTTTTAAACTATGTATCGCGATATCAGCTTCATTCTCCAACATAGCATGTTCAAGCTCCTTAACGAACACACCTGTTCCTCCAAATTCAGTAAGCGACCGATGCAAAACCCGATCCCCCTTAGTACTAAACTTTACTATCTCAAATTCAATTTCCGGATTCTTATTCCGAAGCAACTGAACAGTTTGTTCTGTTTGAGTATAAGCCAAAAGGCTGGGGCGGGTAGCAACAATCAATTTCTTTTTAGCAGGCATTATAGTAGGGTGTTTACAATTAAAAACTAAATATAATAAATCTTCCTGTGGAATATCATAATTTTATGAATTTGAAAAGAAAAAAGCCATACAAAACAAGGTTTCATACAGCTTCTTATATTTCAATACATTACTATCAATAAATTAATGATCTGATTCCTTAAACAACATTTCAAGTGTTTCCATAGGACTGGATTGTTTCTTGTGATGATCTTTTAGGTGGTTGATACAAGCCCTTGCAATTTTATTTACAATATTAGAGGTAATATGCTCAACCCTTTTCATCTCAGCTTCATCAATTTTAGATCTATGATAATCCAACTCCTTCTCTTGAATGCGATGAAGATTTTCCTTTAAGGCTACAATTACAGGGGATAAATAATTTACTTCCAGCCAACCATAAAATTCTCCTATTGAAGCCTCAATAATCTTTTGAGCCATTGGAATGCAATCCAACCGATGCTCCATAGCAGCAGCTATATGTCTCGACAATTCATCAACCGTAGTAATTGAAACTCCATCTAATTTATCTACTGCCGTCTCTACATTACGTGGAACAGACAGATCCAACACCAACTTCTCACCTTCACAGTTTTGAAAATGCTCAACGCACAAAACCGGAGTTCGGGCTCCAGTAGCAACAACAATAACATCTGATTTCCGGACTTCATCCTTCAACTGCTCCATCCCGCAATACTGAATTTGGAATTTCGCAGCCAAATTCTCCGCTTTTTCACGAGTACGGTTAATCAAGGTAAGAGAACGGTTGTTCATGTGCTTGAGTAAATTCTCACAAGTCACCTTCCCTATTTCACCTGTCCCCAGCAAAAGAAAACGACAGGCATCCAAATCCTCAACTTTATCTTTTATATATTGAACGGCTGCATGGGCAACCGAAGCAGCGCCCTTGCTCAATTCCGTCTCATTCTTAATTTTCTTGCTGGCCTTAAAAACAAACGAGAACAAACGATTCATAAATGGATTAATCATATGCTCTCCATCAGCCATACGGTAGGCATCCTTCACTTGTCCCACAATCTGGAAATCCCCAATAATCTGAGAATCCATACCCGATGCCACCTTATAGATATGCTGTAAACATTCATGTCCCTTATAAAGGTATCCAAAACCATTAAAATCTTCCAAATTCCCCTGACAATATTTTAGGAACAAATGCACTACCTGATCAACATCCTGGGCAAATGCATACACCTCGGTACGGTTGCAGGTGGACAACACCATCATCCCTTCTACCCCGAGCTCCTTTGCCTCTTTAAGTAGTTCGTTCTGTTGTTCAGATTGAATGGAGAATTTTTCTCGTATATCCAATGCCGATTTCCGGTAACTGATTCCTAAAACAAAAATCTTTTGTAAATTTTCTCTTATTCGAAAGGACATATAAAACGGAATTAATTTTTAAGTTCGTACTCCGTAAATAGTTTTTTTAATTCTGACGGCAAATATAATCAAATATATAATTTTATTGCCGAAATTCCTCGTATACTTAGCGCGGAATCTATTATTCAAGCTATCAAGCTTATCTTTTATGATAACTTAAAATCACCGTAAAAGATTTAAACATCTGAAATACCATATTCTAGTATATCTAGAAACATAATTTTATCGCGTAGCGTATTTGTATTCATTTAAAATAATAATTTTAAACCAAAATGGACAAAAACTTTTCAACAATTAGCATTCTTGGGTGTGGATGGCTAGGTCTTCCCCTGGCCAAATACCTCGTAAAACAACATTTTACAGTAAAAGGCTCAACATTACAGATAGAAAAATTGAATCAACTTAAACAGGCAGGTATCGCTCCCTATCGTATTGAACTTTCTCCTGAAATCAATATCGATTTCAATGCTGAATTTTTTGATTCTGATATTCTGATTGTAAATTTCCCTCCCAAACGCCGAAATGACATCGAAGAATTCCACCCAAAACAAATAGAAACACTAATAAATCAGATTCACCAGTCTAAAATTCAAAAAGTACTCTTTGTAAGTTCAACCTCCGTTTACCCCAACCTTAACCGGGAGGTTACCGAAAAGGATGTACTGCCCGCAGAAAAAGGGAGTGGCAAAGCCCTTCAAATTGCTGAACAAATGCTTATGAAGGAACAAAAGTTTGAAACTACCATAATAAGATTTGGTGGCTTAATCGGCTACGATCGTCAACCCGGGCGATTCCTTGCTGGACGCAAACAACTAAAGGATGGATTCGCCCCAGTTAACCTAATCCACCAGGATGACTGCATTGGAATCATCGCGACAATAATCAAAGGAAATCACTGGGGAAAAATTTACAATGCCTGTTGCCCAGAACACCCAACCCGAAAGGAATTCTACGAAAAAGCTGCTCAAATAGGTGGATTTGAACTTCCTGAATTTAACCAGGATAAACAAAACTTCAAAATTGTCAGTTCAGAAAAACTGACTCTGGAAACAGGATATCAGTTTAAGTACAGGAATCCAACAAATACTTTATAGGAAACCATTTTTTATATGATTTACACCCAGGCAAAATTCCTCTTCTTATCCACTTTATATTTCCTGACAACATCATTAACATCTTATGGACAAAGTGATTCCTTACAGAAAAATCCCGAGATAGGAACGATCGAGTCAAAATTCCAAGTAATGCCCTATCTTTTGACTCGAAATATTAGAATCAGCATTGAACGGGATGACCAATTCAATATAGATTTACTTCCAAATGTAAAATCAAACTTTGGTTTGGCTCTTTCTTACGGAAATTACGGTCTGTCCTACTCTGTAAGACTTGCTAATTCTCAGCAGGATCCCACCATATACGGAGGAACTAAATATAAGGACTTAAGTTTTTCTTACTATAGTTCACGGTTCGGAGGCGAAGTTTACTACTCAGCATACAAAGGTTTCTACACGGATGAAAAAAAATTAGATCAAATTCGGATCTTCCCTAACCTAAAGACCAGGACAATGGGATTCAACTTATTTTATGCAGCAAATAGAAAATATTCACTCAAAGCGGCTTTTAAGGCTGGTGAGCAGCAGCTCCGAAGTCGCGGTTCAATTATAGTGGCCACTTCTTACCGTTATACCCGCCTATCAAATCTGAATGAAATATTAACCCCCAATGGATTACCCACAATCGAAAGTGGTAAATTTCGCAGCATATCCCTAACATTGGGATATGGTTATACTTTCGTAAAACGTAAATTCTATCTAGCGACGGGAGCCTTAATTGGTCCTGGACTGGAATTCCAACAAATTAACGACAAAGACAAAACGGAAAACACCCAAAATATTTCATTCAGAATGCTGGCCAAATCAGCTTTAGGCTACAATGGTAACCGCTTTCTCTGTTTTTTTGGATTCAGTGTTGATGCTGAAACAATTTATCTATCGACTTTTGATCTAAGCCAGAATGCTTATGAAATGTCTCTTAACATTGGATATCGTTTTTAACCCCGAATGCAATCAATCACTCATAAGCGTCTACGTCGTAACATAGACGCTTAATCTATACAGGAAATAAGATATTACTTTGGACCAGTAAGCAGAAAAGCATAAATACAACCTACCATTTTGGAAAAACACAAAAAAAAACGTAATCATTTGATTACCTAAGAAATAAAACACCCTACCATTAAAACAATCAAACATCTTATTGATTTAGGTTGATGACGTAAAATTTTACGTTTTCCAGGGTATTGGCCATCCCAGGCGAAAATTCACAGTTACCATCACCGTCACCATTGAGTAAGGTTTTCGGTGGTCTCTTCTTCTGCTTCAATATTTTTTTTACATTTGCGATTGATAAGACAACAGGCCTTTTCAAGTTAAAAGGGAATCCGGTGTGAGACCGGAACAGTTACCCGCTGCTGTAAGTCCTGATCTATTGAGATCAATATTATCAACAATAAACCACTGCCCTTTGAGGTGGGAAGGGAATTGATAATTGGGATAAGTCAGAAGACCTGCCGGTTGTAAGTGTTTATTCGTTCTCCGGGTAAGAGAATCATAGATAAAAGATGATGAAATTTCATTACTATTCCATTGCATTACTTGCAAATCTTAACCTGAAAACCTCTTCTTTCAGGTCAATTTACACAAAAACAGTTGCATTTCTATTTTCGGATTCGGTTTTCCTGAATTACCGATATCAAAATGCGAATCAATAAATCCTGTTAAAATCTATCAGGACGGGCATTCAACTGCCCACATCAAACCCCAACATCTCACAAAAAAAACAAAGATGCTGAAAAAGATTTCCATTGTTGGTGCAGGTCCCGGCGATCCGGAGCTGCTTACAGTTAAAGCCCATAGATTATTGAAGCAAGCTGATGTAGTCCTTTACGACAGTCTGATGGGTACCGAAATCCTGAAACTGATACCCTGGCATGCACAAAAGATTCATGTAGGAAAAACCTACAACGATAATCAGAACCAGGAAGAGCGCCAAATCCGGATCAACCAGATGATGAAGGAAAATTACCTTGCCGGGAAAAAGGTAGTTCGATTAAAAACAGGAGATCCCTTAATCTTTGGTCGAGGAGTAGAAGAAATTCGGTACCTTATCGAAAATCAATTGGATTACGAGCTGGTTCCAGGTATCACAGCTGGAATTGCAGCCGCCAACCACTTTGAAATCCCGATCACGGAAAGGGCTAAAAACACCACACTGATGTTCTGTACCGGCACAACTGCCAAAAACGATATGGAACAATTTCAGGCCATCTCCTACATGATAAAAAAAGGAACACCATTGATTCTTTACATGGGATTAAAGAATCTTCCCAACATCATTGAGAAATTCAACGAAGAGGGCGTGAGCATGCAAACTCCTATTTGTGCAGCCTCCAAAGTCTCATATTCGGAGGAAGACTGGGTAAGCGGAACACTTGAGAACATCCTTCAAAATTTGGAGGAACATCCTCTTGCAACCCCAACGATATTGCTAATTGGGGAGAATCTTCAATCACTTAGGGATCAACACGAAGCTTACCGCCACCAATTTAGCGAAAAAGCAATCTAAATTATTATCTTGTATAAAACAAAGACTTTACATACAATGCAACAAGGTTTACTAATCTGCGGCCACGGAAGCCGCAACAAAGAGGGAGTAAAAGCCTTCGAAGATCTTGCAGTTAAAATGCGGGAACGTCATCCTGAAAAATTAATTGAACATGGATTCCTTGAACTATCGATACCAACATTTGAGGATGGAATTCGAAAATTATATGACCAGGGGGCACGTGAAATTATTGCCCTGCCAGTATTCCTTTTCACAGGAGTTCATTTAAAGTTCGACATTCCCTACCAAATGAAAGCTTTGGAGGAGAAATTTGAAGGATTGACTATAAAACTGGGCTCCTACATAGGAGTTTGCCAGCAATTGGTCAACCTAAGCGAGAAACTCATCTGCAAAGCAGAAGAGGAAATACGTGCTGATCGAAAGGACAGCTGCTTTCTGGCACTGGGCATTGGAGCTTCGGTTGCCGAAGCCAATGGAGATATAGCTAAACTCACCCGACTGGTAATGGAAAACTCAAACTTTGGTTTCTGCACCAACGCCTTCATCAGCAGAATGGCCTCTCCTTCCATCCCAGATACACTGGACCTACTGAAACACCTTCCGTTTAAACGAATCGTAATGGTTCCATTCATTTTCTTCACTGGAGTATACATGGATCGAATCCACGATATGGTAAGCAAATTCATGCAGGAAACCGATAAGGAAGTAATCCTGACCGAAACTTTCGGTAGCGATGATCTGGTTCTGGATGCACTGGAAATGCGGTTACAGGAAGTACTGGATGGGAAAGTAGATCTAACACAGAATCTGGATCCCAACGCAGAACATCACCACCATCATCATGACCATGATCACGGACATTCACATCACCATGGACATCATCATCACTAGAAAAGAACTATGGTAAAAGGAAAAATATATGGAGTAGCTCTGGGCCCCGGCGATCCAGATTTACTAACTCTAAAGGCCTTAAAATGCTTGCAGAAGGCTGATCGCATTTACTATCCGGGGTCAGTTAGCCCAAGCGGAGAAAAAAATAGTCATTCCCTCAAAATAATGAGCCCTCACGGGTTGGACACCGATAAAATGCAGGGCATTTTCATCAAAATGTCCATGGATCGGAACCAAACAGAAGAACTCTATTCACAAGTCTTCCAAGATATCCTGGAGGACTATCGAAAAGGGCTGAAAGTGGTTATTGTCAGTGAAGGTGACATCGCCTTCTACAGCACTTTCGCTTACCTCTTGGAAAGAATCTACTGCAATGAGTTGGACTTCGAAATGATCGCCGGAATTCCGGCCTTCATTCTGGCCGGTTCTGTGCATCGCTTCCCTTTGGCATTGCAATCAGATAAAGTAGCCGTTCTCGCTCAACTAAACAGTCTTGAGGAATTGGAAAAACGTCTGAAAGACTTTGAAACGGTAGTAATCATGAAGCTTTCGACGGTAAAAGGAGAGATATGTCAATTCATTAGGGAAAACAAGCTTGACTTCTTTTATGGGGAACGATTGGGGACGGATCAACAATACACCACAACCTCTGTTGAGGAATTGGAAAACCGTAGAATTCCCTACTTCTCCCTGATGATTTTCAACAAATACATTCATTTGAATTAGATAGATGGAACCAAACAAAAAAGGTGGAAAGATTAGTGTACTGGGACTAGGGCCTGGAGGGGCTGAACAGATTACACCAGTCGCACAAGAAACTATAAAGCAAGCCGATATAGTAATTGGCTACAAGTATTACTTTCAGTTCATCGAACATCTGGTAAAGAAAGAAACCGAATGCCTGGATACTGGAATGAAAAAGGAACGCCAAAGAGCAGAGATTGCCTTCGAACTGGCTGAAAGCGGGAAAAAAGTGGCTGTTATCAGTTCCGGTGATGCTGGCATTTACGGAATGGCTCCCTTGATTTTCGAGATGTGGAGCGTGCGTCAATCGGCAATAGAAATAGATTGCTATCCCGGAATCTCAGCATTCCAGGCAGCCGCAGCTAAATTGGGAGCCCCAATTGGTCACGACCTGTGTACCATTTCCCTTTCCGATTTGCTTACACCCTGGGCAACCATTGAAAAACGAATTGAAGCAGCTGCTTATGCCGACTTTGCAACAAGCATCTACAACCCTAAAAGTAAGGGCCGTTACTGGCAATTGCACCGCCTGAAGGAAATATTCCTGAAGCACCGTAATCCTGAAACTCCGGTTGGTATCGTAAAACAGGTAACCAGAGAAGAAGAACAGATCACCGTTACTACACTTAAAGAATTTGATCCTGAAATTGTTGATATGTTTACGCTCGTAGTAATTGGAAATTCTCAGACTTTCCGGTTCAAAAATTACATGGTGACACCAAGAGGGTACTACACAAAAGAGAAAAGCGACAGAAAACTGGGACAGTCCATCATGATTCAGAGCTTTAAAACCATTGAATCCAAATTGAACAACCCCGAAATGGATCTGGACAAAAAATGGGCATTGCTCCATTGCATCCATACCACCGCAGATTTCGACATGGAAAATATCTTCTATGCCGATGATCAAGCCATTGCACACTGGCACGAGCGTCTGCACAGCGAAAACCCTCCGGCCATTATTACCGACGTAACAATGGCTTTATCCGGAATGCGTAAGGCAGCTATTGAACGATTGGGCATCAAGGCCAAGTGCTATCTGCACGACGAAAGAGTAAAAGAAATGGCCGAAACCCAGGGCATCACAAGAACACAAGCAGGCATTCGACTGGCAGCAGAAGAGCATCCCGATGCGATATTCGTATTTGGAAATGCTCCTACAGCGCTGATCGAATTAACAGAGCTGATTCGTAAAGGAAAAGCCAATCCAACAGGTATTGTAGCAGCCCCTGTAGGCTTCGTCAATGTTGTTGAATCGAAGCATCGGACAAAGACTTTCTCCCAGATACCTAAAGTAATACTTGAAGGACGAAAAGGAGGTAGTAATTTGGCGGCTACCATCATTAATGCAGCTCTGGCTTATGATGACGCTCCTGCACTGGAACCGGGAAGAGACGTTTAACGAAAGGGGAAACTTATCATGAACCATTTCATACTCATCGGTATTTCCGATCACCCCCAACCTGAATTTTCCAGGGAGGTAAAAGAAATCGTACGCACCCACCGGATATTCTCCGGTGGGAAGCGTCACTATTCAATAGTTAGGGAAATGCTCCCCAAACAGCATGAATGGTTGAATATCACCATTCCAATTTCTGAAGTTCTGGAGCAGTACAAATCCCAATCTGAAACCATAGTCGTATTTGCCTCCGGGGATCCCCTCTTCTACGGTTTTGCAAATACCCTCCAGCGAGAGTTCCCCGAAGCAAAGCTGCAAGTACATTCCTACTTCAACTCCCTTCAGCTATTGGCTCAAAAATGCTCATTGCCCTATGCCCATATGACCAATACATCCGTAACAGGGCGTCCCTGGGACGAATTGGATAAAGCTTTGATAGAAGGAAAAGAGATGATCGGGGTTTTAACAGACAAAAAGAAAACACCGGCTCAAATAGCTCAACGACTTCTGGAATATGGCTATTACAATTACCAATTAACCATTGGGCAGGCATTGGGAGGATCCGAAGAGAAAATAGAGACCATGAATCTCGAAAATGCTGCGAAGAGAGATTTTAATACACTGAATTGTGTTATTCTGAGCAGGATTACAGTAAAACAAAAACATTTTGGCATTGCCGAAACAGAATTCCATCACCTGGAGGGACGTCCTAAAATGATCACCAAAATGCCGATTCGACTCTTTAGTTTAGCCCTCTTGGATCTGACCAATCGTAAGGTTTTTTGGGATGTTGGCTTTTGCACTGGCTCCGTCTCCATTGAAGCCCGCCTGCAATTTCCACATCTTACGATTTGCAGCTTCGAAATCCGTGAGGAATCGGATGCCCTTTTTGATCAAAATACCCGGAAATTCGGTGCTCCTGGCATTCAAAAGTACATAGGGGACTTCTTCAACCAGAATCTGGATTTATTGCCTCGTCCTGATGCAGTTTTCATCGGAGGTCATGGGGGACGTATCAAAGAAATGATTACTTTAGTTGCACAACACTTATCTCCTGAGGGAGTAATAGTTATCAATGCAGTTGCACAAAAGAGTCAAACCGAATTTCTCGAAATTTGCAAGGAATTGAAACTAAACATTCTTAGCAAAAACACCATGGTATTGGATGATCACAATCCAATTACACTTATTGCTGCCACAAAAAGAGGTTAATCCATTCACAAAACTTCACTCCTCTTTATGTACTATGCAGTAAGAATTAAAATTTAGAATCAGTAAAACTATCCAAAATGGATTCAAAAGCCAAAATCGCGATTATAGCGAGTTCAGATAAAGGAATTGAACTGGGACATACCCTATGCAGAGAACTTCCCTCTGCGCAGCTTTATTCCGCTCGTAAGCATAAAAATGCAACCCAGATTGAGTCTGCAATATGCTTTACAAAAAAGAATTTCGAAAATTTCGACGCACTGATCTTCGTTGGAGCCCTGGGTATCTGCGTAAGAGCCATTGCCCCCTGTGTAGAAAACAAAAAGAAAGATCCGGCCGTGATTAACATTGATGTCAACGGTCAATTCGTTCAGTCCGTACTAAGCGGTCATGTAGGTGGGGCCAACGACCTAACCAAACGAATCGCCAGAATATTGGGCGCCACTCCTGTTATTTCCACTGCCAGCGATTCGCAGGAACTTTGGGCACTGGATACCCTTCCCTCTCGATTTGGATGGAATATTGAGCATGAGGAATCCTTAACTTCCCTGATGGCACTCTTCGTAAATCAAAAACCAACGGCAATACTTTTGGAAGCAAGAGATCAGGGCACACTGTTTCTGGAAACCTCCATTCCCTCCTTCGCAAAAGTGTTTTCGATGCGCGAAGAGATAAACGAGGATGATTTTGAATTAGTGATCGCAGTCACCCCTTTTGTTCGCAAATTCAAGAAACCCACACTGTTCTACCGCCCAAGCCTGTTTTCATTGGGAATGGGATGCAAAAAACAGGTAAAGCCCGAAACGGTAGTGCCCGCACTTGAAAAACAACTGGAGGAAAAGGGTATTTCACCACTTTCCATTTCAGTTTTAGGATCGGTAGAGATCAAGAAAGATGAACCGGCTCTGCAAGCTATCGCTTCCAAATGGGACATCCCTTTCCAAACATTTGATGCAGAAACACTAAATGCACAAGCGATCCCAAATCCATCCGACAAGGTGTTTCAAACAGTTGGAACCTATGGCGTTGCAGAAGCATCAGCATTAACTTTGTCATCGAATGGCAGATTAGTAGTTGAGAAGCAAAAAGTATCCCCGGCAGAAGGAGATGATTTCACATGGGCACTTGCAATAGACCCTTTAAAAGAACGTAAAGGTTTTATTGAGATAGTTGGTGCGGGTCCCGGTGACCCAGAACTAGTTAGCGTAAAAGGAAAAAGATTTTTACAGAATGCAGACCTCATTCTTTATGCCGGAAGCCTGGTGCCGGAGGAACTTACCCATTACGCTAAGCCCGGATGTGTAGTTAGAAGTTCGGCCAGCATGAACCTGGAGGAACAATTCGAGATAATGAAAGAATTCTACGATCGTGGATTGTTTGTGGTCCGTTTGCACACCGGAGACCCTTGCATCTACGGAGCCATTCAGGAACAAATGAATTACTTTGACCAATACAATATGGATTACCACATCACCCCGGGTATTTCATCCTTCCAGGCCGCCGCAGCAGCACTCCAATCGCAATTTACCATTCCGGAAAAAGTGCAGAGTATAATACTAACTCGTGGAGAAGGGCGAACCGCCATGCCAGACAAGGAGAAATTACACATGATGGCCCGCTCGCAAAGTACCATGTGTATTTTCCTTAGTGCAACTCTTGCCGAACAGGTACAAAAAGACCTGCTGGTGCATTATCCGGAGGATACCCCCGTTGCAGTGTGCTACAAACTTACCTGGAAGGACGAAAAAATCTGGAGAGGAGAATTACGAAACCTGGCTCAAATCATAAAAGACAATCAACTAACACTTACCACAATGATTGTTGTAGGTGAAGCCATTGGCAACAGGAAAGGTCTCTCCCGTCTTTATGCACACGAATTCAAACACATTTTCAGAAAGTAAATATCACAAAAAGCTACCTCTTCCATTCAGGAAGAGGTAGCTTTTTTAATAGAATGATATTCCCTCCTCTATTGATCCCAAAGGCCGGTTTTAGCAGGAAGCTTTAACTCATTAGAACACACCTACTTCATCCCTCCGGTATCCTTCTGCATTCATTCCAAAAGCCTCACATCTCCACCATTGATTTTCTACATTTCCGTAAGCAAAGAGATAATTTGAGAAAACGAAATATTCCTTTTTTTAAACCAATTTGCTCAACTTACTTCATCTAATTATTGAAGTAAGACGATTCAGTTGAATTTTCCAGCTGATCATCAACTCAATACAACAAATCATCAATAATTAATTGATCGCTTTAAAAATTTCCGTAACTTTTTCCATGCTAATAGAATCAAATTAAGAAAAGGAGATAAATCATGACATATTTACTTATAAAGCACAAAGTTAGCGACTACAAAAACTGGAAGATTGTATTCGATGAATTTATCGATTATCGGAAAGTAGGTGGAGAGAAGGACTACAAGATTTTTCACCCAAAAGGAGATCCCAACAACCTGATTCTACTCTTCCAGTGGGAAAATGCTGATAGCGCCAGGGAATTTATTGAATCCCGGTCGTTACAGCAAGCCATGGCTCAGGCAGGGGTTTCTGAAGAGCCTGAAATTCAATTCCTCGAAATGATAGATGCCGGAAATCTTTAATGGCACATGATTGCCAACAGATTTATCGCATAAAACAGAAATCCTTCCCTAAAGAATCCTCTTACTTCTTTCCCTAAGTTTATTCACGGGAAAGAAGTAAATTCATTTAGAGCAAATCCTCAATGTTGTTCACCATTTTAAGATGAATCTGCTCAATTACTTCCGATAGCACCTCCAAAATCAATTCAGCGTTCACATCATCCTCAAAATAGGATTCTTCCAGTCGATTCAATTGATTCTGTATTCCAAACAAATCTTTATCCAGTCCGTTCCAAACATTTAAAGTTTCCATAAAAGCAGGAAAGTTCTGATTGATTCCCTCAAAAACAGGAATTAGCAGGAAGGGATTCTCCGTTTCGGAGAAAATTCTTTCAAATTCCTCACCCAGAGCATTTAAATAGCCATTCAAAACCTC
Organism: Marinifilaceae bacterium; assembly: GCA_041725895.1. Taxonomy (GTDB): domain Bacteria; phylum Bacteroidota; class Bacteroidia; order Bacteroidales; family Marinifilaceae; genus JBGRQA01. Next base: position 59,235 of record JBGRQA010000022.1, read on the forward strand.
AACAACAGCATAGGGAAGCTCACCGGCCTCCAATCCCGTTAAAGACTCTGCCTCCTCCATCACATTAAAATAGTGAGAATTCATCAACACCATAAATACTTCCAGCTTTTCGAGGATTTCTCCTTTAACACCCGGCTGAAGTCGATAGAAATCTATAATAAATTCTGCTATCTGTAGTTTTTCTGTCTCTTTTGTTGTTTCCACGGTCGAAATTTACACAATTATGCTCATGTTTTCGGTTGATGTATCCTGAAAAAACAATTCTCCTCCAAATCTTCAGGAGTAAAACAAAATGAAATCCATCCTAAAAAACTTTGGTTGTACGCATTACCAATCCTTTACAAAACGCTTCGCTCAAATTCATAGAATCGTAACCCAATTCATTAACAAAAAACCATTTCTCCCGTCAAAGTAGGGATTTCCCCCATCCGATTTAGGTGCTTCCCTGTTTTCCGACAGTTGAATTCCAAATAATTTTGCCTTCAACAAAAGCAAACGAAAATGGAACAAAGCAACAAGATCAATTCGCCCTTCAAAAACATTATCATTCTTGCCGATTTTGCAGACGGTGCATGGAATGCCATACAATTCGCCTACAACCACTTGTATACCCCGGGGGCTACAATTCAATTGGTGCAAACTTTCCAAAAGCCAAACTTCGGACAATCTATGGTTCGAAACATGACACCTATACTCGAAAAAATTGTTGTAGACGACTTAAAGGCATTGCAAGCCAAAGTTGAAGTCAACTACCCCATCCCCTCCGAATGTATTAAAATGCGATGCTTTCAGGGAGAATTGGACCAATTTCTAGGTTACGAATGCAAGGATTTGAAAGACTGTTGCATCGTTGCGGGTTTAAATCATTCGTTTGAAATGAGATACAATTCAAAATTACTGAATCGTATAGAAAGCATTCATCATCCTCTCTTCATTCTGAGAGAGAATTTTGAAAAAACACAAAACACCTATATTCACTTTGCAGCCGATTTAAGTCATAAGCCAACTCCGGACATACTAGATAAGATCAAAAAGCTAGACTCTGTCACCAATTCTGATATTCAACTCCGGTTGACTTCCTTTAATAAACCCGCAACAAGCTGGGGTGGAATCAGACAATACCTACGCAACCAACTATCGGGGATGCAGTTTACCCTCGAATACAAAGAGGTTTTATCGATCCGTGAATGGGTAAATCGCTCCTTAAAAAGTACCAATGACAACCTGATAGTGATAGCTCAAGGTCAGAATCCGGTATTCCGGAGGAGCTTAGACAACAGCATTGGCTCCAGAATATGGAACAAAGTTAGAGAGTTACGGATTTGGTAACAGCGATCTGCGATAAGGGGGTTGATGAGCTCAAAACTTACAACTCCTAATCCTGATCGGTAAATGACCAAAGAAAAAAACTCCGAAAACGTTTTAACAACAAACCAACACAACACCATGATTCATAATTCAGTTCAAAATATTTTAGTTCCTATAACAATTTCGTCCGGGGGAGAATCAACATTGAACCAGGCGCTTTATTTTCAAAAGTTATTCTCCACCCGGATTACTCTACTGCAAATAATTCCACCATCAAGTGGTTTAAAAAGATGGATTCCTCAAGGAAATAACAATTCAACAGCTCGTGAGGCCCATTTGGATTTAATTCAAATGGTAAAGCAGCGATTCAATGGAATTGTTCCCGATTATATCCGGCTGGAAACCAGGAATGGGAACAATACTTCCGAAATTCTCAGAATCACAAGCAAATCGAATATTGATTTCATTCTGATTCCTGATTTAAAAAACATTGTGAACACCAGGGAGAGCAAGGAGCTAAACAAAATGGTGCAAATAATTTCCGAATCGGGATGTCCGATCTTTTTCTCGAACGAAACCTGCACAATCGATAGTATTCGGGAAATTCTTTTGCCCATTGATATCACAAAAAAATCGAAACAACTGGTACAATGGACAATGCAATTGGCTTCACTGTTCAAAGCACAGGTACAGATCGTTTCGGTTCTAAAAGTTAATATCGATTACAAGAAAAGTCTGGCTTATCGAAAGGCCAATCTCATAAAAAGCTGGATGATCAATTCCGGAATTCGTTGCGATTTTACAATTTATACTTCCGAGGTAGAAAATCTGCAGGAAGCCGTGCATCGATTTGCAAAAACACATCAACCCGATTTGATTGTAGCCATGCCACAACAGGAATCTTTGCTTCTAACGAACAAAGCCAAACCCATTATCCCTGACCTGCTGAACAAGATTAGGAAACCGGTTTTCAGCATCGCTCCGCCTTGCGAATCCATATTCTCTGATCTGCTAATCTCCCTAAAAGGAAATCCGGGAACCGGTTATATCAATCTGAAACAGCAAGATCAGGAAATTCAGATATTATAGATTAGTGTAAGTGAAACTATTAAAAGCGACAGGCTGATTTTCCAAACAAGCAACACACAACTTACCTGAAAGAGAAGTATCACATATTTTTCCAAAATTACCTTGGCTGTTTTTTCGATTGCGTATCTTTGTCCATAAGATAGAATATTTGATTAATTGGGCGATTCATAGTCTATCTCTGTTATATTTTAAATTCACGCAAATGAAAATCACAAAAGGATTGCATATCAAGGGGAAAATGATGCTGGTACTTCTCTTTTTCAGCCTGTTCGCTTTTGGTAGTCTTGTTTTTACTTTTATCAAAAGCAGCCGGATCGATAGGGAGAACGTTCAGATTATCGAAGTTGGAGAGAAAGTGAAAATTGATGTACTTCAGGCCCGAATTATACTGGACGAGTACAAATTGGAGAGAGATACCACCCTGTACCCAGAAATCTTCGCCAACTTTACCCTGGCCCGGAAAAATATTGAGAGTTTGGAGCAAATGATTCATCTTGCCGACAAAAAAGTGGTGGATGACCTCCATCAACGTCTAATAAAAAACGTGTCCCAAATTCTTGACAAGATCAATACCCTGGAAAACCTTATCAAAGCTCAAAACCAGGTAGACGACCGAATGATTCTGGAAGCCTACCATCAATTTACCCGGAGTTTCAATGCCTTCGAATTGGCCCTTCACGATTACGTGAGCGACCGTAATGCCAACTTCGGAAAAACCGTTTATTTCCTACTAATTGCCTCCTTCCTGATTCTCCTGGTCTGCCTGCTGATCATTGCCAACCTTGTGAACGCCCTGCTTCGTGCAGAACGCATCGTGATTCGCAAAACCGTAGAAATTGAGCAGAAGGAACGTCACCGCATTTCGCGCGAACTGCACGACGGTTTGGGAGCCCTCCTTTCCAGTATCGGTATCTACGCCAATATACTGGATCGGGAAACCAAGGACAACCAGGAGGTCAACGAGAAACTGAAGGAAATTCGAAGCCTCTCCAACAGCGCCCTGCAAACTGTTCAGGAAATCATCAACAACCTGAATCCCTCGGTACTTTCAAAGCACGGTTTGGCCATTTCCCTCGAAAAATTGTGCGAAAGAATGAATCAATTGGGAAAAGTTACATTTCGACTGAATACCGCCAACTACAATATTATACTGCCCCAGGGAACCAAGGTAATTCTCTATCGCGTTTGCACCGAACTGATCAACAACACCCTGAAACACTCCCAGGCAAGTGCAGCCCATATTAAGCTGTACAATAAAAAGAATACCATTTTCCTGAACTACGCCGACAACGGGATTGGTTTCGATTCAAGCAATAAAGAATTACAGGAAGGTGAAAAGATGGGCTTACGAAACCTCCGAAGCCGGATAGATGCCCTGGGTGGCCACTGTAAAATAGAAAGTGCACCCAATCAAGGCATCAATATTTCCGTTCAAATTAACTGTATCCCTTAAAATTACAACAAATGCATACGATATCTGTTATCCTGGTTGATGATCACAAAATATTCAGAGATGGATTCCGTTTCCTGCTCGACCGTTTGAACTATGTAAGGGTGATTGGTGAAGCATCCAATGGAAAAGAGTTTCTGGATCTTCTGGAAAAGGAACGTCCCGATATCATTTTCATGGACATTAACATGCCACAACTGGATGGTATTGAGGCCACCAAGCAAGGACTGGAAAAATACCCTGATTTAAAAATCATTGCCCTCACCACTTTTCTGGACGAGGAGTACCTGGATCAAATGCTACTGGCCGGCGTGGAAGGCTACATGCTAAAGAACTCCGACTTTGAAGCCTTCGAAAAAGCAATTCAAAAAGTCTCCGAAGGAGGCAATTATTTTTCGGACGAAATCATCGCCCTTCTGTCCAGTAATCTCAATAAACAGCGCAAGCGAAAAGTTCAACCGCAGAACCATCCGGATTTTACGGAACGGGAAAAAGAGATTCTGGAATTGATTTGCCAGGGATTCAGCAACAAGCAAATTGCCGATATCACTTTTCTGAGTCCAAAATCCATCGAAAAATACAAAAGCTCCCTTTTTCTGAAAACCGAAACGGTGAATACAGTCAATTTGGTGCTGTATGCCATAAAAAAAGAGCTGGTGCAACTCTGATAAAGTAATAAAAATCCCCCTGGCGTCCATTACGAACCTCCAGGGGGCGTCTAGTCAGGCATCACAATTAATTTAACATACAATAAATATAAAATCAACTAACCAGACTTTGATCTACTTTTAACCATCTTGCTATTATTACTAACCAACATAGCCAAATTAAAAAAAACCTGGTGGTCAATTCTCCACTTCACCAAATCTCAAACGCAACAGGGTCAACCACCAGGCACCAAGCATAAGTTATCAAACCTCAACGTTCACTTCCTCTTTGTGATTCTGCAGGCGGGTACGACGCGCCTTTGCCGTACTCATAAACTGCTCCACCTGCTCATTAAACCTCCGTGCAATGCTTTGGTACTCCTCGTTAGGAGTTAACTCATTCATCACCTCCATGTATTTAAATAGCAGCTCTATTTCTTTCCGCAACTCCTTGCAGGCATCAATGGCATTCACTTCAAACTGTTCTGCATTCATGTCATCGCGGGCCTTGGCAGCCATTTCAAAATCCTTTTGAGCCGTTTTCACCCTGCTCACCCATTCACCAGCATTCAAAACAGTTACCGCTTCCTTTGCATGAGGAAGATTCTCAAAATCCTTAATCAAATTCTCCAACCGGGCCGTTTCACGCGTATAGCTTTCAGACTGAATGGACCAACCATATTTGCGGATGATATCCAGCAATAGGTCCGAAGCCTGCTTCCACTGATCGTTTTGCCGATAATTGCAAGCCTGCAGGTAGTAGCGTAACCCGAGGAATTCGGCATCCCTGCGGCTGTCCGCCATTCCCAGATTCAAGGTCAGCATCTTACTGTCCGACTTATTCATGGCCTTATCCAGCACCATATACTTCTCGCGAATCCTACGCTCCCACTCCTGCAGTTTCAATGTTTCCAGATCGAGAGGCTCCAGAATTCCCAAAATTCGTTGCGTAAAAGTGTAATGTTCATCAGCACGCATTAGGCTGAAATTAATAGGATGTATCATTTTAATTGCTTTTAATTCCCTTGATCAATTATAGTATGTGAGTAGAACAACCTTCCAGGAATTGGAATACAAAGTCATTTTTTGGTGAGCAGAGGGCTAATCAACCCATCTGAAAGGAGAAGCTCCTGAACAGATGGGTTGCGAGTAATGTATCAATCCTTTATTTATTCACAATTAAATTTAACACATCATAACGAATTAATCAATTTTTTTTTCAATATATAATAACTTTTATTTCAAGAATTCAGCACTTTACCATAAACACTGGGATTCTGATCCTATTTTTTTCAGATACCGATTTTCCCCTCAGCAATTTCGTTCAACTTACAGCAAACCGACTCCTCAAAACGAATTCCCAAAACGAAAATCGACAGCAGAACTATTTTTACCGCACAAACAAAATACCAGAACATAGAACACTGTATAGCAACACAATACACAGCAATAGAATCATCTTCCGGATACAGAATTCAAGTTCTTTTCCAAACGTACGATTCAAATTTTCAGATATGACCAATTATCCCGTTGGAATAGATAACCACCTCACCCCATCCCTGACGAAAGGGAATCCTCCATCGAAACAGAGCGGAAAACGATGAAATCAATTAAAGGAAATATCAATTTTAATTCAATTTGCCTGTTTACATAGTATTACATTACCAAACCGGGTATGCAATCATCAAAAAGCAAAGCATCAGCCCCTTTCCTATCCTCATTCATCCCATTCGGCCGACGATTCGCTTAAACCACCCTTCTGTCAAACAATTCGGCCAACGATTGGCCTGAACCAACCTCCGGTCGAACCATTCTGCCAACGATTCGCCTGAACCGACCCCCGATCAAACCATTCGGCCAACGATTGGCTTGAACCGACCTCCAATCAAACCATTCGGCCAACGATTCTCCTGAACCAACCTCCAGTCAAACCATTCAGCCGACGATTCGCCTGAACCGACCTCCAGACAAACCATTCGGCCAACAATTCGCCTGAACCGACTTCCGGTCAAACCATTCGGCCAACGATTGGCCTGAACCAACCTCCAGTCAGACAATTCGGCCGACGATTCGCTTTAATCGACTAAGGTTAAGACCAAGATCCTTGTCCTTTTTCTACAATTAAGCTACTGTCAGAAAAATCGACGCAGGGATGGCTTCTTCAGCCTCAAAGCATAAATAAAAAGCAGAAAAAAAAGGGTACACTAATGGATGTTTTGTTAAATTTACAAAACCATTTTCAAAAAACACAGCATGGAACTACTCTACCTTTGGATTGAAGACTACAAGAACATTAAGACGCAGGGATTTAACTTTTCGACGAAGCATTGGTTTGATTTTTAATACGAAGAAGACGAAAATGGCAAAGATATAGATAGTACCCTTCACCATGAAGAACGTAATCATTTCTTTGTTGTTAAGTGAAAATGGAAAACAGTTAAACTTTTTATTCTGGTATTATGTAATAATCCTTTTTTTTTACCATTGATTGACTATAAGCGGAGTAAGCTCAAAACTTCCTTGGCTTCTATATATAACGTCTCATTTCTTTAATTGAGTTCTTCAATTTCAACACCCAAATTTACACCAACATTTTTATGCAATTTTCTAAACTAATATTTAATAAGGATCTATACGATCTAACTATCGATGACATTCTGGAGTTTTTTAGCTCAGAACAAGAAGAAAGCTCTATTTTAGAGTTTAAAGCTGGTAAGGTGGAAGTGAATGATATTCACCGTGAGGTCAGTGCCTTCCTTAATACTGAAGGTGGCTTACTTATTATTGGTGCTCCCAAAGAGGAAGAAATACCTAAAGGCAAGAACAAGGTTAAGGTATGTAAAGGCGATCCCATGCCATCTACCAGAATTAAGAATCAAGATAATTTGATGAGAAGTATCTCAAGTAATATCTCCCCTGCTCCAACCAAAATTAGAGCAAAGGAGATTCCTTTCAAAGAAGGCAATATTTACATTTTAGAAATACCTCAGAGTGTCACTCCTCCTCATCAGGTTAGCAATGAAGGTAAATACTACATTAGACTTGAAAGAGATTCAAAACCAGCCCCCCATGGAATTGTAGAGGCCTTATTTTTCAAAAGACAGAAACCAGACCTTGATGTAGCCTTTAATATTTCAAATGAGCATAAAACAATTAATAGAACGATATTTATTGACTTCCTCTTCTCTAATGACTCTTATGTGACTGCAGAAAACATAAACTACATTATAACTATTGGTGGCGTAAAGGAAATAAAAAGTACCAATAATGTACATTCAGAACCAGAGTTGAAAAATGATATATTAAGACAACAAAGTAATCATACAAACTTTATTCTTGTCAAGGGAATAGACATGCCTGTGACATTTGAACTAGAACTTAAAGATGACTTTTGCATCATAGAATGTACTTTCTTTTGTAAAGACACATTTGCAGAGAGAAAAATATGCATTCTTAATCTAAAAGATGATATTGAATTTACACACACTTATAACTCAAAGAAATCAAACAACAATAATACTCCAGAGGAGCTTTATGATCATTACATTAAACTAAGACAACAGCAATCCTAACCTCAGGACACATAGTAGAGCACCATACCAATTAGAAAGTTCAGAAATACCTTTTAAGCTTAAAAGATAACAATTCTCTTCTAAGCTTGTATTATTCATAAAAACCAAATTATTTTAAACAATACTATATCTAAGGAATTCTAACACATCATGACTGAAAAAGAAAAGACTTGCTTTGTAATAATGCCCATCTCAGACCAAGAAAGCTATGATAAGGAACATTTTACTCGAGTGTATAAGCATATCATTAAACCAGCATGTGAAAAGGCTGGTTTTACCCCAATAAGAGCCGATGAACAAGCTAATACCAATTATATTGTACTTGATATCATCAAAAAGATTTTGGAGTCTGATATGGTAATCTGTGACCTTAGTGCCAAAAACCCTAATGTGATGTATGAGCTAGGCATTAGACAAGCCTTTAATAAAAAAGCCCTATTGATAAAGGATATAAAAACTGATTTTATATTTGACATACAAGGCCTGAGAACCCTTAATTATGATGAAAGCTTAAGAGTTGACACTGTAATATCAGATGTGAACAGGATAACTAAAGGCCTGAATGAGACTTATGATGCAAATGAAAAAGAAGTTAATTCATTAGTCCAAATGCTATCCATATCTCCAGCATCAATATCTGATAAGATAGAATTATCTAAAGACACCACACTCATATTAAATGCAATAAACAGTCTAAAGGAGAGAGTTTCCGTTGTTGAAAAAGGAGTTGGGAAAGTCTCTAATTTCAAAGTAATTGGGAAAAGCAAGAGGGGTAGAATGTTTGATTTAGGTGGTGTATATGTAGAAGAAGGGACTTTATTGACCAATGGCCAAAATATTGCTGGAGAACTTTTGAGAATAAATGACAATGGAATATTACTTTTAAATGGGGACTATAGGTTTGAAGTAAAAAAAGGTTCATCTGATTATAATGCTATATTGTCCAACTTGGAATAAGGGAGAATCAAGGGGGATATTATGGGAGATATCACCACATTTCACTTTCCAGATTACTTTTGGAGGAAAAGTCCCTATTTTGTCGCTTTTTACAGACAAAACACTTCACAGCCCCTAACATGTAGCTTTTCAGAAGATTACTTAACTTTCTATATTGGAACCTTTTTGGTGCTTCTTTCGCTTGCTTTAACTTTGGGAAATTATTTATCTTTTGTTCCGGGCAAATTCTATGTTCTCTATTTTGCTTCCCTTTCGGTTGGTAGTGGGCTCATGCTAACGAGTCGGAAGCAACTGGTTCAAAAGAAATCTATGCTATTTCAAAACCGGAAGAAAATCCAGAAATTGTAACTGATATTACACAGCATACCCAGAAGCCATACCTATAGTGATCGGCTGGTTTCTGGGGGTTTGCTGGGCTTGACACTGGAAGTGGACGGCACAGTTTTGCATTTGATAATTCCTGCAAAAGGTTGTAATTTGCATTAATAATTCAGTTGTTAAGAAAGCTTAAAAGTGGTACACTATTGAACCGGATGGTTCGAAATTCTGTTAAATTCACGCTTCGTCTGTAACCATAAGACCCTAACTTGAACAATATGACAGAACACAACCTCCAATACGACCTTCAAACCCTGAAGGATCTGAATCTCTCCCCCTACCACAGTGAGGGGAAAGCCATTTTCGAGCTGTTTACCCAATCGCAAACCCTGGGCGGGCAAAATTGCCTGCAGTATCTGTTAAAGTATCCCTCAACCGATGCAGAATGGATTCGCAAACGACAGGATTCCATCCGCTACCTGCAGAATCACCCCATACCCTTCCCTTTTCCCCTGGCCGAACTGGATCATATCGAATACTACCTCAAAACCGACATCAATCCCGTTTCCAGCGGCAATCGTTTGGGAAGATGGGCCCAGGGAATGAGCTACCGGCTGAATGATTTCGGCTCCCACCATTTTCTGCAGGAGGGCTTGAAACAATTGGCAAGCATTGTTCAGGGTCTGGATCAGTTAATTGACCATTTGATTCCCAAACAACTTCCCGGGGAGCTAAAAGCCATTATGAATCAACTGGCCGACACCCTGCAAACTCAAATTGGAACGGAACTTTGTGCAATACGCCCCAATCGCATGACTCTGCAACAGGTTTACCGCCTGGATCAAATGGTACGACAGGAATTTACCGGAGACATCCGCAAAATTCTCAACGAAATCTATCATTTGGATGCTCTGCAAACCCTGGCCAATCAAACCAAGGCAATGTGCTGGAATTTCCCCGAAGTGATGGATGGGGAACATTCTTTTCTGCAAATTGAAGGTCTTTTCCATCCCCAGTTGGAGAATGCAGTACCCAATGATTTTAATCTGGGCGATAGCAAGCATCTACTCTTTTTAACCGGCCCCAATATGGCTGGAAAAACCACTTTTCTGAAAGCGTTGGGGATTTCGGTTTACCTGGCTCAGTTGGGTCTCCCAGTTCCGGCCAATAATATGCGCCTCACTCCTTTTCAAACTCTTATAACGAGTATTCATACCCGCGACCGACTGGATAAGGGCTACAGTTTCTTCTTTAGTGAAGTGCAAAGGGTGAAAGATGCCGCCAATACATTGAAGAAAGGTTCGAATGTTCTGCTAATTTTCGACGAACTATTCAAGGGAACCAATGTTGAGGATGCTTACGAGGCTTCGAGACGAATAATTTCAGGTTTCGCCAGCCATCGTAACAATTTGTTTGTGCTCTCCTCCCATTTGCTGGAATTGGCTCCCCAATTGCAAGATATAAAAGGGGTAACTTTTCAGCATTTCGAATCCGCAGTTGAAAACGGGCAACCGGTATTTACTTACAAAATGGCAAAAGGAGTTTCAACGCAACGCCTGGGGCTTCTGATCCTAAAAAATGAAGGAGTTTTGGAGATTTTGGAAAACAAACAGGTGGTATCAGACTACTAGCAGCAGAAAATACAGTCTCGTTCTTAAATAAACGGAGCCACTAAAACCTTATAAGATACATTAAGTTTATAACAATCCTACAATAAAGCTTTGCCAGCTCCCTGGTAAAATCGGAAACTGGCAAAGCAAAACAAACCTAATTATCAACAAAAAAATCAGAACACAAGATCTTCTTTCATATCCACAACCTGTATCATTTGTTTCGGCTTCTGCAGAATCTCTTCCCTGGCCTCTTTTACAAATCGAATCAGAGTTTTCATATCATCCGGTCCAATATTCAAATTCATTGGGAAAGATTTCAAAGCATAAACCTTTGCATAAGGATCGGCACTATCCATATTGTATTCGGTAGGTCGGAAACCGCTGGAGTAACTGATGTATGGTGTATACTCCTTTTGTCCGTTCACATCAAATTCCTTCTTGGTACGATACCATTCCCATAACTTATCGGCAATCCGCTCCTGCAAGGCATTGTGCTTCTCCAAATCCTTTTTGTACTCCGGACAGGTCAGCTCCAGCTTGTATTGCATTTCGGCGTCCACTCCTTCGGGATACACACGGAAAAGGGTAACAAAACCCGTATCCTCGTCGTTCACACAAAGCATGGACTTCTCCTCCTTGAGCAATAGCTTAAAGTATTCGCCCAGCTCAAGAATACTACCCAAAATTGTTTGGAATCCTTCCTTACCCAAAAATTTCAGAGTTGCCCATCCGGCCATGGAATAGGAACCCGAGCGGGATACTTCAACAGTATACAAACCGGGATTGTATTCGGTACGTTCCTGCAGGTAATCCGATCCGGGACGTATCATCAGGCGCTTAAATTCTTCCTCGTGCGGATAGATAAACAAACTGCAGTTATAGGGAGACCATCCCACCTTATGGAAATCGCAACCAATGGCATCTGCATGAACAATATCCTGAATGGCAAACAAATTCTTACGAATCATAGGAAGAACTTCGGGTGAAAACTTCAATGGATTGTTTTCAAAATCATAATCACCGAAAGTCAACCACGACCATCCGATTACCGCATCACAATACAGAAAGGCTTTTCCATAGCCTGCAGGATTGGGGTATTTCTCAATCAAACCTCTTACCTCAGCAACAGGATCTATTGCAAAAGCATCCGTCGTCCCCATGGTACAAATCACAGATATAACTGGAATGCCCTCCTCATGCAATTCCTTCATCACTTTCTCAAGATGATTCACATCCATGGCATTGGTATGAGGATTGGTCTCAATCTCGATGATATTATCCATTCCCAGACCGGTCCAGTCGGTAGAGTTCATCTTGCAGTAGTGCCCCTGCTGCGAAACCAGCACCTTTCCATCGGTACGTATCCCCTTATTGCGCGATTCCATACCCAGTACACGGGTCAAGGCATATTTCATACCATACAGGTAGCAACCCGATCCGCCGTAAGTAAACAGTCCTCCCGCCTTTTTCGGATCCCAACCGATTAGATCGGCCACCATGGCTGCAGATTCCAATTCAGAGTATTCAATATTCCATGCGTATTCCCCTTCAATAATGTTAGGACTAAATACATCCGTCATAAAAGCGGAGATGACCGATGCAATATTTGCAGGAGGAATCACATTGGGCATAACAAGAGGATGGTTCCAGTGAGGCATGCCTTTAAACAGATTCACCGACTCTTTCACCGTTTCTTTCAAATCCCGCGACTTCTGATCCATCCGGGCCAATTTGGCTTTGCCGTAATCAGGACCTTTGGGATTGGTTGGTTCCTCCCCCAGGTAACCCCAGCCTTTCTCTTCAGGTTTCAGTTGGTTCAATTCGTCAAGGGCCATATTTACATTTTCTTTCAGCACATCGGGCCCGTTTCGGTAGGGAGAAGGAAAAGCCTGCCGGATTGTCTCCCGGATCACTTTGTAATTCCACCCCTTCTCTACCTTCTTAGTACCGTACCAAAATTCTTCAAAAGTTTTCTTTTCCATAATATTCTTTTTTGAACTCTTGCCACATTTCACCTGGATGCTACCAATTGATTACTTCCTTAATGGAGAAAGGACTGGCAAAATCCTATATATGGGAGCACCTCTCCTTTGAATGGATGAATCGTAGCAAACGATCATCGTTTCAAACCAACTGCCTCCAAGGGAGGCAATTGGCTGTAAAGTACCGGCTTATCGTGTAAGCCTACGATGATCCATATTCTACCCAATTATGCTTCTTTCAGTTTATGCTCCTTCTCAAGTGCGGTAAAAATGATATCCAGCACCATTCCGATCAATTTGGCTTCTCTTCTTTCCGAAATAAATGGAAGGTTAATAGCCTTATTAATCAAAGGGATTATTCTTCTCTTGATCTCCTGCAATTCTTCGTGATCAATCCCATCTGTGGCATCATGCACCAATTCGTAAATTTCGTTGGGCAACAGATTGTATAGTAACCGGTCAATTTTTCGAACAACTTTTATAAAGATTTTTAATTCAGCACCCTCCTTCAGGATAGGTAGGTTAATCTTTTCGTTCAACCTTTGGGCAATTGCTCTTACCTGACCATCGGTCAACAATTGTTCTTTGTGCGTCTCTACAGCATGAGTATCACTTACAAAATCTACCATTTTTTTTGCTTTTTTAGGAATTATAAAAAGGGGGCACACAAGTACCCCCGAGAATATCTCTACGCATTGGTTGCAGCTTCTTCCATCTGGAAGTTGAATTGATTCACTTTACCGCTGTTGGCTCCAATTACAACATGGTTTCCAATAGTGGTCTGGAAATGCCAGCAAGGTTCAGTAGCTTCAGGAGTCAATGGCCAATACAAACTCATTCTTGTAAACTGATTGCCTGCATTAATGGTATTCAAAAGCCGAATAGCCTCCTTATAATCCACCTTATAGTGATTGAACACGCGAATACCTGTAGGACAAAAAACAGGTGTCGGTTGAGTCATACCGTCCCTTGGAGGATTAGCAGCATAGAAACTATAGCACTGCTGATGATAGCAGGTAGTGTAATTGAACCCCAGTACATCTTCAGCATTCTCACCGCAACCGTTCCGGATGACTCCATTCTTGGATAGAAGTCCTTCAAATACTACATTGCGACCCATTTTTTCCGCTGCCTTTTTAAGCATTTCATTAAAGTTTTGCATTACTGTGAAATTTTAGTTTAACAATAGAATTATATAATTATAAATCAATTCGTTTCTCTTGCGATTTCCATCCTTCTTTTCGACACCCCCAAGTATACCACAACCAGTCCCGGAAGAACTTACAACTTCCAGGTAACAAAGATTTTATAAAACATCCATGGATGAAAAACGAGGGAATACTGCCACGGCAAACTCTTCAGCAGGGAATCATAAGGTTTGGGCTTTACCGTCAGGTACCAATTGTTCTTCCTTCGTACCAATATTCCCTCCCTCCGGAGAAAAATTTCCCTGAATTCTTCAGCCGTCGTTCCGCTTAGGCCTTTCCATTGCCCAATGATATTTCGAAGCAGCGTATGAATCACCTCCTGCTCCTTTCGATTCACAATCATTTTGGTTGCAATGGGGCGAGGATCATTCAGCCCCACCAATATTTTATTGAGTTTCAAATCCTCCTCCTTAAAGTGGGTCCGTTCACTCACCAAATATTGCAGTAGCAATACCGCCCACTCCTTAGCCTTGAAATCTCCAAAGGATTCATTCTCCATCAGTCCCAGTTCGTGAAATAGCCTACAGAAAAAGGGAGACAGTAGAACAAGTCCTGCATTCTTAACACAATAGACTTCCTGAACAAACGATTCCTTTCCCGAACCAATGAGGGTAGAATTTCTAGCCTCAGCTTTCTCCTTTGTACTTGAATTTCTACTCATGATAAAAAAAACTAAGCACCACTTTGCGGATGGTAAAATGAAAATGACTCAATTCAATATTTTACAGGAGTATGGGTCAAATCCCAAACGGTGAGAGAGTGTGTGTAGAGAACAAAACCGGGGAGCGGGTTGCCAAGCTTCAGAATTAGTTCACCTGAAGGTTGCTTACTATAAATTCAATTGAACCGGCTCCTCAGAACAATTGGTATAATTAATTTCGGAAATTACAGCTTAACAGAAAAACAAATCGACAAAAATTTTCAAGAAAAATCATTCCCTTTGACATAAAATAAATTCCTATTTTCACAAAGCATTACTCCCTCTATTATAAAAGCTTACTTTTTGAAGTTTAAGAAAAAATAATTTTTTTTTCACACTAAAAACAGGGCCTGCAGGATCTTTTTTATGGTTAGTTTAAGGATACTTAAAACAAAATTGCTCATTCTAAGTTTTCTTAGTCCTAATCCGGAGAAATCAGTCCATGATTAGGTCTGTTATAATCTGACAACATCAAGCGAATTGAATCTTTTATAGAATTACCATGTAAACTCTAAGCAATCGAACGCATCGATGCAAAAAAAGGCAGAACAAACTAAATTGTTCTGCCTTTTCACTAAAAATATCGAATAGCTATTTAATCCATTGTTCAGATTCCTCTTTATTGCCTGTTGGATATCGAAACCAAATGGGTAGTTTCAAAAAATTGAGGCCCCAATTGGGAAAGAAGTTCAGTCACTACCTGCTTGTCTCCCTCTACACCAAGGGCTGCATACCCCTTCTGGCCCCGATGCCCCAATTGCAAATCAATAACATTGATATTTCGTGAGGCCAATGCGGACAGAAGAATTAGCAGCACCCCCGAACTATTGTTATGAATGGTTAGAATCATGTGTTGGCTTAGAGGAATGGGCAACTCTACCCCATCTACCTCCAGCAGATAACTATCGCCTTTTTTAATTTCCGGAAGCTGCAGATGCTCTCCGAACTCAAGTGCCAGAAAACCATCGCCGGCCGTTCCCTGAATAAATTCAACGGCTTCGAGAATTTTCTCATCCTCTCCCGAAAGAGTAAGGAAAGCCGTAGCAGTACCATCATTGTTTGAATTCAAAAAAGCTGTCTCCACATTGATTTCTTCCGAGGCCAAAGTATTGAACAGAAGGGACAGTATTCCAGGTTTGTCAATGTGTTTAGAAAACAACCCCTTCACATTTTTGGAATCCTGTACAAATACTTTATTGCTAATGGTGACCGATTTGGTCCCTTTTCGAATACGAATGGCCTCATAGTTTCCCAAAGAGGTTGCATTACGGAAATTCTCTATCAAACTACGAAAGGAACCCCCAAAGGAGAACCGGGGAATCCGTCGTTGCTTCTCATGTTCAAACCGGCGATTGAGCATTTCAATTCCCCGGTTCAATACATTATATTTTTCACGGATCTCTTCATTCTCCACTAAGGCTCTTTTCTCAGGAATGCATTTGGAAAAGCTAACGTAATGCTTGTAGCCTGCCTCTAATGCATACTGAACACCTTCCTTATAGTTTATCCCCAAATCTTTAAAAGCATGCGCATCGGTACCTATGGCAATGGGAATTTCCAATTGCTTTGCCCTTTGCAGAAAATTCAAATTGGGATAGATTCCGCAACCTTTTCTCAAACCGGCCAGATTCACATCCAAGGCCAGATTGTGCTCACTTACCATCTCCAGCAGTACTCGCATCCTGCGTGCCAAAAAATGAGTTGATGTATCCAGTTCGAGTAAGGGTTTGGGCATGGGGACATACAACTTAGGCAGATCGATATGTCCAACCACCTGAATCATGTCCCAGGAAGAATCGATCATTTCGATCACCTCCTCGATATAACCGGCCCAATAGTTTTCCACTCCTCCCCGCAATTCAACCAGGCGTTGGGTTTCCTCAGGAGATCCATCATAGGCAATCCCTTCCCAGGAGAAATGTACCGAACCGATTACAAAATCGGCATCCCGTGCCTGAAAAATTTTGGAACGATTCCACTGCAATCCCAAATCGGGGCCCAACCACTCCAGTTCAATACCATATTTAATTGCAATGCGATTGCCGAACTTCTCTTTCAATCGGGCAATTCGTTCGGGATAATCCAGGTAGGCATTGTGACCGCGAATAAATTTGATATCAGTCCTTTTCTCAGCATCGTATCGGAAACTGGTAAGCCGGGGGGTATGAATTATAAATGTGATGTTCGGATGCCCCTCTTCTATGGCCATTTCCGTGATCTTTTCAATCTCATCAATTCCGTGCTTCACATGATCGTTTCCGGTACCTGCATGAATACCATGGGTTTCCCAGATAAAGGGGGTTGGAGTCATTATAGTAATTGGTTTGGTAATAGTTCGCATCAATAAGAGTATGCTTGAAACAAAATTAAAAATTATGAGCGAGAATTCTGCAAAATAGTAAATCCTATTATCGATTTTGGCAAGCTTAGGAACTGTATAGAGGAAGAAATGATGGACATCACAAAAACAGAACCTTTACTTCTCGTTAAAGATTCTGTCTCTTCGTGAGTATCGTAAACAAAAGCCCCATCTCCCGAAGAAGAATGGGGCATGCAAACCTAAAGCACTTTAGGTTTGTATCCTAACAGAGTATTTATTCCTTAGGTTTAAGAAGGCTTCCACTCAATTGCTGAAGATTTACTTCCGATTGCTTTGCAGTATAACGAGCAGAAGCCATTCTATTTTGGGCTTCAGCCAAATTCAACTGAGCCTCCCGAAAAGTAGTAGATGTAACCGATCCTATGTTGTAATGCTCCCGTGTTTGCTCAAAATTCAATTGAGCTGCGGATAAAGCATCCTCTTCCAATTGCAGAATCCGAAGGTTGTTTTGGTATTCGGCATAAGCATTCACTACATCGCGTTCCAGTTCCAAAAGTTTGTTCTGGTATTCCAACTCGGTGTTTTCTTTCTGAATTTTGGCATTCACAATTTCAGTTTGCTTCTTTTTGCCATCAAACAAATTGAAGCTAATACTTAGTCCACCGGATAATTGAGTGTTGGAACTGGTTCCGGCATACCCCAACTCATTCCATCCATAGCTGGAGTTCAAGCTAACTTTGGGCAATTGTCCCGATTTGGCCATTTTGAGCTCCAGCTCATCCTGTTTCAATCGACTTGCTGCGAGCAAGTAATCAGCATTCTCATTTAGTGCTTGTTCTTTCAATGAAACCAACTCAAATTCTCCGAAGTGAATCGATTCGGGCAGCAATTGAAACTTTGTTTCAGCCGAACGCCCCATCAGCACATTCAACTGTCGCCCAGCTTCCTCAAAAGCCAAACTTGATTGCAAGTAGTTACTGCTGTCCCGATTGAAATCAACCTGGGCATTCAAAACTTCCAATTTGTTAATATTTCCGAAATCGAATCGCGACTGATTACGTTCCAGACGTTCCCTTGAAATATCAAGGCTTTCCTCGGCTACCCGGAGCTTATCGTATGTTTCGGATAACTGGTAAAACCCCGTTACCACCTGAGTGATCACATTCTCAATTTTGAAGCGCGATTGTAACTCCCCTTGCTCCTTTTGCAATCCAAGAATTTTATAGTTGTAGATACTTCCCCAACCATCAAATAAAGTATAACTCAAATTCAGAGCAGCATTGGAACTCAACTCATCAGTACTGTGTTCACTGTAATTCGTCCCGGCTGATGCAGTTACCTTTGGCAATAGTCCGGCATTTCCTGCAGTGGCACGGTTTGCAGATATTTCCGCTTCGTTGTGTGCCACTTTTATATTCAAATTGTTCTCCAGAGCAATACGCACAGCCTGCTCCAAACTTAGGCCCTCCTGACCAAAAGCCAAACCGGATAAGAACAATAGAATTATGGTATATAATAATCTCTTCATCAAATAACTATAATAGGTTTATTATTTCAGCTCTCGTACCGCAGGTTCCACAAGTTCTCTTGCGGGCTTTACTCCTGTTTTTAACCATTTGAATTGGCAACGCATTGAATTCACAACGATCAACAAAATAGGCAATAGCAGCAAATTCAGGAATGTCGCAACACCGAGTCCATAGGCAAGAGAAATAGCCATTGGAATCACCATATTGGCTTCGGGACTATTAACAAGAATCAGAGGAGCCAATCCAACGATAGTTGTCAGGGAAGTCAAAACAATTGGTCTGAAACGAGAAACAGCTGTATCGTAAATGGCGACCATAAAATCTTTTCCAGCACGCAAATTCTCATTCAAAGTACTGATTAACACAATGGAATCATTCACCATTACACCCATCAAGGCAACCATTCCCAAATAGGAAGGCATATCCAGAGGAATTCCATGGATCCAATGCCCCCATCCTGCACCAATAAATCCCAATGGAATCAGCGTAAAGATTAAAGCTGTTTGAGATACCGAACGAAAGGTAAAAATCACAATAGAAAACAGGAGAACCAGAATAGCAGGTGCAATTAGAAAGACTGACTTCACGGCTTTTCCCATTTCCTCCTTCTTTCCAAGGTAACGATGATTCAGCCCGGGATATTTCTGTTTCAACTGCGGCAGAATACGTTGATTGATCTCATCATTGATCTTTCCCAGATTCACATTTGCACCTGTAATATCCGCTTCAACGGTAATCTCACGCTGTCCGTTCAGGTGATTGATCTTAACAAGGTTTCGTTCAAATTCCAGGTTTGCAATATCTTTCAATAGATACTCTCCGCCATCGGCAGTTCGAATTCGCATGTTTTCCAGATTTCCAACGGTAGACCGCTTCTCCCTGTCATATCGAATCCAAACACGCACTTCATCCAATCCACGCTGCAAACGCTGTACTTCTTTCCCAAAGAAACCTGTTCTTACCTGACTGGTCACCTGATCCAGAGTCAGTCCCAATTTATAGGCACTCTCCTTTAAATTCAGTTTTACCTCACGCATTCCCAGCTGATCGTTGTCAATTACATTCTTTAATCCCTCAATGGCATTCAATTCCTGCTTTAATTCCTGCTTGGCCGCCTCAAGATCCTCCAGATTAGTACTCTGCAATGAAACTGAAACCGGTTTTCCAAAATGACTTGCCTGCACATAGTTTACTCTTTCAGCTTGAGGGATAGGTCCAACATTTCTGCGTAAAGCATTAGAAAATTCGGTAGACAAAAAGTCACGATATTGAGATTCCAACAGATAAACTGTTATCTTCCCTTTGTTGGCGGGATTTAAATCGGATCGAATGCTTCGAATTACAGGTTCACCATTCAGACTTTTGCTCTCAAATTCCTTTGCAGTTACTTGAACAGCCTCTTCAATTTTTTCCAAAATGGCTAAAGTTTCCCCTTCAGGAGTACCGGCCGGAAGATCAACCTCCACATTGGTATAATCATTATCATCCGAAGTATTGTCTCCACTTATAATTATTCCCCCTTTGTAGGCGCCAATGGTAATAGCAAACAATCCAACAGCCATGGCTACGGTCACCAATTTATTATTCATACAGAACCGCAACAATGGTTCGTAAGTGATCCCACGAATCCACACGATCCCTTTCGCAGACAATTGTTCCAGTTTCGACTCCTTTTTATCAGCTTTAAGAGCCTTGGAATGAATAACATGAGCCGGCAAAATCAGGAATGCCTCAATCAGAGAGAAAATCAGCGCAAAAATCACAACAAAAGCCAACTCCTCAAAAAATTGCCCAAACAATCCATCGATAAAAAAGAAAGCAGAAAAAGCAACAATAGTTGTTAGAACTGCAGAAAATACAGCGGGCAATACTTCCATTGTACCGTCAATTCCCGCTTGTAGGGCCGATTTGCCCCGCTCGTAATGCTGAAAGATATTTTCACAAATCACAATACCATCATCAACCAATATTCCGATCACAAGAATCATCCCGAAAAGTGAAACTTTATTCAGGGTTAGGCCATACATAGAAGCTATCATGAACATCCCCATAAAGGAGATCGGAATACCCAATGCAACCCAAAAGGACAAGCGATGATTCAAAAACAGGGACAGAAATAAAAGAACCAATAGAAATCCCATCCAGCCATTACTCACCAAAATATCCTGCATTACCTGCACCTTCACTGAATTGTCCAAAAGCACATCAATAGATACTGAGTCATGTCGAGAATTAAATTCTTCGGTATAACGATTCAACTTTTCAGAAATAGTAAGAATATCTTCACGTGAAGTATGCTTTACCGTTATTACGATGGCAGGATTACCATCAATATAGGTTTTATTGGGATCCTCGGACCATTTGTCCTGAACTTTTGCTACATCTGCTAAACGAAGGGTCCCATTGAAACCACCCGAACGAATCACGATATCGGAGAGAGCATCGGCATAGTATTCCTTTTCCCGAACCCGAATTCGCAACTCTTCATCATCCCCTCGAATGGTACCCCCTGTCTTTTCTATATTGGCTTCCTTTACAGCTTTGTAGATATCATCAAAAGTGAGTTGATAAGCCTTTAGAGCCTCTTCATTTAGGCTCACTTCAATCTCTTCATCCGCAAACCCGGACAAACTCACCTTAGACACCCCGTCCATTCCGCGAAAATCATTCTCAATGGTCCGCGCGTATTCCTTTAAGGAACGAAGATCCAAATTACCACTCACCGCCAGAGTCATAGCAAGAAATTCGAACTCCACTTTCTTAACACTCAAGTTCTCCACTCCTACAGGAAAAGAACTAATTCCATCTACTGCGTTCTTCACATCCTGCAAAGCCAAATTAGCATCATAACCCGACTCCAGTTTTACCGAAATCACAGCACTATTCTCCTGGGCCGAGGAAGTAATTTTATCCACCCCACTAATTCCCTTCAAGTTATCCTCAATCTTGAGCACAACTCCTTTTTCCACTTCCTCTGGTGAAGCTCCCGGATAACTGGCGGTTACATTAATCAAACCAGGGTCTACCTGAGGCATGGTAGTAGAATTCAACTGCATTACGCCCATCCATCCCAACAGAAGAAAAACCACTGCCAGTAAATTCCCCGCAAAGGGATACTTTATAAAATAACTGATTAATCCTTTCATATTTTACGTCTTTTACACAGTCACCAAAGTTTACTGTTCAATTGGGCTAACCTTTAGTCCTTTGTGTACTCCTGATGTTTTAAGGGATAACAAGGAATTCTCCGGCAATCCTTCTACCACTACCGTATTATTACGATATTGTACAATATTCACCTGCGCCTCTTCTATCAAACCATTCTTAACAATCAAAACCTTATTCGTATCCAATAGCAGTTTTCTTGCTATCTCCACACCATAAGCTTCCTCTTTTAGTTGAATTGCTGCACATAAAAACATGCCCTCCTTCAAATCCTTTCCTGAAACAGTGATATACACATCAACCATTTGAGTTTTATCATCCACCCTTGAGCTAATACGATCAACTATTCCAATCCAGTTTCCCTTCAAATTATCTGAGCTTAGTTCTACTTTTGCACCCTTTTCAATTCCTCGTAAACTGTTCAAATCCACACCCACAATCAGATCATAGGAAGAAGTGTTTAAGAATTCGCCCAACTTCTGTCCTGATCGCACCAAAGTCCCTGGCTTAATATTTGACTCGGATATTTCACCTGTAAATGGAGCCCTGAGCGTATACTTCTGCAACTCCTCTTCCATACTCTTAATGTCGTAGTATGTCTGGTAAATATTTCGTCCTGCAACAAAGTACTTCTCCTTCTCATCCTTTGGTTCCGGCAGAGGATGAAGTCCACTCTCAATGGAAAATTCAGTCAAATATTTCTTCCAATCCTCGTAGCTATTCGGAAAATCAAACTTTAAATCAGGAAGCAATTTGGCAATCTCATTCATAAGACTGCTCTTTTTGGAATACAAACTGGCTCTGTATTTATCATCCTTAATCCGAAGCAAAACTTCACCTTTTTGAAAATTCACTCCTTCCAAAAACGGACGATTTGATTTCTCAAGCACACCATTCACTTCTGCAAACACTTCTACCTTTTCATGCGCTTCCAAATTCCCAACAACAGAGACAACGAGAGGAACTTTTTCATTTTGAATTCTTCTCACCGGGACCATCAACTCTTTTTTGGCCGCAGCTTTTCGCTTGGGTGGTTCTTTCATCGCAGCAAACATTACGCTAATACCAATAGTTACTACCAAAACAAAAATTCCCAGAAGTATACTTTTCCTTTTTTGCATTTCTATTAAGCTTTTTATTTTGGAGCAATTATAGTTTACCCACGGATAAATTCTAAACTTTTTCGATCAACGAAAGGAATCCGTCTGAGAACACTTTATTTCAAAAATATCCCTGATTGATCGATAAATTCATCCTGATAACCGACAGATTGCACTTGTTGACCGAAATAGGAAACGAAAGTGATAGATTTTTCGTTATTTCGTTGAAAGAAAGAATTAGGAAAACAAAAATGAAGAATTACATTATTAAGATATTGGGTATTCGATGGGTACAACATGTAGCCTTTTGGACCTTTTTTATCTCAATCATTTTGCTTAGAGTCTTTGAATTTGAGCAGGAAAGAGCTTTGAATTTCTTACGGTATGAATTTTTTGTTCTAAGCTTCACTCTAATCATTGTCTATTTAAACCTTCGGGTTCTAATTCCAAAATTCTGGAATGGAAAAGAATACATAAGATATGGTCTTTTTGTAACCCTTGCTTTACTGTTTTGTGTAACACTAATAAGTTTAATTTTCTTGGCAGAACCTGAATATTTCAAGCCCCCATTTGGGAGAAGGCTAGGTCCGGGTAAGATTGCAGCCATCCACTTTGCCAGGATGTTTCTATTCCTAAGTATTACCTCTCTGATCCACTTCATGAAAGAATGGATCAAACTAAAAGATGACAATCTGAAGCTGAAGGAAAAAATGCAGGAAAAATTAGAGGCAGAATTAAAGCTTTTGAAGGGACAAGTGAATCCTCATTTCCTCTTTAATACACTTAACAACATCTATTCCATGAGTTTGTATGATTCTGCCAAAACTCCGGAAATGATTCTGAAACTCTCTCAGTTGATCAGCTATATGCTTTACGAATGTAAAGATGAACTGGTGCCTTTGGAAAAAGAAATTCGTTTCATAGAGAATTACATCGAATTGGAAGCCATACGCGTTGAAGACATCGCTAGTGTCGAATTTAAGCTTTTGGGCCAGGATCCGGGCCATATGATACCACCTTTGCTCTTCATTCCCCTGGTTGAAAATGCCTTTAAGCATGGAATTCCTTCCAATGGAAAACATGCTGAAATTAAAATTCAAATGGACGTAAATCCTGACAGCCTATCCTTAAAAATCCAAAATCCGCAAGAAGAGAAAGAGGACGAAACCCCTTCCAATACTTTAGGAGGGTTAGGTATTCAAAATGTGAAAAAACGATTGGAATTGCTGTTCCCCAACAAACACTGCATGAAAATTAACAGTGAAAACGGGATTCACTCCACTCAATTAAAACTAGAACTATGACAATTCGTTGCTTAATTGTTGATGATGAAATCCATGCCCGCCGAGTGCTGGAAAAATATATTCACGACCTTCCTCAACTGGAATTGGTTCAGTCCTGTAAAAATGCAATAGAAGCCATGGAAGCCCTACGAAAACATTCCATAGATCTAATGTTTCTTGACATCAACATGCCAAAACTAACAGGCTTAAATTTCCTGGAAAGCTTATCGAATCCCCCGCTGGTTGTAATCACTACTGCTTATCGGGAATATGCCGTGGATGCATTCGATTTGGATGTTATCGATTACCTGCACAAACCCATCCCATTTCCCAGGTTTATCCGTGCAGTGAACAAGATAGAGGAAAAACTTATGGCTCAAAACCACAGCATTCAGCCCCAACCATCAAAATCCAACGATAGGCAAGAGAAAAGCTTTATCTTCGTAAAAGCAGACAAGAAAACGATAAAACTTAACTTCAAGGACATTTGCTACATCGAAGGACTGGGTGATTACATCAAAATCCATACGGCAAAGAAGACTATCATAAGTAAACTTACCATTAAAAAAATGGAAGAATTGCTCGCTTCCGAAAAATTTCCCCGTATTCATAAATCCTTTATCGTAGCTTTGGACCGGGTGGAAGCCATCGAAGGGAATCAGGTAGAAATCATGGGCATGAAACTGCCCATTGGCCAAATCTACCGACAAGCTTTCATGGAAGTAATCAATAGCTATCTTAAAAAATAGTATAAAAATCTTGAATTCAAAATTGATAAATAGGTAGAAAAAATATTTCAATTCTCGATTTTGTTGAAATATCTATTTTTTTGCTTTATGGCATATAGTAATCAAAAAACCAAAGGATAGGTTATCTTCCTTCCAGAATAAATCCATTGCTAAGCTCGAAACATTTAAATAACTTCACACAATATGAAGATATTCAATCTCGAATTATTTTGTTACATTCAAACAATGAATTAAAGACGATTAATTTAATACCTTCATTTATGAAAGCAACAAAAACATCCTCCTTAGCTCTAGTAATATTATCCTTCCTTTTTTCGCAAATCATTATTTTTAAATTCAATCTACACGATGGCTTTTCTTTCTTAGGTATAGATATCAGAATAAGACCCATTCTGGATTATGCGGGAAGCTCTACCAGAACCTATGTTACAAGCATTACTATCGGCTATCTACTATCGGCTGCTTATCTACTATTAAACTTTTCGAGAGCCTGGGAGTGTCGAAAGAAATTAACCTTTGCTGCCCTGGGAATTTGTTTTCTGGGCTTATCTGCAGAATTGGCAACCTGGTGGGAGGACTGGCAAGGTGTTTATCAAGGAAAACATTTCGAGGTAGGAATTCCGCTAATGATTCTTAATATTCTGCTGTATCGGGAGCTTTACTGGAGTAAAAAGCGGTACCGATAACTCAGATCCTAAAACTTCCATTACAGAGATCTAATGGAACATATACCTACTACCAATATTAAACCACCAAGGGATAATAATATCTACACCTATTATAAGTGAATGATGACTTTTTCGAACAATCACTATTTAATAGCTTCTATCCTGAAACTTCTTCCATTGAAATTCACTTCATCCTTCACTTCACGCCCCATAAATACATTGGCTACCGGTGAAGAAAGGGATACGGCATAGTAATCCTTTTGTTCACAACTCAACTTGCCAGCTGCAACTGCAAAATAAAACCGTCCCTTATCGGTTATCACCAAGCTTCCCAAACCAATTTTATCGGTATACATTGCAGGATCAATCCGATCCAACACTTGCCTTAATTTTAAAGCTTCATTCAGTTGCTTTGCATTCTTCTCCTGCTCAAGGTGCATCATTGCCCTTCCGGTTTCATGCTTATCACCGGCACTACTTTTGGTTTCGTTACTGGCAGATTCCTTAAGCGATACAAGAATTTGCTGAGAGGTTTTGATCTTACCATCTACAAAATCGCAGCAATAATCGTATAAATTTCTTTTTATTGTTGAAAAATCTTCCATGAAACTTTACTTTTTATGACCACCAAACTAATTCTATTATACAAACATCAAAAATTTAATCCTACTATAATTCAAAATTTCCGTCCATCATATCTGATTTGAAAAAAAAGCTTAACCCAATTCGTTGAGTTAAGCTTTTTCTATAGTTGTAAAACTTGAATTTAATTCATACAGCAATTCTTAAACTTTTTGCCCGATCCACATGGACATGGATCATTGCGTCCAACCTTTCCTCCTGTTACCAAGGGAGATTGACTTTCATCAAAAATGAACTCCATTTGGCGATAATGTGCTTTCCAGTCCAAACCACGCATTTTCACGAATGGAATACCAGGTTGGAAATCAGGATATTTCCCTTCCAAAACATCAATGTAATACTCCAACTCAACCGCCGCATGTTGCCCTTTAAATTTGCTGAAAAGTTTCTTGAAAATCTCCAATGTATCTTTGCGTTGAAGATCTCCAATAATACGAATGAAATGATCTACCCAATGAAAATGCTCTTTGTCCATCAGATCGTATGCTCGTCCTACCAAGCTTTCCGGGATAAAATAAAGCGCTTCAAAAGAATAGAGATACGGTTTTTTATTATCCTCCTTTATATTCTCCTCCACAAAATCCAATACTTTTCCGACGAATTTTTCGGGAAATTTTTCAGCAAGTAAACCAACCAGTATTACAGCCTGCTCATTCATCAAATCCCAATCTTCTTCCAGCGTAAACAAATTCAGTAAAGGTTCGAAAATTTCTTCACACAAATGTTTTTCGGCCACCACTGCATACCATAGCGGAGCAGGCAGCATCACATCATGCTTATGAGAATAGTATGCCTCTCCATTGTAGGCATTTTCCAAGGCATAAACCAATTTATCCTTAATTTCATCAGTGGTTTCCAGATCGCGCAAATAGTCAATGGCATCGTAGGGAATACCAGTGGCCTGGGTATCAATGATTCGAAGGGCTTCTTCTACTGATTGTATCATAACTCGTTTTTATATTCGCTGCAAAGATAAGGAAAATAGGGGGTTTCCTAATAGTTTCGGGATGTTGCTAAGCAAATTTTAAAATTACAACTCCTCCTGTTCTAATCCCAGATTACTGAAAAATAAAATCTTATGTCATAATGATAAAAAAATACCACCCCCCTAAAAAAATCAACATCGAAGGTAGAATTTCCGGATCAAATTACGATGCAATAGCCGGAGAATGAAAATTGGCAAATTTGGCACATTCGAACAATACATCTTTTATTGTAAATACATACATATTTACTCTTCTCTTACAAAAAACTGATTTCCAGGAAATATTAACGCAAAATTTACAACTCCAGCAATTCTCAAAACCCAAAACTGAAATTATTACCATTTTAATTAATGTTTGGTTGTTGCCCTGTAAACCTCTCGCAGGCTATTTTTTGTGGATAGATTTATATATTTGTTATACTTTAATTATGTGCTACTAACCTAGTAATTCTATAAATGTTTCTATTATGAATATTCTATACGGAATAAAAAACGAAGCATCCAATCGATTGGCTTTACAAGTTATCAAGCTGCATGAATTTTCAGAAAACAGCAAGAAAAAACTGATTCTTGAAAGTATTGCTTTTTTGATGATTGCCTCCCTCTCAATCCTAATTATATTTGAGACTTACTATCTACTGGGAAGTTCGATTCTAATAATGGCCAGCTATTTTTTGACCCGAAGTTTTTGCCGTACCCATAAGGCTAATATTATTGTAAGTGATGCCCTGAACGAAACAGCAACCTTTCTGCATCTTTTAAAAATAGGACAAACCAAGGAACCCGAAGCATTAAAAGCTGCTTACAATGGATTTGTTTACAATTTCAAAAAAACGAATCCGGATTTGACTGCTTTGATCGTTTTGGAACTATTGTAGAATTGATCCAAACAAAAGAGGAACCCTACCGAAAATACACGAAAAGAGATTGCCTGGGAGTTTGGTACCTCTATTGCAGAAACTACTGGAATAAGTTCTACTCTACTTTAAATTTCTTCAATATATCATCCATTAAACACCATTTGGTAATAGATGATTGAAATAAATTCAACCCCACAAAAACAGTCAGCAACAACCAATTGATACTGACAAAATAGGCCAAAGCAATACTGACCAGAACCAGAGTACCGGCAACACCTCTAATTATCCTTTCTCTCATAACTATAAAATTAAACGGTTTTCTCTACATTAAGCATAAATGCGTGCATAGGGCTGCAACAATCAAGGGAACGATTGAAATCAGCCACACGATTCAATACAGATTCAGCCTGTTCTTTAGTTACAAACGAAAAACTGACTACTGAATTATAATAATTCATTTCGGATCCAAACCAATTCGGAACATCCTCCAACTGATTTGATTCCTGTTTAAAACCACGTACATCCGTTTCACTATAAGCTAAAACATTTAATTCACTAAAGATTTTTTCTAACTCATCGTGAAACTCTTTCACACAGAGCACAATTACTACTTTCATAGCTTTCTGATTTTACCAGTTTGTTCCCGGAAAAATCCTTACTACTTTGAAGGCATTTCTCCTGAGAACAAATTTGTTTGCGGTTAATATTGTCTATACAACCTTGTTCGATTCTATTCTATAAAGTTTTCTCTTTGTCCGGATACTTCTTCTTCTCCGTCATATAGTAGATTAAGGGAACAATCACCAGAGTCAGGAAGGTAGAGGCAATGGTTCCGCCCATTAATGAAATGGCCAATCCCTGGAATATTGGATCAAACAGAATTACCACCGCTCCAATCACAACCGTTCCAGCAGTAAGCAAAATAGGTGTAGTTCTAACTGCCCCAGCTTCCACTACTGCTTCCCTTAAGGCAACACCCTCCTTCAGTCTAAGGTTGATGAAATCAATTAGCAGAATCGAATTTCGAACCATTATTCCTGCCAGGGCAATCAACCCAATCATAGAAGTTGCAGTAAAGAACGCTCCCATCATCCAATGACCAATCAGGATCCCTACCAGAGAGAGCGGAATGGCAACCATCATCACAAGGGGAACCTTAAAGTTTTGAAACCATCCAATAATCAGCATATAGATCACAATCAACACAACGGTGAAAGCAGTTCCCAAATCACGAAATACCTCATAGGTAATCTGCCATTCCCCATCCCATTTCAAACTATAATCATTTTCCAAAAATGGTTGTTGAGTATACTCTTCATGCAACATATAGCCATCAGGCAAATCCACTTCTTTCAAATTATTTGATATTTCCATAATACCGTAAACAGGACTTTCCAACTTACCGGCCACATCAGCCGTAACATAAACCACCCGCTTCTGATTCTTTCGATAGATACTTTTTTCCCTGCTTGTTTTGTTAACATTTACCAAATCTCCAAGAGCTACCAACTGACCACTTTGAGAAAGAATATTTATTTTCTTCAAATCAGCGAGACTTGAACGTTCGGATTCGTCCAATCGCACTGAGATTCCCACTTGCTCCTGTTCCCTTTCCTGGTACAATTGGGTGGGTTCGTACCCACCCAAAGCCATATTCAAGGTGTGCACCACCTGTTGGGTAGAAACTCCCTTTAACATCGCTTTCTCCTTCTCCACATCGAACTTGAATTCCGTTTGATCATCCTCTACCAGCCAATCTACATCCACAACATCAGCCGTACGACTAAAAATTTCCTTTACCTGATGGGCAATATCGTATTGCTTCTGCAAATCCGGTCCATAAATCTCTGCAACAAGAGTAGACATCACAGGCGGTCCGGGCGGAACCTCAACCACCTTTACATTAGCATTGAATTTTCTGGCAATAGACTGAATTCCCGGCCGCAAAGCTTTGGCGATGTCGTGACTCTGCTTGCTTCGATCGTGTTTATGGGTCAGGTTTACCTGAATATCGGCCACATTGGACCCTCTTCGCAAATCGTAATGACGAACCAAACCATTAAAATTCATAGGAGCGGCGGTTCCAACGTAGGTCTGATAATTCACCACATGTTCCTGTTGGCTGATGTAGGCAGCCAATTCTTTAGTAACCACTGCAGTTCGCTCAAGGGTAGTCCCTTCCGGCATATCAATGATTACCTGGAATTCGTTCTTATTGTCAAAGGGAAGCATTTTCACCGCCACGAACTTAAAATAGAACAAACCCATGGAAGCCAAAAGCAAAACACTTACTGCCCCAATGAAGATCCAACGCTTCATTGCCGATTCCAACATGGGACGTATGGTTAAAGCATACACCTTGTAGATACGCGTATCCTCCATCTTAAAAATCTTCTCATCCTCTTCCTTTTCTCTAAATCGAAGCAATCGATAGGCCAGGTAGGGAGTAATGGTGAGTGCTACCAACAAAGAAAAAATCATGGCAATAGACGCACCAATTGGCATTGGACTCATATAGGGGCCCATCAGGCCGGAAACAAATACCATGGGCAGCACCGCTGCAATTACGGTAAAAGTGGCCAAAATAGTCGGGTTCCCCACTTCGTCGATGGAACGCAAAGCCGCTTGCATAAAAGGCAATCGCTTCATCTTGAAATGACGGTGCATATTTTCGGCAATAATGATGGAATCATCCACAACAATCCCTGTAACAAACACCAAAGCAAACAGAGTAATCCTATTCAGTGTGTAATCCAGAAAATAGTAGCTAAACATTGTTAGGGCAAAAGTAATGGGTACCGAAAGAAAGACCACCAGACCACCCCTCCAGCCCATAGCCAGCATCACCACAAAAGTAACAGCTACAATTGCTCCCAAAAGGTGCATCAGTAATTCAGCAACCTTATCCGATGCGGTTTCTCCATAGTTCCTTGTTACTTCTACCTGAACATCCGAAGGAATTAAATCTTTACGTAACACATCAATCTTACTCAGAATCTCTTCGGAAACCCGCATGGCATCTGCACCCCTGCGTTTGGCAACCGAGATAGTAACACCGGGATATTCCGAAGCGAATTTCTCCTTCTGTTGAGATTCCTTTCCAAAACCGAAAGCTACATATTGAACCGGAAGCTCCGGGCCATCGATCACATCAGCTACCTGCTTTAAATAGATAGGACTTCCATTGTTAACACCCACCACAAGATTGGAGACATCTTCAGCCGTTTCCAAAAATCTTCCCGTCTCCACCAGGTATTCGGTATCGTGATTATTAAAACTGCCAGAACCAATCTGTTGATTGGAAATCTCAATCTTTTGAGCAATACTCAGAGCATCGAGTCGGTATCCTGCCATTTGCTCACGATTGAGTACAACTCTCACCTGACGAGATCGGCCTCCAATAATTTTAGTTTCAGAAACTTCATTCACCTTCTCGATCTCATTATTAAGTTCCTGGGCCATCCGTTTCAACTGAAAATCATCATAATTTTCACTCCATAGGGTAAGACCCAAAACAGGCACATCATCAATGGCTCGTGTCTTTACCAAAGGCAAACTGGTGCCCTTAGGCATTTCGTCCATGTGCTTCATGATTTCATTGTACATCTTGACCAAAGACCGTTCCACATCTTCGCCCACATAGAATTGGACAATTAGCATAGCTTGCCCTGACATTGAAGTTGAATAAACATATTCCACACCGGGAATATTGCTGACCACCTTTTCCAGGGGACGTACCACACGCGACTCCACTTCAGTAGGACTGGCTCCGGGGTAACGGAAAAAGATATCTGCTATGGGTACATCAATTTGGGGTTCCTCTTCCCGAGGAGTCAAATAGGCACTGTACATCCCTATGATCAGAAAAGCAATCATCAGAAGGGGTGTCAATTTTGAGTTTATGAATTGTTTAGCGATTCCGCCTGCAAATCCTGTTTTCATAGTAATAATGTCTTCTTATTGAACATTCAATTTGACGCCATCCCAAATCTTTCCCTTAAAAGAAAGGATGTATTTTTCACCATCGGCCAATCCCGACAAAATTTCCACGGAATCTCCCACTGTTTTACCTACACGCACCCAGCGTAAAAGAGCAGTCTCTCCCTGACTCACGGTATAGAGCCCTGTCAATTGTCCCCGGTGAACCAGTACATCTTTAGGTACCATAATGCGGGGCAAACCTCCTTTTCTCATTAATACATTCACATACATACCCGAATGCAAATGCGATACCTGTTCCATAGTAGGCTCCAACATCACCTTTGCCTCATATTGGTTGCCTGTATAGAGTGCAGAAGGATTCACTTCCGAAATTCTAGCCATTATTAGCATTCCATCAAGGGCATTCACCCGTACCTTCACCCGATCACCCCTTTTCACCAATCCAATTTCAGTTTCCGGAATGCGAGCCATCACCTCAAATTTCCCGGGCTTCTCCATCGCTATAAGAGGCATTCCAGGATTCGCCATATCCCCATCATTCACATATTTCCTTGTAATAATACCATTGTAAGGAGCTCGGATTGTGGTATAGAGCAGCATTTCCTCAACTTCTAACTTCATCTGCTTTACAGCTTCTAACTTCGCTTTTGCCATATTATAACGGGTGGTAATGTCATCCATTTCTTTCTGGGAAGCACTCTTCTGTTGATAGAGAACCTGATATCTCTTATAATCCTTATGCGCATTCTCAAAAGCAGTTTTGGCCTCCACCATATTTGCTTTTACCTGTGCTCTTTTTGCTAAAATATCTTTGTTTCGAATTTGCACCAGTATCTGCCCCGCTTTTACCTTTTGACCGGGCTCTACCTTTACTTCACTGATTTGTCCCATAAGACGAGTACTCAAGTTAGAGTGTTGCTCCGCCTCCAATTGGCCTGAAAAACTATACAATTGAGGCGAATCTTCAAGACGAGCTTCTGCAATCGTAACACTAACCGAACCAATTTTCTTTTCAGATTTCTTTTGATTTCCTCCACAAGATTGAAAAATCAAACCAATGGAAAGAATCATGGCGACAATTACTATTCTTTTTGAGTCCATATATATTTTTTCTTTTAATTGTTCTTGCTTTGACTAATGCTTATATTTAATCATAAATTACTTCAACTCAGCTTCCAGTAGAAGTTCCATTTGAAACAAGGCAATATGATACTGATAGAGGGTACGCAGGTAATCAAGTTCTCGGGCACTTTGAATCGCCTCTGCAAATAGCAGGTCGGTCGTCTTTTCCAGACCTTGCTTGTAACGATTGGTTCGAATTCGTAAAGATTCACCAGCTTGTTCACGAGCCAATTTAGTCACTTGAATCTTATTAAATGCAATTCTCAAATTTCGACGGGCTTCCTGCATTTCACGGGTGTTGCGAGCCTGGTATTCCCCAAATTCTACTTCCGCTTTCTGCAATTGCGCTTTGGCTTTCTTAACAGCGCCAATATTCTTGTAGCCACTAAACAGGTTCCATGTTAATTTTGCTCCTACCACATAATTAGAAGCCTGGTTTCCGAACATCTGGTCATCGTTCCATTCATAACTACCAAAACCATTTAAATTCGGAAGAAACTTCATCCTGTTTGATTTCAATAAGCTTTCACGAGCTTCCACACCTTTCCGATAAGCCAGAATATCTGAGCGGCTCTCCAAATTTATCTCTACTGGTAAAACCGGAAATTTCCCCTCCTCCAACTTATCTGTAGTAGAAATTCCTGTTGTAGGTTTCATCCCTAACAAGTAGGCCAAAAACTCACTTGCTCTTTTCACCAGATTCTCTGCATCAGCCATTTGATTCTCCAACTCCAACACACGAACTTTAGCAGACAACAAATCGGCCTCCTTAACAAACCCTTGTTTCAAATTATTTTCAGTCAACTTTAGATTGTCTCTTGCGGCCTCAAGTGATTTTTGAACCACATGCAAGGACTCCTGAGCCAGTTGATGTTGATAGTAGACTTTCTTCACCTGAAACCGAACATTATGCACAGTTCTTTTCTGTTTGTACTGCATCGCATCCAATTGTTTACCAGCTGCTTTTCGTCCATAAAACCCATCAAAATTCAACAAAGGTTGTTGTACCTCAACTCGAGTGCTAAAATTGTCTATCCGATTTGGATCATTCAATAAAACCGGATTAAAGTCAGCTGTGGTAGCAATCTCCTGTTTCAGCTTCAGGCCAAAAGCCGTAAGAGGATCATTGGTTGTTATACCTGTATGAGAAAGACTCAGGTTGGGCAAAAAAACCGAATGGGATTGCTGATACTCTGCTTTCGCAGCCATAACCTCTGCCCCGGCCATCTTGATCTGCCAGTTGTTTTCTTCCGCTCTTTTAAGTGCATCATTCAAACTTAGCCTGAAAGTTTTCTCCTGATTCTGGCCCCAGGCTGCTCCTCCACAAAGGAATGCCAGCAAAAATGCGAAATACTTCAATTTTGATTTGGTTTTGCTCATAGTTCCGTTAAATTTTGTATCAAATCTAAACAAAAACATATTCACATACAATCATCTAGATGTTTGCATGTTTATTTTTTATCTATATTAACATAGAAAACATTTATAGTAACTGAAATTTAACTAATTATGAAGAAAAGGACAAATCTAATTTGCAATGACATTATAATATTTCCATCCCGATAAAATCTAAGCCATGAGAATAACTCTCTTTGCTCATCTCCCATAATAAGCTTTCAATAAGGCTAATATTAATAATTATCACAGTCTGGTTTTGCTATCCCAAAAGAATTCGCAGAAGAAACATGGGATTAAATGGAAAAATCAATAGCATTGTTCTTTACACCACACAGTATACTTATTTTCTACCATGCGTCCAGTCTCAGGCATTACACAAAACTCTGTCATTTTAGACCGTTAGGTCTATATCCGGTCCTAGTACAACTAGGATATAATTTGTAGGATAAAAAACTATCTATTAAGGAATAGGTACAAGAATCTCAGATTTGACACCAATGAATGGTCATTTTATGTAAGTATCATTGCCTATCGGAACTATGGGTACTATAAAAGACATGGGTTCCTTCTCCAGAGAAAAGAAACCCATGCTAAGTGGTTGTAAGTTGTTATTATGAAACTGTTGTCGAGTTAGGCTAAAGAAACAAGCCAAAACTCTTATGCTTTTACGTAAAGCATTTTCCAATTGTTCTATTTTCTACAACTTACAGTATTAAAGTTTTCCTAATATCATTTTTCGAAGTAGATTCAAACCTGCCAGAGATGCCATTCTAATGTTTCGTTCACGTATCTTTGAAAATAGATATTTTTTGGCATACACCTTACTAGGGCCGGCTACTGCGATCCAAACAGTTCCTACGGGTTTTTCTTCCGTTCCACCACCTGGTCCAGCAATTCCGGAGGTGGCAATCGCATAATCAGTATTCAATTGCTTACGTGCTCCCTCCGCCATTTGCTCCACAACAGCCTGACTTACGGCTCCTTTTTCTTCCAAATCAATACCTGAAACACCTAATACATTTTCCTTAACAGGATTGGAATAGGCCACAACTCCTCCGTTAAAGAAATCGGAACTCCCGGCATGACTGGTAATTAGATGGGCGATATTGCCACCCGTACAACTTTCGGCTGTAGAAAGTGTTTGATTGCGTTCCCGTAACAGCTGCCCAACAATTTCCTCCAGCTTTTCATCGTTAAAACCAATGATGTATTCACCAACAATCTCTTGAAGTTTCTGGATCTGATCTTCGGCAATCGCTTCCAACTCCTGTTTATCGTCACCTGTTAGACTCAAACGCAAACGAACCAGTCCTGGAGAAGGCAGATAGGCCAACTTCACCATAGGAGGCAAATTTTGTTCCCATGTGCAAATCCTGTCCGCCAGAATAGATTCTCCAATCCCTTGCACCAAAACAGTCCGATGCAAAATTTTAGGTGTCTTAAAATGATCGGAAATAGCTCCCAATACTCCATTGTTCATTATTCCCTTCATCTCCGAGGGAACACCCGGCATAGAAACGACAACCAAATCTTCACGCTCAAACCACATACAGGGAGCGGAACCATAACGGTTAGGTATAATACGACAATCAGCCGGCACCAAAGCCTGATCGCGATTGGATTGAATCATAGGAATTCCCCGGGCTTCGTAACGCTTACTAATTTCAGCCAAAAGCGGCTCATTCATCTCCAGTGATGTATTAAAGTAAGCTGCCAGTGTTTCTTTGGTTATATCATCATTGGTAGGCCCCAAACCACCGGTCATCAAAATCAGATTGACCCTTTTCCGGGCCTGATCCAAACTTTCCATAATGGCTTCGCGAGTATCAGAAATACTGGTAATTCGGTCCACCGCTACACCAATTCGATTCAATTCTGTTGCCATCCATGCTGAATTGGTATCTGTTATTTGACCAATAAGGATTTCATCCCCTATGGTTATTATTTCAGCTTTCATGAAAAAAACTATTAATTATTAATGTGTAGTGCGTATTAAATGTTAAGTAGAAATCTTCAACTCAACCTATACTCTTGTTATTGCTTTTAGACGCTGTAAAAGCGTTGGGTGTGAATAGTAAAAAAACACATAGGCGGGATGAGGTGTAAGATTGCTCAACGACTTTACAGATAATTTCTTTAAAGCATCACCCAAGACCTCACCATTGTAATTTCTGGCAGCAAAATCATCGGCCTGATATTCATTGTAACGGGACCACATATTCATTCCCAACCCTATAATCATGGAGAAAGGCGAGTACAAAATACCAAAGGCAATCAATCCCATGTGAAAACTTGCTTCAGCTCCACCCAATGCGATTGATAATTCAGGATTACCAATCAAAAGGGATAACAGAAAGAACATTAAACCGGTTTGCAATAAACCGATAATGAGACCACTTAAGGTATGCTTCATTTTATAATGACCAATTTCGTGTGCCAAAACAGCAACAATCTCTTCGGTCTCTAAATCATTAATCAACGTATCAAACAATACAATCCGTTTTTTTCGGCCTAGTCCGCTAAAGTAGGCATTTCCCTTTGATGATCGCTTGGATCCATCCATAACAAAAACGTTATCCAGCTGAAAGCCCACTTTATTGGAAAATACACCAATAGCATTCCGTAGTTCTCCCTCTTCAAGAGGTGTTTGCTTATTAAACATAGGAACGATCAACGTGGAATAAAACATATTCACGAGTAGCATAAATACACCAACCACAGCCCAGGCCATCCACCAAAAATTAACGGTGGTTAAAAGGTAAATCCAAATAATCAGGGAAAGAATTCCACCCCCGATTACAATTCCAATCAGGGCAGCCTTAATAGAGTCCAATACAAAGGTTTTAATCGTGGTGCGATTAAATCCATATTTCTCCTCAATCACAAAAGTGGAATAGAGAGAAAAAGGCAAACCAATCAAATTGGATGCAAATAGGATTAATCCGAAAAAGCCCAAAGCTACGGGAATGGGATGACTTACAAATTGGCGCACAAAACTATCGACCCAGGCAAATCCGCCCATGAGAATCATCCCCAAAACAATAACAAAGCTCAAAAGAGAAGAAATCAATCCTATTCGTTCCTTTTCACGCTTGTATTGCTGCGATTTCCTGTACTCCTCTTCATCGTAAATTCCTTTCAAAGATTGCGGCAAATCAGCCGACCAGTGCCTGCTGTTAAAAAAATCAAGAGTTCGTTCCAACAGAAAATCCGCAATAAGGATAATCAAAATTACATTTAAAATTGTATCTGCAGTCATAATGTAAATAGAGGTTTAACCAATTGTTACCTCCCTGCTCAAAACAGGATAAAAGTATACAATAATATTCAATCGGTCGAATTAAGAATTCATACAAAAATAAGGAACCCCAAAGCCATTCCGAAACTTTGGGGTTAAAATCTAATACTTCATCCGGTACTACTCTCCAAAAAAGAGTTTTAATTTGTCCTGATCGTTTTTCCTTTCCAACAATTCCAGAGCGTATATATTGGAGTCTTCCAACTCATTGACAAGAGTCTCTTTCTGTTTGAAAAAGAATATAGATTTCCGAATCCACTGATTCGCTTGCTTCAAATCGCCTTGAACTTCATAAGCCAAAGCCAAATTATAAGCTGCCTTTCCAGCCTTTTTATATTCTTTTGTACTATTAGTAGCAATACTTTTCCAAATATCCATAGCAGCCTCCCAGTTCTTCTGATTTAGGAAGTAACAAGCAGCATCCATGCGTTTACCTCCGGAACAGTAATATTTGCGCTGTACTGATTTCCAAACAGGAGATATTCTTTGGATATAATCCTCGCCTAAGGAATAGCCGACATCCTGCATTATCTTCTGTCGTGAGGGAATTTTTCCATTAACCAATTTCTTATAGGAATTGGAAAACTCCTCTACAAACAAGCTATCAACAGCAATGTACTGATCGCAAACCTTTTGGTACAAAGGATCATAGATCCTCCAGATGGCCCAATAGTTAATATCTACTGTTCCCCAGAAACCTTCCGCGCTATTCACTTCATATTCAGTATTGATTTTAGCTCCCTCCAAAACCACAAGAATATCAGAATTATTCAAAGCGCAAATACTATCAACAGTAGCCCAGGCAAGCGGAGGATAAGTTCGAATTGTATCACTTAGATAAGAGGGCTCCAATTGAATAAAAGGAATGGTATCCAACTGGAAAAATTCAGGAATGTTTTGCGCAAAACCGTCATAACTACTCTTCTTCACCAATGAATCATAGGACAGAGAATCCTTAACAACCTCCCCTAAATACTTATAGTTCTGATAAGTGGAATCCACTCCGTAGATCAAATTCCGATCCACAAACGCCATAGTCTTCACATCAGAAGGAATGGTTACGGTACCAGGTTTCAACACCTGCAACTCCATTTGCTCATAAGCTCTACAAGAGGATAAGCAAATAACGATACACAGCAAAGCCCAAAGATTACGACTTCCAACAGTACGAAATACGATTGATTTACAATTCATTTACTATAGTATTTAAACATCCAGGGGGAACAAGAGCAAACTTGCAACCATACTCAGGCAAAGCATCTACTTTAGTACCCGCCCCAAAATCTCTTCAAAAACCATTCCAAAGACATTAACATAAGGAAAACTATTCCTAAAAATGTATAATTTAAAACAGTATCGAAGAAACTTTCCTTATACATAACCGGTCTCAAATCGGCATTATCTTTCAACTCCTTCTCCAAAACCTTAAGCTGAGATGGTACAAAGGACTTACCTCCCGTAATAACCGCCAATTGATTCAGAACACGATGATTGGCCGGAACACCAAGAGCTTCCATATCCTCTGCCGTTACAACAAAAGCACCTTCCCGAACTAGCTCTCTACCATCCCAAAGGGTACTAGCCTTATACTGATATACCCCAACCGGAAGATTCCCCAAATTCAACCGATAGGAATCTAAAGTGCGGGACAAATTGTAACGAAACAGCTTTTGATCGGCATCTTTGATTTCCATTACCACATCCGGCTGATTCACCAATTCGTAACTTTGATTGTACAACTGAACTTCGGGAATTATACTTTCAACTTCACTGTAATTTCTTTTCATTTGAACAACCATACGATCTTTTCGCTCCTTTAAAGCAAGGTATTGAATCATTCGATTGATAAAATTAGAATAGACTCTATGATCTTGCTCCAGCAGATAGTTATGCAATTTCCAACGCCAAATTCCTTCACCAAGAATCCATCCGATCTTTTGCCCCTCTCTCTCTGTAAACAAAAGTAAAGGCGAATTTGTTGTAACAGACTTAATTTTTTGATTCAGTAGAACATCGGCATTGGGAGCATAAGCAATATCTCCGAAGGGAACCAGCAAAGGAGGAAAGGTTTCTAAAGTATTCCGTTCCTCTTCCTCCATTTCAAACAAAGTAAAATTTGATTGCCAAATTCCTCGAACTTCCTCATATTGCCCGGGTTGAACCTTAAATTCGATACCCCAACGATCCAAAGAAAAGGCAGATAAATTTGTACTACCCCCCACCATAAACAGAAGCGGAGTTTTCTTCTCCCGCAAAGCTTGTAACCAATTCGCAGCATTCTCATTCAACGATGGCAATTGGTTTAAAATCACCAAATCGTAGGCTTCAACCGAATCAACAGGCTGTTCAACATTGCGATACACCACTTCCATATTCTCATTCCCCTCAACGGCTGATTTCATAGCGGCCATATCCGGATGATAAGTTTTGTGAAGCATCAGAATCTTTCGCCGGGAATCTAATACATCAATTACCATTTTACGGGAATTGTTTCGAAGTGAAAATTCACCTTGTACAGGTAGTAATTCAACCAGGT
This sequence comes from Marinifilaceae bacterium, assembly GCA_041725895.1. GTDB lineage: Bacteria > Bacteroidota > Bacteroidia > Bacteroidales > Marinifilaceae > JBGRQA01. The sequence continues at coordinate 99,676 of JBGRQA010000022.1, forward strand.
AAGTTTGAAATCCCGTATTGGAAGGAGTAAGCATGAAATCCAATTCCCGATAAAAATCAGCTCCTTCTATTTCAATTTGTTCCTGATAAACCACCTTCTGCCCCTGCTTCACTCTCAAGTTCACTTTCTGACTGGACAGATGCGTTGCAGATATATTACAACGGACAGGAACCGGTTGATTCAGGAAAGCAATCCGATTGAAATGCAAATCACTTAAAACAACATCACTATGAGTCGTAGTATCTCCCATATTTACTGTGTACACCGGAAAAGGGAATCCCTGTATGGCATAGCGAGGATGGTTTCCTTTGTTAAAAGCTCCGTCACTCACCAAAACCATGGCACCGGGAGTGTTGGGAGGAAAATTCTCTCTCAGGCGGGCGAATAGTTCCGAAAAATCACTATGCTGATCAGAATAATCGAATGAGTCAACTTCTTGTACCCCGCTCCCAAATTTATATAGATGGAAATCAAATCGATCCTCCATCTTATTTCGAAATTGAGATAATTGTTTCGGATATTGCGACTTTAAATAGATAGTGTCCTCATTCAACAGAAGGGATTGTGAGTTATCCTGAGCCCATACCAATAGGGGTTTTTCCTTCCTCTGATGCTGGTATTTCACCATAGGTGTTAGCAGTAGCAGTAAAAGTACACCGTAGACAACAAACCTAAGTATGAATAGAGTCCACACCTGGTTCACCGAAAAATCGCGATGAGCTTTGGTTGGGCGATATTGATACCAGGAAAAAACCGCGGCTATTAGTAGCAATGGTATAATCCAGGCAGGAGAATTTTCGGTAATTATTGAGTAATCCAAAGTGGCCAGATTTAGTTTTTAACAAAATTAGTAAACAAATTAATAAAATTTAGGAATAAATAACGCGAAGAGATGTGTAAACTTTACACATTGAAAGCATTCTCTCACGGCACTCGTCTTGTTGTAAACTGAAATACATACAGATAATCACGAGCTGGGGAATTCATCTCTATTGTAGTAAAAAAAGATGAAATACTATTGAATTTAGCCGTTTTGGGGGCAGAGAATACCAGAAATAGAATACAATATGCAGCCAATAATTCGGAAACCCCCACAGGTAGAATGTGACTTGTAGTATCCAATTCAATACACAAAACAGAAGCATATCCCTCACATTATTTTATATCATCGCCATGCGATGCAAAGGAACCAATCGCATGGATTAACCAATTGCGACACCGCAAACAAATGCTATAAATTAACCCCGCATATCATACGAGGCTACAGAGAGATTGTCCCTACAGGACACAAATAAAAAAGGAAATCAATCAACAAAGCAGACTGCAATAATTCCTGAACTAATGCAGCAGAAATTGCATCAGTAGAAAACAACAAAATCGATTCATGCAATATCGCCATGCGGTGCAAAGAAACCAATCGCATGGATTAATCAATAGCGGCACCGCAAACAAATGCTACAAATTAACCCCGCACTTCATACGGGCTACAGAGAGCTTGTCCATACGGGACACAACTAAAAAAGAAAATCAATCAACAAAGCAGACTGCGATAACTCCTGAACTAATTCAGCAGAAATTGCATCAGTAGAAAACAACAAAATCGATTCATGAAACTTA
>JBGRQA010000023.1:0-98421 GCA_041725895.1 Marinifilaceae bacterium
GGAAAACAATGGGAATTACCTTCCTGTAAAAAGCTCGGCCAATGGTCGGGTTTATGAATGGATTGCTCCATTGGATGGTTTACCGCAAGGAAGTTACGAACCCCTTGCACAACTCACCAGTCCCGAAAGCCATCAGATGCTTAGCATGGGGGGAGAGATTCAGTTCGATCCAACAACTTCAAGCAGTTTTGAGATTGCCCTCAGCAACAAGGATCTTAACACCTTCTCCCCCATTGATGATGGCAACAATAAGGGTTATGCAATGGATCTTGAACTTAAAAAACTGCTCTCCCTAAAGGATACAAGCATTACGGTCCAAACAACAGCAAGCTACCGGTTCATCCATGAAAATTTCAACGAAATCGAACCTTTCGAGGAAGTAGAGTACGAACGAGACTGGAACATCGAACCACAAAACCAATTTAGCTCTGAGCATTTTTTTAAAGTAGGCAGCCAACTTAACTATCGCAGCAACGGGCAAATTGGTTACGAGCTAGCCTACCGAAAAAGAAGAAACAATTATAAAGGCATCAGACACAGCTCACACATAAACCTAAATACCAAAAGTTTCCAATTGACTTTTTCGGGCAACCTATTAAACACCGATCAGGAATTATTGACAACCAATTTCCTTCGGCACAAATTAGATCTTTCCAAAGCTTTATCCTTTGGAACTATTGGAATTCAAACAGAAAGTGAAAGAAATCTCTGGACCCAAAGGGAAATGCAGGAAATTTTGAACAACAGTTTTGCCTTTGAATCCATTCAATTCTATCTGAAATCACCGAAGAAATCGGGAAATCAATTGACAGCCCATTACAAACTAAGAACAGACCAGCTCCCACTTGAGCAAAAACTCAGGGAACATACTCAATCAGAGGATTTTGGTCTCAGTTACCAGCTCTTAAAAAATCCGAACAATCAAATCAAAACCAGTGCCAGCTATCGCAGATTAAAGATACTAAACCAGGAAATTACTGATCAACAACCGGAAAACACAATCCTGGGACGGTTGGAACATCAATTCAGGGCAGGAAGAGGCCTGTTCCAAAGCAATACCTTCTACGAAATTGGTTCAGGATTGGAAGCAGAAAAAGAATTCTCCTACATTGAGGTAGCTCCCGGACAAGGAGTCTATCGCTGGAAGGATTACAACGAAAATGGAATAAAAGAACTGGATGAATTCGAAGTAGCCAATTTTCAGGACGAAGCAAACTATATTCGCATCTTCACCCCTTCCAATAACTATCAAAGAGTTTACACCAATGAATTCAGACAAACCCTTCAACTAAGACTAAACAAACTAAAAACAAAAAAGGGCATCCTCTCTGTCCTTTCCCGGCTTCGAAACCGCCTGGCCTATCGAATCAATCAAAAAAGCACCAACAAAAGCTTTGACAGTTATGCCAATCCATTTTCTCCCAAATGGAACCACAACGAATTAATCTCCCTCTCCTCCGGCATTCAAAATACCCTAACCTATAAAAAGAAGGGAGCCAAAACCAGTTGGGATTATATTCTCCTACACAACAGGAACAAACAACTACTTGCTAATGGTTTTGATAAAACTCAAATCAGACAAAACGGCATTCGCTTTCGATGGCATTTCAACGGTCCCCATCAAATAAGTAATCGCACAGATCGAGGTACCAAACAATTCAGCAGTGAGTTTTTCAACAACAAGAATTACGAAATTGATTTCATTAAAAACAACATCAACCTCAAACTGCAACCAACCCTAAAGTGGCAAATTGGCTTCAACTACCAGTACGAATACAAAGAAAACCAACTGGGAGAAGAAAAAGCTGAGGTACATAGTCTTGGAAACGAAATTCAATTTGCCCTTAGAAAAAACGGCAATCTGGTACTTAGCTCAAGCTACCTGAACGTAAGCTACGGTGCCCCCGTCAATACCTCTCTAGCCTATGAAATGATGGAGGGATTTTTACCCGGCAACAATGCAACCTGGAACCTGGGCTTTCATCAAAAAATATCAAAAACCTTTCAGCTTAGAATCAGCTACAATGGCCGTTATTCCGAAGGTGAAAACATAATCCACACCGGCAACATGGAATTGAGAGCACAATTTTAAAGAAAAGATGAATGTTAATTGTAAATTTGTTCTGATACTCTAAAATTACAATTTTATGAACACCTCCGTCAGGATCATAGTAACCGATCTGGATGGAACCCTGCTTCCCAGTCAGGGGGTCATCAGTCAACAGAATATAGCAACCCTGGAATCTCTTGCGAAACAAAAAATCCTAAGAGTGATTGCCACGGGACGCACTCTCTACTCTGCCCTATCGGTTCTGCCAGCTCAGTTCCCAATTGATTACCTGATTTTTTCCTCAGGAGCAGGCATTATGAAGTGGAAAAACAAGGAAATTATCTTCTCTCAGAAACTGGAAGCAAAAGAAGTTAGTCAAATTGCCGAAATTCTAATGGATCACCAAATCGATTTCATGATCCAGAACCCCATTCCTCTCAACCATCAATTTCAGTATTTTCGAAGCGGAAAGAAAAACCCTGATTTCTCAAGAAGGTTGAGTCTTTACAAAGAATTTGCCACACCAATCGGCAACCTGGCCGACACACAAAAAGATGCATGCCAGTTCCTGGTAATTCTGCCCAACAACCTGGAACTTTACAATGAACTACGAAGAAAATTCACTGATATCAAGATTATCCGGGCCACATCTCCGCTGGACCACGAATCCATCTGGATGGAAATTTTCCCTGAAAATATTTCCAAGGGACACAGTTGCGACTGGCTTTGCAAAAAATTAAATATCCCCATAGGGCAAACCATGGGGATTGGCAATGACTACAACGACATCGATCTTCTGGAATGGAGTCATCACAGTTATGTTGTTGCCAACGCTCCGGGGGAACTAAGGAACCGATTCCGCGAATGCCCCAGCGACCTGGAAGACGGATTTACAAAGGCGGTACTGGATGTACTAAACACCACATCCGAAACTTAAAGAGCAGCCAACAATAATTCAATATCCTTGGCCAAAATACCAAAGGTTTCCCCTATTCGTAAATTAGTGAGTATTCCGCGGTAAATATAGGTTCCGTGCCGAACACCCTTATCTTCTTTTATGATATGATTTACACCTCCGGATTCTCCAATTCGAAGAAGAAGAGGGGTAAAAATATTGCTTAAGGCCAGGGAAGCAGTTCTGGCTACCCGGGAAGGTACATTGGGCACACAGTAATGCAGGATGCCATGACTTTTGTAAACAGGATCCTTATGATTGGTAAGAAAGGAAGTTTCAAAACAGCCTCCCTGATCAATACTCAGGTCAATTATAATGGAACCGGGTTTCATCGAGCGAACCATATCCTCGGTAACCAAATAGCGGGGAACCCCCTCTTCGTAACGCAAAGCCCCCAAAACTACATCGGCCGAAGCCAAAGCTTTGGCAAGAACATGGGGATGAAATATAGAAGTAACCACCCGTTGTCCCAGGTGATCCTCCAAACGACGAAGACGGCGTAGAGAATTATCAAATATTTTCACCGTAGCCCCCAACCCAAGGGCCGATCTTGCAGCATATTCTCCTGCTGTACCGGCTCCCAGAATTACCACCTCGGTGGGCGTAATACCGGTTACACCTCCTAGCATAACCCCTTTTCCTCCGTGGGCCTTGCTTAGATACTCTCCGGCAATCATCATAGAAGTATTACCGGCAATTTCACTCATGGAACGTACAACAGGAAAATAATTATCCGGATCCTTCAGGTATTCATAAGCAATGGCAGTCACCTTCCGTTGCATCAATTTACGAATATTCTCTCCACACTGACTCTTCAACTGAAGGGCAGACAGAATCAACTGCTCTCCTTTCAACATATCGATCTCGTCAGAACTTAAAGGAGCTACCTGAAGAAGAATATCCGCCTGAAAAACTTCCTTTTTAGTTTCCACAACACGGCCTCCAGCCTCACTGTACTCCTTATCGGAATAGTTGGCAGCATCACCGGCATCTTTCTCAACCAACACTTCATGTCCATTGTTTACCAGAATTTCAACAGACTGAGGAGTCAGGCACACCCGATTCTCTGCCTTATGATCTTCGCGTGGGATACCGATCAGAAGCGACTTACGTCGCCGCTCCAGCTCCAACATTTCCTCCTTGGGAAAATGATATTCCTTTCCGATGGGAAAACTTCCCGTTTCCTCTCCTAATAATGCCATACCAATTCAATTTGATTGATTCAACCTATTGGCTCCACAAGGGTAAAGCATTACAATTTAATGATTTTTTAGGATTTTTTCCTATCTAACATCAAACAAAATTCTTAAGCTTCAATGCTGATAGATCGGGTACCATCCGGATTTTCGGTAAACAAAACATTAACAGTACCGGCTGGCAGGATAGATTCAATCTTTTCGGGCCATTCCACAAAGCAGAAATTGTTACTATAAAAATAGTCTTCGTAACCAAAATCGTAGGCTTCTTCTACATCATCTATCCGATAGAAATCAAAATGGTAAATGATAACATCCTTGGGGGTATGATACTCATTTACGATTGCAAATGAAGGACTGTTGATGGTATCCTCCACTCCAAATTCTTCACAAACAGCTTTTACAAAAGTCGTTTTCCCCACTCCCATTGCTCCGTAAAGAGCAAAAACTCGCTTATCCTTTACTTCCCGAAGGAATTGGCGAGCTACTTCATTGATCTCGTCAAGAGAATTAATTTTCAGTTTTGTCATTCCTATTCTGCCACTTACAATTTAAACATCATCTACCGCGGAACCAGAGTCATCAATGGAACCAACATTTCCTCCAGAGAAATGCCCCCGTGCTGAAATGTATCCCGGTAGTAAGAACTGTAATAATTAAAATTATTAGGGTAAGCGAAGAAATCTTCACTGCCCGCAAAGATATAAGAAGAACTCACATTCACCTGAGGAAGATGTGCTTTTCGGGGGGTAGTCACCTCAAATACTTCCTTTTGGTTATAATTTAAGTTTTTTCCCTGCTTGTACCGAAGATTGGTATTGGTTTGGCGGTCACCAATAACCTTAATTGGATTTTGAACACGAATGGCTCCATGGTCGGTAGTCACAATCAGCTTCACATCCTCTTCCGCAAGCTTCCGAATCAACTCCAATAACATGGAATGCTCAAACCACGATTGGGTAAGGGAGCGATAAGCCGCCTCATCATTAGCCAATTCCCGAATCATATCACTTTCGGTTCGGGCATGGGAAAGCATATCTACAAAATTGTAAACCAATACGGAGAGCTGATGATCCAATAATCCCTTATAGTTTTCAACGATTTTACTCCCCGCCTTACTGTTGTTCACCTTCTCGTAGTAGAACTTCATATCTTTGGAGTACCGCTCCAGCTGCAAACGAATCAACTCCTCCTCATGCAGGTTCTTACTCGTCTCCTCATCCTCATTCACCCAGTACTGAGGATAGCGTCGCTCAATTTCAAGAGGCATTAAGCCGGCAAACATGGAATTCCGGGCATATTGTGTCGCTGTAGGCAGAATACTACAGAAAAGAGAATCGTCTTCCACCAAAAAATATTCACTAATCACCGGATAAAGAGTCATCCACTGATCGTATCTTAAATTATCAATCAAGACAAATACCACCTTATCTCCCTGATCGAGCAAAGGAAACACCTTGTTTACAAAAACGCCCGGAGAAAGTAAAGGTTTATTCTCATTATCCTGTTCTAGCCACTGGAGATAGTTTTTCTTTACATAGCGAGAGAACAGATTGTTGGCTTCATTTCTCTGCATCCTCAACACCTCATCCATAGCAGAATCCTGCGTGCGAGCCAGCTCCATTTCCCAAAAAACCAATTTTCGATACACCTGCATCCATTCCTCCATGGAATGACAGTCGTTGATCTCCATCCCCAGTTGCCCAAAGCGGGACTGGTACGCGGATGTTGTTTTCTCAGTTACCAAACGCTTCTTGTCAATATTCTTCTTTATGCTGAGAAGAATTTGCTTCGGATTCACGGGCTTAATCAAATAATCAGCAATTTGAGCGCCGATTGCCTGATCCATGATGTCTTCCTCTTCACTTTTGGTAATCATTACCACCGGGAGAGCCGGAGCATAGGTCTTTATTTCAGCCAATACCTCCAGGCCTGTTTTGCCCGGCATGTGCTCATCCAACAACATGATATCGTAATGGGAAGAACGCACCATTTCTACAGCGGTATCAGCATTATTGGCCGTCTCTACATGGTAGCCCTTCTCTTCCAAAAACATCACATGAGGTTTCAGCAAATCAATTTCATCATCCACCCAAAGTATCGTAATTGTTTTCATGTGCTTAAAGTTTGCGTTTTAATGTCCGGATAGAAAATCCCAATTCTTCCTCCTCACTCTTCCAATCAAGAAATCAAAATTCAATTCTTACTACTGAAGATACCATTTCTTAAAGAAATTCAAGTAACTTTTCGGGTCGGCATCTTTCATCAGAACCTTTAAATTACTTTCCGAAATCACAAAATTCCGATAATCAACCTTCTCTACAGGATCAAAAAGATTACGATTGGTAACCACTGCCCGGAAATACATCATCGCCTGCTTCTTATTTCTCATTTGCGTAACCAGCAGAATATTGCGATCAGAACTAAGGTCTCGGATCTCCACCCTTAGGTTCTTCGTGTTGTATTTTTTGATCCCCATTTCCAGTTTCTTCTCATTTACCCCTTTGGTAGGATAAACAAGTGCAAAAACGTGGGGTTCACTATCCTGATAGGAATAAACTCCGTCGTCAATTCTTTTCTGTGCAGTAGGAACAACTGGTTTCGATTTCATTTTTAAGTAATTCCTCCGGAAAAAATCCATGTACTGCAAGAGTTTCTTATTCACATAAAAGGACTCGAAATTTGCTTCACTAATGATGAAGTTACGATAGTTGATATCTCCAATGGAGGCAAATACTTTTCTGTCTTCAACAATTTTACGGAAATACTGCATTGCTTCCGAACGATTTCCAATGTTATTTACAATCACCATCTGCTGATCTCCATCGTAAGCTTCCTTGAGCACCTGGAAATCCTTGTCGTGATTGTAAACATCGGCTCTCAATTTATTGATATTCACCTTTCGTGAAGGAACCATTAAAATAAATTTATGATTGGCGGAAGGATCCATTGTAAAACTCTCCTTCGTATCTCCAACAGCTTTTACTGCAACCAACTTCCCTTTCTTTTTTACGGGAGTTCCAGCCTTATTCCTGCTGGTATTGAAGTATTTTTTAGTGTAGAAATCCAGGTATTGAGAGATATCCTGGTTGCGGACAAAAATCTCAAAGTTACTTACCGAGATTACAAAATTTCGATAATTTGCATCCTCTAAGCCCGCATAGGCCTCCTCACTGGTTACAATCTGGTTGAAATAGTTCAAAGCATCCTTCTTTCCCTTTAAGCCTTTCACAACAACCATAGTCTCCTGCCCAACCAAAGATTTCCGATCCACCTGGAAGATTCGCTTGTTGTATTGATTCGTATTGTACTTCATTACATTAAAGAGAACACGATTGGCGTCCGCCTCCTCTTTCGAAAAGAGAAGAACGAAATAATGCTCATCGGTTGCATTCAGACTGTACAAGCTTTTAGACTCAGGCTTAAGCTCTTTCGTTTTGGATTCGACCAATGGAGCCGGATCTTCAAATCGCCAGTTGCGTAGCAATCGGTTCTGACGAGCCCTTTCCATATCTGCAGCTGAATATTGAACAGGTACAGCACCATTGTCAATTCCAAGAATTATAGCATCCACAGTCTGTTTTATTTCTGCTGAAGGATGAGATGCCTTCACTTCTTCCAGTGCTCTCAGGAAACTATCGCCACCTTCGGTTCGTCCAATCCCCATCGCCTTTAGAAATAGGAAACGGGGTCGAAGATTGCTCTCCGGAAACTTCAACAAAGCCTCATCACACAAGTTGATCACCCTGTAATAGTAGTAATTGTTGAAATCCTCATAAGCCTTCTCGTACATATGATTTACCTTTTGTCCCTCAGCCTCCATTTTGGAATAGTAATTCGGATCAACCAATGCATGCGCATAATCACTTTCGGGAAAATCCGAAATAATCTTGTCTTTGTAATATTTGGAGCGGGCCGAATTCCCTAAAACCTTATGGTTGGCATAGCAATGATAGTATGCAGAAAGCAAATAATTACTTTGTGGGAACCTACGAATCATCTCCTCCATGGTTTGAAGCGCCTTCTCCCTGTTCTCCAATTTTTCTTCATACACCAACGAAGCCTGGTAAAGCCCCTTCATTATTCTCTCGTTGGATACATTCACCAACGAATCAGTCATGGGGAGGTCGGCTAAGTAGTAATCCTTACTCTTTCGATCCGTTTTTCTTGATCTCTTCTCTTCGGTTCCGGTTTCGTCTGCCAATTCTTGCTCCAACTGAGAAACATCCACAACCGATTTGTTCTTTCTTCTCCAGTTGTCCTCTAGCTTTCGTTTCCCCCATTTTCGCTGGAAATCGGATTTCCCAAGACCTACCGTGGTGGGATTGTAGAAATACCAATTCCCCTGGGGACTCCCCTGCTGAGAATTGCGCCCCATCATATTGTTCTGATTAAAGAAAGCACGATCCTGCATGGCTTCGTCTCTTTCCCTTCTCTTCTGTTCTTCCTCCTCAACAATTTTCTGTATAATACCTGCTATTAACAGATCCCTATCCTTTGGGCTCATACGGGCAACATTTTGCAAACTGTCTTCCCGTTCCACCACATTCAGATTATTCACCAACTCGGTTAGATTACGAACACGTTGAGACAAGACCTCATATTCCGGATAGTCCTGCCGAAGATAAACCATAGAACTATCGTAACACAACTGCGATTTTTTGTAGTTCAACTGCTCAAAATAGTATTCGCCCAAACGCAGAAAAGAGAGCGCCTTTTGATTGTCGTTTCCCATACTTTTTTGGGTCGACAACCAATAATTTTCGATAGCTCCTTCAGGATTCTCATCCTTCATATCCATCTCCCCAAAAGCATAGTAGATCTGATCCCGGAACTCCTTATTTTTCCTATCCCTGGCCATTTTGCGCAACTCCTTGCGAATCTCTTCCCCATTACCCGATCCATCATAGGACAATGCCCGGCTAATTCTTGCATTGAAAGTCATTTCATAGGAGAAACTCATTTTCCCCAACTCACGGAAGGTATTGGAAGCAGCAGCATCCTGTCCCGTTTTCTGATACAATTGAGCCAAAATATACTTGTATCGAGCTTTATGGTATTTCTTATTCTCACCGGCAATGGCTTGCTGAATGGCGGGAATCGCATTATCGTACTGCTGCTGACGAATAAACAGATCAGCCTTAATGCAGGCCAATTCCGTACGCATAGCCGATGACATACCAGACTGATCCAGTCGGGCCAACTGCTCTTTGGCTCCTGAAAACTCATTCTGATCCACCAAACTCCGCACCAACCAAAGCTGTGCCTCATTCCTTAAATCAGATTTGGGATATTCCCGCAAAATAAACTTGAACGTTTTGTCGGCTCCATGGTAATCCTTCTTAAAAAAATACCCCTTTCCCAGAAGAAGGTAACAATCATCTATCCAATCGTTAAACTCCTTTTTCTTCCGAAACTCTTTGTACTTATCCGAACGCTTCCCCTTTTTCCGTTTGGGTTTTCGGGTAATGGAATGCACCTTAATCGCTTTGGATGCTTTCTCAATCACCCGAGTCATATTCCCGTTGGCAATGGATCGGGAAGTTGGATTATTGGAGAAAAATACGGGCAAAATCTGGGTAAAATCCTCCTCATGCGACCGTTCCATTTTTTTCAGGCCCTCCTTCAAACTTTCCTTCCCGTTAAAATAAACATTGTAGTGGGTGGTTAAAGCATGATATTTACGGCTCATGAACGTATTCTTCTTGTTGGAACAGCCTGCGGCTCCAAAAACAAAACACAGTAATAAGATGCTATAGCGTAGATTCTTTCGTATCAAAGTAGAAGATTTTGTATTATAACTGATGATAGTCAAATTTATTATATGGGATGATTATGAATCCCAGAAAACTGGTGTTAAAGTTACCCAGAAAAATATAAATTTTTGTTCAATATAACTCAAGAAAGCACTAAGATAATAAACAAAAATTCCTGATTGGCTTTTCATTAGACTTTACAGCAAAAAAATAGGAAGACACGCAATGCGTCTTCCTATTTAAAATTATATTTTTTCGAATTAACGAGTCATCTTCACCTTTTGGGTAGGATTCATGTTCTTGTTTCGATCATCGATGGTCTCAATCAGATTCTGTGCCAATTGAGCAAAAGATAAACCTACCATGGAATCATCATTGCAAGCAGCAGGAACTCCACTGTCACCACCTTCGCGGATGCTTTGTACAATAGGAATTTGACCCAAAAGTTTCAATCCTTTTTCCTCTGCAAGTTTCTTGCAACCATCCTTGCCAAAGATGTAGTACTTATTTTCAGGAAGCTCGGCAGGAGTAAACCATGCCATGTTCTCAATTAAACCTAGCACAGGCACATTAACACCCGCTCCTTCGAACATATTGATACCTTTTACGGCATCGGCCAAAGCCACATCCTGCGGAGTACTTACAACTACAGCTCCGGTTACCGGAACGGTTTGTACCAAAGTCAGGTGAATATCACTGGTTCCGGGTGGCAAATCGATTAGTACGTAATCCAGTTCGCCCCAGTTTCCCTCTTCAATCATCTGCTTCAACGCATTGGAAGCCATTGGGCCTCTCCAAACGGTTGCCTGGGCAGGATCAACAAAGAAACCGATGGACAACATCTTCACCCCGTACTTCTCGTGAGGTTCAATCACATCCTTGCCATCAACCTGGGTAAGGTGAGGACGTGCATCCTCAGAGGCAAACATCTTGGGTACCGAAGGGCCAAAAATATCCGCATCAATCAAACCTACCTTTGCTCCGGTCTTAGCCAAAGCAACAGCCAGATTGGAAGCTACAGTAGATTTTCCTACCCCTCCTTTACCGGATGCAACTGCAATAACATTTTTTACCTTAGGCAAAACCTTAGGCTCTTCCACAATGTGAACTGCTTTAACTTTAATGTTACCTTTGATATCAGCATCCTTGTCAACAAACTTTAGGATAGCACCTACACAGGCTTTTTTCAAAGGAACAATGTTGGGATCATCAGATTTCTGAAAAACCAGGTCGAAGCTGATTTTTTTCCCTTCTATTTTTAGACCTTGTACCATATCCAATGACATGATATCCTTATCGGAACCGGGATATTTCACCAGTCGTAAGGCATCGGTCACTTGCTTTTGAGTATAGCTCATTCTATATTGAATTAGTAACTTTAAATATTCGTTTGCTAAAGCAAAGATACTACTTTAGATTCGTTTCAAATAACTTCCAGATCCAATTCTTTTCCCGGATCCCAGAAAACTTGATCAAAATTTTGAATCTGATCATCAATCACTTCAATCCCCTCACTCTCCAATAATTCCTTCATGGTTTCCCCTCCAGGGAATCGGTGTTTTCCGGTTAATCTCCCCAAACGGTTGACCACCCGATGAGCAGGAACAAACTCCTCACAGGTGTTGGAATGCTTCAAAGCCCACCCCACCATACGGGAACCCCGGGGCGATCCGATAAAGCGTGCAATAGCCCCATAGCTGGTAACTCTACCTGGGGGTATACTTTGCACCACCTGGTAGATTTGAGAGTAAAGATCAGACATAACTACTGGCCCTGTACTCTACGATCACGACCAAAACTACGATAGGAATCCAATTCAATCTCCACATCCGGCTCCACAAACTCCGTCTTATCCTCTAGTTTAAAACTCAGGTATTTGATTGGGATACCACGGGTTAAAAATTGCCCCTCGTAAAAGGTGCGAATGGAAAGAATATGGTCGGCCATCCCGGAATTGTACAAATCGTTGGTATCAGTAACCACCTTTAGATTGTTCTCCTTTACCACGTAGGAAGTATACTCATACAGAAAAGCACTATCGGTTTTCAGGTGAATAATTCCATCGGGACTAAGCAAATTCTTATACCGATCTAAAAACCGGGTAGAAGTTAAACGTTTGCCCACCTTCTTCATCTGGGGATCAGGGAAAGTAATCCATATCTCGGCAATTTCTCCCGACGCAAAAATGGATTCCAAAAGTTCAGCATAGGTACGGATAAAAGCCACATTATTCAGCCCTTCATCCAAAGCCTCTTTTGCTCCTTTCCACATCCGGGCACCTTTAATATCAATGCCAATAAAATTCTTATCGGGGTAATTACGAGCCAATCCTACTGTATATTCCCCTTTTCCACATCCCACTTCCAATACAATGGGATTATCATTCTTAAATACTTCTCTATGCCATGCTCCCTTGAGCTTATAATCTTTTTCCCACACCTCATCATGTGTTGGTTGAAACACATTTTCAAAGGTCTTCATCTCTGCAAAACGCTGCAATTTTTTCTTTCCCACAGTATTTTCTTTTCTGCGTTATCTGTTATTCTGATTTTTCAACACGAAGTCCCACATCCACAATTCCGGGGATCTTCTTCTCTCTCATTCCCTGTTCATATTCAAAAACATAAGTTCCCGAATGAGGAAACACCACCCTTGTTTTCAAAAGAAACTGGGAATCAAAAATATCTCCAAAGCCACTACCGTACCATCTCCCTGTCTCATCGGCCAGAGGACAATTAAAGGTGTCCTTTACAACTTCTCCCTTGGGCGAAATTGTTCGAATAAAAAGCCAAAGATTGGCTTTGGTATACTTTCCTGAATTCCGAACATCCACATACAAATTGTGTGGATTTAGAGTATCGGTAATGTTAACCTCAAAAGAAACGATATGCTCCCGATCCCATTTGGAATCCGGAATCTTTACATAGTCTTCAAAAACACGATTGGAATCGCAGGAAGACAGGATCAATCCACTTAAAAGCACACAAAGGGCGCCAAAGAACTTCAAATGCGTCATTTTTTGGAAGTATTGGGTTTTCTTGGTTTGCGATGCACTTTTCGTTTGGGACGTCGTTTGTTGCTTTTCGGTTTCTTCTTGTCAAATCGGTTCACGCTATCCTGTCCTACTACATTTTCATAGTCCAGAACTTTCGATTCCATCTTGTTTTCGCCGTTCACCAGTTTGTCAACCTTTACTCCCTTCTTGTTGAGACGGATAATTTCTTTTACCCGGTCAACAGACAATTGAACCAGATTCACTGATGCAAATTTGTCAAACGAATACCACATTACCCGCTTAAAAATATCAGTTTTCTGATGGTAGGCAATTCCGTCCTTTGTTTCCAATGGGATATTGGTGGAAGGGAAATCTTTCTGAGCATCGATATAGCAATCCAGCTCATAGTTCAAACAGCATTTCAGTTTACCACACTGCCCGGCCAGTTTCTGAGGATTCAGCGAAATCTCCTGGTAACGTGCGGCATTTGTAGTTACCGATACAAAATTGGTAATCCAGGTAGAACAACAAAGCTCACGACCACAAGGACCAATCCCTCCGATTCGGCCCGCTTCCTGACGCGCCCCAATCTGCCGCATTTCCACACGAATTTTGAACTGCTCGGCCAACACCTTGATCAGCTGTCGAAAATCCACCCGATCGTCAGCAATGTAGTAGAATATTGCCTTGGTTTTATCGCCCTGGTATTCCACATCACCAATCTTCATATCCAGTTTCAGATCAGCAGATATCTGGCGGGCCTTAATCATTGTGCGATGCTCCAGTGCAATTGCTTCGTGCCATTTCTCCACATCCACAGGCTTGGCCTTTCGATAGACCTTCTTCAACTCTGAGGATTTAGGATCCAGGTTTTGCTTCCGCATTTGTTCCCGAACTAAATCGCCGGTAAGGGTAACAATTCCGATATCATGCCCCGGAGAAGCTTCCACTGCAATTACATCTCCCCGGTTCAATCGTATATTATTTGCGTTGGCATAAAAGCCTTTTCTTGTATTTTTGAATTTTACCTCGACAATATCAGGACAAAGTGCACTTTCAGGAACATCACTCAACCAATCATGAACATCCAGCTTACCCGCCAGAAGCCTGTGGTCTTTTTTATTGGAGGCGCAACCGCCACAGTTATTAGGTTCCTTTCTTTCCATCTTCTATATATTGATTTTTAGTCGGTAATCGACGTACAAAATTAACGAATTTAATTAACAAACCTTTAAAGGTAACGAAATCGGGTATTTTCCCAATTTAGGGCCGTAATAATTTCACCAGCCGCAAACTCATATCCAGAAACACGATTTTGCCGTTGGCATTTCGCTCCACATCACCATAAGCCCGCGACAACTCATCGGCAATGGCCCAAACATTCTCCTCATTGATAAAGGGGGAGAACTTGGAAGAAAACCCCATCTCTTCCGGGTTCAGGTAAACCATTTCAGGCTTTTTAAGGTTCAGGATAAAGTTTTCACGCACCATTCGAAGAGCATACCCCAAAAAGCTTTTTTGCCGCTCCCGACCAATAGTAGCCATTTCTTCGGCCCAGGCCATTATGTCCAGGATTTTACGAGCATAACAGAGTCGCATGATCTGCACAAATTGATCGAAGTTGAACTTGTTCTCCGCCGAACTCTGAATCAGGATGCGTGTCTGCCGGAAACTCCCACGAGCCAATCGGGCAATATGCCCCACCTGCTTCGGCTCCAGATCGTACTCTTTTCGGATCGCTTCCTCCAGGCAATTACTTTCGATACGAGGGACTTTCAACACCTGGGTACGGGAGCGAATCGTCTTCAGAATCTTGTCCGGCTCTTCGGCAACCATCAGGAACAAGGTTTTGGCCGGTGGTTCCTCAATCATTTTCAACAATTTATTGGCTGCCGACGCATGCATTTTTTCCGGCAACCAAATAATCATCACCTTGTATTCGCTTTCATAAGTTTTCAAACTCAACTTTCGGATGATTTCCCCACTTTCGTGTGAATAAATCATTCCCTGGGCATTCTCCACCCCTATGTGATGGTACCACTCGTTAAGGTCGAAGTAGGGATTGGTAAGAATTTGCTCACGCCAGGCAGCAATGAAATTATCGCTGACCGGATGGCTCCCGCTTTTTCCCTTTACCACCGGGAAAACGAAATGCAAATCGGGATGAACCAATTTCTGATACTTCCTACAGGAGGAACAAACACCGCATGAGTCGTTTCCCTGCTTATTCAAACAGGAAACGTATTGAGCCAGGGCAATTGCCAGAGCTAATTTCCCCACTCCGTTGGGCCCAACAAAAAGCTGGGCATGACTCACTCTATTCTCTTTTACTGCTTGAACCAGTCGCTGCTTCACAGCTTCTTGCCCAATTATATCTTTAAACTGCATGTATACGATTCTATTTCTGAAGTTCAACAGGAACAAGCCAAAGGGATCGAAGCCATTCAATCCTCCGGTCTCTATTTCAAAAGCATAATTACTTTTCAAACTCGCATTGGGGCATCCCCCAACCACACCTGTTGTTCCGTTTGGGAATTATAAGTATCAAAGTTAAAAAAATATCCCTCCTATCAAGAAAGATTCCAAAAAATGTAATTCTTAAATCCTTCTAAATCCTTTCCCTATCCTATTCCATCCGAGGAAAAAAAGATGGTTGCCTCACATTCCCTCTTCTGAACACAGCAACAGGAATTTCCTGACAAAAAGAAAAACTGAAAACATTTGGATCCCAACATCCCCAAAATTGACGTTTTACGGATAAATTTCCGCAATAAACAATCCTATGCAATCGTTTCAAACCCACAACCCAAACCTTCTCTATCCCCTACTAATCAAATAATTCCAAAACATATTCAACTCTTTTTTGCAGCAATTTGAAGAATGTTTTACCTTTGGTGAAGGTTAAAAACTAAATTATATAATACGATGCAAACTATTGATTCTTACAATTTTTCAGATAAGAAGGCAATTATCCGTGTGGATTTCAATGTGCCATTGAACGATCAGTTCGAAATTACTGATGACACCCGTATCCGTGCTGCACTTCCTACCATCAAGAAGGTATTGGAAGGAAACGGATCAGTAATCCTGATGTCTCACCTGGGAAGACCAAAAGGTGTAGATGAGAAATTCTCTTTGAAGCATATTGTTGCTCACCTTTCTGAATTGTTGGGAAGCGAAGTTAAGTTTGCTGACGATTGTATTGGTGAAAGTGCAAAAAACATGGCTGGTGAATTGAAAGCCGGTGAAGTTTTGTTGCTTGAAAACCTGCGTTTCTATAGCGAAGAGAAAAAAGGTGACGAAGCATTCGCTAAAAAACTAGCTGACCTGGCTGATGTTTGGATTAACGATGCTTTCGGTACTGCTCACCGTGCTCACGCTTCTACCGCTGTTATCGCTAAATTCTTCCCTGAAGACAAGATGTTCGGTTACGTAATCAACGGCGAGCTGGATAGCGTTGATAAGGTTTTGAAAGATACTAAAAGACCATTGACTGCTATTATGGGTGGTGCTAAAGTTTCTTCCAAAATTGAAATCATCGAGCACTTGATGAACAAAGTAGACAACCTGATCATTGGTGGTGGTATGACTTACACCTTTGTGAAAGCAATGGGTGGAAAAATTGGTGATTCATTGGTTGAGGACGACAAGCTGGACGTAGCAAGAGAAATCCTGAAGAAAGCAGAAGAAAACAATGTGAAAATGCACCTTGCTGTTGATGCCTTGATCGCTGACGATTTCAACAACGATGCCAACACCAAAGAGTGTGCTGTACACGAAATTCCAGCTGACTGGATGGGCTTGGATATTGCAGGTGAAACCATCAAGAACTTCTCAAAAGTAATTGAAGAATCCAAAACTATTCTTTGGAACGGTCCTGTAGGTGTATTCGAAATGGATACTTTCGCCAAAGGAACCAAAGCAATTGCTGATGCCATTGTAACTGCAACCGAAAAAGGAGCCTTCTCACTAATCGGTGGTGGTGACTCTGTAGCTGCTATCAACAAGTACAACCTGGCTGATAAAGTAAGCTATGTTTCTACTGGTGGTGGTGCCCTTTTGGAATACATTGAAGGAAAAGAGCTTCCAGGTATCAAAGCCATCAGAGGATAATAACTCAAAAACATATCCCTTAGGGGAATTTCAAAGGCAGTCCATCACGGGCTGCCTTTTTTTATTAAAAAATATTAACATTTTTAGGGCTTTTCCGTACTTTACCATACCAATCAATTAGTCGCTATCTATGTTTGAATCTCTACCCAAATTTTTAAACTATCTTTTCGTATCCATTTTTCTCGTTGCTCTATCACTACCAACGGCCCAAGCCCAGGTAGATTCGGTGCATTACATTCCACCCATGTGTTCCTTCACATCCTCCTCTTCCAATGTGGATGATCACAGAATGGTGCTATCCACCACCGAAACAACTCCCTTCGATGTAAAAATCACAAACAACAACGGGAGCTTTGTGCAAACAGTTACCGGCCTTTCCAGCTCAACTCCGAAGAAAGTTAACCTGAACAACCCTGGAAGAGGATTGAAATCTCAAGGTGTTATCGGCACCAACCAGCTCAACGATATTCTGGATACCGAGGGGTTGATTATTTCAGGACCAAAGAAATTCTTCGTAAGCATTCAGCAAAAATCAAGCGCGCAGGGTGACCTGCTTACCTCCAAGGGAACTACCGGCTTGGGTACTGACTTTTACAGCGGTCACATGTATTCTTCCAAAGGCGGCTATGATAGTCACAACGGGCATTTCATAGGTGTTATGGCCACGGAGAACAATACGAACATCACTTTCAGCAATCCAAATGTAAAATTCTCAGGAAGATCAACGAACACATTCACTGTTAGTTTAAACAAAGGACAATCGGTCGTAGTTGGTGTTAGTGTGAACCAGATTAAATCACAACAAGGTTCAACAAAAAATTTGAATGTTGTTAACGGTACTCATATCACCTCTAACAAACCCATTGCCGTAAGCTCCGGTTCCTGGTGTGCTTCCGGTTATCCTAATAGTAACCCTGGTCGTGATGTTGGTTTCGATCAATTGGTTCCCACCGATGTTGTAGGGAAGGAGTATATCGTTATTAAAGGTCTGGGAAGATCAGGTGGAGCACAATACAACGAAAAGGTCCTGGTTGTTGCCACTGAATCCAACACAACGATTACCTATAAGAACAATTCAAGGACCAAAACCCTAAACAAGGCCGGGGACTATTTCTTTACCTCTATTTCTGATTTTAGCAACACCACCAATGGAAACATCTACATCCATGCCAATAAAAAAGTATTCGTTTACCAAACTCTTTCGGGAGCCAATAAAAAGCAGACTGCAGGTTTGTGCTTCATCCCTCCCCTAAAATGTACCGCAGACAAAGAGGTAACCATCGCCTTTGCCAATAGATTATCCAGCTTGCAGGTCAATCCAACTCTAAAACTGGTAACACAATCGGGTTCCCAAATTAAATTGAATGGGGTTAACCTGGCTTCCGGCTTCAAGAGCAACGTCCAGGGGAATACTTATTGGGAAACCTACAATATTCCCAAAACAGAACTTCAAAAATCGAAATATGGAGGAGGAAGCAACTGGAACTATACAATTTCTTCCACCGGAGCTCTGAATGCCATGCTGGCTTTTGAGAGTAACAATGTTGGAGGTGGAGGTTTTTTCTCTGGTTTCGGAGACATTCCCCAGGTGGAACAAAATCCTGAGCTGGTAGAACAAGGTTTATGTGGCGATAATGTAATATTAACCGCTTCGGGATTTACCAATTACAATTGGTACAAAGAGGGAGAAATTGTCTCCGCCAACGACGATGCAACTTACGAACCTTCCGAGCCAGGAAGATACAAGGTTACCGGCTTATCGCCCTGCGGTAATTCCACTACGGAATCGTTCCCCTCCAGTGAAATTCGCATTCTCCCCTGTCTTTCGGTTACCACAACCAGTTTGAATGCCACCGAAGGAACCGATCTGAATGCTGTTTTTCGTGTGGAGCTGTCCCATCCGTGGGCGGTTGAGGATAATGTGGATGTGACCTTCGATTATCAGACCAATTCCGGAACTGCTGCAAGTGGTCTGGATTACACCCCCGTTACCGGAAGTAGAACCATACCCGCAGGGAATGCCTATATCGACATACCTGTTCAAATTGTAAATGATCCACTGGATGAAAATGACGAATCGTTTACATTGACCATCAGCAATGTGACAGAAGCCGTTGAAAGCATTAACACAGGCGCTTGTACGATAAAAGACAACGATCCCGCTCCTACCATCAGCATACAGGATCAGAGTTTTAACGAAAACGCAGGAACAATAGCTCTACAGGTAAATCTAAACACGGAAAGTGGCAAAACTGTGAGTGCAAACTATTCAATAACTGACAATACCGCCTCCCATCCGGCTGATTTTTCTTCCGGTTCATACAGCGGAAATCTAAGCTTTGCACCGGGAGAAACCAGCAAGTCCATTTCGGTAAGCATCAACGATGACAACATTTACGAACCCGGCGGAGATGAACAATTCGCCATTGGCTTAAGTGCATTAAACAATGCCACTGCAGGAAATACCAATGCTACAATTTCCATCACAGACAACGAAAGTATCCCCAACATCACTGTTGCCAATACCAGTGCTGAAGAGGGGCAAAATATCATTTTCCAGGCGACAATTGATCACCCTGCTGACGAGGTTATTACCTTTAATTACCGGATTGCACTGACCAGTGGATCCGGGAAGGCAAAAAAACAGGATTTTATCAACTATTCGTCCTTTTCATCCGGAACCGTAACCATTCCAGCAGGACAAACAACTGTTGACTTTCCTGCTTTTGCTACCAAGGATGATAAATCAAATGAGCAGGCAGAAACATTTGCGGTTGATCTATCTTCGGCCAGTAACGGAAATTTGGGAACTACATCTGCTACCGGTACCATTTTGGATAATGAAGGAAATCCAACACTTTCCATCACCGGAGCTTCTGCTACCGAAGGAAATCCCATCAATTTCACCATATCGGTAAGTCCGGTTCGAAGTACAGATATCAACTTTGAATACCGAACCGTAAATGGAACGGCAAGCTCTCCGGCTGATTTTAATGGCGTAGGATGGACCTCCATTACATTACCCGCCAACCAAAGTAGCATTACCCTTTCCATCGCAACCAACCAGGATACGGATGAAGAGGGAACCGAAACATTTACTGCCGAAATCAGGGAATTTCTTAACAAGGTTGATATTGCCAATGGTTTGAATACAGCAACCGGTACCATTACCGATGATGATGATACCCCCGATGCCAGGGCTGATAATTTTTCGGTAAACGAAGATGCCATCCTTACGGATAACACAATGAGCAACGACCAGGGCCTGGGCGATCCACCGGTGCAGGTTGTTTCCAATACCGATCCCTCTCATGGGCTTTTGACTATTAATGCTGATGGTAGTTTTACCTATACCCCAACGGCAAACTACAACGGAGCTGATTCCTTCCAGTATACCATAGAAGATGTTGACGGTGACCAATCATCTGCAACGGTAAACATTACCGTAAGAGCGGTTAACGACCTCCCGATTGCAAACAACGACAGCTACACAACTCCTGAAGATACGCAACTGAATCGAAATGTAACCAGCAATGATCAAAACCTGTTTGATCGTCCGGTAAATGTGAGTCTCGTTAGCAATGTTAGCAACGGAACCCTCTCGCTAAACAATGACGGCACCTTCTCCTACATGCCCAATTCGGAGTTTTTTGGTACGGACCATTTTTCCTATCGATTAACCGATGGAAATGGAGATGTAGTTACCGCCAGTGTGAATATCAATGTACAATTCAATAATGATGCAGCTCCGGTGGCTGTGAACGACAATACCTCTACCAACGAAGATACCCCTAAAGTAATAAACGTGTTAAGTAACGACACGGATGTTGATGGAAATCAGACAATCGATAAGGCCAGTGTGCTGATTAAATCAAGTCCTGCACACGGTTCCATATCATCACAAAACTATACAACAGGTGAAGTTACCTATACACCCAACGCCAATTACACCGGACCGGATAGCTTTACCTATACCATAAAGGATGATTCAGGAGCAGAATCAAATACAGCTACTGTTTCCATTACCGTAACGGTTGATAACGATCCTCCGGTTGCAATCTGTAAAAGTGGAGTTATCGTATCCCTGGATGCCAATGGAAGCTATACGCTCGATCCTTCTGAAATAGATAACGGATCGAACGATGACAACGATGGAGGGACAGTCACCCTGTCGGTATCACCCAATACTTTTGATTGCGACGACAAAGGAACTGTTTCCGTAACCTTGACGGCAACAGACAAGGACCTGGCCAGCACGACCTGTACAACAACCATTACAGTTGCAGACAATAGCAAACCAACTCTTAAGACTGCACAAACCAACATATCGGTAAATGCCGATGCTGGTACCTGCGGAGCAATTGTTAACTATACGGGACCTGTATTTACCGACAATTGCGACGGAGATCAAAACGGAAGTTTGGTTGCAGGATTGGCCAGTGGTTCCTCCTTCCCGGTTGGAACAACTACCGTTACCTATGAGTACACCGATGCTTCGGGCAATGCCCCTGTACAATCCAGCTTTACGGTAACCGTAACCGATAATCAGGCGCCGCAGCTAAACAATACGGCCAACCGTAATTTTGAGCCTAATGCTACAGGCTGCCTTTACCTGGTAAGTGGAACCGGGGTGGATATTACTGCCACCGACAATTGCGGAATACGTTCCCTTACCCATGATTACGATGGAGGCGGCAGCAGTTTGAATGGCAAAAGCTTCCCCCTGGGGACAACAACTGTAAACTGGACGGCAGAGGATGTGCATGGCAACACCAGTTCCAAGGCTGTGCAAATTAATGTAACTTCCAACCTGACGGCTTCCCTTACCGGTCCGGATGGAAATCAATCCTGTGAGGAAACAAATGCCCAGTTTACGGGCAGTGCCACGGGAGGAAATCCAGCCTACCAATACAAGTTTTTTGTAAACGGAAGTCAGAAAACCAATGGGGTGAGCGGTGATACATTCACCATTGCAGACCTGGTTGACGGAGATAAAATAAAGGTACAGATCACGGATAACAATTCATGCATCGATGAGAGCAACGAAATAAGCGTAACGATTCATCCAAAACCAAGACCAAAACTTTACTTTGAGTAGGATACAAACATCCCCGGAACAAACCCATCGTCTGCTCCGGGAGATCTCTATTATCGATCTTCGTGAATTTAGATTAACTTTGCAACAAGAATGGATGGGGAGTATTTCACTCTCTCCCTTTCAGAAAAAACATTAAGACAGGAAAAGAATGAATTGGGCAAAGGAGATTTTTACAATTACTACAGAGCAGGAGTTTGAACAAAAAGCACTTGATGTTTTTCGGTACCAGGCCGAAAACAATAAGGTGTATAAAGAATACCTGCAACTACTGCATACCAATATCTCCGAAGTAAAAACTGTAAAGCAAATCCCTTTTCTTCCCATCGAATTCTTCAAAAGTCGTACCGTGGTTTCCTCCGAAATGGAAGCCAAAGCCATTTTCACAAGCAGCGGCACCACGGGAAAATTCACCAGTCGCCATTACGTGCCCGATCTAAGCATCTACGAAGACAGCTTTAAAAAAGGGTTTGAACTCTACTACGGCCCCATTCAGGATTACTGCGTTCTGGCTCTGCTGCCCTCCTACCTGGAACGGGAAGGCTCCTCCCTCATCTACATGATGGAGCACCTGATTAAGGACAGCGGGCACCCCAAAAGCGGATTCTACCTGCACAATCATGAGGAATTGGTAGCAACTCTTAAAGAACTGAAGCAAACCAATCAGAAGGTTTTGCTACTAGGAGTTAGTTTTGCCCTGCTTGATCTGGCGGAAAATTACCAGCTGAACCTGGAGGATGTAATCGTAATGGAAACCGGTGGCATGAAGGGCCGCCGAAAGGAAATAACCCGCGAAGAGCTACACGCTTTCCTTTGCGAACGCCTCGGTACAAAGCAGATCCACTCCGAATACGGCATGACCGAGCTGCTTTCGCAGGCCTACTCCAAAGGCAACAGCCTGTTCCAAACGCCCCCCTGGATGAAGATCCTCATCCGCGATACCTACGATCCTTTCTCCTACGAGAAACAGGGACGCACCGGTGGTGTAAATGTGATCGACCTGGCCAACATCCACTCCTGCGCCTTTATCGAAACCAAGGACCTGGGCCGTATCCATCCCGACGGCTCCTTTGAGATCCTGGGACGATTCGACCACTCGGATATTCGGGGGTGTAATCTATTGGTGAATGAGTAGAGAATTGGAAGGCCACAGGTAACTTAACGTAATATTCTATAGATTTTCAGTTTGTCTCTTCGGTGAAAAAGCTACAAGCTTCAAGGTGCAAGCCTCTATTGGATCTTTACTCCCCTTTCTTTTAAATATGTTTGTAAAGATTATTTAAGAGCTTCAAAAACATTACCTCTCCAATCAAACCAATAATAAACGGGCTTAATCCCAGGTGAGCAAAGTTTCCCAACTCCCACTATTAAGAATCAGCTGGGTTGCAATACTAAAAGTGATAGCAGTGGGAACGCCCCAATCAAGGATGCCATTTTTTGTATTGATATTATTCTTCATCCCGTACCAATTACGTCTTACAATTACTCAAATGAATTAATTAATAGATTATCAACACCTCTCCTATTACTGTTTCGCTCTTCGTTTCCTGAACAAATACACAAACCAGACAAACATTAGCAGTAAAATCACAAATCCCACTAAGGCAGAATACAACGCCAATCGGAAATTCCTTGCCATAAGCAATTGCAAAAAACATAGCCGGAATAAACTACAACAACTCCCTGGGGTACCAATGCAATAGCTTTGCTCTTTCTCATCAGTTCATAATTATCCTTTAAAATCAGATGGTCTCGATAACTGTCAGGATCGCCATTATAATTCCCCCTCAGTGGAAGGGAAGTTTTCTCATAGCTAGTTTCCTTATTTCAATGGTTAGTAAGACATCCTTTAATTTCTCATCCTATAACAATAACAGCCTCACACCCAATTAGGGTGACAAAAATTTCAATTTAATTTATTAATCTTACGGGTATCCGAAAAATCTGCTGAAATGGAAGTAAAACTTAAATCCCTTATTAATGGGCTGGAATGTAATAAGGACGGGGCATAGGGTGTATTCAAGCTACTTTGTGAAATGTTCAGGACAATTTGTAAAATACTCAGATCAATTTATAAAATGCTCTAGACAATTTATAAAACGCTCAGGACAATTTGTAAAAGACTCAGATCACTTTGTAAAATGCTCTAGACAATTTGTAAAAGACCCAGATCAATTTATAAAATGCTCTAGACAATTTGTAAAATGTTCAAGCTACTTTGTGATTCGTTCAAGAGCAGCTTGTATTGTTCCTGAAGCAAGCTATTTATCTATCCTTGACGGATTCTTTTAGCAATCTACCTTTGCTTTTAGATATTGGATTTTGAATTGGCTCTAGATGATAATGCCCATCAGAAAGGAGGAAAGCATGAACTCGGCAAACAGAAAAAGATTTGTTATTTGTTTTCCCTGCACCTCAAAATAATCTACAATTGAAATTTCTCTATCCCATTCAATCAAATTATGAGATCCAATAAGAATTTTTCATTGAAGATATAAATAACTAAAAAAAAGATCCAGCCCCTTTCGAGACTGAATCTTTCTGTTTGTTTCTATTGGATCCCGAAAGAATTTGATTCTAATTCGGCCAATATAATATTTTCAATTCCTAGCGAATGCCCAATTTCTCTTTCAAAGCAGCTGGAATCGCATCCTTGTGTACCATAATGGCAACGGTTTTCAAGCGAACGTACGACTCGCTCATGTTCAAATACCCGCCAAAATCATTGCTGTCCGTAGCCCATGAATTTTTGGTCTTATAGTAGATGGTTCCATTCTGATCTTTTACAATACCGGTCAAATGCATCAAGTGATCATCCGTGGTTTTGTAATTGTTAAAAGTCTCCTGACGCAAGGCCTGATCCACTTTCTTCTCTACACCTGGCTTTTTGAAATTGTACAGCTCCGCATTCTTTTCTTTGGAAGACATCTTCTCCCACTTTGCAATTTCTGCACCACTCATATCCTTGGTATTCTTTTCCGGCAAAATCGCCAAACCATTGCGGTGCGAGAAACCTTTCTCGCTTACATCGCCATCCCATGCAACAGAGTAACCATTCTTCAGTGCGTTGTCCATTACCTCCATCAATTCGTCAATAGGCAGGTTGTAATACAAATCGTGAGACCAGTTATCCGGAATCTCCAAATCGAATTGAGTATAGAAAGGATGGTGACTATAGGAGGTCAACTCTACATAATCGTCAGTATTGAACCCCATTCCTTCTTTTGCAAAACTAACAGGAGTGTACTCTTTTCCCTTGTAGGTAAATTTCTCCGGAGCTTTTCCCAAATACACATCCAATACTCCGTTCAAAGCTTTGTTCCAAACCGGTGTTACTTTGCGATTTCTATTTTTGATCACTGCATCCAGCATCCCTTTGGTTTCGCCTACCATTTCACGGTGGATATGAATATCACTTTCGTATTGGTTTCCACTGTAAACTGACTCCGGAGCCATTCCATAAATGCGAATTACATTCAATACATCATGTGCCTGGCCACCTTCACTGTAGTTTCCTTTGCCATGCAATCTAAAGTAACGCATCGCCTTCTGGTCGTATGCAAAACGAACGGTATACATCTCCGATAAATCGATATCCCCTTTGCCCATACGAAGCAATTCGGTTTCGATAAAGGAAGTCGTTGCAAAGGCCCAGCAAGTACCTGTGCTTTGCTGATCTTTTACAGAGGTTGTAGGAACATCAGCAACCATAGTAAATTTGTAACCTTCGTCTTCCTTTTTCTTCTTTTTTCCTTTTGCCATTGCTCCATTTGGGAAGGCCATCAGCAGAGCCAAACCTAGGGGCAGCAAATGCTTTGAATAAATTTTCATTGTGAATCTAAAATTTTGTGTTGAGTGTTTCGTCCCGGTTTCATTCTTTAGCCAAAAGTTCGCATCCTCCAAACTATTGAAAGAAACCGGCAATTGTCCTGTTTAAATATTCTTATAAAGGCTATTAGTTAAATTGAGGACCAATTTAACTAAGATTTTTGAAAATAAGGAGAAGAGGCCGGTTCTTTTTCCCAACGGTTACAACTCCTTCAATTCCTGCTGTAGTTTTTTGGTCATCTTACTCACCACCAAATTATAGGAATCATCAATCCATTGCTTCAGCAAATCATCCGAAACCGAACCATCTATCATCACCGTGTTCCAGTGTTTCTTGTTCATGTGATATCCGGGCAAAACGCATGGATACTGCTCTCTTAATTCCGGTACCATTTCGGGATCGCACTTAACGTTCATACTAAGTTCCCCTTCTATATCGGTCAACAGAAACATCTTCCCCATTACTTTTAGAACCAGGGTGGTTTCGTCAAAGGGAAACCCTTCGGTCACTCCTTTTTTGGCAAGACAATATTCTCGCAGTTCTTCAATATTCATAGCATATCCATTTAATAATTGAGTGCATGCTTTAATATGCATGCACCAAAATAATCATAGATTCTGAAACAGAAACTCTTTCGATTCAATAATTTTTCCCGGAGTTAAAAAAAATCGTTTAAACCAAATATTCTCTCATTAACCACACTATTAACAACTTCCACCACATTCCTTTCGGTTTCCGGAAAAATTTCTTTTACCGTAATACCTTTATTTTGTATATTGAGAAGCAGAGATACAGTACCTTTTTGTCGAAAAATTAAACGGAACCGCTCCATGCAACTGGATAATCTACAGGAAAAGTACAATTGGAAGGATAAGAAAATTCTAATTGTAGAAGACGAAGAAATCAACAATTTGTTTTTTGATGCAGCCCTTAGCCGTACGGAATCGGAATTGATTTGGGCCAAAGATGGACAGGAAGCTGTGAATCTTATCGAAGAGCATGAAAACATCGATCTGGTTCTGATGGATATCCGCCTCCCCATTATGGATGGTTGCGAAGCCACCCGTAAAATCAAAAAGAATCACGATGAAATCCCCATTATTGCACAAACTGCTTACGCTTTGGAAGGAGACCGGGAAAGAATATTAGGTTCGGGCTGCGATGATTACCTGGCCAAACCAATTCGTTTTGAGGACCTTTTGGATACCATCGACAAACACCTGACAAAAACTAATCAACCGGCGCTATAAAAGCCTCCCGAATGTGTTTGATGGAGTACTCCTCCCTTTTCTTCCAAAGAACAGCAACCACATCGAATCGAACCTCCAGATCAATGTCCCGAAGATCGATGTAGGCCTGGGTGGCGTGTACTATATTCCTTATTTTCCGCAAATCAATGGCATCCAGTGGGTGCTCAAATTCGGGAGTGGATCTTGATTTCACCTCCACCACAACCAATTGCTCCCCTTCAACGGCAATAATATCCAGTTCTTTCTTCTGAAAACTCCAGTTGCGATCAAGAATTTGAAAGCCCTTATCTTTTAGGTACTTTACGGCCAATTCTTCGCCCCGTTGGCCCATTCCTTTTTGATTTTTCATAATTGAAAGCGCTACAAAACCAATAAAAACTATAGCTGTCCCTGGAAAATGAATTCAAAACGGAAAGCTATAACCATTTCAAGCGAACTCCCTCTTCCTCTACCTCCAATCGAAGGAATCGACCCATTGGAAGGGTCCGGTTATCCGGAATGTGTCCGGCAGGAAAATTAAACACAA
Source organism: Marinifilaceae bacterium (assembly GCA_041725895.1). Lineage (GTDB taxonomy): Bacteria > Bacteroidota > Bacteroidia > Bacteroidales > Marinifilaceae > JBGRQA01. The sequence continues at coordinate 27,766 of JBGRQA010000023.1, forward strand.
CTGGGTAGGAATACCCCTCCACCGCTTCCCGGATTATTTCGTAAGCCGATTTTCCAAAAGAAGGATCTCCCTCCTTCATATCAGTCATTCCACCAACAATCAATCCGGATAGCTCAGCCAGTTTTCCTGCAATCTTCAAATTCATTAACATCCTGTCAAGATGATACAACTCCTCCCCCAAATCCTCAATAAAGAGAATCTTTCCATGCGTTTCGACATCCATGGCCGTTCCCCGCAAGCTGTACAGTATTGAAAGATTTCCCCCTACCAGCTCTGTTTCCGCAACTCCCTTTCGATTCAATGGATGGGGCTGAATATGATAAGACGGCACCTGTCCAAATAAGCTACTCTGCAAAGAATTCAATGCTGGCGTTTCCTTTCCATCCCCTGGAAAATTAACAGGCATGGTAGAATGTAAACTTTCCACACCGAGAATATGGTTCAGATAGGAATGAAAAACGGTGATATCGCTATAACCTACAATCCATTTTGGGTTTCGCATAAACAAATCAAAATCCAGATGTTCTAAAATCCGAATACAACCGTAGCCGCCACGCGCACAAACAATTGCACGAATATTGGAATCATCCAACATATCCTGAAGATCCTGAAGGCGGTCCTTATCTTTGCCTGCAAACTGGTTGTAATCAGAAAAAACGTGATTTCCCATTACAACCTTTAACCCCCAATCTTCAAAACGTTTTACGGCGGGAATAACTTTCTCTTTAGCGATTCGGCCGGCAGGAGCCACAATACCAATTCTATCGCCTTTTCTTAAAGCAGGGGGTTGATACATACAAGGTTATTTTATTGTAAAGCATTACTAAAATAGGAATAAAATGTAAATAGATAACACTATTTTTGCCAATTCTATTTTATCTTTGCCTAATTAATTCAGTAAATGATCGTTTTCGGGGTCATTAATTTTCCGATACGAGAAATTCTGATGCAAATTCCTGAGGATTTATACCATTTGCCTTATTTCAGGGTACCCAAATCTATTTGGGAATCACTGGAACCAAACAAAAATATTGTGCCGGAACAACCCCGGCATCAGGAAAACAAAAATTTTACAGTTGAACTTGCACTGAAAACAGGAAGCAAGATTTCACCTTAGAAACCATTAAAGAAATAGTCTCTAATGAAGAAATTTAACAGAACACTTGTAACCACGGCACTTCCTTATGCTAATGGTCCGGTGCATATCGGTCACCTTGCCGGAGTATATGTACCAGCTGATGTATATGTAAGATATTTACGTATGCGGGGAGAGGATGTGTTGTTGATTGGTGGATCGGACGAACATGGGGTCCCCATTACCATTAAAGCCCAAAAAGAAGGTATTACTCCTCAGGATGTCGTAGACAAGTACCACAATATTATTAAAAACTCGTTCGAGGGGCTTGGAATCTCATTTGATGTTTATTCAAGAACCAGTTCTCCAACCCACCACGAAACCGCTTCCGAATTTTTTAAAAGCCTTCACGACAAAGGAGAATTCATTGAAAAGTCATCGGAGCAGTATTACGACGAGGAAGCCAACCAATTCCTGGCTGACCGTTACATTACAGGAACCTGTCCTCATTGTAAAAGTGAAGGGGCCTACGGCGATCAATGTGAAAGCTGCGGTACTTCGTTGAATGCTACCGATCTGATCAATCCAACCTCCTCAATCACCGGAAACAAGCCTATTCTCAAAGAAACCAAACACTGGTTCCTGCCTTTGGATAAGCATGAGGACGATCTGAAGAAATGGATTCTGGAAGATCACAAGGAATGGAAACCCAATGTATATGGTCAGTGCAAATCATGGTTGGACAACGGCTTGCATCCTCGTGCAGTAACTCGTGACCTAAACTGGGGAGTACCTGTTCCTGTTAAAGGAGCTGAAGGGAAAGTACTGTATGTTTGGTTCGATGCTCCTATCGGATACATTTCGGCAACCAAAGAACATACTCCTGAGTGGGAGAAATACTGGAAGCAAGAGGATACCCGTATGCTCCATTTCATTGGAAAGGATAATATTGTATTCCATTGCATTATTTTCCCTGCCATGCTGAAAGCTGAAGGATCCTTCATTCTTCCGGAAAATGTTCCGGCCAATGAGTTCCTTAACCTAGAAGGAGATAAGATTTCCACATCACGAAACTGGGCCGTATGGTTGCATGAATACCTTGAGGATTTCCCAGGAAAACAAGATGTTTTAAGATACGTATTAACAGCCAATGCTCCCGAATCAAAGGACAACGACTTTACCTGGAAAGATTTCCAGGCACGCAACAACAATGAGTTGGTCGCCATTTTAGGGAACTTTATCAATCGAGCAGTAGTACTTACCCACAAATACTTCGAAGGGAAAGTGCCTGCAGCTGGAGAATACAACGACTTCGATAAGGAAACTTTGGAAGCAATTCCTTCCCTTATCGAAAAGGTTGAAAAGAATCTGGAAACCTTCCACTTCCGTGAGGCCTTGAAGGAAGCTATGAACCTGGCTCGTTTGGGTAACAAATACCTGGCCGATACAGAGCCATGGAAAGTAATCAAGACGGATGAAGAGAGGGTTAAAACCATCATGAACATCTGCCTTCAGATTTCAACCAATTTGTCAACTCTTTTGGAACCTTTCCTGCCATTCACCGCAGAAAAGCTGAGAGGATTCCTGAATATTGAGCCTCTTGCATGGGAAAAAATGGGTGCCCAGGTAATTGAAGCCGGTCATAGCATCAACAAAGCCCAATTGCTTTTCGAAAAAGTAGAGGATACCACTATTCAAGCCCAGGTAGACAAACTTTTGGCAACAAAAGCAGCTAATGAAGCTGCCGCAAAACCTGTTACCCCAGCCAAAGAAAATATCAATTTTGATGATTTCATGAAGATGGATATTCGCGTTGGAACCATCGTGGAAGCAGAAAAAGTAGCCAAAACCAAAAAGCTTCTGAAACTAACCGTTGACACCGGAATCGATAAGCGAACCGTTGTTTCCGGAATTGCAGAACACTACAAACCAGAGGAGATTATAGGAACTCAGGTTAGTATTCTGGTAAACCTTGAGCCCAAAAAACTAAAGGGAATTGAATCTCAGGGTATGATTCTTATGGCTGAGGATGCCGATGGTAAACTGGCTTTTGTTTCACCAGACAAAGTAGTAAAACCTGGTTCCGAAATCAGATAATCGGAATTATAATATACAAAAGAACCCCATCCTAGCGGATGGGGTTTCTTTTTGCATATAAATATCTTAGTCCTTACTTTTTCAAAATCCAGCAGGAAGCCTTTGGATTGTCGGCAATCACCTTTCGCTTAAATTTCAAAGTAGCAGTTCTACTTTCGAATGAATTAACAGCCACAGAAAAAAGTTTCTTATTTTGGATAATCTCAGCCGGATAGTTTCTCCTCTGCAACTCTTGCTTCAATACTCTGGCGTTATCAAGACTGGCAAAACTTCCCGCAATAAGATAATAACGGTTTCGAACAACCGGTTCCACATTCCTAACCTCCGGCTCATAACGAACCAATTCACTTGGAGCAGAAATTTCGGCCTTTTTAATTTGAGTATTGGAAGGACTACTTTCCTTTACTACCTCCACCGGACTCATACTTGAGTACTGAAGCCCTCCGTCCCTATCGGTTGAAAGCGGAAGCAAAGTAAGCATCACAATAGCCGGAATACCAACAGCTGCATATCTTAACACGCGGGGGGTAATCCTGTTACGCAATTGCGAAAAATCAAACTTCGCATGTTTTTCCCTTGCAACCTCAAAAGTGTTTATCTGAGGTAGAGAAAAACTGCCCATTCCCAATGCATCCACCAGGAAATTCACTTCACAACCAGGCTCAAACTGCAAATTGTAGCGTTTGTCGAAGCTAAAATGCCCCACTCCCTCCAATTCTACTTTCTCTCCCCTGTGGAGTCTTACTTCGAGATCTTCAACAAAAAAAGCAATGGATTTTTGAGCCTCTTCATAACTCATCTTTTCGGCTTCGATCAACCGATGAATTAACAATCCATCATTTTGTTTCAAGTTCCGGTTAAAACTGATGTCTTTGGTTGGAGGCAGAAAAATATTCTTGCTTTCATCAATAGAAGCACTTCTATAGTTTGCTATAAACCCACCAAAATCAGGCAGAATAACACAATCATGAAGAAATAGTAAATCCTTGATATATTTTGTAATCTCTAGCATAATAACAAAGATAATGAAAAATCGTTCCGACTCAAACGAAATCACACAAAACACAACATAACCACCAACTAATTAATCAATTAAAAGTTAAATAATTTATTTTCAATTACCGATTACTATCTACCCAACAATAACAAAATTATTCGTAATTTTGAATTTATTAGGGAACCTTGGAACGCATTCATCTTATAAACTTTATTCATGAAAAAACAGATTTTGGTAACCGGAGGAACCGGTTACATCGGATCTCACACAGTTGTGGAGTTACAAAACAGTGGTTATGAAGTTGTAATTGTTGACAACCTATCCAATTCTAAAATTGAAGTATTGGATGGAATTGAAAGCATTACGGGAATTCGTCCTGAGTTCGAAAACTTCGATCTTACCGACAAAAACAAGGTTCAGAATTTCTTTACCAAATACAACAAAGTAGAAGCTATTATCCACTTTGCCGCTTCTAAAGCTGTTGGTGAATCGGTTGAACAACCCCTACTTTACTATCAAAACAACCTGGTTTCCTTACTGAATATTTTGGAAGCAATGAAGCAATTCACCGTTCCCAATCTTGTATTCTCTTCCTCCTGTACCGTTTACGGGCAACCTGAAAAACTTCCCGTAACCGAACAAACTCCCCGCCAGGAAGCAGAATCTCCATATGGAAATACCAAAGCTATTGCTGAAGACATTATTCGCGACAGCATTAAAGCGTACGGTGAATTGAAAGGAATCGCATTGCGCTACTTTAATCCAATCGGAGCACATGCATCGGCAAAAATTGGGGAACTTCCTCTTGGCGTACCAAACAACCTGATCCCATTCCTTACACAAACCGTAGCAGGAATCCGTCCGGAGCTAAGTGTTTTCGGTAATGACTACAACACTCCCGACGGCTCATGCATCAGAGATTACATTCATGTGGTGGATCTGGCCAAAGCACATGTTGTTGCCATTGAACGATTGCTGGAAGACAAGCATAAAAATCGTTTTGAGTATTTTAATGTAGGTACAGGAAAGGGCGTTTCGGTGCTTGAAATAATCAATGCATTCGAAAGAGCTACCGGCGAAAAAGTACCACACAAGATTGTTGAACGTCGTGCAGGAGATATCGAACAAATATATGCCGACACCAATTTTGCCAACCAAGAATTAGGCTGGAAAGCAGAAAGCACACTGGAAGAAACCCTCCTTTCGGCTTGGAAATGGCAGGAAAACTTAAAGGAAGAAGCCATAAAATAATTCAAGATATGAACAAAACGATTCTGATTACAGGTGGAGCCGGTTTTATTGGTTCGCATGTTGTGAGGTTATTTGTAAACAAATACCCCAACTACAAGATTGTAAATCTGGATGCTTTAACCTATGCCGGCAATTTGGAAAACCTTAAGGATTTGGATGCCTACTCCAACTACGAATTCGTAAAAGGAGACATCACGGATCTAGCCTTTGTCACCCGACTTTTTCAAACCTACCAATTTGAAGGAGTTCTTCATCTGGCAGCAGAATCTCATGTGGATCGATCCATTAGCAATCCACTACAGTTCATACAAACAAATATTGTAGGAACGGTTAACCTGTTGAATGCTGCCCGTGAATTATGGCAAAACCAATTCTCAGGAAAACGTTTCTACCATATCTCCACCGACGAGGTTTATGGTTCTTTGGGTCCCGAAGGAAAGTTTACCGAAACCACTCCTTACGATCCCAGAAGTCCCTACTCCGCATCCAAAGCAAGTTCTGACCATCTGGTCAGAGCCTATTTCCACACCTTTGGTTTGCCGGTTGTAATTTCCAACTGCTCGAATAATTATGGTGCAAATCAGTTCCCTGAGAAACTAATTCCTCTTGTCATCAACAACATCAAACACAACAAAGCTTTGCCTATTTACGGGAAGGGTGAGAATGTGCGCGATTGGCTGTATGTAGAGGACCACGCCCGAGCTATCGACCTGGTGTTTCATCAGGGAAAAGAGGGGGAAACCTACAACATAGGAGGCAATAATGAATGGAACAACCTGGATCTGGTTAAAAAACTTTGCGAAATCATGGATCGTAAACTGGATCGTGTAGCTGGAACTTCCGCTCAATTGATCACTTTTGTGAAAGACCGGGCTGGCCATGATTTACGATATGCAATTGATGCCTCCAAAATTGAGAAGGATTTGGGGTGGCAACCCGAAATCAAGTTTGAGGAGGGATTTGAAAAAACCATAGACTGGTATTTGGAGAATGAGGAATGGCTGGCTCATATTCTTTCCGGAGAATATGAGAAATACTACCAGGATCAATACCAGAACAGATAAAAAAAAGCGATGTGAAATTCACATCGCTTTTTTCTTATTATTTATATTTCTTACTCTACAGTAACCGATTTGGCAAGGTTTCGAGGTTGATCTACATTACAACCACGCAACACAGCAATATGATAAGAAATCAACTGCAAAGGAATAACCGTCAACAATGGAGCCAATCCTTCCAAAGTTTCGGGAATTTCAATCACATGATCGGCCATTTTACGAATTACGGTATCACCTTCGGTAACAACAGCAATCACGTGTCCCTTACGTGCTTTCACCTCCTGAATATTGCTTACGATTTTCTCGTAAGACTTATCCTTGGTAGCCACAACGAATACAGGCATTTGCTCGTCAATCAAAGCAATAGGACCATGCTTCATTTCCGCAGCAGGATAACCTTCCGCATGGATATAAGAAATTTCTTTCAACTTCAGCGCTCCTTCCAGGGCTACGGGGAACAGGAATCCACGTCCAAGATACAGAGCATTTGTAGCATTCATATATTGTGCTGACAAGTCTTTGATCATTTCTTCCTTATCCAGAATTAACTGAATTTTTCCAGGAAGCTTGGCAAACTCCTGAATCAAGGCATGATACTCGTCTTTTGGAAGAGTCCCTTTTCGGTAACCCACCAACATAGCCATCATGGTTAAAACAGTAACCTGTGCGGTAAATGCTTTGGTTGAAGCTACCCCGATTTCAGGCCCTGCATGAGTATATACTCCTGCATGAGTCTCTCTTGGGATACTTGAACCCACCACATTACATACGCCCAATACTGTTGCTCCAGCCTCTTTTGCCAACTTAATAGCGGCTAATGTATCTGCTGTTTCCCCACTTTGGCTTATAGCAAGTACAATATCGTCTTCAAAAATTACAGGATTACGGTAACGGAATTCAGATGCATATTCTACCTCCACAGGGATACGTGCATATTCTTCGAAAAGATATTCCCCAACCACACCGGCATGCCAGGAGGTTCCGCAACCAATAATCAGAATTCTGCGGGCATTTACCAATTTAGGAATTACCTCGTTGATTCCACCCAAGAAGATTTCGTTGGATTTTGTTGAAACACGACCTCGGATGGTATCATGAATAGAATGAACCTGCTCAAAAATTTCTTTCAGCATGAAATGTTCATACCCTCCTTTTTCAATTTTTTCAATGTCCAGATCCAGCTTCTGAATATGGGGAGTCAGCATATCATTTTGAATGGTTTTTAATGTCAGCTCATCTCTTTTAATAATGGCCACATCATCATCATTCAAATAGATTACACTTTGAGTGTATTCAACAATTGGAGTCGCATCTGAAGCTAAAAAATATTCACCGTTTCCAACACCAACTACAAGAGGACTACCTTTACGAGCAGCGATCAACTGATCCGGTTCGTCCTTACAAATTACAACCAAACCATAGGCACCTACAACCTTGGTTAAAGCCAAACGAACAGCTATATCTGCAGTAACCTGTCCTTTCATATAGATGTATTCAATCAAATTAGCCAACACCTCTGTGTCAGTTTCACTTGAAAAAGAATACCCCCGATTAATCAATTTCTCCCGCAAGAGAGCGTAATTCTCAATGATACCATTGTGAATAATCACAAACTTACCATTCATGGACTGATGTGGGTGAGCATTCTCATCATTGGGTTCCCCGTGGGTTGCCCAACGTGTATGGCCAATCCCCATACTCCCTGAAATATCATGCCCTTTCACATGATCTTCCAAATCCTGAACCTTCCCTTTGCATTTGAATACGCGAGAATCTCCATTCGAAAGAGCAACTCCGGCAGAATCGTACCCTCGATACTCCAGTCGCTTCAATCCATTTATCAAGATGGGGTAAGCCTCCTTACCTCCAATATAACCTACAATACCACACATAATAATTCTATAATTTTGTATAAGTTAGAGTCAACTTAATTCGTTTTTCTTCTTTTGGATCTCCAACTTTAGGATTCTCAACAACTACGCTTCGCGGATTGCTACTGCTTCCTGCTGTACGAATAATCAATCCGTTATCAAGCTTATCCTCATTGTCCACAATCTCTTGCAAGTAATTTTGAATATTAAACACATATTCCTTTTCCTTAGAGGAATAGAATCCATTCACCAACAAAGGAGATATCTCACTATCAGGAAGAGCAATTTCATTCCCTTCATCATCAAGTGCAAAAATTTCAAGGCGCAAAGGCACATCCAGGGTATCTACAACCGACAACCTTAAACTGGCTTTGTTTATGGCAATTTTACCTTTCTCCTTCAGGTAATCGTTCAAGCCTTCGGCCTGTATCTTTATTTTGGAACCTAACATCCCCTGGGCGTAAACAACATCACCCTCCTGGTCTGTCTTATCAAAAAACTGCTCTATGTCGGCTCCGGCCTGATCGTGTTCAAATCGGTTCAAACGGATGGAAAAGTCTTGAACTCTGAAACCATATTCATAGGTAGGGTAGGAAACAAAAGTAGCTTCCTTATAAATGCCATCCCCATCCTTGTCTTCATAGTATTTAGTTTCCGTCTTTTTCTCTTCGTTCCTATAGCTTAAGTGGAAACGAATTCCGGAACGGGCTGCCTTTTGAGACAATACACTGAATTCATATATGGCACCTTTGCCTTCCGGTGACTCCGTCTCAACATAAATCCCTTTAAAGAAGTTCAAAAAAGCTTCCGAACTACTAAAGTGAGTCTTATCAGCATTTTTAAAATACTCAACAACATCTTGCTTCAAAGGAATTCGCAATTGTAATTCTTCCACCCGAATGGTATCAAATTTAAGCAAAGGCAATTTGCTCGTATCCTTTACAACAACCTTTCCATCAACAAGAGTTTCAAATTTGAATGTTTTTGTCGTATCGAGATTTACTTTATCTCCTCTCATCACATCAACGAGAGAAGTTTTATTAAAATCCATACTTGCAATCTCTGTCTTTAGAGAAGGACGAAAATCCTCTGGATAATTTGTTTGTAAATCCAGAGGATTGTTAATCTCGTATACACGAATTTTTTGATTAGCAAGACTATCTCCTATCATACCTTTGAAATAAAGGACCACAAAAGCCGAATCAACTTGTAGGGTATCTAAAGGAGACCCTTGCATCAATCTCAGTTGAGATACAAAACCTGCTTTTGAGGCACCAAATTTTTCACTGTTAACTCCTCCTGCCAAAAGAGTATTTGCTTCTTTGGGCAAAAAAGATTCATCGGAAAGGGTATAGGCCTTAAAGCTAAGTCCACTATCGGAATCGACATCAATTCTATCTTTTTTCAATAAATCGGAACCGATAATGGGTTCATCTTCGCTACAGCTTACCATACCTACCGCTACCATAAACAGGAAAACGGGCAGGGCTAGTTTTGAGAGATACTTCTTACTAATCAAATCTGATGAATTTAGAATGCGTTACTAATCATTTATTTTGACAACAAACTGTCGTAGAATTCAGAATATGCACTTACGTACTCCTCCTTGTTTTGGTATTCCAAGAATGGTTTACCGGAAGCTTTCACGTACTCCAATAATTCTGTATTAATGGATGGACTTCCCAAAATCACACCATCTGCCTGGTCAATCGCCAACTTGTTCAAAGTAACGTAGGTCGGTTCTGTCAAAACCTCCACATCGGAATCCTCGACCCCTTCAATTTTTACCTTATTTATAAATTCCTTCGAAAATGGAGTTTCAAACTCTTCATCGTAGATGGAAAGTACCACTTTGGAATTAGAAAATAAAGGATCTTCGTTGAAAGATTTCTTCAAATATAGCGGAACTAATCCCGTAAACCAACCCTGACAGTGAACTACATCAGGTGCCCATCTTAATTTTTTTACTGTTTCCAGAACCCCCCTTGCAAAGAAAATTGCTCGCTCGTCATTATCTTCAAAAGTTTTGCCATCTTCATCCAGCAACATCTGCTTGCGATGAAAATAATCTTCATTATCGATAAAATAAACTTGCATACGGGCTGCTTGAATCGAAGCAACTTTAATAATTAACGGATGATCAGTATCATCGATAATTAGGTTCATTCCAGACAAACGAATCACCTCATGCAATTGATTTCGTCTCTCGTTGATACAACCATAACGAGGCATAAAAGTGCGAATCTCTTTACCTTTTTCTTGAATTCCCTGGGGCAGGTATCGTCCGATTTGAGACATTTCGGATTCAGGAAGGTAAGGGGTAATTTCCTGGGAGACAAACAGTACTTTTGTTTTTTCCATATAGTCGCTTATTTAATACAGATTATCTGGGCAAAATTAATAAAAATAATTAATAATCCCTTTTCGCCAAGCACCTTAAAACTCCTACAAAACAATTATATGCGCAGAATATTTTAATTGTATGCATATATTTCCTTTATTTGCAAATTAAACCCTACCCGAAAGAGATACGGCAAAAGGAACATTTTTTACAACTCTATTGTTTTGTTCATCCGCCAAATCCCAAAGGTATTAGGAATACTTTATCAAAAATCAATGAAAGTAATCAAGTTGATTCCCGAGTTACAAGAGCAACTGGGAAAAATACGCAAAGAAGGAAAGAGCATTGGCTTGGTTCCTACCATGGGTGCCTTGCATAAGGGACACATTTCTCTGGTAGAACAGTCGGTTCGGGAAAATGATTATACAGTAGTAAGTATTTTTGTGAACCCAACCCAGTTCAATAATCCTAACGATTTGAAAACCTATCCCAGAACCCTGGAAGAGGATCTGGAAAAGCTCCAATTGGCCAAGGCCGATTTCATTTTTGTTCCAACTGTAGAGGAAATGTACCCCGAGCCAGATACAAGGCAATTCAACTTTGGCCCTCTCGAACAGGTAATGGAAGGCAAACATCGCCCCGGTCATTTTAATGGTGTAGCTCAAATTGTAAGCAAACTATTCGCCATTACGGAACCCCATAAAGCTTATTTTGGTCAAAAAGATTTCCAACAAGTTGCTGTTATAAAACAGATGGTGAAAGATTTAGAGATGCCATTGGAAATTGTTGCATGCCCCATTATTCGTGAAAAAGACGGACTTGCAATGAGTTCCCGAAATATGCTTTTACAACCCGATGAGCGAAAAAATGCAAGTCATATATCACAAACTTTGGCCAAAGCTTGTAACTTAGTGGCCGATTTGAGTGTAGAAGAGCTCAAACAATGGGTAATTGAGGAAGTCAACAAAAACCCTTATCTTGAGGTGGAATATTTTGAAATTGTTGATGATACCTACCTACAACCTGTTGCCAACTGGAGTGATAACAGCATCAAAGTAGGGTGCATTACCGTACAAGTAGGAAAAGTTCGACTAATTGATAATATTACGTTTAAAATTTAGCTTGAGGCGCTATGAATATTGAAGTTTGTAAATCCAAAATCCATAAAGTTACCGTTACCAATGCGGATCTTCAATACGTTGGAAGCATTACCATTGACGAAGATCTGATGGATGCCGCAAATTTAATTGAGAATGAAAAGGTTCAAGTGGTAAACATCAACAACGGGGAACGTCTGGAAACCTACGTTATCAGAGGAGAAAGAGGTTCAGGAACCATTTGCCTAAACGGCCCTGCTGCACGAAAATGCGCCGTAGGTGACGTAGTCATCATCATTTCGTATGCTTCAATGGATTTTGAAGAAGCGAAAAGTTTCGAACCAAGACTGGTTTTTCCGGATGCTGACACCAATCAACTAATCTAAGGAAACTGAAATATCCAATTGTATGGGGGCTGTACTTTTTGTTCAGCCCCATTTTATGTTATACCTGTTTGATTATTTATTAACTTCAAACAAAAAAAACAAAGCATGGACCACCTAGAACATATCAAATCAAAAATATTCTCAAACAAGGAAGATGCTATAGGCAACCTACAATTGTGGAGATTTAAGGACGAAAAAATTGTTTTCACCAATGGATGTTTCGATCTGATTCACAGAGGACATCTGGAATATATGGCACAAACCGCTTCATTGGGGACAAAATTGGTTATCGGGCTAAATACCGACACTTCAGTACAACGCCTGAAAGGTCCGCAACGCCCTATCAACGACGAATACTCCCGCGCCCTGCTATTGGCATCGCTGAAATTTGTAGACATGGTTATTCTTTTTGATGAAGAGACTCCCTATGATTTAATTCAATTCGTTCAGCCCGACATCCTGGTTAAGGGAAGCGATTACCAGGCCGAAGACATAGTAGGCTACGACATCGTCAAAGCAAAAGGAGGAGAAATCAAAACCATAGACTTCATCGAGGGTTTTTCCTCTACCGGAATTATTAACAGAATTAAATCCACATCAGAATCCTAATCCCCCTCTACTATGGCCAAGACCAAAATTGCCTTTTTCTGCCAGAATTGTGGGGTAGAATCTCCCAAATGGGTGGGCAAATGTCCTTCCTGCGGAGAGTGGAACACCTATGTGGAAGAGAAAGTCGTAAAGACAAAAAAACAAGTTAGTAACACTCTCGTTTCAAGCAACTCTAAACCAATGAAGGTTTCAGAAATTGCAGCCTCGGAGGAGAAACGAATCGATACCAACAACAAGGAACTCAACCGGGTTTTAGGAGGAGGCCTCGTCCCTGGATCCATGGTTTTGATAGGGGGTGAACCCGGAATTGGCAAATCCACCATGGCTCTTCAGATCGCACTTAGTCTTAAAAGTCAAACCACCCTTTACATTTCAGGTGAAGAAAGTGCCCAACAAATTAAACTAAGAGCCAACCGTCTGAATGGGAAAAATGACAATTGTTTGGTTTTGAGCGAAACATCACTGGAAAAGATTTTCACTCATATTCAAAATATCGTTCCCAATATTATTGTTATCGACTCCATTCAAACCCTCGCTACGGACACATTGGAAGCCTCTCCGGGTAGTATTTCTCAAATTCGGGAGTGCACTACGCAATTGCTCCGTTATGCAAAAGAAAGTGCCACCCCAATTCTGATTATTGGTCATATTACAAAAGATGGAAACCTGGCCGGCCCAAAAATTCTAGAACACATTGTTGATACAGTTTTGCAATTCGAAGGAGATCAGAACCACATGTACCGTATCCTACGATCAGCAAAAAATAGATTCGGTTCTACTTCCGAGATGGGAATCTATGAGATGCAAAACAATGGCCTAAGGGAAGTCAGCAATCCTTCTGAATTGCTACTCTCCGAGAACGAAGAACCCTTAAGTGGTGTCGCCATATCAGCCACCATTGAAGGCCTACGCCCCTTCCTGATCGAGGTTCAGGCCCTGGTGAGTTCGGCAGCTTATGGAACTCCTCAACGTTCTTCCACCGGGTTTGATCTACGACGATTGAACATGCTGCTTGCTGTCCTGGAAAAACGAGCTGGCTTTCGACTGACCACAAAAGATGTATTTCTCAATATAGCCGGAGGCATTAAAGTTAACGATCCGGCAATAGATCTCTCAGTCATAATTTCCGTTCTTTCATCCAACATGGATATTGCTATTCCCCGACATGTTTGTTTTGCGGGAGAAATCGGTCTTTCCGGAGAAATCCGATCAGTAAATCGAATTGATCAAAGGATAGGGGAAGCAGAGAAACTTGGTTTCAAACAAATATTTGTTCCCAAAAACAACCGAAAAGGTTTGGATACAACAAAACACAAAATTAAAATCCATTTTGTAAGCAAAGTCAGCGAAGTATTTAAGACCCTATTCGGTTAAAAGCTCCCCATTAACAATCGTAAAAAAAAAAGGCCAGAGAAAAAACTCCGGCCTTCTTTTTACAGTTACTATTAGAAAAGGAAACACCCCACAAGGCGCCTCCCAATAGCTTCGGAAAAATGAAAGAATTCGTTATGGCATAAAATTCTTTTGCTTTTTCACCCGAAAGCTGACATTCACTTCAGGCAGGTCTTCTGGCTTATTCCAATCTTTAGATACCTTCCCATCCTAACCAGACAGTGGTTTCGTTTACCAAAGACATAGATCCGAATCCCGGACCGGAAAATACAGCTGCGGGGACAGCTCCTGAATTCAACAGGATTCCCTATTATTTCAAAAAAATGAAACCTGAAATTTCTTCTACAATTTTACACAAAATTACGGTAAAATACAACAGACAGAAAACACAACGGGGCTGTCAATATATTTGACAACCCCGTTCAATACAATTCTATTTTATCAGGATAGACCTAAAAGAATTCCTCATCTTCTGAGTTTAATAGCTCATCATCCTCCTGCTTTACTTGTTCGCTATCACAATCCAGATTTAAACGAACTCCCCGAGGCCTTTCAAAATCACCCTGTGAAATATTCAAACTTGAGTCTTCATATACTTTTTTCATGTACAAGGCCCAAATTGGAAGCGCCATATTGGCCCCTTGTCCGTAATAAATACCTTCAAAATGCACAGCACGATCCTCTGCACCAACCCAAACTCCGGAAACCAATTCGGGAGTGATGCCCATAAACCAACCATCCGAATGGTTTTGTGTTGTTCCGGTTTTTCCCCCTATAGGATTATACAAATGGTAAGTATGGCGAAGTCTTCTTCCGGTACCTTTCTGCACAACGCCTTCCAAAAGATTTGTCATTAAGTAAGCCGTTTGTTCTGACATCACCTCATGCTTATCCGGATTGAATCGGGCGATCACATTTCCCTTCTTGTCTTCAATTCGAGTAACAAAACGAGGGGTTATGTACACGCCCTTATTGGCAAAAGTTCCATAGGCCCCAACCATTTCTCGAAGGGAAATTTCCGAAGTCCCCAGAAAAATTGATGGAACAGCATCAATTCGGGAAACCACTCCCATTTTCCGGGCCATACGTACTACTGCCTCAGGATTGGACTGCTTCAATACCCAACCGGAAATATTATTGATTGAATTAGCTAGTCCCCATTTCAGAGTCACCATCTTTCCTTCGTTCTTACTGGAGGAATTCTTCGAAGCCCATGGTGTTCCATCAGGCAAAATAAAAGTCTGAGGGATATTAGGCACTCTATCACAAGGACTCAATCCCTCCTGCATTGCCAGGGTATAAAGGAAAGGCTTGATTGTAGAACCTACCTGCCGTTTCCCAAGAGTTACCATATCATACATGAAATGCTTGTAATTAGGTCCTCCCACATAAGCTCGAACTTCTCCGGTCTGAGGCACCAGCGACATAAATCCTGCCCGCCACAATCCTTTGTAATAGAACATAGAATCCATTGGCGAAAGAAGAGTATCCCGCTCTCCTTTCCATGAAAATATTTTCATTTTAACAGGAGTCTCGAAAATCTTTCGGATTGAATCCATTGAAAGTCCCTTATTCCTTAGCACCCGATATCTTTCACTTCTCCGAATCGAAAGCAACATGGTATTTTCAACATCTTCATCAGTCAAATCATCCGAAAACGGAGGGTTTCGATGATTTTGTTTTTCACGGTCAAAAGCAATCTGTAAATCTTTACCCAGATGTTCGGAAACAGCCTGTTCAGCATAGCGTTGCATACGGGAATCAATTGTAGTATAAATCTTTAACCCATCCCTATACAGATTATAATTGGTCCCGTCATTCTTTTTATTCTTATTACACCATCCAAAGAATGGGTTATTGGCCCATTCCAATGAATCCTCCTTAAATTTCTGATAATTCCACGAAGGATAATTTTTCCTTTTGGGTTCCTTAGCTGTTAAAGTAGTTCTTAAGAACTCACGAAAATAAGGTGCAATCCCTTTCTTATGATCGACCCTTTGGAAATCAATTCCAAGGGGAAGTTGCTTTAAAGAATCGTATTCATTTTGGGACAAATAATCATATTTCACCATTTGCGCGAGCACAACATTTCGACGATTCCATGTCAATTCTTCCCTTCGAAGGGGATTAAAATAAGCCGGATTCTTTGCCATTCCAACAAGCATCGCCGCCTGCTCTATTCGAAGAGAATCAGGTGTCGTGTTAAAATATACATTTGCTGCAGATTTTATTCCTACAGCCAAATTCAGGAAATCAAATTTATTGAAATACATCGTCATGATTTCCTCCTTGGTATAGCTACGCTCCAATTTCACAGCTATAACCCATTCCCTAAACTTTCTGAAAACAAGCTCATACCCCTTCTCAAATCGTTCTCTGGGAAACAACATTTTTGCCAACTGTTGGCTAATAGTACTCCCCCCTCCGGCACTCTTGTTTCCTGTTGCCAAACCTTTAACAACACGTCCTAAACCTCTAACATCAATTCCGGAATGCTCCCGGTATCGAATATCCTCCGTTGCAATCAAGGCATTTATCAGGTAAGGAGAAAGATCACTATAATTAACAAACGATCTGTTCTTATAATAGTACTTCCCAATCAACTCGTCATTAGAAGAGTAAACTTCTGTTGCAAGATTACTTTTGGGGTTTTCCAATTCCTCGAAAGTCGGCATAAAGCCAAAAAAGCCTTTTGACACCCCAATAAAAAGGAATACTACTCCTATCCCTCCCAATAAAAACAAAGACCAGAATGCCACTATATATTTTTTAAAACTTCTTGAGGCTGGCTTCTGATCGGTATTTTGAATATCCTTTGGATTTGACATTTTCTAAATTGTTGTTTAAATTTTATCTGCTGTAAAAATAGCAAATTTAATGATAAGATGGGGGATTATCAGCCAGATGAAAGGCAAACTAATTTTCGTTGAACCATTTAGACATTTTCAAAATAATGCTACAAAATTTTGAACTTCGCTAGCTTATTGTTTTACTTTGCAAAAAAGAAAACCCGAAATTCCCAAAATTAGTATATAGATGGTAGAGAATTTAGTCATTGTTGAGTCACCTGCTAAGGCCAAAACAATTGAAAAGTTTTTAGGGAAAGACTTTCTTGTGAAGTCAAGCTTCGGTCATATCCGGGATCTTGACAAGAAAGATTTTGGAATTGACATCAAAAATAATTTCACACCTAAGTATATTGTTTCCCCTGACAAAAAGAAGGTTGTTACCGAACTCCGAAAATTAGCAAAGGAAGCCAAAACGGTTTGGATCGCATCCGATGAGGACCGCGAAGGAGAAGCCATCGCGTGGCACCTTTACGAGGTGTTAAAACTAAAAGCGGAAAACACCAAACGAATTGTTTTTCACGAGATAACCAAAGAAGCCATCCTTAATGCTATTGAAAATCCCCGCTCGATCGATACGAATCTGGTAAACGCTCAACAGGCCCGAAGAATTCTGGACCGTTTGGTAGGTTTTGAGATCTCTCCGGTACTATGGAAAAAAGTGAAACCCTCACTTTCTGCCGGCCGGGTTCAATCGGTAGCAGTTCGACTTTTGGTAGAAAGAGAGCGTGAAATAATGGTTTTTACGCCCGAATCCTATTACAAGGCAATTGCTTTGTTTTCTGTAACCGAAGAAAACGGACAAATTAAAGAATTCAAAGCGGAATTACCCAAACGGTTCAAGACAAGAGAGGAAACACTGGAATTTTTAGAAAGTTGTAAGAATGCAGAATATAAGGTAGCCAATATCGAAACCAAACCTTCGGTACGCAAACCAGCTGCTCCATTTACCACTTCAACCCTACAGCAGGAAGCCAGCCGAAAACTGGGATTCTCCGTTTCGCAAACCATGTCTATTGCTCAAAAATTATATGAGGCAGGACACATCACCTATATGAGAACAGACTCGGTAAACCTTTCAAATACTGCACTAAATGCAGCAAAAAAAGCCATTACCGACAAGTTGGGTGAGGAATATGTGAAAATTAGAAAATACCAAACAAAGAGTAAAGGCGCTCAGGAGGCTCACGAAGCCATTCGCCCTACCTACATTGATAAGGAAGCAATTAGTGGTAGTGATACAGAAAAGAAACTTTATTCTCTGATCTGGAAAAGAACCATTGCATCCCAAATGAGTGATGCCCTGCTTGAAAAAACCAATATCAAGATTAACATCTCCACCAATTCAGAATTGCTGGTAGCCACTGGGGAGATGATTAAATTTAATGGTTTCCTTAGCGTTTACATTGAATCCACGGATGATGACTATCAAAAGAAAAGCCAGGGATTGCTACCCAAGGTTGAAGTTGACGACATTCTGGATCTGGACAATCTCTGCTCCACTCAACACTTTACTCATCGTCCACCAAGATTTACCGAAGCAAGTTTGGTAAAGAAACTGGAAGAACTGGGAATCGGACGACCATCAACCTATGCTCCTACCATTACCACCATCCAAAATCGCGGATATGTGGTTAAGGAGTCAAGAGATGGCAAGGAGAGAAATTACGAAATCATAACACTTAAGGACAACACCATCTCCGAAAAGACGCAGGTCCAAATCACCGGTGCTGAAAACAAGAAAATGTTCCCAACAGACATTGGGATTGTAGTTACCGATTTCCTTAATAAGTATTTTGCGAATATAATGAGCTACAACTTCACCGCAGATGTGGAGAAAGAATTCGATGATATTGCACTTGGAAACCTGATTTGGCATGAAATGATTGGCAAATTCTACAATCCATTTCACAAAAACGTTGAAGAAACCCTTGAAAATTCCGAACGAACAACCGGAGAAAGAATTCTTGGAGAAGACCCAAAAACAGGAAAAGTAGTTCTGGTACGAATCGGTCGCTATGGCCCAATGGCACAATTGGGGGATTCCAACAACGAGGAAGAACCACCTAAGTTTGCCAGCCTGCGAACAGGCCAACATCTTGAAACCATAACTTTGGAAGATGCATTGGAGTTATTCAAACTCCCTCGCGATTTAGGTACCTACGAAGAGAAAAAGGTAGTAGTTGCAATTGGCCGGTTTGGCCCTTATGTACGTCATGATGGCAAATTTGCATCCCTAAAAAAGGATATTGATGACCCATTAACCATTGAACTGGACCGCGCTATTGAACTTATCGAGGAGAAAAGAGAAAAGGATCGTCAGAAACACATCAAATCATTTGATGAAGATCCAGATTTGCAAATCCTTAATGGTCGATGGGGGCCTTACATCTCCTATCAAAAGGAAAACTATCGTTTACCCAAAGATCAGGATCCAAAAGCCCTTAGCTTCGATGATTGTATGGAGATTGTAAAAAAGGGTCCTCAAAAAAAGAAGGCTGCATCGAAAAAAACAACAACCAAGAAAACAACCACAAAAAAGGCAACAACTAAAAAAACAGCAGCTAAGAAAACAACAGCAAAAAAAAGCACTTCTAAGAAGACTAAATAATTAATTTAATGATTATTACAAGAAGGCAGAAACGTAGGTTTCTGCCTTTTTTGTTCAAAAATATTATTAACAAAACATTATTATCTCGCAAAATAGTATTATAATTGAAGCAGAAATACAAACTCAGGATTTATAGTTAAATAGGGTTGCGTCTGATTTTCATCAAACAATCATTTTTTGTGCTGAACGTTTTATTTTTGTTAATGGATAGTTACTTTTCGTTGACAAAAACATCTTTGGAGGTGATAAAACTTGTAAGCCTTATTTTTTTTTATTTACTTTACTTCTTGCAGTTTTAACCCTTAGCTGAACCATAATACCCTGTATGAAAAAACTTTTTTTCTTCATAGCATTTTTATTGCCATTTTCTGGAGTTAAAGCACAGCAGGATCCGCAATTCAGTCAAAATATGTTTAACAGAATTGCCATTAACCCTGCCGCTGCCGGAATGGAAAAAGGTATCTGTGCTTCAGCCATTAACCGTCAACAATGGGTTGGATTTGACAATGCCCCGGTTACAACCGTTTTCAACGTGGATGCTCCTGTAAAATTTGGAAACAGGGAACACGGATTGGGGTTAACCATTATAAGTGATAAACTGGGATTTGAAAAAAACAACAACCTTCACTTCAGTTACTCATTTCACAAAAAACTTGGAAAAGGAAGTCTGAATTTTGGACTACAATTGGGAATTCAGAATAATGCCTTAAAAGGGCAATGGATTCCACCGGAAGAAAATAGTGATGACCCCCTCCTTTCCGGTGGACAGATTGACGAAAGCCAATTGGTTTTTGACTCTGGTTTAGGTATATTCTACCAACAGAACAATTTTTATCTGGGGGCTTCGGTTACACATCTCAATCAGTCCACTGTTAAATATGGAACAAGTATGGAGATTTATCTGGCCCGCCATTATTACGTAATGGGCGGATACACTCTTCAAATATCTGAACCATGGGAAATCGTTCCTTCCCTATTTTACAAAACAGATGGAAAAATCTCCCAAATTGACATAAATTCAAACATTGTATACAATAAAAAGTTTTGGGGTGGCGTTTCCTATAGGATTGAAGATGCAATCGTTACTATGTTGGGAATCCAACTCAAAAATGGACTTCGTTTCGGATATGCATATGATATTTCAACATCAAAAATAGCCAAGGGATCTCACGAATTCCTCCTGGCTTACTGTTTTACTCCGAGACTCGAAAAGAAGAAGCAAAGATATAAAAGTGTTAGATTTTTATAAAATTTTGAACAATTAATGCAATTTGCATAAACATACAGATAGCACTATGAACAAACTACTTATCACACTAGGTGTAATTGTTGCCCTTTTTCTGTCCAGTTGTGGCAAAAGAACTGGACATGGAGAATTGGTTGGGGTAGGCCAACGCGGGAAGTGGTTCGAACCCAAGCCCTTTGGCATGGTATTAATCCCCCGAGGTAGCTTTACCATGGGTCCCAACGATCAGGATGTTGCCTGGGCCCTTAATGCGAGTACAAAAACCGTATCGGTGGAAGCTTTCTGGATGGATGAAACCGAAATCACAAACAATGAATACCGTCAATTTGTTTATTGGGTAAGAGATTCAATTGCTCGTCAGAAACTAGGCGATCAATTCGAAGAATTCCTTATTGCTGAAGATGAGAACGGGAATCCAATTGATCCTCCCTACCTCAATTGGGATGAAAGACTGGAGTGGGATAATGAAGAATATTCCGAAATACTGGAAGACATGTACCTTCCTGCTCATGAACGATTTTTTCGCCGCAAAGAAATTGATACCCGAAAACTTAACTACCAGTACGAATGGGTTGATTTGCAGCAGGCTGCAAAAAAATCCAATCGTTACAACTACCAATCGGGCAGTTACGAGGGAATGGTCGATGACTACAAGGGAGGACGGAAAAACATTGAGGATCGCTCTTCGTTTATTATGAAGGAAGTGATCAATGTATACCCGGACACACTCTGCTGGATCCACGATTTCACCTACTCCTATAACGAACCATGGACAAAAAGATATTTCTGGCATCCCGGATACGATGACTATCCTGTAGTTGGAGTTTCCTGGCAACAAGCCACAGCCTTCAGTATCTGGAGAACTCGTTACCACAATTCTGCTTTAAGAAGTGAAGGAGATGCTCCCGTACAGGACTACCGACTTCCAACCGAATCAGAATGGGAATATGCTGCCCGAGGTGGTTTAAATCTAAACATGTATCCATGGGGAGGTCCTTATACCCGTAACAATAAAGGTTGTTTCCTTGCCAATTTCAAACCCCTTCGTGGAAACTATGTTGACGATGGAGGTCTGGTAACACTTCCTGTTGGAAGTTACGAACCTAATGAATTCGGTTTGTATGATATGGCAGGTAATGTCGCGGAATGGACGTCTGGTGCCTTTGATGAATCAGCCTATAGCTTTACTCACGATTTGAATCCGAATTACGAGTACAATGCCCTACCGGATGATCCTCCGGCACTCAAACGTAAAGTAATCCGGGGAGGATCCTGGAAAGATATTGGATATTTCTTACAAAATGCCACTCGAACTTACGAATATCAGGATACTGCCAAATCCTACATTGGATTCCGCTGTGTTCGTACTTTCCTTGGCCGTAAGTAAGTCACTATAAACTATTTTATTAGATCTGTTAAAAAAAACACAAACTAACATGAATATTACGGAACTTGTACAATCACCTCGTTGGAAGAAGTTTATGGCCTATGTGTATGGTTGGGGTGCTGCAGTTGTATTGATTGGAGCGCTGTTTAAAATCCAGCACTACCCGTACGCCGGAGTGTTGCTAACCGTTGGTATGATGACCGAAGTGATAATCTTTTTCTTTTCCGCTTTTGAACCCCCACATGAACAACCCGATTGGAGTTTAGTATATCCTGAATTAATTGGGTTAGAACCAAGAGAAAGAGGAGGAACTGGTAACGTTCAAATTGAAGGGATTGAACAATTACAAGCCCTGCTGGAAAATATGAGCACAAATCCGGAATCAACCGTCAATTTACAGGAAGGATTAAGCAAACTTTCCAAAACAGCAGAAAAATTAGCTGACCTTTCAGACGCTTCTCTGGCAACAGAAAACTATGTCAACAAAATGAATTCGGCTTCAGAATCGGTTGGTAAGCTATCTGAGAACTACCTGCAGTCAACAGAGCACCTTTCCAACTCTGCTCGCCAGCTTGTAGATAGTTATTCTCAAACAGCAGATGTTATCTCCAACTCAGGAAAAAATGTAGCAGAACAAATGAACCAGACAGGCTCTCAATTGGCCCAGCAAATAAATGCTTCCGGGAACGGAGTCTTGGAGTCCTATAAAACCTTAAATGAATCGCTTAGTAAGAACTTTGAAGAATTAACTCAAAATAATAGCGATTACAAACTGCAATTGGAAAACATGAATAAAAATCTGTCTTCCCTAAATTCAGTTTACGAGCTACAACTCAATCACACCAATGAGCAAATTCAAAAATCTCAGGGAATGCATAAAAACATGAATGAGATTCTTGAAAATTTGAGTTCCTCTTTGGAAAACGCTCAATCGTACAGAAAGGAGACCGAACAGCTGAACAAAAATCTTTCGGCCCTAAACAATATTTATGGCAATATGTTGAGTGCCATGGATATCAACAACAATCGTAACTAATACAAAAAATAGAACATCTGATCAGAAATGGGAGCAACGAACTGTAAAGAGACGCCGAGACAAAAAATGATCGGGATGATGTATTTATTTCTGACAGCAATGTTGGCGATAAATGTTTCGAACGAAGTATTAGAGGCCTTTACGATTATTGATAACGGGATTGTTAAAACCATACAAACTTTTGAGGAAAAAAATGATCAAATGTATGCTTCCTTTGAGCAAGCCTACAGAATGAATCCTTCAAAAGTAGCCTCAGCAAGAGAACAAGCACTAGTTGTGCGACAAAAATCCGACAGCTTGTTTCGGTATATTAAAGACCTGAAACAAATCATCGTTCAAAAAGCTGATGGACCGGAAGCTGATGTAAACAATATCAAGAAAAAAGATAATATTGACGTGGCGGCTGAAGTCATGATTGTTAATCGAAATGGTACAAGATTACGTAAAGCCATCGAAAGCTACCGGGAATACATCTTATCACGAGTTAGTGAGGAAGATTCTACGCTTCGCCACGCGATGATGGAAACCTTGGATACTTCTCATCCTCCGGCAAAGGATGGTGCGATTCCAACCTGGGAATCTCATCAATTCGGACATATTCCTTTGGCAGGAGCGGTAACCCTGCTGACCAAACTTCAAAGTGATATCCGGAATACGGAGTCGGACGTGATCAATTACATTTACAATCAAATTGAAGCAGAGTCGTACAAGTTTAACAAGTTGAATGCAGAAGTATTCGCCAAATCGAACTACGTTTTAAAGGGAGATGAATACGAAGCTGAAATCTTTTTGGCAGCTCAGGACACAACCTTAACGCCGCGCATTTACCTGAATAATGGAACGCAGATTACCAAATTTAAGGATGGTAAGGGGATTTTCCGTGTTAAGGCAAACGAAGTTGGTGAAAAGGAATGGGGAGGTGTTATTCGCTACAGAACTCCTTCAGGAAAAGAACAAAGATATACTTTCAGTAGTAAATACCTGGTGGCAGAACCCAATGTAGTGGTCTCTCCTACTAAAATGAACGTTTTCTATGTAGGAGTAGATAACCCGGTTAGTATTTCGGTTCCTGGTATTCCAATGGATCGAATTCGGGCAAGAATGACCAATGGAAAGATTTCAAAAAATGGGAACGCTTTTGTAGTACGTCCTGACATTCCATTCCGGGTTGCAAAAATTACGGTGGATGCAAATTTTGATGGGGAATACAAACCACTAAAATCGGTTGATTTCCGTGTAAAACCCATTCCGGATCCAGTGGCCAAAGTAGCCGGGAAAAATGGAGGGTCAATCAAAAAGAATATATTGCTGGCACAAACCGGAGTAGATGCAGTATTGGATAATTTTGATTTTGATTTAAAATTCAAAATTACCGGATTTACTGTGAGTACTATTGTAAAAGGGTATACTCGTGATGAAACATCACGCAGTGACATGTTTACCCGAGAACAAATAGCACTCCTAAAAACTTTAACCCGAAATAAAAAAGTATATATTGAAGATATACGGGCAGAAGGTCCTGATGGGGAAACCCGAAAATTACCAGCTATTTCATTCCGAATTAAGTAATAAAATTTACATATCATGAAAAAAGCCTTATTACTAATTATTGGTTTAGCAATGTTTTGTGGATTCAGTCAAGTATCCACCGCACAAACCATAGCAACCAGTGTTTACGAGAAAAATCACATAAAAAATCGTAAACCGATTCCATTTGCGAACATTCGTGAATCGGACATCATGTGGTCTAAATTAGTGTGGAGAATTATTGACCTACGAGAGAAGATGAATCTTCCCCTCTACTATCCCACACAACAACAGGACGATCGATACAGCATGATCGACCTATTGCTTTACGGTATAGAAAATGAAGGCTTAACTGCTTACGATACCAATGATGACGAATTTAAAATGCCCATGACCATGGACCAAATTCGCACCAAATTCGATGCCGAGGACGATACCATCAGACAACGGAATCGATTAACCGGAGAATTGGAGCAGAAAATCATCGCGGGGGAAATGCATTCTGACGAAGTAAAACGTTACCTTGTAAAAGAACAATGGTTTTTCGACAAGCAAACATCAACACTTCAGGTCCGAATAATTGGCCTTTGCCCAATTCGTGAATATGTAAAAGAAGGAGAATCTGAAATGGACGGTGTTCAGCGTAAGCAGTTGTTCTGGGTATATTTCCCAGAAGTACGCTCCTTATTCGCATCGCATGAAGTTTTTAATCCTTTCAATGATGCCTTCCGCTATTCTTTTGATGACCTGTTCATGAAAAGACGTTTCAGCAGTTTTATTACTCAAGTTTCAAACGTATTTAACAACCGTCAAATTAACGACTATACGCTTGGAATCCAATCAATGCTGGAAGCCGAAAGAATTAAGAATGATATCCAAACTTTTGAACATGACTTGTGGGAATTCTAATGCCCTCACAACATAAAATAAAAAAAGGCCCATATGGGCCTTTTTTTATTTTATATCATTCCATATCAAACGTATTCTTCACCTTTATTCAATTTTACGTCATTCACAATTTTTCGTATCTCCTGTTCATCCTTCTTTTTACAGATTAACAAAGAATTTTCAGACTCCACAACAATATAGTCTTTAAGCCCCTGAATAATCACCAATTTATCGTTGGGTACATTCACCATACAATTCTTTGCCTCATAAAGCATGACTTGTTCCCCTTGGATCACATTTTTGTTATCATCTTTCTGTGAATGTTCATACAAAGAACCCCAGGTGCCCAAATCAGACCAACCAAAATCAGCACATTGCACAAAAACATTTTCGGCCTTTTCGAGGATGCCATAATCTATGGAGATATTCTGGCATTCGGCATAAATATTATTAATAACCGCTTGTTCCGATTCCGACCCAATACTGTTCTTTTCATTCTGAAACAAAGTACTCATCTCGGGCAAATACTTCTGATAAGCTTTTTCAATAGCTTTAAGCGACCACAGAAAAATGCCGGAATTCCAATAAAACTCTCCCGATTCATAAAAAATTTGAGCCATCTCCAAATGAGGCTTTTCAGTAAAAGTCTTAACAGCAAATAAATTGGAGTAACCGGTAACTATTTTGCCATTCACCTGAATGTAGCCATATCCAGTTTCAGGTCTGGAGGGAGGAATACCCAAGGTCAACAACTCTTCATTCTTTCCCACAAAATCCAATCCGTGCTCAATCACTTCCTGGAAAACCTGCTCCTTTAAAATTAAATGATCAGCCGGTGTTACTATTATTCTTGCCTCGGGATTCATCTTCTGAATTCGCGAATTAGCATAGGCGATACAGGGAGCTGTATTTCTACGGAGAGGCTCAAGTAGAACTTGGTCTTCCCGAAGCTCAGGCAATTGTTCCAGCACCAAATCCTTATAGGAAGAATTAGTTACAACCAAGAAATTTTCCACAGGA
This sequence comes from Marinifilaceae bacterium, assembly GCA_041725895.1. Lineage (GTDB taxonomy): Bacteria > Bacteroidota > Bacteroidia > Bacteroidales > Marinifilaceae > JBGRQA01. The sequence goes on from JBGRQA010000023.1 coordinate 54,501, forward strand.
CACAAACTTTGAAACCGTTCGAAAGTTTGCTGAATGAGAGTTTTTCCAGTGCCGAGAATATCAAGAAATTGTTTAGGGCGGGAGGACTTGCTTAATGGCCAAAAGCGAGATCCCACTCCTCCGGCCATAATTACGCAATAATTGTTTTTATCCATTTGCTATTGAAATTTCTGTTATCTGAAGCTTTGCTCTCCAAATACAAGTTCATTTTATCATTTTCTAAATTACTGAAAAGCACGTAGATTTCAAAAATGAATATGACTATATCAGGGTCTAAATGATGGTTTAAGCCCTGTAAACGCCTGACTTAAACAAATTATTTGTAATTTTATCATAAAGAATTCAACTCATGAACTTATTTGAACTCATCGGAAAATACTTTCGATTTCTTCTGAAAGTATTTGCCAAACCGGAAAAAAGTCGTTTGTACTATTCACAAGTCGTGAAAGAGATTCACAAACTAGGGATCAATTCCATCGGAATCGTGGTAATTATATCTTCTTTTATGGGAGCCGTAATTGCTTTGCAAACTGCCTATAATATGGATAATCCACTCCTGCCAGATTATCTGATAGGGTATACCACAAGGGAATCAATGATTTTAGAATTTTCATCCACAATTGTTGGATTAATTCTGGCTGGAAAAGTTGGCTCCAACATTGCTTCGGAAATTGGAACAATGCGAATTAGTGAACAAATTGATGCTCTCGAAATAATGGGAATCAATTCTGCCGGCTATTTGGTACTCCCAAAGATTATTGCTGCACTTTTCATCAATCCTTTCCTGTATATACTTAGTGTCTTTGTAGGAATATTGGGAGGAATGGCTGCAGGAGTATTCTCTGGCGTAGTTACTGTTCCTGACTTTATCTATGGTGTTCAGTTTGGATTTATTCCTTACTATATCACTTACTCTCTGATCAAAACTGCCTGTTTTGCCTTTATTATTACCTCTGTTCCCGCTTTCTTTGGATATTTTGTGAACGGCGGTGCCCTGGAGGTCGGCAAAGCCAGCACCAAAGCTGTGGTAAACAGCAGTATACTGATCCTGCTGTTTAATTTAATTCTCACTCAAATGCTATTGCAATGATCGAATTAAGAAATATCAATAAGTCGTTTGGAACCCATAAGGTACTGGATGACATATCCATATCTTTTGAGTCGGGAAAAACCAATTTGATTATTGGGCAAAGTGGTTCAGGAAAAACCGTCTTACTCAAATCAATTATCGGATTACATGAGGTTGATTCCGGGGAAATATTCTATAACGAAAGAAATTTCACCGAGATGAATTTCCAAATGAAAAAGGAAATCCGAAAAGAAATGGGAATGGTATTCCAGGGAGGTGCACTTTTTGATTCACTAACAGTAGAAGAGAATGTAATGTTTCCCCTGGATATGTTTACACAGAAAAGTCTGCAAGAAAAGAGAAAAAGAGCTGACTTCTGTTTGGATCGCGTTAATCTTAAGGAGGCCCATAAGCTGTATCCCTCCGAAATTAGTGGAGGTATGCAAAAAAGAGTGGCCATTGCACGAGCCATTGCTCTAAACCCCCAATACTTATTCTGCGATGAACCCAATTCCGGTTTGGACCCGGTAACCGCAATTTTGATTGACAACCTGATTCAGGAAATCACTAAGGAATTCAACATGACTACGATTATAAATACTCATGATATGAATTCAGTAATGGAGATTGGAGAGAAAATTATTTTCATAAACAAAGGAAGAAAAGCATGGGAAGGAACCAAAGAGGAAATTTTCCACACTCAGAATGAGGAATTAAATAATTTTGTCTTTGCTTCGGATTTATACCAAAAAATCAGGGATATATAAGAACTAAAGCAAATGGTTTAGCGATGATTAATCCATCCTGAATTCTTATCTTTACCGCCGGAATCAAAAATTTTATCAGAAATTACCTGTATGTACAAAAAAGTTCTTGTTTTATTTCTAACAAGCCTGATGCTATGGGCCTGTAATTCATCGACCAAAGAACAGCAGACAATCAGTGAGGAAAAGTTCATTCAAATCCTCATTGACATTCATCTGGCCGATGCCTCTATGACCACCCAAAACATCTATTCCAGAAGAAATGACTATAAACCTAGCCATTACTATAACTCCATTTATCAGAAGCATGGAATCTCCAGAACAGGATTCGATAGCCTGATCAATTACTATTCACAAAACAATGCAGATTTCGATCGGATCTACGAAATAGTTATTGACAGCCTCAATCGACTGGAAACACAACTTAAAATCCAGTCCAAAAACGCCCATCTAAGGAAAGACACCGTAAATCTTTGGACAGGAAAAAACGAATGGAAATTTAACAAAGAGGAAGCTAGAGACCTAAAGTTCAATATTCCTGTCAAAGAAAAAGGTTTCTATACCGTATATGCTGAAGTTAAAATTAATAAGGAAGATGAGAGCCTAGATCCTCAAATCCAGGCATATTTCTGGAAACCCAATAAAACTAAAGAAGGGGAAAGCCTTCAATTCGAACCAATAGAGTTAATCAAGGATGGGAAATTTCATAGCTATGAAACCAAGCTGGAATTTACCGATTCTACCTTTACACATTTGCGTGGAAATTTCCTTTATCGATCGAATTCCGATAATGAATTCAATCAAAATATTGAAATTCGAAAAATAAAGATTTACAATCCGCAAATTCAACCCAAAAGAAAGCGAAGACTTCCTAAAGAATTATTGCAATAAGGTTGGAAAAGAACTCAATTATGAGAAAAATTACGGCCAACTATCTTTACATCGGTAAGGAAGGTTTTTTAAAAAACGGAATCCTCGTACTGGATGATGAGAATCGGATTCAAGAGGTAATCGATACAAAAGGAAATTTCCGGGAAATTGCGAACCTTGAATATCACAGTGGCATAATTGTTCCCGGATTTGTAGACTGTTTTTGCCAATTGGAAGCAGGAGGGCATAATGAGCTTTTCCATAAAAGCATGAATATTGCTGAATTCTACAAACAATTCAATGAAAGTTACAACCAATCGGACTTTGTAAACAACGCCCTTGTTACAAAAGGCTTAAACCAGTTGAAATTCTACGGAACAGCAGCTTGTGCCGATTTTTTCTCCTCTGAAGCCAGTATTTCTCCGAAAAGGAATTCAACCAAAGCATTCCTAAATTTCATGCAATTTTCTGATGAAACTGAAGAAATCTTAACAAAACAAATAAAAAGATCTCAATCCTATAAAAATGAGGGAATGGAAACATTTCCCTTCTGGGATGGTTATTGTATAAACTGGAACGAATACTTAAATAGGAGTAAAGTAACTACAATTGCACAATCCTCCGTAACAACGAATTTGGTTGATTTAAAACTTGAAGTTGAAAAAAGACTTGTCGTTTGGGATTCAAAAAAAACCGATATTCCGGAACAAAAAACCTTGCAAACTTTTACCGTATTACCTCCCCGACTATACCAATTTCTCTATGAAGAATTGCCTGCTTTGAAAGACCTGCAAAAGGCACCCAACTTATGCCTTGGAACCGGAAATCTATCCGTCCACAAAGAATTATCCATTCTGGAAGAGATGAAATGTTTACAGATCGCTTTCCCGGAACTTTCTTTGGAGGAAATTCTCAAGTGGGCAACACTTAACGGGGCTACTGCCCTTAGCAAAGAAAAGACCCTGGGAAGTTTTGATTTGGGTAAGCAACCGGGAGTTAACTTGATTACCAAAGTAGACCTTTTCAATTTTAAGCTGCAACCTGAAAGCAAAGTTAAGGTATTGGTTTAGGCAATCCCGTTCTCCTTCAAAAATTTAATTGCATCTGCATCATATTTCAGAATTCGATCCTGAATCCACCAGGTCAAAAATCCCAGCAGTTCATAGGCTACCGCTTCCTTTCCCTGACTATGATCATCTTGGAACTGAGCAATGCGCTTGACAAAACTGTTATGCCCTTCCTGGTGCTTCTCAAAATCGCAGAATTGGTACTCTTTAAAATAGATCTCCTCAGTCAAAAAGTAGTTCTCCACATAATCCATTAATTTGAAGAAAATGGAAGGCAATTCTTCTTTTTCCCTTTCGTCATTAATGGCATCTACAACCTGATTTACAATTTCCAGAAACTTCCTATGCCTCTCATCAAGGATTTTCACATCCAGTTCATATTCCTTCTTCCACAGGTAAGGCTTTATTGGTCTTTCCATTTTTGTAGGTTTACATTTGCTATTCTAAAATATTACAAATCGCCGTAAAAATACAATGATAAATATCACTCCCCCAATAAAAAATCTTTAATTCACGCTACAATCCATGAAATTGCCTAAATTTGGGCAGTTAAAGCAAAATTCATGGCAACATTTCTTTTTGATAAAATCATATTCGGCCCGGTAAAGAGCAGACGACTGGGAGTTTCTTTAGGAATAAACCTACTGCCCAACGATTGTAAATTATGTAGTTTCAATTGTATCTACTGTGAATGCGGTTGGAATCCGAAGAGCTACAAAGAAAAGATTCAACTCCACCCCAGAGATATGGTAAGAGAGAGGTTGGAGGCCAAATTGCTGAAAATGAAAAACAACAATGAAGCTCCAGATGTAATTACCTTTGCAGGAAACGGTGAACCTACTCTTCATCCTGATTTTGGAGGCATTATCAATGATACCATTGAGCTTCGAGATCTTCACTTCCCCAATGCCAGAATTGCAGTCCTTTCCAATTCTACCATGATTCAGAAAGAATCAGTTTTTAATGCTCTCAACCGAGTGGAAGACAACATTCTTAAATTGGATGGAGGATTTGAGGCAACCATCAAAACCATTGATCAACCAATGGGCAGTTTTAACCTGGAAAAAACAATTGAATTGCTTTCCAAGTTCAAAGGCAATGTAACGATCCAAACCCTATTCCTGCGCGGAAATTACAATGGCCAACCAATTGACAATACCACAGAGGAAGAACTTGTAGCCTGGTTGAAACACCTTGAGCGCATTCAACCCAAAGAGGTAATGATATATACCATTGCCAGAGATACACCTGCTGATAATCTGAAAAAAGTTCCCCTGGACGAACTAAATCAAATCGCAGACAGAGTTAAAGAACTGGGATTTGGCATACAGGTTTCAGGCTAATCCTTTTTAGGGAAATTCCGAGCCCAATCCAAAAGTTCTTCAAGCTTTTGTTCCAAAGTATCAAAAGAGAAGAGCTTTTTACCCAACTGGAAATTAAATTCACCAATTTCATGATTCAGTTGAGGCTTATAGATAACTTCATTCATATCCCGGAGGGCTTGATTTGTAATCTCATTGCCCTCCAACATTACGGTTTTAAATCCTTTACTCCCGATATCCGGCCAGTACACCGGTTTATAATTATTAACAAAAATGGGACAACGGGCCAAAACCGCTTCTACAAAAGCATTTCCAAAGCCCTCGTAGGTACTGAAATAGGTACAGGCTGTGGCATGTGCATAAGCATCCGACAAGGAATACGCAGTTCCATGGTTTATTCTTTGTCGTCGGTTTTTAATAATATGTGAACTGAACAAAACTTGTCCCTCCAGTTTCAGGTTGTGAATTAAATCAACTAACTCATTGTAGTAAAGATTCCCCTCATCATCGGCATGGCTCCCGGTTATTACCAATTTGATTCTGGGATTATCCAGAAGTTGTACCAAACGAATGGCGGTTTCGATCCCCTTCCGTCGAACAATTCGGGTAACTTGTCCCAAAATAATATCCTCCTCATCAAGACCCAGATTTTTTTTCAGGTTTTTATTGTGATCCCCTTTAAAGCCAAATGGAATGTTAAAATCCATAACATTAGGCACTACAATGGAGTTCCTGTTGAAACGATTCATTAAGGTTTCCTGTCCGTAAGTATTTATTACAGCATGAAAAACATTAGGCAAACGTAACGGGAAATTGGCATCAACCAAATCATTAATTTCCTCATGAGGGGAAAGGTAGCGGTCTCCTCTTTCCCAATGGAAATCATGATCATGAGTAATAGTGGGCAACCCAAGTTCTTCTACCGCCTTTTTAATTCCCAACCCCATTTCCAAATGGGCAGGTAAGGCAGAGGCATTCTCTGATATCAGGACATCAATACAGTTCTTGTTTGCCCATTGAATCAGTCTTTTGGAAATCAAATCAGCATAGAAGTGGATATGCTCCAGAAGTTCGTCCAGGTTGGTATCCGGAAAGTGGAAGGCCTTTTTTTGTCCCCAAAAGCTTTCCGGAGAGAAAAAGGACATTTCCGGAATGAGGGTTTCAAAGTTCGGATCCATTTTTCGCTCCTCGAACTGGCCTGACACAATATAAACCTCATGCCCCATTCTCCGCAAGACCTCTACCCATTTCTCGGTTTCCAGGGCCACTCCATCGACCCCTCCGATTCTTCCAATAATAATACCTACCCGCATATATTTTCCCCGTTAATTTTCAAAATTAATTGTACGAAGAGTCTTATTTTTGGTTCGTGAAATAGTGCTCTTATCCTGCTAAAACACTAATTTATTTGATTATCATTAATAAAAATATAACTTTATATTACATTCATCCTAAAAACATCAGAGAAACCCATAGAGCTATGCAATCAAAACTCATAAAATTGACTTTTCTGTTTCTACTCGTAAGCTGCTCTTTTCTAGCCTACAGCTGTCAAAACACACAGAAAAAAACAACGAAAGATCAATTAAAAACTCAGAAGATTACCGGAGATAGAGGAAGCAAACAGGTCAAAAGTATATTCTATAATATACCTTCACCTATTGTTGTAACTAATATTATCGAAACAATGAATTTGGCTTACAATCCAGATTTGTTAAATCCGGTTTCCAATGCGGAAAACTACTTATCGCAAGCTGATCTATCCCTCAATTTAGGGGTTTATGGAGCAGATTTAAGTTATATTCGAATTTACGAACAATTTCAGGATGCTGCCCGCTACCTGGCAATTATCAAGAAATTCACCAGAGAGTTAGGAATTCCTGAAGAGCAAGAGAAAAAAACGGCCCAAAGAATTGAATCCAACATCGAAAATCGGGATTCTCTTGTGCAAATCATCACCGAAACATTTACCAATTCGGATAGTTACCTAAAGGAAAATCAAAGAGGGGGGACGGCTTCACTCATTATTTTCGGAGGATGGGTCGAAACTCTCTACCTGGCCACTAATATACAGGAGCTGAATCAATCCAAGAAAGAATTAATCGATCTAATCGTTCAACAGAAACATTCGGTTAAGAATCTTGTGAAGTTGCTAAACCAATATCCCGACGAACCCAAAATTGCAAAATTACTACCCGATTTAAGAGAACTGGAAAATAAGTTTAACCAGATCAAAAGTAAAAGATCTCCCAACACCAAGGTAGAAAAGCAGAAGGGAAAGACCTTTATTCGCAACAAAGTTACTCATCAGATTCCTTCGAGTTTACTTCTTGAAATCAAAGAGCTCAACGATAGGCTGCGAGGAAAACTCATTCAATTATAAAATTACAGACCAACCAATTTATAGCCATTTTTGCCACCAAAATCAAAAACATGAAGCTAACTTTAAAAATAATGGCACTTCTCCTTTTCCTCTTCACTGCGCATTCAGGGGTAAAGGCTCAATGCAACGAATTTACCAAGAAAGAGTGTCTCCCAAAACTTTCGCCATATACCTTTAATGGACAAATGAACAATGCAGTCCTGAATCAGGGAGAAACTGCAGAATTGCAACTCACCTTTTACCAAAACCAGGAATACAGAATCCTTGTCACCGGGGAAGAGAATCTGGGACAATTGCAATTCCAGCTACTGGATACTGATTACAATATTCTATACGATAGCAAAGATGAAGGTTATGTGAGCTTCTGGGATTTCATGGTTGAGGATACCGACGATTTCATTATCCGTGTTCTGGTACCGGACAGCGAACATGAGAATCAGATCGAAAGTGGTTGTGTATCGATAGTTATTGGCTTCAGGGCATTTGGTTCAAGAACCATCTTTAAATAGATTGTATTCCTATTCCAAATAAAGTGGTACATATATCCCTTTGTACGAATTAGATCAAATGCCACGTATTGTCATTCCACTTACAGGTACATACTAAAAAGAAGAATACAAAAAAATCCATCCCTCAACGGGATGGATTTTTTGTATAGAATAATCTAATTCTTTATTTCAAAGTAAACTTGGCTGAACCGATATGATTCCCTTCGGTGAATATATCAACCGTATATTCTCCTTTGATTAGACTGCCATCGTTATCCCAGAAAATAGCAACATCCAATCGTTCGCCTTCATAATCAATCTCACGTCGGGCCGAGTAGGCCAAATCAGCGTTTTCGAACTTAAACAGCAGGTTTTCGGGATTGCTCAAAACCACCTCATCAGGTCGGGTAATGCGCATATAGATCATTTTGGCACCGGTTGAGGTCGTCACATTCTTACTCAGGGTAAACTCCGATTTCAGTTTTACTGTTTTGGTAATCTTACGAACCGTTTTCCCCTTCTTGTTGATGGGATAACAAGCCAAATTCATCGCTTCCAGAGTTGAGGCCTTGGAAATCACCTCTTTCATAGATTCTGCGGTCTCCTCAAGCTGTTTGTTTTGTTCCTTAACCCAGGAAATTTGCTTCTTAACACGGGTGTTTTCGGCAGTAAGAGCCTTATTGCGAGTATTCAGGGAATCAATTTGAACAACATAACTGCGCAGTACCTGTTTCAAGGTTCCCAATTCTTTTTTATACCGGTTGATCTCAGCATAGGAATTGTTCCGGAACACTCTCATTCGTTCCAGCAATTCAGTAATTTTCTGCTGTTCGTTCTTCAACTGAATGTTTAGGGTATCGTTGCTGGTTTGCAAAGAATCATAGTCCTGTGACAATCCTCGCAACTCATTTTCCAGTTGAACTTTTTCAGTGGTAATCTCTGCAATGTATCGCTTGTTCTCCTTTCGTTCCGAGAAGTACATCCAGGCCAAAACAATCAGTATTAGCGCTAAAACAGCTAATCCTCCTAAATAAATCTTATCCTTGCTCTTCGTGTTTTGAGTATTCTCCATGGGTTGTCTATGATTTTTGTATTACAAATTCCTACAAATTTACAGATATATTTTATACGAGAAAAAGGACCCAACGAAAAATCTACACCATTGGTATACAAACTTCTTTCCTATTAATTTACGCAATTTTTCTTCAAAAATTGTACCGATATCGTCCTCTTTTGTCAATGCCTCAAAGAAGATTCAAAAAACACAGGAGTTTATTCTTTTACAGTTACAAGAATTCCGAAGGTAAGGAATTAGAGATACCGTTATAAAAAAGGAAACCCCGGAATCGAAATTCCGGGGCTAACCATGATCTATACAATACTAACCACTAGAATATATTACCAATTTTAACTCCGAAGTAGATGGTTCTGGGATTCAAAGGCCCATAAACCCAACCCGCATCACGTGCTGGACCGCGATCAAAATCGTCCTGGAAAGAGTTAAAGATGTTCTTCATTCCCAAATCAAACTCCATTTTTACATCTCCACTCAAATCGATATGGTAAGCCAGGTTGATTCCGAAATCCATAAAATCATCGGTTTTCACCAAACTTTCGGTTTTGATTTCATTGCCAAACTTATCGTTTCCGCCGGGCAAGTGGATCAGATGCATAGGGCCGGTATAGGAACCGTTAAAAGTAGCCGTAAATTCATGAACCGGCTTCCAGTTCATTGCAAAGTAACCGTAGCGGTTTGGTGTTCTCAAAATCTTATCGGTTGAACTGTTGCTAGCATCATCATCCTCTCCCCAATCGGCAGTTTTTTCATATTCACTTGTTTGTAGAGTCATTCCCATTTGGAAATCCACTTTGGGAGAAGGAGCAATTTTGAACTCTACATTCAGTCCGGTTACGGTAGCATCATCACCATTTTGACGAAGGGAAACCAGGTTTCCGTCACCATCCTCATCGGAATACTCATTCACAAAGGGATCGTACAAACGAGTGTAGAAACCCTCTACCAGAAAGTAGGTTTGAACCTGGCCAAAAGATTTGGTGAAATCCAAAGAGGCGGTATAGCTATTGGATTTCTCCTCCTTCAAATTCGGATTGTTCTTGTGGATTACACGACGAGCCTGGGAAGCTTCAATGTGCAAATCCTCATCAAAGATCTGAGGAGCACGGAATCCTCTGGCGTAACTTAAACGAAGCTGAATGGCCTGTGACAGGTCGAACAATACATTGGCACGCGGACTAAAAACAGTATTGGAGTAGCTGCTATTGTCAACTGAGTTTTCAATTTCGTAGGAATCCATACGTACCCCCAGCAAAAAGCTGGCAAAACCAAGATCCCATTTACTTTGAGCAAAAGCCCCGATGGTATTGGATGACTGATCGGCAATAACTGTTGTTGGCATATTTGTTTTGGAAGCTGCATCATAATAGCCCAGCTTGTTATCTTCCAACTCGTTGTACACATCCTCTACACCTAATGTTATATCAGCAGGAGCAATTAGGAAGTTATCCATTTTAGTAAAGAACTGAACTCCGGCAGATACAGCCAAATCATCAGTATTTCCATAAGCACTGTAATCTGGGGTTCCATCATCCTTACGGGCACCGTAGTAGCTCTTCCTGTCAATGGTTTGTCCTGAAGCATAAAAGGACAATTTGGAGTTTCTCTCCTTGTTGAAGAACTGATCCCAAACCAATCCTCCGGATTGAATCTTGTGTTCCACTTCCTCTGCCACCTCGGCCTCATGAGCGTGAAGATCGAGCTGATCACCACCTCTACGGTACTCATCTACTGCATGGTATTCTAAAGTTAATTTACTCAACTCACCAAACCGATGGTAGGCACGAAATCCGGCACTCAGGTTCTCAATCTTCACCAGATCGGAGAAACCGTCCTTATTGGCATCCCATTCGTCGCGATTGCGTTTCATTCCAAAAAGGAACAAACCACTTTTACGGTCTTCTGAAACCACCGAAGCATTGAAATCAGCAGTCATATCCCCAACTGGATTATCGGCTCCATCAACTCCAACACCAATGCTACCGTACTTTACGCCGGCTTTAAAGCTGTTGCGAACCGGATCTTTTGTGATAATATTGATTGTACCGGCAATGGCATTTCCTCCAAACAAGGCAGAACCACCTCCACGTACCACTTCAACTCTTTGAATCAGGCTGGAAGGAATGTGCTCAAGACCATATACACTGGCCAAACCGGAGAAAATTGGGCGACTGTTGATCAGAATCTGGGTATAGGGTCCTTCCAGTCCGTTCATTCGAACCTGGGAGAATCCACAGTTGTTACAATCGTTCTCCACGCGCAAACCGGGAGTAAAACACAAGCCGTCTGCTAAGGTTGCAGAGGACGTCTGCTCCAACAACTTGGTGGAAATAGAGTTTACCACTACAGGTGCGTCTTTACGAGTAACAGCGTTACGATCGGCAGTTACCACCACCTGGTCGAGACCAATAAAGTCTTCCGCTATTTCGAATGTCAGCTCACCGTTGCGCTCAACACTAACAGACAATGGCTTTTTAGATGTTTGGTACCCGATACAGGTAGCCACCACATGGTGTTTCCCTACAGGAACTCTTTCAATTAGGAATTCCCCCTCAAAATTGGTTACAGCACCAATTGAAGTACCTTCAACCGCCACGTTGGCATAAGGAACAGGCTTATGGGTATTAGCATCCAACACTTTACCACGAATGGTACGTACTACAGTAGGATTGGCATTTACCGTTAATGTGGTAAATACAAAGAGTAAAAAACAAGTTAAAAATGATAATGCAGTTCTCATTTATTAGGATTTTATTGTACTAGAAAACAATGATTATTAAAACAGAGATGGTTGAAACGAATACAAGTTCCCGAATAGAAAAGCTCATATCGTTTAAATATGTATAAAGGGCATATACCCCTACCATTCAATACAGTAGAATACGGATGAACCTCAAAAGACTTGAAGACAGTAATTACTGGAATTTTACAGATATTCCTGCGTCATTGAAAAACACACGTATCCACAACAATAAAGTAAGCTGATGGCTATTAGCTCAAAGCTGGAGGGGCCCGGTTGGGCAATAACAGGATCTGTGAAGAAAGTTTGACCCTGTAACTGTAACTGAAAACCTTTTGAATGAAAACACCCAAAAGAAGAGCCAATAGAATGGCCTGTGCTACAATGAAAATAAAACCGGTCAATTGCTGTATACCAGCATACTCGCTGCTGGAGTGCTTGTGGCTTGGAACCGGCTGATCTGGATTTCCACTTGTTTGATAAGGGTGGGCATGAACGACCTTGCTTCCGTCCGCCATTTGGTGGATGTGCCAGTTAAAAGCAGCATTCCCCATCAGCAGCAGAAGTGCGGGGAAGAGCAGCAATAGAACCGAGCGCTTTATTTTACGGAAGAATTCCATTCTTAAATTAAAATCGTTTTTAAATTCCTTTCAAAAAATATATGCGGTATTCCAATTTGGTGGACAAACATATACACTTACAAAACTAAATCCTATACCAACAAATAGCGATTTTATATTTATGTTATTCAACATACACATAACAACCTACTGTAAAGGTTGTTCTCCTACTCTTTCATTGGTCAAATTTGAGTAGTTCAATCGATCTGTACTTTATCAGACTTGTTATTAGAGATACTAACCCGCATTTTCATCCCTCCTACATTCAATTAATAGGAACAGGAGGTTTTCCCGCAACTCACAGCATTAATGGAGCAGATCCACAGGGCCTTTTAGAGATAACAAGCTGTTCCTTACTCTTTTTGACCTAGCATATAATAAATTTTCACCCAGGTTAAAATTGACTTTTACCTAGGATATATTTAAATTTAAGATAGGTAAAAATGTAAAGTTATGCTGAAATACAAAATCATTTCTCAGGTTAATCCGCTCCATAAGAACAGGGAAAAGATATACTATCCACGGTTAACTGGTACCGAAAAGGTAAACCTGCGGTATGTTTGCGACGACCTCAGTCGTAAATCTACCCTTAGTGCGGCAGATATTACCGGGGTGGTGGTAGCCTTAACCCAAATCATTCCTCACTACCTGGCCCAGGGAAAATCGGTGGAGCTAGGTGATTTGGGTATATTTAGCCTTGCCGCTGAAGTTAAAACCGAGGATGCTCCCCAGAAAGTATCCTTTCGCAATTTCAAGCGACTGAAGATCCGGTTCCGTCCCGGCAAGTTGCTTAAGCTATCCCCTTTTTCGGTGGATTTTAAAAAAACACACTAAAAACTTTATTCCTTAAAAGAGGGGAAAGCCCATTGCCTTGAGCTCTTCCATCTCCTCGCGGGTGATGATATTGGCAGCAGCACGTTGCTCCAAATCCTGCGCATGGCATACCATTTCGTTTTCGATCAAGTACTTCGCCTCCACATACCTCCAAAGCAGTTGGGGCTTCGGTATCTGTCGGCACAATTGGTAGGCCTCTTCGGTGAGCCATTCAATATCGGAACCATAACGGTAAAAAACCGGTTTGAAAGCCAAAGCTGAGATCCCGGTTTGCTTGGCCTCGTCGTAACGCTGGTCACCATAGTGAATCAATTCGTGAATTGCTGTCTCCCCATTAAAATTGGAACCAGCCAGAGGTGTTTGGCCCACCAATTCCCGAAACCGGCTCCGGTTTATATCAAACATTTGCTTGAAGAATCCTTGTACCTCCACCAGGCAATTTCCCAATTCGTTCTGTGGGTGGTACTCCACTTCGAAGCTTCGCTGAATATCTTCGGGGGTAAGCGGTTCAACTTCCGTAAGTACCCCATTCAGGCAATTCAGTGCAAGCTTTTGCCTTTCTTCCCTGGTTTCGTCACCACCACTAACAATCATGTGATAATAATCCTGTTGGCGAACCGCACGAACATTCGTGTCATTAACTTCAACATTCAGGCTTCGCTTTAAGCGGAACTTGTGATTGGAAACGAAAAGGTGCAGTTCCTTCACTGCATCCTCACACCCAATAGGAGCAAAACTCTTTACCGTTTTTGCCGATAGCTCTCCTTCCCACCCGGTTAAACAATCCTTCAAACGGATTCTACCCTGCTCTTCCGACTCTAACTGTAGGTGATTCAAAACAATTGCCCCAAGTTCCGATGCTTTTTTAAGTATAGCCATTAGCAAACGAACCGGATCCAATTTGTATTCCCGGTCGAGGTAAACAGAATTCAGTTCACTAACTTTGAGCAAAGGTTCGTAACGATTTACATCTCCCAGAGAGATTCTTTCCCGTTTCCGGTCAAAGAAAGTTTGCAAAGATCTACGTACCCCCCGTGCTTGCGACAAGCAAAGAAACTCGTCGGGAAACATCAGGTGGGCAGCATTTTCGCGGAACAGAGAAAGCAGCTTTCGGGTTTCGCCGGATTGCACCAGGGCATTCTCCTCTGATGCCAAAGGGTAAAGTTTTTGATGAAAATCTCCATCGGTCACTAACAATACCCGTAAACCGGCAGCAGAAGCATAGAGTGCTGTAATGGCTTCACGAATACCACACCCGTTGAGAAACAGATCAAATTCTTTGTTTTCCAGTTTCTCTACTGTTTCACTTCTTCCCGCAGAAGAAAATCCTTCCCCCTTCTCCATTATTTCTTTATTCATCCTTTTTAACAAAACTAACTATCCTTAAATTAATCGGTTTCCATAAAGATTTCCTAAGTTTAGCCCTGATTCCTTTCCACTTTTTATAAAGTTGTAAGGTTTCAAGCTGAATTCGCTTTGGAAAAGCATAGCTTGTAAAAATAACTACGGCTATCTCCTGGCTATTGCCTTTGATACTTTGGTAAAATTCATGGCAGCGCATTCACAAAGTTAGGAGTCTATTTCATCCGGTAAACCTATCACTCTGGAAAGGATCACCGGTATACCTTAAAAGTTGTTAAATTGAAATAGCTCAATCATTATTACAATAGGTATAACTAATTTTTATACTGAATCTTTGTAAATTTGTATTTTGAACCAAAATAAACTGATTCGTTTTGAAAAAAATATTCTTCAAACTGTTTTTTGCTGCAGCAGCAATCTCTCTATTTCAATATTGTGCCAACCCTGGCATGCCTACCGGTGGGCCAAAAGATGAAGCAGCACCGATTGTGGAAAAAACCTCACCTGCAAATTACTCCGTTAATTTTGAAGAAAAAAAGATTTCGATCTATTTCGACGAATTCGTAGTGCTCAAAGATATGAGCCAAAAGTTTATGATGTCGCCTCCTCAAAAGAAAAAACCTAATATTAAATTGAAGGGGAAATACATTACTATTGAATTGGGCGACAGTTTGCGGGAGGAAACTACCTACACCCTGGATTTTGCTGATGCTATTGTTGATAACAATGAGGGCAATCCCCTGGAAGGTTTTCAATATGCCTTTTCGACCGGCGAACAGATGGATACATTAAGTATTCGGGGATACGTTCAGGATGCCTTTAATTTACGACCTGTTGAGAATGCTTTCGTTATGATCTATGATAGCAAGAACGACAGTCTTCCCCTTAAAGAAGTGCCCAATTACATTGCACGAACCGACTCGGCCGGTTACTTTGCCATTAACAACATCAAAAAAACAGCTTATCGTATTATCACAATTAACGATAACAATCTTGATTACATATTCAACAGTCCTACGGAACCTGTAGGTTACCTGGATACATTGTTTGTACCGGAAGCACGATATGTTGAAACTCTTGATACGCTTGCCAAGGATTCTGTTATGCAACGCGGCTATGTACTTTACAGTCCGGCAGATATTCATCTGATGCTATTCACGGAGGAGGATCCGCAACAATATCTAACCAAATACGATCGTCCAAGAAGAGAAAAATTCAGTTTTGAATTCAAAACCAAACGTACCGACGACCTAAAAATTGACCTACTAGGTATTGAGGAAGGTGATGATTGGTACATGGTAGAGAGCACCCCTAACATGGATACTCTCAGCTACTGGATTACCGACTCGTTAATCTACCAAAGGGATACCATTCTTGCCGAGTTGCAATACCTGAAAACAGACTCGTTAATGCAACTGGTTACCATCAGAGATACGGTTAAACTAAACTTCAAGAGTCCTAAAAAAGCGAAAAAGGCTAAAAAGAAAAAGAAGAAAGATGTTAAAATAGAAGGTCCTTCACTGGAAATGAAGGCCCAAATATCTTCAACTCACGATTTGAATAAGGAAATTGTTCTGGATTTTGAAGAGCCTTTGAATCGTTTCGATACTGCAATGGTTCATTTGTTTCTGCTTCAGGATACCCTTGAGATTCCGCAGAAGTTCACGTTCCAAAAGGACAAGGAACACTTGAGAAGCTATCGCATCAACCATAAGTGGCAATCGGAAACCGATTACAAACTTACCATTGATTCGGCAGCCTTTACCAGCATCTACAATCTAAACAATAAAGCTTTCGAGCGGAAGTTTAAAACCCAGGAAGCTGAGCATTATGGTAGAATTCTGCTGACAATTAACAATGTAAAAGCTCCTTTAATCGTTCAAGTTCTAAAAGACAGCGAAAAGGAACCTATTGTGCAGAGCAAACGAATTTACACCGATCAGGAGGTTGTATTTGATTATTTGAATCCGGAAACCTACCTGGTGAAAATCATTGTGGATGAGAATGACAATGGGAAATGGGATACAGGAAACTATCTCAAGAACATTCAGCCCGAACAAGTTCACTACTTTAAGAACAGTATTAAAATACGTTCGAACTGGGACGTGGAGGAGAACTGGATATTACAATAGCTGAACTATGCTTGTTCCTCTTTCGTTAAAAGAGAAAGGAACTTATAGTTGTTATATATTTTGAGTACTTAAGAAATAATAGAACCTATGTCTGTACTATTGGAATTTGCTATTTTCCCCACCGACAAGGGAGATAGCGTAAGTGAACACGTAAGTAAAGTAATTGACCTGATTCGCAACAGTGGTTTCAATTACCAACTTACTGCCATGGGAACCCTTATCGAAACCGATACTCTTCCCCAGGCCCTGGATATTGTCAATCGTTCCTATGAGGTATTGGAACCGGATTCCAACCGGGTTTACACTACCATGAATATCGACATTCAGAAGAACAAGCACAATCGCCTCCAATCAAAGGTAGAGGCCATTGAGAGTAAAATTGGCAGCGTAAACAGATAAGCGAATTGAGAAGCATACGAACTATAGCAATTCTCCTTGTACTTGGATTCTCCTATCTGGGTACAAGGGGCCAATGCCTGGAAAGCAACTTCGCCTTTCAACCGGGCGAGCGGTTAAACTATACCGGTTATTACAATTGGGGATTTATTTGGGTTGCAGCAGGAGAAGTAAACCTTAGTGTTGGAGATTCGGAATACAAGGGGAATCCAGCCTATAAAATCACTGCCGAAGGCCGAAGTCTGAAAGCTTTCGACTGGTTTTTCAAACTGCGGGATACCCTTACCAGCTATGTAGATCCTTCAACTCTTGCACCGTTTCATTTCGACCGGCAAACCAACGAGGCAAAATACAAAGCCCGCCATCTTTATGATTTTGATTACGAAAATCAGGTAATCTATTCCAATATCAGAAAGAAGAGCAAACCTGCCCTACAGGACACAGTGGCATTGACACCTTGTACATTTGATCTTCTAACGGTGGCCTACTATGCCCGAAACATCAACTTCTCCAACTACAAAAAGGGGGATAAGATTCCCTTAACCATGCTGGTGGACAACGAAATCAACTCTCTTTACATACGATACCTTGGTATTGATGTAGTAAAAGCGAAAAACGGGGAACGTTTCGAATGTTTGAAGTTCTCTCCGCTACTGGTAAAAGGAACCATGTTTAAGGGTGGGGAGGATATGACGGTTTGGATGAGTAACGATCAGAACCGTATTCCCATTATGGTAGAAGCCAAGGTTCTGGTGGGATCGGTAAAAGGAGTATTGACTTCATACGAAGGGTTGCGATCGACCACCAACTCCTGGTTCAAAAGGAAGCATGGACGTATGGAGATTGCAGAGTAAACCATTGGGCCAAGTTCTCCTTACGAAAATATGTATTTGCCTAACAAAAATAACCACTGACTATTTGTCTTTTGCTGTTTCAAAAAGTAAAAGACAAATAGCCAATGGTTTTAAATAAATTAACAAGAGTAATCTTTTGATAAGTTTGATTTGGGAAACATACTTATTCTACTCCCGGTCTACTTCTTTTCCAACTTAATTTCAAATAGTTTGGGCCAGCGCTTTCCGGTTACAAACAAGCGGTCCTTCTCCTTATCCCATGCAATTCCGTTCAATACTTCATCGCCTTTAACCAAACGTCGGTACTCATCCGTTGTAAGTAAGCCCCGCATATCAATATCACCTGTTACCCTTCCGGTTTCCGGATCGATTATTACAATTCGGTCAGTAAGGTAAACATTGGCGTATATTTTCCCTTGAATGTATTCCAGTTCATTTAAGTTTTTCACCTTACCCTTATGGTCGTAAACCTCAATGGTCCGTTTGGATGAGTAATCTTTTGAGTCGAGAACGGTAATTACATTACTTCCATCGGAAATAAACAATTCCTTGCCGGCACAGGTAATTCCCCATCCCTGTCCGTTGGTAGTTTTGGGATCAAAGCTGTCTACCCGGCTAAAATCATCCGGATTGTATACGAAAGCACTACCCGAAGTCCAGGTCAGCTGCAATATCTTCCCATTGCACCAGGTGATTCCCTCTCCAAAATAATTGGAATCAAGATCGGATTGAACAATTACATCCCCGTTTTCCAACTTCATTTTGCGAATGGTTGATTCTCCCCTTTGACCGGTTCCTTCGTACAAAAATCCATCACGATAGAACAATCCCTGGGTGTAATAGATCTTTCGGTGCGGGTAAGTATTTACTATTTTAAAACCGTACTTCTGTGGTTCCTTTCCCGATTTTAATTTTATCCGGGTAGACACTCTACCGATAGTCCCATCGGAATGGTAAGCCAGCAGGGTTAAGTTTTGCGATCCCATCCTATTGGATTGGGGAATCCAGCGTCCCTCCCATGGAGCCTTGTACAAGGTTTGCCGAACCTTCCCATTCTCTATTAGTTGTAAGGAATCAATGGATTCTGCTTTTCTTCGGGGTACAACAACAATCGGCACTGCTTCCCCTTCGGAGTATTCGGTATTCCGAACAGGACTTTTCAGTCGCAAACTTCTCACATAGTTAATTTGTTCTCCTTTCGTGCTTTCCTTACCCGGAAGATTCCCGCCCTTTTTGTTTACACTTGTACCGTTACAGGCAATTAGTAAAGTCATAAAGGCTATCGGAAAGAAATATAGTTTCTTCATTCAGAGCTTATTTTGTACAGATGCTTGGGCCAATCCTATTTCAAGTCAGGCTCATTCTACTGATAAATATACAAAAAAAGCCCGGGCGTATCACCCAGGCTTTTGATTCTATTCAATGCTTAATTGGCAACTTCCCAATCAAAGCCATCTTTGGTATCCTTAACAACAATTCCCATTTGGGTCAGCTCGTCTCGAATGCGGTCGGCAGTAGCCCAATCCTTATTCTTCTTAGCCTCCATTCGGGTATTCAAAAGCAACTCAACCACTTTACCCAGCAGTTCGTCCGATCCTTCCGATTCTCCCTCTTCTTTCAAACCAAGAATATCGAAGGTAAACTCGGTGTACAACTTCTTCAGCTGCTCCAAATCCTCAGCCGTGATCTTCTCTTTGCCATCGGCCAATGAGTTAATGGATTTTACTCCATCAAACAAATGAGCAATCAGGATAGGTGTATTGATATCGTCGTTCAAAGCTTCGTAACATTTCTCCTGTAACGCTTTTACATCAACAGTAGATTCGTTGGAAGTCTGGATTTTGTTCAATGTTTTAATGGCAGCCATCAAACGGTTGAATCCCTTCTCAGCAGCTTTCAGTGCATCGTTAGAGAAATCAAGCGGACTGCGGTAATGTGCCTGCAGAATAAAGAAACGCACGGTCATTGGGCTGTAAGCCTGCTCCAAAACGTCATTGTCTCCTCCAAATAACTGATCAAGGGTGATGAAGTTTCCTAAAGATTTCCCCATCTTCTGACCATTAATGGTAATCATGTTGTTGTGCATCCAATAGTGCACCGCCTCATGACCATAAGCTGCGGTAGACTGTGCAATTTCACATTCGTGGTGAGGAAACTGCAGATCCAATCCCCCTCCGTGAATGTCGAACTCACCTCCCAGGTATTTCTGGCTCATTGCCGAACACTCAAGGTGCCACCCGGGAAAACCGTCACTCCACTTGGATGGCCAACGCATAATATGTTCAGGTGTGGCTTTTTTCCACAGTGCAAAATCGAAACTGTTTTTCTTCTCGCTTTGCCCCTCCAATTCGCGGGTATTCGCCATCAACTCTTCAATTTTGCGACCGGATAGTTTTCCGTAATCGAACTTCTTACTGAAAGCCTCCACATCAAAATAGATGGAACCATCACTCTCGTAAGCAAATCCATTTTCCAGGATCTTATCAATCAGCTCCATCTGCTCGATAATATGACCGGAAGCACGAGGCTCGATACTTGGTTTCAAAGTATTCAGGTCTTCCATATTCTTATGGTAGCGATCGGTAAAAAACTGTACCACTTCCATAGGCTCCAGCTGTTCCAGCCGTGCCTTCTTGGCAATTTTATCTTCGCCTTCGTCCGCATCATTAACCAAATGCCCAACATCGGTAATGTTACGCACGTATCGAACTTTGTATCCCAAATGCTTCAGATACCGAAATACCAGGTCGAATGTGATAGCGGGACGGGCATGACCCAAATGCGCATCACCATATACCGTTGGTCCACAAACGTACAATCCTACATGAGGAGGGTTCAACGGTTTAAACTGTTCCTTTTTTCGACTCAGCGTATTGTAAATTAACAACTTGTCTTGCATAACAAAATAGTATGTAGAAAGAATTTTTTTAAGGGGAGGTAAAATTACAAAAATAATTACTGGTTGTGCTCAATTACCCGAATAACTTTAGCATTCTGGTAGATAGCAGTCTTGCTAAGGCCTCCGCTTTGGGCGTAGTAATATCGTTTCCCATCAATCAATTTGCCTTTCCTGAATTCGCCTTCCCTGTCTAGTTTATTCTCTTTATTATAAAATTTATGATATCCATTCCCATCAAATACTTCCACCTTTGAAGAATTCTCAGACATCATGTTTTCATTTCTCTCTCCCTGAGCAAAAAGCTTAACGCCTTGCTTGTCCAGGTTCCCTTGCGAATAGTGTTTGATGCACTTTACCGATCCATCCGGATAGAATTCCTTCACCTCTCCCTCTTTAACACCATCCTTCCAGAAACCGTCAATTTTAATCTTTCCGGATTCGTAGTAATACTTCTGCTCTCCGGTACGTCTGCCTGCATCGTTGTAATGCCATTTGTAGGAAAGGTTTCCGTTCTTATTGTAGAACTTGAACTCTCCCACCCAATGCTCGTTTTTCCAGATCCCCTCCTCCAAAATCTCACCCGATTCGTAATAGAAACACATTGCTCCTTCCGGACGATTATCCCTGTAAGTCACCTTATGAGCAATGTTCCCATTGAGATAATACTTTCTCCAAATTCCTTGCTTTTTGTTGTCTATATAGTTTCCTTCCTGTATCTTTACCGCATTATTTAGTTCAACCCAACGGCCCTGTTTTAAATTATTCCCATCTACAACATTAATGGTATCCCCGTTAAATACTTCAAAGGATTGGGCATTCGACACTACTGGAATAACAAGAATAAGAAATAATTGCAAAAGTTTTAGCTTCATAATTTCAGGGACTTGAATCAAATTTACAAAATAGTAAACGAATAGAAAAGGCTCTATATATACTTCCAAAAAGGTTTCAATTTAGAACCCTGTTGCCTAAAGTACAAATTAAATCCTAACTTTAAGTAAAAGGTCACGTTTTAGATATTGTTCCTGCAAGTATTATAAAACATTTTTATTATGACAAGAAAAAAAAGAAAACAAATAAACTCATATAGCAAACAACAGTTACTCAATCATATCTTCGCCATCTTTGAGGAGAATCCGTCCCTAACGTTCAATTACAAACAACTGGCCCGGATCTTAAAAATTAAGGATATGGGCGTAAAGCAGATGATTGTTTCCGTATTGTATGATTTAAAAGAGAACGATCATCTATGGGAAATCTCCACAGGCAAATTTAAGCTTAAAGCCAAAGGAAGCCATATTACCGGTACTGTAGATATGACGGCCAGGGGAACCGCCTACATCGTTTCGGATGATGTGGAGGAGGATGTTTTTATTTCCCAAAGCAATTTGAACCATGCACTCCATGGAGATCAGGTGAAAGTATATTTGTATGCCAGAAGAAAAGGCAGACAACCTGAAGGAGAAGTGGTTGAAATTTTGAAACGGAAAAAGACAAGCTTTGTCGGTGTTATTGAAATGTCGAGGAACTATGCCTTTCTGGTTCCTTCCAGCAAACAGATGCCCTATGATATTTTCATCCCTCTTATGCGCCTGAATGGAGCTAAACATGGCGACAAAGCCATTGCACAAATCACCGAATGGCCTAAGAAATCGAAAAATCCGGTTGGAAAGGTGACTGATGTATTGGGTAGGCCCGGAGAAAATGACACGGAAATGCATGCTATTCTGGCGGAATTCGATTTGCCCCACAGATTCCCCGAAAAGATAAATCTTGCGGCCGAGGATATTCCCGATACCATTGAGCCGGAAGAGATTGCCAAACGCCGTGATTTCCGGGATGTAACCACCTTCACCATTGACCCTGTGGATGCCAAGGATTTTGACGATGCCCTCTCCCTGCAAAAACTGGAGAATGGAAATTGGGAAATCGGAGTTCACATTGCCGATGTAACCCATTACGTTACCCCTGACAGTAAGATTGAACAGGAAGCTTATGACAGAGCTACGTCGGTATACCTGGTTGACCGGGTAGTGCCCATGCTTCCGGAGAGATTATCCAATGGAATTTGTTCGCTTCGCCCCAATGAGGAAAAACTCACATTCTCAGCTGTTTTTGAGATGGATGAAAAAGCCAATATCCTAAACTCCTGGATTGGAAGAACCATCATTTGTTCGGATAGAAGATTTACTTATGAAGAAGCACAGGAAACCATAGAAAACGGGCAAGGCGACTTCAAAGAGGAAATCCATCTGCTGAATGATTTGGCTCAAAAACTTCGGGCCAAAAGATTTGATAAGGGAGCTATCGATTTTGAACGGGTGGAAGTAAAATTTGAAATTGATGAGAAGGGCAAACCCACAAGAGTTTTCTTTAAGGAATCGAAGGAAGCCAATAAATTGATTGAAGAATTTATGCTTCTGGCCAATAAAAAGGTGGCTGAATTTATAGGAAGAGTTCCCAAAGGAAAGAATGCCAAGACCTTTGTTTACCGAACTCACGATAAACCCAGCCTGGACAAACTGAATTCTTTTAACCAGTTCATTCGGAAATTTGGCTATGGAATCAAAACCGCCAATACGAAGGCTATATCTTCATCTATGAACCAATTACTTCATGATGTAAAAGGAAAGAATATTGAGAACCTGGTTGAAACCCTGGCCATTCGCTCCATGTCAAAAGCGGAATATACTACGGAAAATATTGGTCACTACGGTCTTCACTTTGACTTCTACACCCATTTCACCTCTCCTATCCGTCGCTATCCGGATATGATGGTTCACCGACTTCTACAGAAGTATTTGGACGAGGGACGTTCGGTGAATGCAGAGAAGTATGAAGACAAATGCAAGCACAGTTCTGAGATGGAACAGCGGGCAGCCAATGCCGAAAGAGCTTCTATCAAATACAAGCAGGTGGAGTTTATGCAGGATAAAATCGGCATGGATTTCCCGGGAACCATATCCGGAGTAACCGAGTGGGGATTCTATGTAGAGTTGGAAGACAACAAGTGCGAAGGTATGGTCTCAATACGAGAACTGGAGGATGACTTCTACGAATTTGATGAAGACAACTACTGCATAGTAGGGCGATATCACCGGAAAATCTATCAATTGGGCGATTCTGTAAAGATAAGGGTAGCCAGTGCTAATTTGGCTGCAAAGCAATTGGATTTTGTACTATCGGAAGAGGAAACGTCCCAGATTAACTAAGGGGCATGTACCCCTTCAACATTTTCAAAAATGGATGCTTTGAATTTTTAGCATCCGTTCTTTTTATGTAATTTTGAATTAACCGGGAATTACAGGAAGCTGTAACTTCTGGTCGTTCATAGTTCTGACAACTTGCATTGAAACCATCTCCCGTAAGAGATGTTTTGTTTCGGCATTTTAGATAAAACCGTACCGGAATGAGAAAAATTCTAATCATAGACGATGACCCTACGATTTGCCTGATGTTGCAATCGCTGCTTAAGCGGAAACAATATACTGCTGAAACGGCCTTTTCAGCTGGGGAGGCTTTAAAAAAGCTGGAAGAAGGGAAATATGACCTGGTGCTTAGCGATTTTCGCCTTCCTGATTTTGATGGTCTGGAATTGCTACAGAAAATAAAAGCCATTCATCCCTATGTTCCGGTGATTATCATGACTTCCTACGCAGATATCCGTACGGCCGTATCTGCTATTAAAATGGGAGCTTTCGAATATGTTGCCAAACCTTTAAATCCCGATGAAATCCTCATTTTAATCAAGTCGGCCCTGGAAAAAACGGAGGAAAAGGAAAAAGAGGCTACTACAATAAAGAAGAAAAAAACAGATGATCGTAAGGAGTTCCAATTCATTCGGGGAGAAAGTTCCTCGGCTCTTCAAATCGATCAATACATAAAACTGGTCGCTCCAACCGATATGTCGGTAATTATTGAAGGAGAGAGCGGAACCGGAAAGGAAATTGCAGCCCGTCGCATCCATTTGGAAAGTAAGCGCAGCAAAAAGCCTTTTGTTGCGGTTGATTGCGGAGCACTGTCTGCTGAATTGGCCGGTAGTGAATTGTTTGGCCATGTAAAAGGATCCTTTACCGGAGCAATCGGTGACAAGGAAGGTCAATTTGAAACAGCCAACGGCGGAACTCTATTTCTGGATGAAATAGGAAACCTGTCCTATGAAATTCAGGTTAAGTTGTTACGGGCCATCCAGGAACGAAAGATCCGCAGAATTGGCAGCAATAAGGATATTGACGTCAATGTTAGAATTGTAGTAGCTACGAATGAAGATCTTTCAGGTGCCGTAGGAGAAGGAAATTTCCGGGAAGACCTGTACCACCGTCTCAATGAATTCAAAATTACGGTTCCGGCTCTTCGGGAGCGGGAAAAGGATGTTCAACTGTTTGCTCAGTACTTTTTGGAACTTTCCAACCAGGAATTGGAAAAAGAGGTCAGCGGTTTCTCTCCCGAAGTGTTGCAGAAGTTTTCCACTTACTCCTGGCCCGGAAATTTAAGAGAATTACGGAATGTCGTTCGAAGAGCGGTTCTTCTTACTCTTGAGGATCAGGTGGAAATCATCAGTCTTCCTTCGGAAATTCTGCGAGAGAGTACTGAAATGCAAAGTTTCACTTCCAGCTCCGATTTAAAATCCATGAAAGCTGCCAACGAGAAAGAAATGATTATTTCAACTCTGGAAAAGGTAAACTACAACAAATCCAAGGCAGCCCGTCTTTTAAATATCGATCGAAAGACTCTATACAATAAGATAAAACAGTATGGGATTGAAGCCTGAGATCGGAATATCAAAAGCAAATAAATAGTCGTCAGATATCTATTTACATCAAGTTTCTTTCGATTATTTCAAATCTGAGATGTCCTTTTTCAATCTCTCAAGAATAGGTTTGGTGGAATTGATCACCTCTTCCACCAGGACCTTTACTCTTTGCTGGTCGGGAGTTTGATGCTCTTTCCGATGAAGCAAGTCTTCCAACTCCTGCAACAAAGGAACAACCTGTATCACTTTTAACTGATTAAAGGAGCTTAACATTTTATGGGCTAATTCTCCTATTTTAAGGTAATTGTTCTGCTCCAGTTCCTTTTGTAACAACTCCAGGTTCTGTTGAGCTCCTGCCACAAAAGTTTCCAGGATTTGCACTATTAAGTCCGAGTCATCAGCCGTAAATCGTTTGATTTCCTCCAAATCGTACAATGGACTGGCTTGTTCTGCCAATTGCGATCCTCCCTCTATTTCATACTTTTCAACCTCTTCCCCAAAGGAACTGATCAATACTTTTAACAAACTGGACTCGTCGAATGGTTTCACCAGGCAATTGGTCATTCCGGTTGCTTTGTATTTTTCCAAATCCTTTTCACGAACATTGGCTGTTAAAGCGATCACAGGCATTGAACTTCTCTTAGTATCCACATCGCTTCTGATCCTACTGCACAACTCTAGTCCTCCCATTCCCGGCATGTGAATATCAGTCAATACCAAATCGTATTCCTTCTCTTTCCAATTCTCAAGAGCCAGCTTACCATCATTCACAAATTCCGCTTTCAGATTCCAACCGGCAAATATTGTCTCCATAAGTAGTAAACTATAGGCATCATCATCGGCCACAAGGAAATGTTTTGCCCTAAGCCATTCGGGAATCTCAAGTTCTTTTTCAATCTGAAGAACCACTTCACTTTCATCTGCTTCTTCCAAAGCTAGCACTAAAGTAAAAGTAGATCCTGAACCGTACTTACTATCAACATTCAAATCTCCTCCCAGCAAACGAGCCAGCCTTCTGCTAATGGAAAGGCCCAATCCCGTACCTCCGTATTTACGGGCCGAGAAGGAATCCGCCTGATTAAAATCCTCAAATATTGTTTCCAGTTTCTCCTTCTCTATTCCAATTCCGGTATCCTCAACACTTACTCTTAGTTCATGATTGCCTGCAACCGGAACAACCGAAGCCTGTACCTGCACGCTGCCCGCATCAGTAAATTTTATTGCATTACTTCCCAGGTTCAGAAGAATTTGTTTCAACCGAAAAGGATCACTTACTAAAGTTATGCTCTGATCACCCTGAAAATCCCAGGAGAATTCCAGCCCCTTTTTTTCCGCGGCATTATTTAATAGCTCATGCACCTTTTCAACCAATTCAATTGGTCGGAAAGGCAACTTTTCAATCTTAAGCTTCCCTGCTTCAATCTTGGAAAGATCCAATATCTCATTTACCAGGCCTAAAAGATGAGAAGAGGAGTTTTTAATTGCCTCCAGAAAACTCTTCTGCTTTTTGTCGAGTTGAGTTTTATCCATTTGACTGGAGAATCCAATCACTGCATTCAAAGGAGTCCTGATTTCATGACTCATGGTGGCCAGAAACTCCTCCTTAACCTTTGCCAGCTTTTCGGCATGCCCCTTAGCGATAATTAGTTCTTTCCGGTAGAAATTGCTTCGGGTAATATCGTTCAAAATAAAAAATACAAACAAAGAGCCCAGTACAATTCCAACGATTATAATAATGGAGATGGTAAAAATAGCATCACTTGCAATCTGTCGGGCATGTTCGGTTTTTTGGGTTAGATGAGCCAATCGTTTCTTCTCCAAACGCTTCAATATGGATTTTACTTTCCCAAGAATGAATGCATTTTCATCGATCAGGCGCAACTCTTCTCTTGAAAGAATTCGCCTGTTTCGTAATTCCTCACGTCGTACATCCTGCAGAATCACTTTCAAGTTATTGATTAAGCTATCCGGCTGGGGAACGTAACTGGTATCAACTTTTACCAAAGTTCTTTGCACTACGGTTTTTTGAGTATCCACTTTCTCCACCTCCTTCTCCTTGGAGAACCATCGCCGCAGGATTCCTTTCTTCTTTTCTTTTACAACCACTGGAGTTGCAACTGTATCAAACACTGTTGTAGTAGTGGTAGTGGTTCTTATTTCGGAGGCAATCGTATCTGAAGCCCGGTTCAACTCCTGTATGGCTTTCTGGGAAAAATTAATCTTCTCCTTGGCTCGCTTAAGCTTAACAAATGAAGTAAGCTTCTCGGATCTCTCCTCCAATAAGTAGCGCATGGAGTCGACCAGAGAAATGGGCAGATGATGCATCGGTTGAAGAGTCTTTAACGAATCCAACTCCTCCTGAATGGATTCCACCCTCACTACATAATTGTTCAGATGTTTTTGTTGCCGGGTAAGAGAATAAATTCGAATGTGATTCTCCGCTTCCGAAAGGTTGGTTAGAATCCTGTTCATCCGAAGGATCTCATCATCCGGTTTGGAAAGGGAATAAACAGAATCCAAAAGTTTATTGTAACTGTTGTAGGCTATAATTCCGGATACTCCAATAGCAATAAAAATCAATGCGTACCCTACAATAACTTTTAATTTAATTCTTGTTTTTCCTGCTTTCCCCATTTGAACTCTTTCTTTATCAAGCTATAAATGCTTTTCCAAATTTAATAAGAATTTTTGAGCCTCACTTCACCTACTCCTAATACATGCTATTTTTATTAAGTAGTAATCTATTGAAATTCACAGAAAATAGATTGAATCCCCTTTTCAATTTGGGAGGATGAAGTTTTGCTCCAAAGTAAAACAAAGGACAATCTGGGGACTTTCTCCTCATAATGTGTGGATTAATTCCCCATTTTACACACATAAGATTATCGATGTAAATCAAGAATCAAGCTTTCACAACAACACCTATTTACTTGCTATTATGGATATTACAAACAGAATATCCATTCAGTTTTAAAACTTAATTCTATTCTGGCACAGTATTTAGTCTGTAAGAGGAAGATAAAACCTCTTAAATAAGCTATTGTGATGAGAAAAATAATTATTGCATTATTCATTTTGCCTCTTTTTGTGGCTTGTAACCAAAAAGAACTAAAGCAACTAAGAGAGCAAAACAAGCAACTTACTGAATTAACAAAGGAAAAAGATGCCACCATCAACGACTTTGTTGAATCAATGAATACCATTGAAGAGAACCTTGCTATTATCAAGGAGAAACAAAAAATTATTGCTGTAAATGCAAAAGAGCAAGCTAGCAAATCGCAGAAAGCAAAAATTGCTAGTGATATTACTTTAATTAATGACTTACTGGAACAAAACAAACGTGATCTGGAAAGTCTGAATAAGAAACTTAAAAACAGCTGGTACCAAAACTCCAAACTACGCAAACTTACCGATAATCTGAAGAAGCAACTGGAAGAAAAAGAAGCTGAGATCCTTGCTCTAAATGAAAAAGTTTCCAACCTGAACATCGAGGTTGAGAATCTAAATGGCAAAGTGACCGAATTAAACGGAACTGTTGTGGCTTTAAACACCGAAAACGAGAACAAGGCTAAAGAAATTGCAGACAAAACTACTGCATTGAACACAGCTTACTATGTTATCGGAAGTTCAAGAGAACTGCAAGAAAAGAAGGTGATTGTAAAAAGTGGTGGTCTTCTGGGACTTGGAAGAACCAGCAAATTGCATAAAGATTTTAAAGATAGTGAATTTAATAAGATTGATATCACTAAAACTACCACCATACCGGTAACCGGAAGAAAGGTGAGTCTGGTGACTTCTCATCCTAGCGGATCCTACAAAATTGAAGGAACTGATAAGGTTGAAGGTATTACCATTCTGAATCCTGAAAAATTCTGGAAAGCCTCTAAGTATTTGGTAGTGGCAGTAAGATAATCAATTTTCATGGTTGAGTTTTAAGGTTGTCCGAGAAAGGGCCCAGCTGTAACGACAGTGGGCCCTTCTTTTATTTTATTCCCTATCTATCCTTCAAAAAATTCCTCTTCTACATTGTCATTCGTCTGTCTCTCTTGAAAAAGGATTTTGAATTCAATCCAAAATCACTATCTTGTATTTAGAAACGTTTTAAATAACTAAATACATACAAGATGAAAGTACCTTATAAAATTAATGCCTGGTATTCTGTTCTCCTGATTTTATTAGGCATCTTCGGCCTGTTGGCCCGCTACATTGACGTTGGAGACTGGCAATTCACGGCAATTATTCCTTCCGCTTTCGGAATAATTCTCCTTTTTTGCACTACTGGCATAAAGAAAGAGAATGCCATTATTGGACATGTTGCCGCCCTACTGACTACTCTGCTAATTTTAATGTCTGTTGTAATGCTAACCAGAGGAATTTTAGCAGAAACTGAGTGGGAGCGAAAGCAATGGATTTTCCTTATCGTGATTTTAGGAGGAATCTTTAGCTTAAGAAGCCAAATACAATACTTTATAGCTCAACGTAAGCGAAAAGCTTTGAATAATTCATGACAAAAAGGAAAGAGATTACAATTCCTTTTTAGCTTTCCTCAACCAGAACAATGCTCCAATTCTATTAAAAAAAGATTATAAATACTTCATAAGAGTAATGAAGTAATTGGAGTAATATAAAAAAAGCCCCTTTCGGGGCTTTCTTAAATTTCCTTAATAA
Source organism: Marinifilaceae bacterium (assembly GCA_041725895.1). Lineage (GTDB taxonomy): Bacteria > Bacteroidota > Bacteroidia > Bacteroidales > Marinifilaceae > JBGRQA01. The sequence continues at coordinate 84,797 of JBGRQA010000023.1, forward strand.
AATATTTCTTGTGAAACAGAAGAATCAAAAAGACTCCGATGGTGATGTAGGAATCAGCCAGGTTAAATACCGGTCGGAAGAAGATAAAATGTTGATTCCCCCAGAACGGCATCCAATCGGGGAAGTTCCCTTCTACCAGTGGAAAATAGAACATATCAACAACTTTTCCATGCAGAAATGAAGAGTATCCTCCTGATTCAGGAAAAAAGGTAGCTACCTGATAGTAGCTGTCATTAAAAATCATACCATAAAAAGCACTGTCCAAAATGTTACCCAATGCACCTGCAAAAATTAAAGAAATAGACAAAATAAGTCCCTTGGGAGCATTTTTAACAGCCAGTGAATACAAATACCAACCAATTCCGGTAACGGCAACAATTCGGAATAAACTCAGCAAAACCTTGCCCCATTTACCTTCCATCTCCATGCCAAAGGCCATCCCGTTATTTTCAATGAAATGAATCAGGAACCAGTTTCCTATAACCGAAAACTCTTCCCCAATCATCATGTTGGTTTTTATCCAAATTTTTAGCGCCTGATCCAGAACCAATAGCAAAAGGATTACAAGGGCTGATCGTTTTAAAATGGACATAGTATGCAAATTATTCCTAAATATTAACAATGGTCAAATCCCTTTTGGTAAAAGGAATTACTTCTTTAGCTGTGAAAATAAAACAAAAATGATTGGAAGAAAACTCTTCCAATCATTTTAAACTATTTTAACAGCATTTAGCCTTGTGCTTTTTTAGCTTCTATACTTAAAGTAGCGTGAGGTACCGCACGAAGTCTCTCCTTAGAGATCAATTTTCCGGTTTCGCGACAGATACCATAAGTTTTGTTTTCAATTCGAATTAAAGCTCCTTCCAGATGAGAAATAAACTTGGCTTGACGCTGTGCCAAACGACCGGCTTCCTCTTTTGACAACACAGAGGCTCCCTCCTCAAGTACTTTAAAGGTAGGAGAGGTGTCTTCAATATCGTTTCCAGCGCTGTTGGAAATAACAGCCTTTAAGGTCTCGTAATCTTTGCGAGCCTTTTCAAGCTTTTGAAGAATGAGGTCTTTGAATTCCTGCAACTCTTCATCGGTATATCTCTTCTTGTCTGTCATGTCTTTAATTTTTCATAAAGATAACAAAATTTCGATTATTCGCTAACTTTTTCAATCTTAATAAAGCTTTCAACATCTTTATCTATTTCAACCAACTTAGCAACGGTATCATTTAGGCCTTCAACAAGTTCAACACTAACCGCCAAAGTTTGGCTTCCAATATAAGCTTTGTGAGCTTCAACCGCTTCGTTAATGGCTTCGTGTTTCCCAATCTCCAAACGGATCTTATCGGTTACATCGAAATCACTATCTTTTCTCAAATTCTGAATACGGTTGATAAACTCTCTGGCAATCCCTTCCTGGCGTAGATCCTCGGTAATATTAACGTCAAGAGCAACAGTTAATTTTCCTTCGTTCGCAACCAACCATCCTGGGATATCTTCAGAGATAATTTCAACATCTTCCAAAGCCAATTTAATGGTATCTTCACCTGCGGTGATTTCAAAGGCTCCATCACGCTCAAAGTTCATGATATCCTCCTGTCCCATCTGGTTGATGGCACCAGAGATCTGCTTCATCATCTTACCGTACTTAGGACCTAAGGTCTTAAAGTTTGGCTTGATCTTTTTCACCAGGATACCGGTTGTGTCGGTAATGTACTCCATCTCCTTCACGTTGATCTCCGATTTGATGATTTCCTTTACAGCATCCAACTGATCAGTCAAGCGCTCTTCCAAAATTGGAATCATGATCTTGCCCAGTGGCTGACGAACACGGATCTTCACCTTACGACGCAATCCTAATACCATGGATGAGATCTTCTGAGCCATATCCATACGTTCTTCCAGAGCTGAATCAATGCATGATTCATCCACTTCGGGGAACTTTAGAAGATGAACAGAATTCTCCTCATGACGTTTGGTTACGGCATTCAAATCGTTAAACAACTGATCCATATAGAATGGTGCGATTGGCGAAGCCAGTACTGCTACAGTCTCCAAACACTTGTAAAGAGTCTGATAAGCAGAGATCTTATCAGTTGTGAATTCACCACCCCAATATCTCTTACGAGACAAACGAACATACCAGTTGGACAAGTTTTCAGTAACGAATTCCTGGATAGCACGTCCGGCACGGGTTGGTTCGTAACTTTCGTAGCATTCGTGAACTTCTTTCACCAATGAATTCAGTAACGAAAGTACCCAACGGTCAATTTCCGGACGTTCTTCCATTGGCACATCAGGCTCAGAATAGTTGAAACCATCGATGTTAGCATACAATGAGAAGAAGCTATAAGTATTGTATAGGGTTCCGAAGAATTTACGACGAACTTCTTCTACACCGCCCAAATCAAATTTCAAATTATCCCAAGGCTGAGCATTGGTCATCATATACCAGCGCAATGGATCGGAGCCATACTTTTCAATGGTTTCAAATGGATCCACGGCATTACCCAAACGTTTAGACATTTTATTTCCCTTGGCATCCAACACCAATCCATTAGAGATAATGTTTTCAAAGGCTACAGAGTCGAAACACATGGTTGCAATGGCGTGCAGGGTAAAGAACCAACCACGGGTCTGATCCACACCTTCTGCAATAAACTGAGCTGGGAACAGATTCTCGAAGTGTTCCTTGTTTTCGAAAGGATAGTGCTGCTGTGCATAAGGCATAGCTCCTGAATCGAACCAAACATCAATCAAGTCAGGCTCACGGAACAATTTTTGACCGTTTTCGCCAACCAATACCACATCATCCATATATGGACGGTGAAGGTCGAACTTCTCGTAATTCTCTTTGCTATTATCACCCTCTACGTAATCAGCTAAGATATTTTCAGACATGAAACCGGCAGCAACTGACTTTTCAATTTCAGCTTTCAACTCGGCCACCGATCCGATGCACTTCAACTCACTGCGATCTTCACTCATCCAGATTGGAAGAGGAGTACCCCAGTAACGAGAACGAGAAAGGTTCCAGTCTACCAAATTCTCCAACCATTTCCCGAAACGTCCCTCACCTGTTGATTTAGGCTTCCAGTTGATGGTTTTGTTCAATTCAATCATACGATCGCGAACCGCAGTAGTCTTAATGAACCATGAATCCAAAGGATAGTAAAGTACAGGTTTATCAGTTCTCCAGCAGTGTGGGTAGTTGTGTACATGTTTCTCTACCTTGAATGCAAGACTCTGCTTCTTCAGCATCACAGCCAAATCTACATCAAGTGTAGCATCATCTTCGGTAAGATTTGCATCGTAGGCATTCTTTACGTAACGACCTGCATACTCCTTGTACAGCTCAACATTCAAGTTGTTCTTTACAAACTCCTCGTCAAGATCTTCGATATTGAAAAATTTACCGGTACGATCCACCATTGGCTGGTTTTTTCCATCCTTATCACGAAGAATCAACGGAGCGATTCCTGCCATCTTGGCTACACGGTCATCATCCGCACCAAAAGTAGGTGCAATGTGAACAATACCAGTACCGTCTTCTGTAGTTACGTAGTCACCCAGAATCACACGGAAAGCATCACCTTCGGGCTTCACCCATGGCATCAACTGTTCGTAACGGATTCCTTCCAACTCAGGTCCTTTGTGCTCCGAAAGTTTCTTAAAGGTCACTTTCTTGTCACCAGGCTGGTAGCTATCCAAATCCAGTCCTTCATAATCCTTCTTAAAGAAGTTATAGAACAAGTCCTCGGCCAAAATTACGGCACAAGGTTCACCTGTATATGGGTTAAAAGTGCGAACACGCACATAATTAATTTTGGGTCCAACAGCCAAGGCGGTATTCGAAGGCAAAGTCCAAGGGGTAGTGGTCCAGGCGATGAAGTATGCATCACAGTCCAAGTCTTTGTAAAGGAATTCACTCTTCTCATCACGAACAACCTTAAACATCCCAACAGCAGTGGTATCTTTTACATCCTTGTAGCACCCCGGCTGGTTCAGCTCGTGAGTTGACAAACCGGTACCTGCAGCAGGAGAGAAAGGCTGAATAGTGTACCCTTTGTACAACATCCCCTTATCAAACAACTTCTTCAGCAACCACCATAGGGTTTCGATGTAGCGATTATCGTAAGTAATATAAGGGTCGTCCATATTCACCCAATAGCCCATTTTCTGAGTTAGGTCTTCCCATTGAGCAGTATATTTCATCACATTGGTACGACATTCCTTGTTGTAATCAGCAACAGAAATCTTGGATCCAATATCCTCCTTTGTAATTCCCAAAGCTTTTTCCACTCCAAGCTCTACCGGCAAACCATGAGTATCCCATCCAGCTTTACGCTTCACATGAAATCCCTTTAGGGTTTTGTAACGGCAAATAATATCTTTTAGCGCACGGGCCATAACGTGGTGAATACCTGGCATCCCGTTCGCTGAAGGGGGCCCTTCGTAGAAAACAAAGGAAGGATTGCCTTCACGAGTCTCCAAACTCTTTTCGAAGGTTTTGTTCGCTTCCCATTCCTTTAAAACGTCTTTATTGATCTGCGAAAGATCAAAGTTTTTGTACTCTGGAAATTTTGCGCTCATTTATATATATTTTACTAGAATTCGCTAAAAATTTTACAAATATAGGAAAAATAAGGTACTCAATAATCATCTAAAGGCCCAAATAAACACCTTAACTTTTTTTCAATCAAGGTTATCAGATAAGGCATGTAAGAAAATTTCGCAAATTCCTTATAATCCGAAATTATTAAATATATTTAGGTTTAAATTTTAAATCAAAATACCATGACTACTATAAAAACAAAATACCTTGGTGATTTACGAACCGAGTGCATTCATCTGCAATCCGGCAATAAAATTATTACCGATGCACCAACCGATAATCAAGGAAAAGGGGAAGCTTTCTCTCCAACAGACTTGCTAGCTACTTCTTTGGGGTCCTGCATTATGACCATTATGGGCATCAAAGCAAGAGAGAATAATATTGACATCACAGGTACAGAACTGAATGTTACCAAAATAATGGCCAACGAACCACGTCGTGTGGAGGAAGTTGTTGTGGAATTCAACTTCCCAGACAAATCTTATACAGAGGAAGAGAAGAAAATCATTGAAAGTGTTGCAGGAAACAGTCCTGTACCTTTAAGTGTACACAGTGAACTGAAACAGACCATCAAAATGAATTGGCCACAATAAATAATATAGTGGCAAGTAACAAGGGGTTAGTCCCAAGCTTTTTTCTTCTTGTTACTTGCTACTTAGAGCAACCACTCCTCATTTATTCACAATTTCACACTTCTTCCCATGATTCTTGTTACTGGCGGAACAGGCCTTGTTGGCTCCCACATACTATACGATTTACTAAAATCTGGTAAAAAGGTACGCGCACTAAAACGCAAAACCAGTAAATTGGAATTGGTAAGAACAACATTTGGTTACTATTCAACTAATGCTGATCAACTATTTGAGCTAATCGAATGGGTAGATGGAGATATGCTGGATATTTTTTCCCTGGAGGAGGCTCTAAGGGGAATCGATCAGGTGTACCATGCAGCAGCTTTGGTTTCTTTTAAGGATTCCGATCACAGAAAGATGCTCGACATCAATGTGGAAGGAACCCGTAACCTCGTGAATGTCTGCCTGGAAAAAAAGATTGAGAAATTCGGCTTTGTAAGTTCTATTGCCGCTCTAGGCAGCCCGGAGGAGGGTGAAAATACGGTCACTGAAACGACAGCATGGAGTCCGGAGGATAATCGTTCCGGCTATTCCATCAGTAAGTTCCAATCCGAGTTGGAAGTATGGCGAGGTGTGGAAGAAGGTTTGCAAGCGATAGTCGTGAATCCATCCATTATTCTGGGCCCTGGTCAATGGGAAAAAGGAAGTTCCAAACTATTCAGCACCGTAGCCAATGGTCTAAAATACTTCACCAAGGGCATCACCGGCTATGTGGATGTTCGGGATGTAAGTCGGGCCATGATCCAACTCATGGAAAGTGATATCGTAAACGAACGTTATATCCTTAATGGGGAAGATTTGAGCTACGAATACATTTTTAAAACCATTGCCCGGGCGATGAACATACCTAGTCCAACCCGTTATGCTTCCCCCTTACTCACGGAAATTGGATGGCGCCTGGCCTACCTGAAAAAGATATTTCTCCTTGGAACACCATCCTTTACCAAGGAAACGGCCCGGGCAGCACACAATGAGAAATATTTCTCCAATCAGAAAATTAAGGACGCAATTGACTTTGAATTTACTTCCATTGAGCAGAGTATTAAAAATACGGTAAGGCATTACCCCTCCAATAAGGAGTAGTGAATAAATAGTATTGACTTTTGTATCTCATTGCTAATTCAATTATTGGTACTTTGCCTGAAATTGTATTATTCTAAAATTAAAAAAGCCGGATCAGATGACCCGGCTTCGTTGCAAGTAATGTAGTGGTTACTTATGAATTTAAAGCTTCAGTTAACTGAAAAGCTTCTTTAATTTGCTCCACGTAATCTAGCTTTTCCCAAGTGAAAAGCTCTACTTCCTTCTCAATCTTACCAAAATAAGTCGATTCAAATTCTTTTCTCACTGTCTTTGGTTGACGTCCCATATGACCATAAGCTGCAGTTTCCAAATAGATTGGATTTCGCAACTTCAGACGTTGCTCAATAGCGGCAGGACGAAGATCGAACAATTCTTTGATTTTCTCAGCAATTTGTCCATCGGAAAGCTCCACATTGGACTTGCCATAGGTATTCACGAAGATCCCAACAGGCTCAGCCACACCAATTGCGTAGGAAAGCTGTACTAATATTTCCTCGGCAATACCAGCCGCAACCAGGTTCTTTGCAATATGACGGGCAGCATAAGCAGCCGAACGGTCTACCTTGGATGGATCCTTTCCGGAGAAAGCTCCACCTCCATGGGCTCCTTTACCACCGTAAGTATCAACAATGATCTTACGACCTGTCAAGCCAGTATCTCCATGAGGACCACCAATAACAAATTTTCCGGTTGGGTTCACATGCAGAATAAAATCATCATCAAATAAAGCCTTCAGTCTTTCAGGCAGCTGTGCAATAACACGAGGAATCAAAATAGTACGAATATCCTCCTTGATTTTAGCCAGCATACGTTCGTCGTCCTGATCGAACTCATCGTGCTGTGTAGAAACCACGATAGTATGAACTCGTTCAGGCTGATCGTTATCGTTGTATTGTATTGTTACCTGTGACTTGGAGTCGGGACGAAGATAGGTTATCTCTTTGTTTTCACGACGAATCGCAGCCAACTCAATCAACAAGCGGTGCGATAACTCAAGTGCCAAAGGCATATAATTGTCTGTTTCTTTGGTAGCGTAACCAAACATCATCCCCTGGTCACCTGCCCCTTGATTCATGGCTTCTTCACGATCCACACCACGGTTGATATCAGCAGATTGCTCATGAATTGCAGTAAGTACACCGCAAGAAGTTCCCTCAAACTGGTATTCGCTCTTGGTGTAACCAATTTTGTTGATTACCTCACGCGCCACTTCCTGGGCATCAATATAAGTTTTGGTTTTTACTTCACCTGCCAAAATAACCTGCCCCGTAGTTACCATCGTTTCACAGGCAACTTTAGAATCAGGATCAAAAGCTAGAAATTTGTCAAGTAAAGCGTCAGAAATCTGATCTGCAACTTTATCAGGATGTCCCTCGGAAACAGATTCAGATGTAAATAAATATCCCATAATATATTAACATAAATATTTAAAAATATACGGGAAAGCGTCGGTTGTTGTACTATGCAGAAAAAATAATGTATTTCCTTTTAGCATTTTTTTCTGTGGTTGCAAGCAGCCAAATCTTTCCACCTCTTCAGCCACAAAGGAAATAAACTTTTTAAAACAATCAAAACAAATGAACTTATTTAGAAAGATATAGCATGAGTTAACATGCGATTATGGCGCCGTTCGTTTTCAAAGAGGAATAATTCATCCTTAATTCCTGGTAAGTTCACGGAAAATCTTCTCCATGTTCATTTTCTGTGTCTGCATTTCCAACAGAACCAATTGTTTCTTCACTGCATAATCAAAAATCAGAGGACGAATATCCTCCTGATCCTTACCGGATAACAAAAATCGATTATCCCCAAGTTCCTTAACACTGGAAACAAATTCTGCCTGTTGCAATAGATCAACACTAACAGGAGTAGAATACTGTACCTCCACCTGTTGTTTGCATACATCACCACTAAGAAGTGCGGCAGCATTTGTCCCATCAGCCACCAACTCCCCCTTATTTATAATGATGACCCTTTCACAAATGGCCTCCACCTCCTGCATGATGTGGGTTGAAAGCATCACGGTCTTGTCCCGACCAATCTCGCGAATCAATTTCCTCACTTCCTCCAATTGATTCGGATCCAAACCGGTGGTCGGTTCATCTAGTATCAGTACACTGGGATCGTGGATCAAAGCCTGAGCCAGTCCCACACGCTGTCGATAACCTTTGGATAAGGTCCCAATTTTCTTGTTCTGTTCCTGTCCTAAACCAGTCAATTCCACCATCTCTCCTACCCTGATTTTTTTACGTCGCCCCAGTTTGTAAATACCTGCAACGTATTCCAAATACTCCTTCACATACATTTCAAGGTAAAGAGGATTGTGTTCCGGTAAGTAGCCAATGTGCTTTCGAACCTCCAACGAATTCAGAATCACATCCAAACCATTCACTTTCACCACCCCGGAAGTTTGAGGCAAATAACCAGTAATGATCTTCATCATAGTGGATTTTCCTGCCCCATTGGGACCTAAAAAACCAACAATTTCCCCTTTCGAAATCTCTAAACTGACACCATTCAAAGCCTTTTGACGGCCATATAGTTTGGTTACTTCCTGAATTTTAATTGACATATTTTGTTCTGGTAAATGGACGAATAAAGATTGAAATTTAATCCGGAATCAACAACGTATAGGAATAAATAAATCGAAAATTCAAATTTATAAATTAAACCAATACCTTTGCAGTTTAATGATAAAGCATAGAAAATGAGTACTTCCAATAAAATATACACATACTGTCAGAATCTGTTTAATTATTCACGGCGCAAAACCAGCGAAACCCAAATTGGCTCTACACCACTGGGGGCAAGTAATCCCATTCGCGTGCAATCCATGACCAATACCAACACAATGGACACCGAAGCCACCGTAGAACAAGCCATTGGGATGATTGAATCAGGAGCTAAATACGTTCGGATTACAGCTCAGGGCAAAAGAGAGGCTGAAAATCTGAAATTCATCAAGGAAGAATTAGTGAAACGCGGATACACCACTCCTCTGGTGGCAGATATCCATTTCAATCCTTTAGCTGCTGAAATTGCAGCCCAATATGTAGACAAGGTGCGTATCAACCCTGGAAATTTTGTGGACAAACGAGCCGTTTTCGAAAATTTAAATTATGGGGAAGAACGTTACAAAGAGGATTTACAACGAATCAGGGATAAATTCATTCCGCTTCTAAATATCTGCCGAAAGCATAGTACAGCCCTGCGTATCGGCACAAATCATGGTTCCCTTTCGGATCGAATCATGAGTCGTTATGGGGACACTCCCCGGGGAATGGTAGAATCTACAATGGAATTTCTTCGCATTTGCAAAGAACAGAAATTTGAAAATGTAGTGATCTCCATTAAGGCCAGTAATACAGTAATGATGGTAAAAACGGTGCGCCTGCTGGTACGCAAAATGAACGCCGAAGAGATGAATTATCCCTTGCACTTAGGAGTAACTGAAGCAGGGGAAGGCGAGGATGGTCGTATCAAATCGGCTGTAGGAACCGGAGCATTACTAAACGATGGCTTAGGTGACACCATCCGTATCTCTCTCACGGAGGACCCTGAAATTGAAACCCCGGTTGGTCAAAAATTAGTAGATTACGTCCTGAAAAAAGAAAACCATACTCCTATTGAAGAAATAAATAATGTTGATATCGATCCTTGCAATTTCTACAAACGATCAACTTCTCTTATTAAAAATATTGGAAGTAGAAAGGTGCCTGTTGTAATTGCTGATTTAAGTCACGAGCAATGTCTCTCTACCGAACTGCCTGAAAAAGCCGGTTTCGTATTAAATGAAGAAACCCTGGAGTGGGAGGAAGGAAAACTGGCTTGCGATTACGCCTACATTCATGGCTACAATCCTATTCTAACAGATTATCCTGCCAAACTTGGGATTATTGTAGATCAGGAATGCTGGGAGATGGCCAATCACTTCAACGAAAAAACTTATCCACTTTTCACGGCAGAGGAATTTCGCCACGATAGCCTGGCTGCTTTTCATTCACCAATCTATTTTGTGAAGTGTGAGTTGAAAGATCTTGATTCGGAGTTTATAGAGAAGATCCAAGCTCATCCAAACACCGTGCTAATAGCATGTACCAGTCATCAGAATGGATTTGCCGAACAACGAGCCTTTGCTTATCAGCTGGTTAAAGAAAAATGCAAAGCCCCAATAATTTTCCACCGAAACTTCCGGGATCAAAACCTGGAAGATCTACATCTTAAGTCAGCCTGCGATTTGGGAGGTCTGTATCTTGACGGATTTGGCAATGGCATCTGGTTGGAAAACGGAGGAAATTTACCTCAACCGGAAGTAAATTCAACTGCTTTTGGAATTCTTCAAGCAGCCCGTGTAAGAACCAGTAAAACCGAGTTCATTTCATGTCCAGGATGTGGACGTACCTTGTTCAACCTTCAGGAAACCGTTAGCCTTGTAAAAGAAAAACTCAACCATTTGACCCATTTGAAAATCGGAGTTATGGGATGTATTGTGAACGGACCTGGAGAAATGGGAGATGTCGATTATGGATATGTAGGAGCCGGTCCGGGCAAAATAAGTATCTATAAGGGACATGAAGTAATTCAAAAAAACTTGCCTAGTGAAAACGCTCTGGACTGCCTAATCGAACTGATAAAGGAAAACGGAGATTGGAAGGAACCAGAATAATTGTTAAAATCTTATCCCAATTTTATAAAATAATATCTTAGTTTTATTAAATTGCACCAGATACATAAGACATTCGGTAAGTGAAGAAAAAATTTCTCATCATATTATCTATCTTTTTCTCGACCCTTTCTGTTGGAGAAAACCTGCAACTTACGGGCATTTACCTTGGGAAAAACCTCTATGTAATGAATCCTTTTGCCGACTCAGGAATAGGTTTTTGCGTTTATGAGGTTACTGTTAATGGACAAACAACCACAGATGAAATTAATTCAAGCGCTTTTGAGATAGACCTCTCCCAATACGATTTTAAATTGGGTGAACGTTTACTAATTAATCTGAAATACAAAAACGGTTGCATCCCCAATGTGATTAACCCGGAGGACATAAAACCCAAAAGTTCATTTAAAATTCTATCAACAAAAGTAGATCCCAAGGGAAGTCTGCATTGGACCACAACCGGAGAATTAGGGCCTATGCCATTCGTTGTTCAACAATTCCGTTGGAACAAATGGATTACGGTTGGAGAAGTTGAAGGTTTGGGAAACCCCTCAACGAATTCTTATCAACTAAATGTACGCCCCCATTCCGGAGAGAACAAATTTAGGATCTTTCAAACCGATTATACTGAAAGGCCACACTATTCAGATATTATTCGATACAATTCAGGCAGCAAAAGAATTTCTTTTTCTCCCATAAAAGTAAAGGATGCTATTAATTTTTCTGCCCCTACTCTTTACGAGATATATGATAGTTTCGGGAATATCGTTTTCAAAGGATTCGGCGGAAAAGTAAATCTTAAAGAACTACAGGCTGGGAATTACTATCTGAATTTTGACAACCAGATGAGTTCCTTCGTAAAAAAATAACTTGAAAGGGGCTTTTGCCCCTTTTTTTAATCAAATAAATCAAGAATACTTTCCCCTTTAGGCAGATCGAGATAATGTCCCCCCATTCCTAATAACCGGGCAGCTTCCACATTCACCAACATATCATCAATAAAAAGGGTTTCACCCGGCACCAGCGCCTTTTCATTCAACACCTGCTGATAGATTCTCGGATCAGGCTTACGCAAGCCCATATTGTGAGAATAGTAGTCCTGCTCAAAAAAATCGGAAAGACAAACGCCATGTGCTTCTTTTATCAAAGCCATATAAGCTTCCCAATGAATCAAATTGGTGTTACTTAAAAGAAATAAACGATGATTCTTTTTAAGCTTCTCCAAAAGTTCAAGACGTTCAATGGGCAGATCCAATAGCATGGCATTCCAGGCGTGATCAATATCCTTATCGCTTACATCAGGTCTCAAATACTTCCGTATCCCGGATCGGAATTGATCCGGAGAAATTATTCCCTTCTCCAGACAATCGAACAAACCACCTTCCTGAAACTCTTTTGAAATCACAGAATGATCTGATAGCCCAAGATTTAGAAAGCCCTGTAACGCCCGATCCGTATCAATATTCAGTAAAACCCCACCAAAATCGAAGATCAAATTGGCAAAAGAATTATAATTTGGCATAAAATTTTGTTTAGAATAATTGAAAAATTGAACACAAATATGTAATATTGCATTCCGAAAACAAAGATATAGTATTTCTGAGAATAACAATATCTTTCCGGGCCTATAGCTCAGCTGGTTAGAGCACCTGACTCATAATCAGGGGGTCCCTGGTTCAAGCCCAGGTGGGCCCACCCTCTGGAAAAAGCCACTTAATCATTTGATTGAGTGGCTTTTTAATTATCTATTCTTTCCCCAGAATTATTCTTATATCATACCAAAAATCAACATATCCTAAACATAGAAATCTTTTCAAACGGCTACATCATTAACTTAAAAACAGAAGCTCAAATCAATTACATTCAAAATGAATTTGAATTGTAAAATATAAGTACTTACCCTTAAATAAGTTTCACAAAAACATAATGATCCAACTCTATTAATTCAATTTCACTCAGTCAATACAATCCTTTGGAAAAGATTTCCCTGTACAACCATCTACAAGATCAAATTGTTTCACCAATTCGAAAAGGACTGGATTTTTCCTCACCATGATTTTGAATAACTCTAATCGCTTTAAAAAACGATCCTTTGAGTAATTATCCATTTTTTGAAACCTCGGATCTTCCATATCTCGACAATTTTTAAAAACGCCTTTTGTTTAAATACGGATTTGTGAAGAAAATGATCATAAAAATCGAAGAAATATAGAAACAAAATATATTCTACCGGTAAGACCATTTAACAAGAAAAAAACGAAGATAAAAGACTCTCCGCTCCTTGTGAGTTATACTTAGATGGCTATATAAAATTATAAACCTGGAAAGAAATTGAAGAACGCCAGGGGCAATGCCAGAGCAAGCAAATAGGAATCCATCAAGAACTATAAATAATTTGGGGTTGCAATTTGATGGAACAGTGCTGAGTTATATTCAATAAACAAGATAAATCAGGGTTTACGGTCCCCCTGGGCCCAGAAGAGAGACCGGCCCGGACAAATCCCCCACCCCACCGGGGAGTGGCGCCAAAGCCCCCCAAAAAGGCTCCTGCCGCCCGGAAAAAAAAGGCAAAAAAAAAGAGAGTTCCGATTCGAAAATCAGAACTCTCTTGAAGGTTGGCGTCGACCTACTCTCCCACCTCT
>JBGRQA010000024.1:0-98374 GCA_041725895.1 Marinifilaceae bacterium
CCCTCCAGTATACCTTGGATCGCTTTTTCCTTAAACGAATCATAGTTGAATTTCTTTGTCATGGTGCTAAGATATATGCTTTATCAATTCACCCTGACACAGAGTTATGAACAGTCTCTCCATACGCGAAGCATGATCAAAATTCAGGATGGTTGCGACAATTTCTGCACCTTCTGTATTATTCCGGAGGTTCGGGGAAGGGCACAAAGCCGTCCCCTTGAGGATATTCTGAACAATATCCGAAAAGTTATTCAGTATGGCTCCCGTGAAGTTGTCCTTACCGGCGTCAATATAGGTCGCTATGAATTTGAGGAGCACAAATTTGAGGATTTGTTGGCCAAAATTCTGGAATTGGAGGGTAATTTCAGGGTTCGGATCTCCTCTATCGAACCCGAAGGCATAGGAGATAAGTTTTACACCCTATTGAATCATCCCAAATTAACACCGCATTTGCACCTCTGCTTGCAAAGCGGTTCAGACCCGTTGCTGATGCGAATGCGAAGAATGTACAATATTAAGACGTACAAAGAGATTGTTGCAAAAGCAAAAACCGTTCGACCGGATTTCAATTTCACTACTGATGTTATCGTTGGGTTCCCTGGAGAAACAGATACCGATTTTGCTGCAACATGTGAGATTGTGAAGGAAATTGGGTTCAGTCATGTTCACACATTCAAGTATTCCATTCGAAGAGGTACCCGAGCCGAAAGGATGAAAAATCAAGTCCCTGAACAATTGAAAAATAAGCGAAGTGAACTGATGCGTGAGATTGCAGAGAAATGCAAACTTGAATATCGCAAAGAATTCATTGGTAAGAAACAATGTGTTTTGGTTGAAAAAATAAAGGATGGTATAGCCTATGGGTATGGGGAACACTACCTTCCGGTTATGATAACAGGAAGCGGGATGGAAAAGAATTGCTTCTACAATGTCTTGATAAGGGAAATTGATGAAAACGAAGATCCTGTTCTTATCGGGGAACTTTGTTAAACTCTATTCATTTGATTCGTCAGTAATGATGAAGCGTTTTTCTATCCGGAACCTGAAAAAGAAAAGCCCAAAGACCTAGATCTTTGGGCTTTACCGACTGGATTGATCAATGGAAAATCAAAATCGGCATATGAGTACTGATAAACAACTTTCTGGACATCTGACCAAAGAACAAGCGCTCCAAAAGATTGTGCTTTCGGGCCGTAATAGCAATCATTCCTATTTCATTTTCATGTGTATACTGCTCAATACCCTTTTGCTTCTCCTCCATGTGAAGCACCTTACAATTAACATTTACGTCTCCAAAGGTCTTCTTAAAATATTTGCGAAGTATTTCCATGCGATGCTCTTCCCATGGATCCTCTTCTTCCTCTTCCTCAAAATGAACACAATGAATTCTCATATCATAGGGCTGAACCAGATACTTCAGTCTTGCAATAGCCTTAAAATCGGACTTATCGAAATTGGTGGCATACATGATGTTGTCAATATCCTCCAGATTCTTATAATCTCCCTGATCCGATAACACCAGGATCGGCACCTTGGCTTCCTCTATCACCTGGGAAACTACACTTCCCAATAGATTGCTGGTTCCTGCGGTTTCCCCCCGACTTCCCATAATAATAATATCCGGTTGGTACTTTTTTGCCATGCCCAATATTTCTCCTGCAACGGTACCCCCACTGAGTGCATAATCTACTTCTACTCCCTCAATTTCTTCCTTTTCTACGCGATTGCGCAACTCGTAATACAGTTCCTTTATTTTGGCCTTGGCATTCTTTTCCACTTCAGAGAGCACTTCCACAACCGTTGCATTGTAGGTGTAGCTATCAGAAAAGGGAACAGTTTCAACCGCTGAAGCAAAATAAGTGTGAAACAGAAGGATGTCTGCCTTGAACTTTTTTGCCATATCCAGGGCATAATCACAAAGGCGGGGCGAAAAATCGGAGAAATCCACCGGAACGAGAATCCGGTTGACATCAATTTTCACCTCCGGAACATCTTCTTCCAATCCTTCTTTGGCATAAGTTAATTCCAATTCATCAATTACTTTCAGAGCCTTGGCAAGATCCTCACCTCGAATTCGTACCTTTACTCCGCCGGCAACAGCAGATTGTATCAGGTTTACGTTTTTGAGGAAACATTCGATGTTCTCTGATTGCAAACGGGCCTTCAATAGTTCAGCTCGTGAATAGCTACAAGTGGCTAGTGTTACGATTCGGTCCTTCATGCTTTAGGGATTAAGGTTTATGACTTCATTTAGAAGTTACAAAATTTTCTGTTCCGGCACAAATGATCCATTGAATGCAATAAAAGATTATCAAGCATCTGAGTAGCAAAAGCAATTCGTGATCTAAATTTTATACTTTTTGCAGAAAAATGGAGAAAACACAAGCTTTCCATTTAATTTTAAACTTCATATCTTTGATAAATACAAAAGAATCGCTACTTTTGCGGCTCAATTGAAGTTTTTTAATTAATCATTCTTTAATTTAAAAAGAGAATTATGTTGAATCATTATGAAACCGTTTTCATTGTAACTCCCGTTTTATCTGAAGCTCAGGTAAAGGAAGCGGTAGAAAAATTCAAGGCTCTTATCACCGAAAATGGCGGTAAGATTGATCACGAAGAGAATTGGGGTCTTCGCAAACTGGCTTATCCTATTCAAAAGAAAACCACTGGTTTCTACCAGTTGTTGCAATTTGATGCTCCAGGCGATTTGATCGAGAAATTGGAAGTTAACTACAGACGTGATGAGAAAATCATTCGTTTCTTGACTTTCAAACTGGACAAGTATGCTCACGAGTATGCATTAAAAAGAAGAGGTAACCTTAAAGAAACTAAAGAGGAGAAATAAGTCATGGCACAGAACCAATCAGAAATCAGATACTTAACCCCAGTATCTGTAGAGATCAAAAAGAAAAAATACTGTCGTTTCAAAAAGAACAAGATCAAGTACATTGATTACAAAGATCCTGAGTTTTTGAAAAAATTCCTTAACGAACAAGGTAAAATTTTACCTCGTCGTATTACCGGTACTTCTTTAAAGTATCAAAGAAAAGTGGCTACTGCCGTTAAGCGTGCTCGTCACCTGGCTTTGCTGCCTTACGTAACTGATATGATGAAATAATCTTTAAAGAAGGAGGAAACGAAATGGAAGTAATCTTAAATCAAGACATTCATAACCTAGGTTATAAGAATGACATCGTAACAGTAAAAGATGGTTACGGAAGAAACTACCTGATTCCTAAAGGTATTGCTACTTTGGCTACTGTATCAGCGAAGAAGATGCACGCTGAAAACATGAAGCAAAGAGCTCACAAGGAAGAAAAAATCAAGAACGAAGCATTAGAACTTGCTAAGCAACTGGAAGCTGTTACTCTTTCATTGGGTGCTAAAACCAGCTCTACTGGTAAGATCTTTGGTTCTGTAAACAACATTCAGATTGCTGAAGCTTTGACTGCTAAGGGATTTGAAATTGATCGTCGATTGATTTCTATCAAAGATGCTGTTAAGGAAGTAGGAAAACACACTGCTACCATTAAACTGCACAAAGAAGTTAAGGTAGAAATTACATTTGAAGTTGTTTCTGAATAAGACTTCGTATTTTATTAAAAATTAAGTTTTAACAGACAGACTTAACGCTTTTTCAAACAAACATATGAACCACTCCGATTAACGCTCGGGGTGGTTTTTTTGTATCTTTTAGATAATGATACTCTATAGATCCGCTTAATAAAATGGTTGTGAACATACTTTTTTTAGCGGATCATTAAGCCATATCTCTACTTCTACTGTACTCTCCCCTAATTTACTAGTACGCCTTCACCTCCCCGCTCCTGGATTTACGCGCTGCTCCAACATTTCAAACAAGAACCCAATGTCTTTTTTTTCTCTTCAATTTGCCTAACTTTGGGGTTTCAATCGAATTTTTATGATACTTGTATTTGGAGGAACCACTGAAGGCAGGGCTATTGCCAAACTTCTGGATGAAATGAGCCAACCTTATTTCTATTCTACAAAAACGACTTTACAGAACTTGAATTTGCGTTATGGTAAGGCTGTACATGGAGGAATGAATCGAAAGCAAATGGAATATTTTTGCATTGCCAATAAGATCAATCTGATTTTAAATGGAAGTCACCCCTTTGCCCAAATTCTGCATAAAACTATCGGAGAAGTTGCTCTGGAGCTTCAAATTCCTGTGCTTCGCCTTGAACGGAAGTTTCCTGAAAGGCTGGACCACGATAAGCTGATCTACCTGAACGATTACGAGGAGGCTCTTGATTACCTGAATCAGCACAGTATACAACGATTGCTGGCTTTAACCGGAGTACAAACAATTCCCCACCTGAAAGCCTATTGGAGTAGGTATCAGTGCTGGTTTCGAATTCTGGATCGTGATGAATCCTACCAAAAGGCTGAAGAATACGGATTTCCCAATCGGTTTCTAATTGGGGAAACACCGGTGGATTCAATTGAATATGAAATGGAAATGATCCAAAAATTTCAACCCCAAGCCGTACTAACCAAAGAGAGTGGTCTTTCGGGGTATTTCCTCAACAAAATGGAAGCTGCAAAACGCTCGGGAGTAACTCTTTTGATTATCAAACGCCCTGAACTGCCTGTGAACTTCCGTTGTGTCTATTCCTTGGAAGAGCTACAAAAACATTTGTCTCTTTTGAATTCAACCACTCTAAATTGCAAATCATAGTATGAGTTTACGCGCTATTCCGGAGGGTCCCCTACGACATGGTTATACAACCGGGGCCACTGCTACTGCTGCTGCAAAAGCAGCTTTACTAGCCCTTTTACAACAATCAAAAGTAGAAAACATACAAATCAGCCTTCCCCGAGGGGAAAAGGTTTATTTTAAGGTCCCATTTTGCAAATTCTCAGCCACTGAAGCAACCTGTAAGGTCATCAAGAATGGAGGTGATGATCCGGACGTTACTCATGGCCTTGAAATTGGTTGCACTATTCACCTGGACGACACCAAGGGAATTCAATTTGTGCAGGGAGAAGGTGTTGGTGTGATTACCCTACCCGGATTGGAAATTCCCGTTGGAGAGCCCGCAATTAATCCAGTACCGCGACAAATGATCGGCAATGAATTGGAAAACCTTCTGCAAGCCCATGATATGGATTATGGTTTATCTGTTGAAGTATTTGTTCCCAGAGGTCGAGAGATCGCTGAGAAGACCCTGAATTCACGCATAGGCATTCAGTACGGCATTTCAATTCTGGGAACGACAGGTATTGTTAAACCCTATTCATCGGAAAGCTTTATTGCCGCCATTAACCAGGGTGTTGATGTGGCAACCAGAAACGGTTATAAAAAAATTGTTATAAATTCCGGAGGTCGCAGCGAACGCTTCCTAAAAAAACGTTTTCCCCACTTGGCCGACGTAGCCTTTGTTCAATATGGAAACTGGATTGGAGATACGCTAAATAAGCTTAGCAATTCCGATGCCCAACAGGTGTATATGGGGATCATGCTGGGAAAAGCGGTAAAGCTAGCCGAAGGCAACCTGGATACTCACAGCCGAAATGTCCTGATGAATACGGAATTCATGAAAAAAATTGCCCTGGAGTGCAATTATCCGCCACTACTTTGTGATAAAGTTGAAAGCTTGAAACTGGCTCGTAATCTGACGGATATCTTCCCATTTGAGGAACAGGAAGCTTACTATCTGAAATTAGGAGAATATTGCCACCGTACCTGTGCTCCTCTCATCAGGGGATTTAATTTTACGATCCTGCTTATGGATTTGGATGGCAATATAATTGAAGTACCGGCTCCTTAGCCGGCCTTGCTGATTCGAACCAGGCGATCTTCATCCAGTATCTCAATCTGTTTATCCGAAACAGACAAAATGCCCTCCCTGTTGAATTTGGATAAGGTGTTGATAACACTCTCTTTGGAGTAGCCAACGGTATCAGCCATTTCCTTCCTGGTGAGAGGCAATCTAAACCGGGAAGCATTGAATATCTTTTGAAAGTCCAGCAGAAGAATGGCCAGGGCACCATCAATATTCTTACGGGAAAAACGGGTCAGATAATGCACCAGATCATTGGTCAAAGCCGACATGTGCTTCACGATTAATTTGGCAAATTCACCGTTGGTACGGATAAATTCCTCAAACAGGTTGATATCGATCATGCTTATTCGAGTTTTTTCAAGCGCTACAGCCGAAAAATCAACATTTGGACTGGCAAAAGTACAAATAATGCCAACGAAATTTTTAGGGGTGAGGATCTTCACTGTTGAAGTCAGACCATCGTTGGTTACATCCAATTTGGCCATCCCCTCTTCGATGAAGAGAATATGACTGGCTACAAACCCCTGTTTAATAATGGTCTCCCCCTTTAGGAAAACCAATTCGGTTTTATGATTGTTCCAAAGTTCCTTTTCTTCATCTGAAAGTGCATTCAAACAATCCTGAGCCAAAACACAGGCAGAAGTTCCTTTTATCTTTTCCCTTAGGAATATATTCATAGTTCTATTTTTGTAATGTCAGAGCTTCCTTTTTCTCAAATGATGCAAAATTACATCATTTCCCCCTAAATACTCCATCTACTGCCATAAAATAGTCAATTGGGAAAGGATTGGCAGCTGCTTTTAAGTCCCTTATGTTTGTAATAGAAAAAAGAAACAACAAACATACAGTAATACTATGACAGATTTAAAATTCAGGGTAAAAGCCCAAAGTGCAAATGCAACCAAAACTGTTGTAAAAGCACGTAACTTTGAAATTGTAGTGGACGAACCTGCTGATTTGGGTGGAACCAATGAAGGAGCCAATCCTGTTGAATTCGTATTGGCCGCCTATTGTGGTTGCTTGAACGTTATGGCTCATGTTATTGCAAGTGAAATGAAAATAGAGTTGAAAGGGCTCAAAATTGATATGGTTGGGGATCTAAATCCAGCCAAGCTATTCGGCCAAGATACCGAAGACCGGGCAGGATACAAGGAGATCAAGGTAAAACTGAAACCGGATTGTGATGCAGACGAAGACACTCTGAAAAAATGGATGCAACAAGTGCTTGAGCGCTGCCCGGTTGGTGATAACCTTAAAAACATCACCCCAGTTAGCGTAGAATTAAAGCTTCCCAAAGTGGTACAAGCTTAAGTGCAACTTTATTATAAGTGATATTCCAATCTAATAAGGAGATCTGTTTTCTCAATTAATTTTGCAGAATAAGAGATTTGCTCTCAACGATAAAAGCCGTAAATCCTTCTGATTTCCGGCTTTTTTGTTCTTCCATTAGAGCAAATAATTCGACTCTCTGAAAATGTCTTAATTCTTTATTGCATGGGTGCACCAAAATCCTGAGTCCAATACTCTCCACTTCGGGCAACACCCATTTCTGTAAAGCTTGCACTCATAATGTTAGCGCAATGCCCCTTACTTGCAAGCCATCCTTTTACTACAGTTTCTTCCGAGGGATGTCCTTTTGCAATGTTCTCTCCAGCAGCCTTGAAGGTGTATCCTTCCTTTAGTATTCGATCTCCAAAGCTTTGCCCGTTCTTCGAGGTATGACTGAAATAGTTTAGGGATTCCATGTCCCGGCTATGCTTAAAGGCTGCAGATTCCAGCTGACTGTTCCACTTCAGAGGTGCAACAGGAGGGTATTTTATACCATCACAACTCACGCCCTTCGTTCTTGCATCATTTACGAGTTGTACCATCTTTTGAATGTCCAATTGATTTCCTTCAAGTGGAACAAGCTCGCTCTCCTCTTCTGAAGATTCCTGGCCTGTCTCCTCCTCAATGGTTTCCATATTCTCTGGAAGAAAATCCTCTTTTTCACTGCCATCACAAGCTTCCATCCCCAAAAGAAACAGAAAGATCCAAAACATTGCTATGTGCTTATTCATTGATTGTACTGATTTTTAATTATTTTATTTGGTCTCTATCGGATTTTTTATCGGTAAACAGTAGATCCTATATCTTAAGGGTATTGCCATTGTAACAATATCAACATCCTAATTCACGCGAAACTATTGTACTGTTGCTTTTCTAATTCCCATCCACACCTAGGCTTTACAAGCCAATCTCTACACCTGATACCAAAAGTTGATTGATGAAGTTGAAAAGCTTTTCGTTGGCAATACGTTATATAAAAATTGGTTTATTCAAAACCAATTAGGAATTACTCAGAAAACAATCACCCTACAACAATCCCAATAGAACCTAATTTAATGTTTTGATTAGGTTGTACGGCCTTCAAGATAGAAAGAAATCCATTACACTCAAGACTACGAAAAAACTCATAGGTCTACAGAATGTTTTATGAAAATTCATCTTTCATTTATTTGGTCCCCTTAAGTCATTCTGAAACACAAATTAGAAGAATGACCTGCAATCCATTATGGGCTCATCTATCTTTTTATTGAGCCGTGTTTGGATACCAATAGGGTAAAACTGTTAAAAAATACAAAAATTGTTAATACAGGAAGTGAAGCATAAAAAAAGGCAGAAGTTTCATCCTTCTGCCTTGCTTTATTTCTGTAGTAAAAACTTTCTACTCCTCTCCTTCCTCCTCGGGAAATTCAATTTCCAACTCCCGGTTGACCCGATTGAAAGAGGGATTGTTTATTATCAAAAGCACCAATCCCATTGCAGCAATGATTAGAATTTGTGCATTCGCACTCAATAAATAGACAATTCCACTAAAAATTCCTGCTACCTCTATCAAAACCAGTTTTAGTAGATAAGAATTTATGTAGGAGTTAACAGGATTCTGAATGTTCCGTATATTTTTCAGCTTATTACTGTGCAAATGGTAAGCCAGAGGAACCAGTAGCAGAAATCCCAAAAACACAAGTGTATTCAGTATATAAATCATCTCCTTGTTCAACTCGAGGAAAGAGCCGAACTTTCGGATCAAAAAGTCTACAATTAAAATAAATATGCCTAAACCAATGCACATTGCAATATGTGTGGTTTTCAGAGGTTTTAGTTCTTCTTTCGATATCATTGATGAAAAATTAAATTTAGTTTACCAAAATTATAAAAAATACTGCCTTCTACAAGGACAGACCTGTCCAATGCTTCCTGATGGGAAATGAAATAATCAAGAAATGAATTTCTAAATTAATTTGATAATACTTTTTTTTCGAGTAAATTGATATATAAACAAATGAGGGATAACAGTTTAATATAATAACACCTGTAATCCTCAAATTTGGTTGAATGCTCTATTTTACTTCACACTGTCCAAACCCGAGGATAAAATCAATTTTTACTATGAAGAAAATACACCATTACCTGTTTCTTTGTTTCGTTCTTTTTCCACACCTGCTTTGGGCTCAAAAAGGTGATATTTTCTATCCCAGAAATAAGCACACCAAGCTGGATTATATTTCCTTTGATAAAAAAAATCAACAAAACAATCATCATTGTTACAGTCTGTTTGCCAAAATTTGTACGCCCGGTTGCAATCAATTTGTTGTTGAGGATGAAATTGTCACCCAAAAAAAAGATATGATCTACCATCAATTTAAAATGACCTGTAGGGACGGGAAGTTTTTTTTGGGGATGGAGAAATATTTTAACCCCTTTCGGTTGGAAGCTTATCGTAATATGGAAATTCTTTACCAAGCGGACAGTCTGGAAATACCATCTTTTGCAGAAAGCGATAGAATGCTCCCCGATTGTTCTGCCACAGCAACAATTCTAGGAGGATGTGGTTCGCAAATTTTAAAAATGCAAGTACACATTCATAATCGCAGATTTGAATCCATAGACTCTGTTTCAACATCTGCCGGTATCTTTAAATGCTGCAAACTATCTTTCGATAAAATTGAAATCGTGGGGGCTTTCAGAAGAAAAACCCATCATTTGGAATGGTATGCACCCAACATTGGTTTGGTAAGAGCAGAAAATTACAACAAAAAGGGAAAATTGACGGGGTATACACTATTGCAGGAAATTGGAGAGGAGTTTTTGCTGCCCTAGGTGTGGTTTTCATTGCTCTCAAATATCTTTCCCTCAAAAATAAAATTCACCTTCGTTTTATAAAAGGTGAATTCTTCTTTCTAAAGGGTGAAAACTCGATTCAATCAGTCAATAATCGCCACAACCCTTGCCGGAGCAGCTGATGCCCCTTTAATCTTCAGAGGAAATACAGCTACTTTGAATCCTTGAGAGGGCAATGCCCCCAAATTACACAATTGTTCCATGTGGTAGTACTCCTCTTGTTGGCCTACCAGGTGAGCTTCCCAGAAATAATTGTCGCGATTTTCTTTTTTTGCCTTTTGTGCCATATATTTCAGAGGAAGATCCCATCCCCATTGATCAATCCCCATTACACGTACCCCTTGATCGATGAGCCATTGAGTTGCCTCAGCACTCATTCCTGTACCCCGTTCGGGATACTCTTTGGTCCCTTGGTATTTGTCCCTGTCGGTTCGTATGAGGACAATGTTCCCGGGCTCAATACTTGCACCGGATTTTTCAAGATCCGCTTTCAAATCGTTCACGGTAATGGGATCCAAATCCTCCTTGTGGCTTACATTGATAACAATTCCTGGTGCAAATCCCCATTCCAGAGGCATTTGTTCAATGGTTTTGGCCGGTTTGCCATTACAATTGGGACTGTAATGCCATGGGGCATCAATATGAGTAGTGGAATGTACGCCCATGTGTTTGATGGTATCATCGGCCCAGCCTTCAAATCCCCGGGGAAATAACTTTGTGGGCAAACCCAGAAACCAACGGATAACCCCTTTGGCTTTGCCATGAGGTTTGTGTTTAATTTTTACACGCATAAACCATGGATCCTGCTTGTCGTACTCAATGGTTTTAGATAAGTCTACAATTTGCATTGGTAGTAGTTTTTAATATGGTTTTAATTGGAAGTTGTAAAGTTATTATTTTTCTCAAAATGGAATGATCTTCAAAAATGGCTCATTTGCGAAGTAGTAAAAACTCGCTGAAAGCCCCGTGCAGGATGGGTAATTAAAGCGCAGGACGGGTAACGGAGTGCTAGGACAGCTTTCTCAACCCGCAGGATGGTATATTTTTGGCGCAGGAATGCGTACTAATGTCGCAGGATTCTTTGCCAAACCCGCAGGACCTGACATCAAACACGCAGGGTTTATTACTTAAGTTGCAGGAAAGCTTACTTACCTCGCAGGATGCATCAGAACCCCCAAGGGTGGTCTATTTGAGTCCCAGGGCCTTGCCCCTTCCTAAAATAACTTGAAAGATTATTACTTAAATATGGAACAGAACTGCGGTACCCAAAATCGCCTAACGAAAAGCTGAATTAATTTCGGAAGAATTTACCATTAATAAAAAATAAGATTGGCGATTTTCACAGATTAACGCCTGGATTTGTTAGGTTTACTCCGAAGATAAAACCAATACACCTTGCCACACAAACTACAATAAAAAGCATTGGGTTACTCTACCAAAGTGCCACAAAATGCAAGAATTGGAATATAACTTTCGACGATTCGATTTCCATCGATCAAATACTAAAACACGAAATTAATGGCTTGATAAAGGAACCGGATTTGAACTACTCCTTCATTTCCGGTTTCGTTTGTACTTTTTCATCAGTATAACCCTATCCTTTTCAATAAAACGAACAGGAAAAATGGGCGATTTCTGCGAATAAAAAAGGCCACGATTAAATCGTGACCCTTCAAAGGAATATTAAATTATACAAAACAATGGACTGCCTCAATTTGCTTTAGAATGCGATCCGGTGCCCGCATTGGTTTCCGTGTGTCTCTATCAACAAATACAATGGACGAATCAGCCCTATTCACAAGCTCTCCAGCCTCGTTGTAGATTTCGAAGCGGAATTGTAACCGAACAGGACTTACTTTCTCCAGGATACTCCGCACTCTAATCAACTCATCGAAACGAACCGGTTTCAGGTAACGCTGGTTTAAGCTGATCACCGGAAAGATAATCCCCTGCTCCTCCAATTCTTTCTCATTGATTCCTAATTCGCGGAACAAATTGGTTCGACCTGCATGGTAGAACGAAGCGTAATTTCCATGATACACGTAGCCCATGCCATCGGTTTCGCTGTATCGTATTCTGAATTCTGTTTCTGATGTATACATATTTTTCTATTTCTTCCCCTCTTTCAATTCGTTCATCGCATTCCCTGAATTCAATTAATAAGGTATATTTTATTGAACACTACAATTTTCATGCTCCTACCTCCTGCTAAAAACAATTGGCCCTTGACCTTTAGCTATTGAGTTATTCCAATTGCTAAAGCCAAAGGCCAATAACTGCTTATTCAGAAGATTCAGATCAATCAAGTAGTTATTACCCCAATTGTATATCGAACGCAAGTGCAATTATTTTACTCTAAACTATACCTTAATCGCACAGGACTTTCCCTTTTAAAATCAATCCATAAAAGAGAAATAAACTACAAAGCAGCCTCTGGCTCCTGCTCTACCAATTCCCCTGCCTTAAATTTCTCATAGGCATCACGTACACTCATCTCTTCCGAAATAGAATAGATCTGAATGGATGATTTCTTCAAGGTTCTGTATGCTTTAGGGCCTGCATATCGCGTCACCAAAACCTCGGCACCTAAATTGGCAACATTCTGAGCTGCCTGGATTCCTGCGCCCTGACTGGCCATTACGTTCTGTTCGTTACTGTGCCAGGAAAGTTCATTCTTTTCTTCATCGAAAAGAAGAAAACCCTGGGCTCGGCCAAAACTGGGATCTGTGGGAGCATCCCAATCTTTCCCCTTAGCTGAAAATACTATCTTCATGAGTTCCAATTTTAATTGTTTATAATGCTTTTGATATTTTCCCAAATCTGTTGCATCCGGAGGCCCAAACCTTCATGATATTCAGGTATGGTAGTGCCCTTCACCATAGCAGAAACAAACTCCTTCTGAAAAGGAAGCTCTCCAACGCATTCCATACCATTCTGCTGGAGGAATTGATGTATCTCTCTGGTTTTATCCGTATTTAAATCCGCTTTATTGACAATGCAAACTGCTTTGATGCCGAAACGCTTTACCAACTGATGCACCCGTTGCAGATCGTGCAGGCCGGATACAGTTGGTTCGGTTACCATTACGACTAGTTTGGCTCCTGTTAAGGACGCAATTACAGGACAGCCAATCCCCGGTGAGCCATCCACCAACAAGTACTCCTTGCCCTTCTCCCTTGCTATCTCTCTTCCTACCGCTTTAATTTGACTGACCATTTTTCCGGAATTCTCGGCTCCAATTTCCATACTAGCATGAACCATTGGACTTTTCATTCGAGTTTCCGACTGGTATAATTTTCCCGTTAAAGCTTCCTTCATTGTGATTGCCTGAGTTGGACATACTTTGGCACAATATCCACATCCTTCACAAGCCAAAGGATCTATTTTAAATCCCTGATTACTGCTACTGATTGCTCCAAACTGACAAACTGATTGGCATTTCCCGCATCTAATACAGGAATTCTCCTCCAATAGGGCTTCCCATCCGGAATAAAAATCCATTTCCAGCTTTTGGTCCGGCTTCAAAAGTAGGTGTAGGTTGGCTGCATCCACATCACAGTCTGCGATCACGGCCTCCTCCCTTGCCAAATAAGCAAATGAAGCCGACAGAGAAGTCTTTCCTGTTCCTCCTTTTCCGGATATAATAACAATTTCCTTCATCCCGATTAGTTTTGACATTCTTTTATCATGGTATGCTTCTGGATGTTGCTCCACAATCGTTTCAACTCCTGCTCAACAATTGGAATTTCATCCACCAAGACCTTGCCCTCAGAATAGAGACGGGCTATCTCCTCACTGTAAGGTATTCGTCCCAATATGGGTATGTGCTCCTCTTTACAGTATCGCTCCAATTCTCCGTCGCCAATTCCATCCTTATTGATAAAAATTCCAAAATTTTGGTTCATCTCCCGGGCTGTTTCCACAGCCAATTTTAAGTCGTGAATCCCAAATGGAGTAGGTTCTGTGACCAGCACAACGAAATCAACATTTCGAAAGGTCTCCACTACCGGACATGAGGTGCCTGGCGAAGCATCCATTACAACCAGGCTATCATCAGTAATATGCTTTTTAAGGTAAGTAAAAGTAGACCTGATCTGGGGAACTGCTGAAGGTTCACCAATATTCAAACGGCTTTCCAAAAAGGTAAAACCCGACATCTGATACTTTGTGATTTCTCCGATTTTGCGCTTCCCTATACTCAAGGCATTTTCGGGACATAATCCAACACATGCATGACAGGAATGGCAAAGCTCTTCGTAAATTTCCAGGGACCCGGGAAGTTGAGCAATGGCATTGAAATTGCAGACCTCTTTACATCTTCCGCAATGGGTGCATTTTTGAATATTTAAAATGGGAATATCCCTAAACTGAACTTCCTGCTCAAGGATTTGTCCCTTGAGGAATAGACCGGAATTAGGTTCCTCTACATCCAGATCCACCAACACCACCTTTTTAAGGATTCTGCTCAAAAAAAGGGTAAGGTTGGTTGAAAGAGTTGTTTTTCCGGTTCCCCCCTTACCACTGGCAATAGCTATCTTAATCATTAGTTGTCCTTTTTAGTCAATT
This sequence comes from Marinifilaceae bacterium, assembly GCA_041725895.1. Lineage (GTDB taxonomy): Bacteria > Bacteroidota > Bacteroidia > Bacteroidales > Marinifilaceae > JBGRQA01. The sequence continues at coordinate 14,544 of JBGRQA010000024.1, forward strand.
TCGGCTTCAACTGGAATTTCTTTGTTATGGCAAACCACAAAATTCCCTTTCTCAACTCCCAGCCTGCTTCCAATCAAGTTGCATTTCACCATCAACAGGTAGAAAATGGATTGTTCCTGATTCTCCAGCAAGCCTTCCAGATTTCCCTGGCCTTTAGAGATGATCAGATCAGCACGGTAAAACAAGTCCTGGAATTCTGCAGATGATTTCTCCACCAAGGTGGAAGGCGCACCGTAACCATTTGAAATTACTTTTGCATACCGCTCCATCTGAACGTAACGGGCATCCTCAAGGGTAACATCGTTGATAATGGGCTCGCCCCGAACCGCAAAATGAATTCCGGGATGGTTCAAAGTTTCCAGAAAAAGCCGATCCAAAACAATCTCCCCTGCATTATCTCCCAGGTAAAGTATGGTTTTTGCCTTTTGTATCCTCTCCTTTAACTTTTGTACATGATTGATGGCAAAATCCGATTCCATCACATATTCAATGGTTTCGTCCACAGAATGGTCAGGAGATGCCGCATAATCGATAATGTTACCAGCAATTGCCAGCTTTAAAGCGGTAGTAAAAGGATCTTTGGATGTGAGAACTCTCTCCTTCAACCTAGGGTATTGTTGCAATAAATAGTCATTGCAACTCTTTTTTATCTCCCTGTAGGGATCCGATGATCCTAAAATTTCTTTCATCTTTTGATGGATGGATCGCGTAATATCTGGGGATTTGTCATCCCTGTTCATCTTCCCGAACCAGTTCAAGAACTCCAGGGTTAAATTCTTCTTGTCTTCCTCCTTTATAGGTTGCTCCTTAAGCAACTTCTCAAAAGAACGGATATGACAAAAAAAGCATTGATAGTGCATGTGTCAATTATTGGTTTTACAATGGCTACAAATTCGCAGCTCTCCGAATACCGTACCCATGGGAACTTAGGTTTTGGAAGGGCTGTGCTTACAACAACTTCACTTTAGAAACCCAATTGTTCCTCAGGAAAATAGAAATGCCCCTACTTTAATGCATTTGCAACAAGCAGAATATAAACTTGCAAAGGCATCAGGCACGGGCATTTCATCAAACCTACTATTTTAATGGTCGCAAGCATTTGCTTGCACTTGAAGAGTACCATTTAAATACTCCTCAACAACTTCTTTCGGATCTTTAGCTGCTGCGCCTACTGTTACTTTTATTTGATTGGACTCGAACAAGTTGATCGCTCTTTGTCCCATACCTCCGGCAATTACCTCGTCAGCTCCTTTTTCGGCCAACCATTTGGGCAGTAATCCGGGCTGATGTGGTGGCGCCTTGATCTCTTCCACATTTACAATTGAATTTTCCTCCACTTCGTAAATCCGAAATGATTCACAATGTCCAAAATGAGGACAAAGAATTCCTTGTACAGTAGGTACTGCAATTTTCTTCATAATCTTTTGTTTTTGTTTATTGATATCTATTTAATAAGAAATGATTTTTAATCATTAAACCGAAATTGGAAAACAGATATCCTCTCCCTCAAACTATATTGAAGAAGCCAAAAGGAGTGATTGTTTAGACCAATTCAAGCGGTTCTACTTCGTTCCGGGCCAGTTTGCATTCAAACGGCGACAAAAACCCTGCCCTGCTCCACGTCGGAAGCCCATGCCTCGTCCCTGACCTCTGTTCCCCTCCATCGAGGCAGACTGACCACCAAAACCAGGAGTTCTTTCCTGCCATCCTTGCCCGCGTCCGACACCTCTTCCGATTCTGCGCCCCTGCCCTCGATTCCCTTGCGGTTCTCCAGACATATTAGCACCTGTCATTTCTTGTCTTCCTTGCCGGCCAAGGCCTCTTCCAAACCCACGACCAGCTCTTTGTCCCCTGTTTACGGGATTTTGATTCTCAAATCGTTCCATGGTATTATTATTTTGGGTTATTGGTTCTCATCATATTGCTTTTGCAATCAGGACATTGTTCCTCTCGGCAAGGAACGCCCAATTTTCCTGATTTACGCTTCCCACAACTTGGACATATACATGTTTTTTCCGCCGTTTTTTCATCTCCTAACCGCCAATCCTGCAGTGTACGATTGATATGTTCCACATCGTTTGATTGACAATTGTGGCAGTAAATATCAGATTCTCCTACGGACTGAAATACAGCATGGCAATGATTGCACCGGTACCAATTCTTGTCCAACTGAACATCACCTCCTTCGATAATAATAGTTTGCCCCTCTACAAACGCTTTGGCTATCTTTTCCAGAGCCTTGTTGTAAATACGCGTAAAGGTTGGACGTGAGACATTCATTCTTACGGCAGCCTGATCTTGCGGTAGTTTTTCATAAGTAGCCAAACGAAAAGCCTCGTACTCATCAAAATGCAAGGAAATGGCTTCATTCTCATGACATGCTGTCCCCAGGGGTTTGAATCCTCTCAGCTTGGGTGGAACCCCCATTCTTCTACATCGTTTTGGTCGTGGTGACATATTTCTTGGGTTTTGTTTTCACTACAAAGATAATGAACGTACGTTCATAACGCAAGTTTTTTCACAAAAAAATCCAAAACTCATTTGGTTTCGGATTCTTTGAAATAATATAGATGTTCTAACGTAACGCTTTCAGTTCCTGATATTGGTAATGTTTATTAAAGTAGGGATGCTTAGCAAATTGAGGCCAAAAATTTGGATTATACATCTTCGTAATTTCAGGAATCTTTATACTTTCCAGATCCACTAATTTGGCTTCAAAACCAAACTTTTCACAGTATCTTTGAGTAGACCAATTATCATGACGACAGGCATATCGCATATAATACAAGTCGCCCTGCTTTTCGTAAAGCACCACCTTTTTTGTGAAAAATATCCTACTCTTTTCATAGGAAATTGGGTAATTCTTTTGCCAAAACTTTAACTTTTTTTCAATTGTATAAGATTCAATTTTCCGGATGGCATAATCATCAATATTAATTAAGATATAACCGTAATATTTCTCTGGTCTAAATTGCAATGTGCTTTTGTGGGAAGGATATTTACAGTTAAACTCTATTCTAAAAACTGTTTTTCCTTGAAATTTCAAGGTGTCGGAGAGATTAAAATCATAACGAAACCATTTATTCGGATTCAGAAAACTGTTTTTTCTGTAATTCAATATATCCAAATAGGCATCATCAGTAGTAAAAGTTGTTCGTCGAAACGCTCCATGCTTGCCGGTGAGAGTATCTAATTCTGCAACTCTGGAGGCTACATGAAAATAGCGTTCCTTCACACTTTCCATGTACAGCCATCTTTTTCCATAACCATTACTATCAAAACTTTTTACTGCTGACTCATAAAAAGCCCAAAAATCTCTTTTCTTCGTTGTTAAATGCATTCGGTACAAGAAATCCTGTGAATACGCCTTTTGTGTGTAATTCTTTTTGATAGCCCTGATTGCTTTCCTCAATATCTTTTTGGAAGTTAAGCGTTCCACCGATACCCTCACTTCATTCAGGGAATAATTTTGGGCTTCAATTTTAATTTCTGATATAGCACTATCCAGTAATTCCTTTACCGGGAGAAATTGTGTTGTATATCCAATGCATGAAACAGATAGAGTATCCTGTAGGTTATCCTTTGAAATATCAAGCTTAAAACAACCATCTAAATTGCTCATGGTACCATTAGGATAGTTTTTAATACCAATATTCACATAGGGAACCGGTTTTTCCTTTTTACTGTCAACAATTCTTCCTGAAATTCTCGCGGATACCTGAGATGAATTAAGAGCTCGATATGTATATACTTCCTTGGGTGCTCTTTCAGGTTTTATGGAATTAGTAACAAACTCTTCGACATTTTTCTTGGGAGAAATAGGTTCATCATTTTCTGTCTCTTCCCCTCTATAGAAATGCGTTGGATTGGTTTCTTTCAAGTACAGAATAGCATCAAATACTTTCCCCCATATTCCTTTCACTGGAAGGTAGTCAAAGGCATAGCTTGTTATCGTATCCTTTTTATTCAAAGGCAATATGGCGTAGGTCAGGGATAAATCTTTTTTCAATTTTGCTTCCAAACTGTTTTTCTTCAGATTCGGTAACTCTTTTGGCTTTTCGGAGATAGAACCATAAGTTCCGGAAGCGCAAGTTGTTCCCAAAATGAAAACATTTTCCGCCCCAAGGTCTCTTTTCAGAATGCTCCCCATGGGTTTAAACCTCTGCAGCTCCTCCTCTTCCAACTGGTTTACCTGGTCTGCAAAATGATCATTGGCTCCCCAGCAAATTATTTTCTTTCCAGGATTGTGTTTAATAAAATACAAAAGATTCTCTGCCATCAATCGATCTCTCACATTACTATCTGAAGCTTTAAATTCAGATCTGGATTTTCGGCCCGGATGATTGTGATAATAATCTGAGACTACTTCCCTCAAATTGTAAATTAAATGCATCCAGAAATGGACTGGAAGCCCATTAACACTTGAAGTTAAATCCTTTTTATCCAGCTTTAACTCAATAGTTTTTAAAATTTGATTCAATTCTTTCAAATTAAAGTCATCGGGTACATCAAAGCTCTCACTTAAATAATTGATCGCTTCGTTCAAAAGTGCCAACTCCTTTTCTTTTAACTTATAATTCAATTGTTCCGTAAGTTGATAAAGATCTCCCAAAAGCATTTCTGAGCTGTATTCTCCTAGTAATTGACAATCAAATCCAGTTAGTGACCATTCTTTCTGCGTTCGATTAAGATAACTGAGTAGAGGTTGGAATTCTTGTGACATTACCCAAATTGGTGAAATGCTTCGCTGCCAGCATTCCAATGGACAATCCCCATCCTTTATACTTTGAGGAATCTTATTGAAACTGTAGAACCCACTTTCAAAAGCTAAAGCATCAAATCCCATTTCCTCATGGAGAAATCGAATCAAACGGGTTTTTGCTTCAAACACATTCCCTTCCCCATGAGTTGCTTCACCCATTAAAACGATTTTTGCCTCTCCAATTAGCTTTTTAAACTCATGAAGATCATGATAATCTTTGAACTCAGGAGAGATACTTTTTAGAGGTATGGTTTGGATTGACAACTTTTTCCTGCTCTGTCCAAATGTGGATAAGGTAAGAGCTAGGAATAGCAGTAGAATAGGGTACTTCATTTTAGTTTTAAGTATTGATTTGAAACCCTACAAACAAAAGGAAATCGGATGATGAAAAATTGTATTTTTCTGCCAAACTAAAACTCCTCAAACCATAAGGCGTCACTTTTCACACATACCAAACTCTTTAACAGTTCCTTGGGGGATTTTGTAGAAATACTTTTGCATTCCCGTGAAAAATGTGCCTGATCAAAATAGCCTTGATCATAAGCCACTCCTGTTAATTTTTCCTTGTTATCCTCTTTTGCCTGATTTAGAGAGTTTCTCAAACGAATGATTCGATTAAATTGCTTTGGAGTTAAATAACTTAACTCTTTAAATTGACGATAGAAAGTACGCTCTGGCTGCTGATACAAGGTCTTCATTCTTTCATTGGGGTAAAAATTCTCACTCAATTTTCCATACTCATTCCCTTTGACTTGTAAAAAATCCAGCAGTTGGTCCAATCTCTTTTGTGGCTCATCATTTAGATTTTCAAGTACTTTTTCCAACAGTTCAAATTCTTTTCCCCACAGTGTAGCAGCTAACATAACCTCACTTTTGGAAGCTGCTTGAAATGCTCTTGAAAGAAAGCAATCCAATGCTAATGGTTTAAATGCTATGGAAAGCTCGTGAAAAGGCCCCTTCGTTTTTACCCTAATTGGTTTTGTATAGGGCAATACAATATAACTTGAAACTGAATGATGGCAAGGTTGGATTCTAATACCCTGATTACTATCTATTAGTTCTGCATTGAAAAGGATGCTTAACATAGGGAATACGGATGGCATACAATTGTAGTTCGACACCTCTCCCGCTTCCATTTCTATATAATAGGCATTATGAATAAAAGGTTTTAGTAGGGAATCTTCAATAGAAAGAAATTTTACCATCCTTAATTATTATGAAAAATGCAAATATAAGACATGAATAGTAAGACTGCAACTACCTGGAACTTTATTTGGGATCATATTTCTTCGAGTTAACATTTTTATCCCTTTTCGGACAAATGTCCTGTTAGAATTAACTAAATGGTTATATTTTTGCAATCAAATTATAAAGATCATGAGTTACTTCAAACTGTTTCAGCGATTTCAGGAACAAACAACCGAAAAAATCGAAATTCTCGACTACAAGAAGGGAGAAATAGTAATCCAACAGGATGGTAAACCGGAATATGTCTACATCCTTTTGGTAGGGGGTATAAAGGTCTATCATTCCAATAGTAAAGGTCAGAACTTTCTTTTCGGTATTTTTGAGAAGGATGAAATCTTTGGTGAATTGGAAGTTCAAGTTCAAACTCCTTTTTTTAACTCGGTTTGTTGTATACGGGATTCCAAAGTTGCCCGAATCACCCATACTACCTATAAAAACTGGTTGAAAAGTGATCCAGAGTTTGCCCTTTACGTTAATAAGAAATTATGCACAAAAATTGCCAACTCCTCGTGGCGAATGGTTGAATACAACTTTTTCCCACTAGAGTACCACGTTTTGAAGTATTTGGTTGACGCATCAGATAATTTGGAAGCTCTCGAATTTTTATTCAATAAGCAGGATATGACGCATTATCTGGGCAGTAATCCAAGAAGCATAAACCGGATTCTTAAGCAATTTTCGGATGAAGGAATGATTGAAGGAAACAAGAATAGAATGATTATTCTTGATAAGGAAATGATTAGAAAACGAATTTTAAGTTATTTATAGAGAATTAATGATAGAATTGATCGCATTTGACGCAGATGATACACTTTGGCCTAATGAAAGCTACTTTTTCCAAAGTCAGAAGGAATACGCAAGGCTTATGAGTGTATATGGAAGCAAGGAAGAAATTTTGGAGCGTCTCCACAACACCCAAATGAAGAATTTGGGCAAATATGGCTATGGGATAAAGGCTTATACCCTATCGATGATAGATAATGCGTTGGAAATTTCCAGCAACAATTTGTCAGGAGAGATAACTGCACAAATTCTGGAGCTTGGAACAGCTATGATAACCAAACCTGTTACCCCCCTGGAAAATGTTGCTTTGGTACTTGAAAGACTTTCGAAAAGTCACCAATTGATAACCATTACCAAGGGCGATTTATTAGATCAAAACCGGAAAATGGAGCGCTCCGGATTGCAAAAGTATTTTTCAGAAGTGATCGTTGTAAGCGAAAAGGATAATGATACCTACCAGGAGATACTGGATCAACGGAATGTGACTGCAGAAAAATTCCTGATGGTAGGGAATTCAATGAAATCGGATATCCTTCCCGTTCTCAACATCGGTGGCTATGGAGCCTATGTCCCCTTCGAATTCACATGGCAACACGAAAGAGTGAATGAACCTGTGAAACATGAAAAACTGTTTGAGCTAAAGGAGATGCAAGAATTGTTGAACCTGAAATTTTTCAACTAATGCAAATCATTGATACCGCAAATTGGGCTCGAAAGGCTCAGTACGAGTTTTTTAAAGATTTTGAGGATCCCTTCTTCGGTGTGACCGTAGAGGTAGAGTGTACAGCTCTGTATCAATTGGCCAGGGAAAAAAAACAATCCTTTTTTATTCATTATATGCACAAAGCCTTAATGGCAATGAATGAAATTGATGAGTTCAAGCTAAGAATCGACGGCGATAATGTGATAAAAGTAGACTGCATCCATGGTACCACTACAGTATTTAAGGAGGATCATACTTTTGCCTTCTCCTGGTTCGATTACATCGAGGATTTTGAGGAATTCTACAGGCAAACTCAGAAAATTCTGGATGCGGCACGAAAAGATAAAAGTTTAGAGCCATCCTCTACATTAGATGTTGTGCATGTATCGGTAACTCCCTGGATGAGTTTTACCCAGATAAAGCATCCACGAACCAAAGCCCAAACAGATTCTATTCCCAAAATTCTGTTCGGAAAAGCCCAGTTAAAGGATGGTAAACTGATGATGCCTGTGAATGTTGAGGCCAACCATGCCCTGATGGATGGATATCACCTGAGCCTGTTTTTCAAGCGATTTGAGGAGCTAATGATGCAATAAAAGCTTAATTGTATTATATAATGTATCAGAAATCCCTGCCTCCTTTGAGACAGGGATTTTATATTAAAAGGGCTGAAGCTCTGTGTAAATGGATATCATTGATACTCCGAATTGAAGGAAAGAGCTGCTGAAAAAGAAAATCTTTAGCCTAACTTACCCGAATCAATTCTACTATTCATTACTGGAAACTAAAAAACCATCAATTCCTTGATTACTTCCTGATAATTCCTACCGGTAATAATTTTAGAGGAATTGTAATTGTTCAGTTTCAAAATATACTTTCCTCCCATATATCTTTTTATCTCCTTAATATATGATATATTTATTATGAAGCCTCTTTGCACCCTAGCAAAACCATTACCAAGTTTTTCTTCAAGATAGTTCAGGCTATGATCGATAAGGTATTCCTTTCCTGAAATGGTATGAATCTTCACATATTTATCTTCTGCAGCAAAATGTGATACATCCTCCAAACTTACAAAAATCACACGGTCACCTATTTTGACAGGAATTGACGTCAACTCTTTTCTGGTGAACTTATTGATGTGCTGAGACAGTAGCTTTTCAATATCCGTTTGAATTTCATTTGGTCTCAACAGGTCCAATTTCTCAATAGATCTGCTTAAACAATCTTCTTTTAAGGGTTTCAAAAGGTAATCTACACTACAGGTTTCAAAAGCTTTTAAAGCATACTGGTCGTAGGCAGTACAAAATATCACCAAGGGCTGATGTGTGATTTCCTGAAGTACTTCAAAACCAGATTTCCCTGGCATCTGAATGTCTAGAAAAATCAAATCCGGTTTTAAAAATTCAATTTGTTCAATAGCTTGGTTTCCATTTCGAATCTCCCCAACGATTTCAATTCTATTTGTGTAATGCTGAAGCATCTTCTTCAACCTTTCTCGTGCTAATGCTTCATCATCTATTATTATGGTGCGGTAGTTTATTGTCATGATTAAAATGTTCGTTGTACAAGAGGAATGCTGATACAAAAATTTTTTTTCGGTGTGTTTTCCCATTTTATCATTGCCAATTCTCCGTATAGAATATTCAGTTTTTCATACAAACTTTGCAAGCCATAACCAGAGATGGGCGTATCAGGAAAGTCGGGCCCATTATCGAACACACACACATTCAAAAAGTTATTCGTCTTAAAGATTTTCAATTTGATTTCCCCTTTTTCCTGAATCGCCGCAACTCCATGCTTCACGGCATTCTCAATTAAGGGTTGAATCAGAAAACGAGGAATCAAATAGGCTTCCAACCCATCCTCCAGCTCTATTGCAAATTCCAGATCGTCACCAAATCGAACCTGTTCAATTTGAAGATAGGTATTTGCCATTTCAACTTCTTTCGAAATCTCAATCATATCCTGGTCTTTTCGATTGATCGCATACCTGAAAAAGTCGGAGAGAGCCAATGCCATTTGTTCCGTTTTTTTGGGGTCGATATAGGCTAATGTAGCAATAGAATTCAAGGAGTTGTATAAAAAATGTGGATTGATTCTGGAATGTAAAGCCTGCAATTCCGCTTTAGTTTTCAACAATTTCAATTGAGACAGTTCTATGTCTTTCTTTCTAATCTCCTGAATGTTATTATAATTCACATAATTAAATACAACACGTAAACCTGCTGTTGACAAGATGATAACAATCTCTTCCATACCCACACACAATTCCCATATCCTACTAGATCCATTAGTGACCAGCATAACAGAAAAGAATCGAAACAGAACAAAAAATAATTCAGCAAATAGAACTGTGGAGAGAAATTGAAGAAGTAATCTTAAAGAAATCCTCTCCAGGTATTTAAATACTACATATTCCAGAAGGTAGAGCCCGTTCAAAACTACAAATAGTAGTATTTCCAATTCCATAATCAGTAGAAACCACCTGGTCCATGAAAACAATAATGTTGGAATAAAGCTATGGGCAATGTAATAAAATACATAACCACATTGGGCAACGAGCATTCCCTGTTTGATGAACGCCCTCCATCCCCTGCTTTCAATCGTAAAGATTTTCAACCTTAACAGGACTAAAAACAGCAGTAATCCAAGAAACACCCCCACCATCTCCGAAATATTTTTAACTCTATTTCCATAACGATAGTATAAATATTCTATGGGTGATCCGTAAAAACTCTTCTTAAATTGCTCGTAAAAATCCGGAGAATATAATTTTTCAATAATAAATCTGTCGACAGCTGTAAAACTAGATTTTTCCGGATCCTTTTCTTGAAAAACACTACAAACTATTCCGGTATCTCCGTTGGAATTATGCTTTTTTTGAGTTAAACCTCTCAAAAGGTAATAGGTTAAATGCTTATTCCTCGCATCCTGGCTTTCTCCGTTTATAAAATTGAGTACATACCCTCTTGATACAATCGCTCCTTTAGGACCAGCATCAAAACTGGAGGAAGTCAACATCCCTTTGTTAGCAGGATTATCGATATCTAGAACTATATTCCCAACAGAATCTGTCAATTCGATATCAACTGTAGAGATTAATCCTCTTAATTCAACAATTAAATTTCGCACACATAAGGAATCTCCATCTGTCACATTTCCTTTTAATTGAACCTTTATGTCCTTTTCAAATCTAGCAGCATAAGTATTCGGAGGTAAGATTTTGGCTCTTAAAAAATTCCAATACATTTTTACAAGACGGGGATCATCTTTGGATAATTGGCTAAAGGAGGCGGTACTAAGTAAAATAAAAGGAATAAAAAATAGTACTTGTAGAATTCGTTGTTTCATAGTAATCTATTTAAAAGTTTCCTCAAAGAAACTTTTCGGGCACTAAAACTACAACATAATTCCGACAAGTTGCACTTTTGATATGATAAATGGCATTATGTGATTTATTAATAAATCGAGAGAAATGAACTCCAGGCATCCTATACATTGGCGGCAAAATTATTGAAAAAACTCCATTAATCAATTGCCCCGGCCTTTAAGCCGGGGAACACATGGAGCTCAAGGAGGAGAAGGGCCTTAGTCCTTTCCATTGCATGAAATCTTCATCCAGCCTAACGATCGAATCAAGACAACAACCTTGCAATAGGCTCCAGTACCATCCACCACTGTTCTTTTGGACGCTGGTGCTCCTCGTCCACCATTCGTGGAAAATCGTTCAGTTCATGGAATTTGGTTTCCCCCTTTTGCAATCCGATCATTACCGCAGCAGTCGATTCCTTTTCTGCCTCCTCAATCAGGAAATTGATGCAACGATTGGCGAAACGCGTTGCCTGAATTCGGTCGAATGGCGAAGGATTTCCCCCTTGCTGCAAATGGCCCAGAATAGAAGCCCGCACATTAAACAAATCGCCCCCTTCCTCTTCAAACAATGCACTAATGAAATTGGTGGTATAGAATGGATTGGCATTTTCATTGCGGATAACCAATCCCACCCTTTTTCCTCTAGTGAAACCCTCCACCAATTGCTGCAAATTCTTCTGCAAAGCATTCAAGGTAATTCCGTTTTCATTGGTGTAGATATGTTCTGCTCCGGTACCCAAACCCGACATCAAAGCCAGGTAACCGCAGTAACGTCCCATCACCTCTACGATAAAACAACGGCGAGTAGCCACAGCCGATTGTTTAATCTTGTCCACAGCACCAACAATATTATTTAGGGCTGTATCCGGACCAATACTCAGTTCGGATCCCGGCAAATTGTTATTAATCGAAGCGGGCAAGCAAACAATAGGCACATTAAAGCCTGGATAATTGGGTCTTTCCTGCAATAATTGATAGGCCGCTTTGTAGGCAGCCCATCCTCCTATAATAAGCAATCCCTGAATCTGATACTCCTCCATATTCTTGGAGATAGCATACAACTCTCCTCCCTTGGGAATCAATCGATTGATTCCTAGCTCCACACCACCCCTAGAAGCCCATCCGTCCACCGACATCCAGTCCATCTCTTTAATATCTCCTTCAATAAAGCCTTTAAAACCATTTTGAACCCCCAAAATAACATGTCCTTTATCGATACCAATTCTCACAGCAGCCCTCACTGCTGCATTTATTCCCGGAGCCGGAGCTCCCACATTCACAATAGCCAGACGAAGTCGTTTCTGTCCCGGTTTGGGCTTTCTTGGAAGCGATCGGACCAGAGTCCGAAATGTGCGGAAAGAAGTACCAAAGCTAAGCCCCCGAATATCCATAGCCCTCTCAAAATCTCCTGCCTCAATTGCGTTAGAAACGGACTGGGTTCGCTTTACGCATTCCATTAAGGGAGAATGGATTACTTTATTGTTGTGTAAACCGATTAGAAGCGGTTGACTTTCTGCATTTGCTGCAATTATATTATTAACAGCCGCATAGCCCAATCGAGTGCTGGTAATCCGATCGAAAGCACTTGGGGCTCCCCCCCGTTGAACGTGACCTAAAACAGTAAGTCGAACCTCTTCACCCAAATGCTGCTCCAGATATTTGGTAACATACCCACTTTCAATAGTCTTTCCATGGTGATCTCTAGCCCCTTCAGCTACAATCACAATACTTTCACGTCGACCAGCCTTTCGAGCTTCCTTGATGCGCTTCACCATCTTTTGCTCCCAGTTATCCAAAGCCGGTGGTGATTCAGGAATCAACACCCAATCCGCCCCACAGGACAACCCTGCCATCAGAGCCAGATAACCGCATGCTCGCCCCATCACCTTTATTACAAAAGTTCTCTGATGACTTGCAGCCGTACTGGAAATCGCATCAATAGCCTCCGTAATTCTGTGAAGAGCGGAATCTGCACCAATTGTCATGTCTGTTCCAAACATATCGTTATCTATCGAGCCTACCAAGCCTACCAAACCAAGGAAAGAATAATCATCTGCGATTTTCTGCTTTATTTTCCCATCCTCAACCAATTGAGACAACAGAGAGGGCCATTCTTCCTGAAAAATATTTGCTCCGGTTAAACTACCATCACCTCCCACAACAACCAATCTGTTGATCCTATGCTTTATCAAATTCAGTGCAGCCTGCAATCGACCTTCCCTGGTACGAAATTCCTTACAGCGGGCAGAACCAAGGACTGTTCCTCCTCGCTGCATAATTCCTCCAACGGTACTCCATTCGGCTTTCTGAATGCGATTACCACCTAAAACCAAACCATAGTATCCTTCATGAATTACAAATACTTCACATTCTTTTGCCAGTCCTGTTCGCACTATAGCTCTTACTGCAGCATTCATTCCCTGGGCATCTCCACCGCTTGTAAAAACTGCAAAACGAACTAAATTTCCTTTTTTTGCCTTTTCGTCCATAGCATTTATCTTTTTTCCAAATGATTTGCCTTTCACGTTTATTAAGAACATAAAACCTCTCTTCAGATGTAGAATTTGAAAAACAACTCCCAATTCAAACTTTCCTATTAAATTTATGAAATCCGGAGAAGAATTAACAGTATTAATCAACCTTTCTCTTATTCCTTAGTCTCATTTTCAACAACATTCTTTCTTTAAAGAATATTTTGTAAATTATGGGATATCTGCATACCTTAATCAATAAAAACTTCAACCTATGATCAGGAATATGCTATCCCTAATTATTGGGGTATTGGTGGGAGTTATCATCATCCTAATGATGGAATTTATCGGGCAACTTGCTTTCCCGATCCCTCCCAATTTTGATGTCAGCTCTACTGAAAATTTAAGTGAGTACATAAAAGAAGCTCCACTAGGGGCTTTACTGTTCGTTATATTTGGTTGGGCAACGGGTTCCTTTGGAGGAGGATTCATGGCAGCTTTGATTGCGAAAGAAGATCTACTCCGGAGGTCAATTCTTACCGGCATCGTTCTTATGGCCATGGGTCTTGCGAATCTTCTTAGCATTCCTCATCCTTTTTGGTTTTGGATTCTAGGATTGTCTGTCTTTTTGCCCTTTGCTTACTGGGGTGGAAAAATAGTAGAGAAGTACCGAAACAATACCGTTTGATTATTCACCAAACAAGCAATAAAACCCTAGCGAAATATTATTTTTGAAATAATTTTTTCCTGATGTTAAAACTTTACACTACAAAATACATCATTAGAATTTATTTCGTATTACATCATCTATCAATAACAAAATAATTTACAGTAATATGTCAACTGCAATAATCTTTCGATCAAAACATGGAACTACCGAAAAAGTAGTGAATTATGTTGCTTCCAAATTATCAGATCCAAATGTGGAGATTATAAATCTTAAAGAACACGCACACCCCAAAATAGATAGTTTTGACACGCTACTAATCGGTGGGTCAATTCATTTTGGCGGTTTGCAAAAACACCTCATAAAATTTTGCGCACACAATAAAAATAAATTGCTTGGCAAAAGAATAGGTTTATTCCTGTGTTGCATGTACAACGGAGAAAGAGCTCAAAAACAATTTGAAGAAGTTTACCCTGAAGTTCTTCGTAAACATTCCACATCCAATGGACTTTTAGGCGGGGAATTCCTTTTCGAGAAAATGAATTTTCTGGAGAAAAAAATAGTTCAGAAGGTTGTGGGCATTTCAAAGAGCCAGTCAAAAATAGACTACAAAGCAATTGATGAATTTACCAATGGATTCAATTGAACATTCAGATCATCCTTCTATAAACACATCATACTGATACTCTGTGTCTTTTTTTTGTTCTATAGTATTAGATCCACATTATTGCGAGATCGAATTTTCCAGAAAACAATTCTACTGCTATTTTTTATTAATCTTCTTATTCTTGACCTCCACCCTCATAGTTATTAAACAGATCTTTTGTATATTTAATATACAGTTTAATGTTCGACTTCATTATAGCACACATTATAATTAGTAAGCAAATGAATTAAACGTTTCAAATACCTTTGAAAAGACGGATTTGCGTTCATATCTAACAGATACTACAGAATATTGATATGAAAAAAATATTGGTAATTGATAACCAAAAACAAAATATTTCAATTATTCAATCCACGATTACGGAATTGTTTCACAATTGTCGTGTACTTTTCTTCTCATCCTGCCACGAGATTCTTTCCTCCCCAAAAAAACTACCCGATTTACTTATCATCAATATTGATCTAACCGGATCTGAAGGACTTCTTTATTTCCATCATCTGAAAAGCTCTCCTTCCACCCAAAATATCCCAGTTATCATCATTTCTGATTTTAAACAGGGTCCAAAGGAAAGAACAGAAATTCTGCATTGCGGTGCTGATGGATTTATCAAATCCCCCATTGATTCAATTGCCCTTTTTTCGCAGGTTAAAACCATCTTTAATTCTGTTAAAGCAACGAATTACCATAAATTACAATCAGAGAATCAGAACAACAAATCCTTAAAGGAACAATCAGATCTCCAATTGGAGAGGAGGCTAAAAGAAGAAAAATTTCAACAGAAACAATCCCTTTTGAATTCCATCCTCGAAAATACGGACAATGGCTTATTAGTGATTGATAAGCACGGGGAAATTATTCACTCCAACTCCAAATTTTTTCAAATGTGGGGGATTCCGGAAGAATTAATTCAGAAAAAAGAGGATCAACTCCTTTTGGATTTCGCCCTCGCTCAGCTAATAAATCCTCAAATTTTTTTATCAAAAGTCAAAAAACTGTATGGTAGCTACCAATTCGATCAGGATATTATCAAATTCAAAGATGGTAAAACGTTTAAACGAATCTCCTATCCCCTTGTGGTCGAAAAGGATTTGGAAGGACGAGTGTGGTCCTTTACGGATATCACAGAAAAGCAAAAAGCCAGGGATTCCCTGCAAAAACTGAATAAGGCCGTCCTAAATTCTCGGGAAGTAATATTCATTACCGACCCGGAGGGTGTCTTTACTTTTGTAAATCCGGAATTTACCAATCTGTACGGCTACTCTTCTGAAGAAGTAGTCGGAAAAGTAACTCCAAGAATTCTGAAGAGTGAATATACATCCGGTGAACTTTATATAAAAATGTGGCGCTCACTTTTGGCAAAACAGAGCTTCTCCACGCAATTCACAAATAAATCACAAGATGGTCGGTTGCTGGAAATGGAAGTTACAGTAGATCCAATTATCAATGACACACAAGAAATCATAGGTTTTCTTGCCATTCAAAAGGATGTAACCAAACGAAAAACAGACGAAGCCAACCTGAAAAAGCGCATAAAAGAACTTTCTGCAATAAATTCAGCCAGCAAAAAACTTCAAAAATTAAACACGACTCAATCTCTTGCAATTGAATTGGCATCTATTTTAGAGGAGGTTCTGGACGATTGTATGGGAGAAGTATTACTGATAAGTGAATCAGGAACGAATTTTTTTTCCTACTCAATTCCGCAGAAGAAAAAGTTTCATTATACACAAACAGATAAAAAGGCCAATTCCTTCACTAAAACAGTTCCTCTGGAAAGGGGCTTTTCGAGCTGGGTAGTTCAGCATGGGAAATATTTATGTGTAGGAGATGTTCAAAAAGATCCCAGATACTATCCCATACGGAACAATATTCGATCTGAACTTTGTGTACCCATTAAAATCTCGAATCAAACCATTGGTGTAATTAACCTTGAATCCGAACATATTAATGCCTTCTCCGATTCAGAAGTTCGTCTTCTTGAAACCATTGCCAATCAAATGAGTGTAGCTACTCAAAACGCGCGCTTGTACAAGAATCTACAAGACAAATTAAAACAGGGCAGGCGAATGGAGAAGATACAAAACATTTTGATTCGAATCGTAAAAGAAGTCTATACATCTGAAACGTTGGAACTTTTCCTCAAGTTTATCAAAGAGGAATTGGGCTCTCTAATAGACACCACAAACTTCTATGTTGCACTCTACGACAAAGAATGTGATTGTTTCTCCGTTCCCTATGTGGCAGATCAAAAGGTAGAACTCCATTATTTTCCTGCTGGGAAATCCTTAACAGCCTATGTTCTTAGAACAAAAAAATCTGCCCTGGTTACTTCCGAAACCTTACAAAGATTGGAAAATGCCAGAATGGTAATTCCAGTTGGTAGAGTTTCAAAAGTTTGGTTAGGTGTTCCCCTTTACGTAAACGATCAAGTGATTGGGGTATGTTCTGTTCAAAGCTATGAGGATGAGAACGCATATACACAAAAAGACCTGGAACTCCTTGAATTTGTCACGAATCAAGTGGGCATTTCTATTGAAAGAAAAAAAGCGGAAGAGGATCTGAAATTGGCTCTTGATAAAGCAAAGGAATCCGATCGTCTTAAAACAGCCTTTCTGGAAACTATGTCCCACGAACTTCGCACTCCCTTGAATGCAATTATCGGTTTCTCGGATCTAATCAATATAGAAGATTCCTTGAGCGAGGTGAAAGATTATGCAAAAACCATTAATCAAAGCGGTCATAATTTATTGGCGATCGTGGAAGATATTCTGGATGTAACACAAATGGAATCAAACAACATTAAAATTGTAAAAATGGTACAACCCCTTCGTTACTTCCTCAAAGATATTTTTGAAGAAGTAGAAAGGGAAAGAAAATTGATGAACAAAACAAAAACTCAGATTGTTTGCAATTATCCGGAGGACTATAAGGAAAGTATCATTGCTACCGACCTTATACGATTGAAACAAATATTCATGAGTCTCTTAAAGAATGCTCTTAAATTTACTCCGGAAGGAACCATCGACTTTGGTATCTCCCATGAAGAAACCCCTCTACCACCCCATTACTCTTTCTATGTAAAAGATACAGGAATTGGAATTCCAAAGGACCAAAAGCAAATCATATTCGATATGTTCCGACAAGGAGATGATACAACCAACCGAAACTACGGTGGTGTAGGGATAGGATTAACACTTGCAAAAAAATTGACCCACCTGTTGGGAGGTACAATCTGGTTTGAATCTACTGTTGGAGAAGGCTCCATTTTTTATTTTACCATCCCCTTCCCTGAGGATCGGGAGGAAAAAAAAGAAATGCCTCAGAATGTAAATGAAGGAAAAGAATTATTATCCTAGTAAAATATCCAAATTGAAAACGTAGAATGGTTTTCATTTAAAAATCCGTTCAAACCAGAAACTCAAATTTTTCCAACATTACCTCCATCAAAATCTTTAAAAAACAGACACCCTATTGACTAACTCTCTACTACACTTTGATCAAGTCCGTATTCTAACGAAAGTAATTCCGAATTAATAGGGATTAAAATTCTTCCAGATTCCAATTCTATAAAATTGTTTAGAACAACATACTATTTTGATAGTAAAGGCTCATGTATTATCACAAAAAATAAAGACACAGCATTGTAAATAATATATAAATTCCCAGAACCAATAAGCCGAATTGTATTGGAGACCTCTTTTTGCCCCACACTTGCAAATTCAGGGCTTTTTTGTTCGGGGGACAAATATCTTTATCCAGGCAATTGAAACAACTCAAGCAATCATTCCCTACAATGTAATGATGCTGTGAGGGTTGTAATTGCATTGGACAAACCCGGTCGCATTTTCGGCAATTGATGCAAACCTCCGAAAGTCTAATAATCTTGCTCACAGGTAAAATCCGATTTAACAAATTGTAGCCCCCCTTCTGAAAGCACAAATATTTACAAAAGAAACGGGGAATACAAAGAGGAACCAAAAGTACAGCTACATGTTTAAATTTGATATAGAATTGAGTAAACCCATTCGTTTGATACATTTGCATGTGATCACCAAAATAATTTACCCCTTGCAAAATCATTAAACCCACAAAATAAAACAACAATCCGTACTTTAAGAAACTCGCTACCTTATGGTATTTATTCGGTATTTGAAATTGCCATTTCGGAAAAATTATATTTCCCAAACGAGCCATAAAGTAGGAAGCATTTCCAAAGGGGCAGGCCCAACCACAGAACCATGGACCAAAAATCAAGATAGAACCCATAACTACAAATTCGGTTTCCATTTCATACCCCGGATATCCCGATAAATGAGGAATTAGAACCATTCCATAAAACGCCAGGACAAACAACGCCCGAATCCAATCTCTACTCTTTGTCAGAAAACTTGCTTTCTTTATTCTTTTCATTGTAAAACAAAATTAAGTCCTAATTAAAATCGATATACCAGGGATATCCCATAAGTATTTGTTCCCACAAGGGGACTAATTCTCAAATTCTTTTTGTTCTCCCATCTTTCGAACAAGCGATAAGTTAAATCGGCAGAAAGAAAACCGATTCCCGCCCCTAAAACCACATCAGTAGCCCAGTGCCTATTCTTCAATACCCGACAAACGCCAGTGGTTACGGCCATCGAGTACCCCACATAACGTACCCATGGATACTTTCTGCCAAATTCCTTATCTAACCAGGCTGCCGCCACAAATGCCTGTGCTGTGTGTCCCGAAGGAAATGAGTTACGTGAGGAACCATCTGGGCGAAGGTGAGCTGTTTGGGTTTTTATCAGGGTAACAGTTCCATTACAAATGGCTTCGGCAAGCAATAGTCGTTTTATTTGGTTGAAAAATTTGTGCTCCCCCTTTTTTCCCAGAGCCTGCATCCCTAGTCCTATCGCAATGGGTGTAAATTGGAAATAGTCATCCACATGCGTTGTTACATTGGGAAAACGATGTAATGCTTTTCTTTGGAACAGGGATTTATCAAACAGTCCGGAGTATTCCATTGTCAATCCTGTTGTAATTAGCCCCACCGCAATGGGCAGCGCCAAACCTTTACTTTTTTTTTCGCTCTTTTTTATGCTTTTCCATTCATCTTGTGAATAATTATAGGAACCTGAATATTGGCAGTATGAAATGCTATATCCCATCAATAGAGATATTAGTATAAGAAATCTAAGGATCATGATTGGGGTTGGATTTTATAATTCAACAAAGACCTATTGGGTAATTCGGACTAGAAACGATACACCAACGTCATTCCGTAGTTTTCCCTGCCAACCACAGGACTAATCATTAGCTTTTTCTTTTGGCTTATTTTGTCGAAAACAAAATAGGTAAGATCAACGGATAAAATTCCAACGCCAGCTCCTATTAATACATCAGATACCCAATGCTTGTTTTTCAAAACTCTGCAAGCTCCGGTTGTTACAGCCATAGAATAGCCTAACCACCGAACCCAAGGCCGGTCCCTGCCAAACTCCTTATCTAAAAATCGTGCCGCACAAAAGGCTTGGGCTGTATGTCCTGATGGAAAGGAATTGTATCCGGAACCATCCGGTCGAATGTGTGCAGTCCATTTCTTAGTTCTGCCTACAACCGCATCCATCAGAAGATGAGCAGTAGCGTAGCGGGCAATTTGCCCCATAATCTTGTGTTCTGATTTTCGACCACTCAGATTTAAGCCTAAAGCCAGGGCCAATGGACCATATCGCAAATAATCATCACATGTTGTGTAGAAATTGGGAATAGCTTTCCTTAATTTTGTCTGAAGGGAATACTTATTCGACCACCAGTGCTTTGTATTTGTCGAAAATTCCAAAGCACACCCCAAACCAATCGCTCCTACGGCAATAGGAATTGCTTTGCTTCTTTTTAAGCTGTCTGCTTTTACTTTTTTAAATAAGTTTTTTTTCTCCTGGGCAAAGGAGTTTTGAAGGATCATGCCCATAATTACAATAAAAATCAACTTCTTCATACGTCTCACTTTTCCAGCAAAGCAAGACATCGAAGCCTTTCAAATCGTATTTATTGCGCTTTTGGAACCTTTAAAACTTAGAGATTGTGGTTCTAAATGCGCATTTACCCCTATTATTCTTCTGATTTTGAAACCAATCCTTTTCGGTATTGTGATGGAGTTTGGCCTGTATGTTTTTTAAAGATGGTGTTAAAAGTTGTCTTGGAATTAAACCCGGAATCAAGAGCCAAAGCAAGAATAGTATAATTATCGTAACGGGAATCCTGAGCTCTTCGCTTGAATTCTTCCACCCGAAGTCGATTGATGTAATCATTAAAATTACATTTCATTCTCACGTTTAAGATTTGGGTAAGATATTGCCGGGAAACCTTTAGTTGGTTGGCTAAATCCTGAATCGTAAGCTCCCCGTTTAGGTAGGGCTTTTCCTTTTGGATTAAAATTTCGAATTGCTCCTGAATGGTTTGCAGGCGCTCATCAGAAAGTGTAGATCCTGAATATTTAACTGGTGGTTCCGCTTTTGGAAGAAGTGCTTGTACGTCATGAAACAATTGTGGTTCGCTCAACGCTTTGTAACTGATGAAATAGATCATCCCCAGAAATAGGACATCAATTAGATCGAAGAAGTCCAAATCTCCCCAAAACTGGAACCGATCATTTACATCATCCAAAATTTCCAGACCTAATGCAACAAGAATGATGATAAACAGGATTTGAAATAGAGAGCGATATATTGGTGTAATATTTCCCCCATCGCATGCATTTCTAATTAATCGGTAGCTGGAAGGCAGATAAATACCCCAAAACAAAACATTGAGTCCGGACAAAACATTAGAATATAGCGAAGTCGTAAAGGATTCAAAGGAAATCATTCCTGCATCCCAATAGCACCAAATTCCAAATACAGTTCCCACAATCAATGCAGGCAAAAATTTCTTAACTGAAACTGATCGATTTGAATCGGACAAGGCTTTAGAATAGGAGAAGAGAAATACCGGCTCCAAAAGTTTCAAACATGCAAAGGGGAAAAACCAAGCCCCCATACTCATTTGAGGGTATGAAAATTCTAATACTTCTATTAAATAAACAATAGAAATAATCAGAACAAAACCTCCCAATAACCTATTTTGCAACACATTAATCTTTCGCGTAAATAGTAAAAGGGATAAAATAACTCCCTGAATTATTAGAAGAAGTAATAAAATATTCATAATTAAGGCATCTTTCTCAGCAAAGTTAACAGATTCGAACGGCTTGGCAAATAGACCATATCGAAACGATTTAAATCTAAGATGGGATGTTCTTTTCCTCTTTATTTTTAAAGCATTACCCAATAGAACAAAAACATTTTAGTTCGAATAACCAAAGTTTTTCGGTAGCAATACCCGATTCTCAAGATAATATCTATCTTTGGAGCGTTCAATTGGTGTCCCTAGTAGGGATGAAAAGGGAATCCGGTGTGATACCGGAGCTGTACCCGCAGCTGTAAGCCCCATACCAAAACTTTTGCCAATCTGATGGTCACTGTCACGATCCCTATAATTAAGGGAAGTGATGGGAAGGCCGGCTGAAGTGGGGTGAGCCAGAAGACCTGCCAGTAACGGATCGAATTAGTGTTGTTCACTTTCGGGATTAGAAGATGCAACAATTTGAACTTACCCATAGTCAAAAGTAATTTCAAGAAGACATCTTCCTCAAATTTTCGTAAAGAAAACGGGTCCGCCAGGCATGAGGGTACAGTGCTTATAATTATAAAAGCATTGAATTATGAAACCTCAATTTCTCATTGCCGCTCCGTCCAGTGGAACTGGCAAAACAACCGTTACACAAGGCTTGTTACGTATCCTTTCCAATAGAGGCTTACAGGTACAACCCTACAAATGTGGACCTGATTACCTTGATACCCGTCATCATAGTTGGGCTGCAGGTAGGCCTTCCCTTAACCTGGATACTTTTATGAGCAGTTCCAATCATGTTAAACAAATATACAGCCATTACCTCCAAAATGCCGATGCAGGTGTTGTTGAAGGGGTTATGGGGCTGTTTGATGGAGCTAAGAAAATGGAAGGAAGTTCTGCTCAAATTGCTGAATTATTGAATATTCCCATCATATTAGTAGTTAATGCAAAAGCCACCGCTTACTCCATTGCCCCTCTTCTCTACGGTTTCAAGAACTTCTATTCCGGAATTCAATTGAAAGGGGTCATTTTTAATTTCGTGTCTGGAGAATCGCATTATCAATTTCTAAAGGAGGCTTGTGAAGATGTAGGTCTAACTCCATTGGGATATATTCCCCGTAACGAGGATTTACATTTGCCTTCAAGGCATTTGGGTTTACGCATCTCTTCGGAGCACGATTACGAAACTTCAATTCAAGCTATTGCAGATCATATCAACAAAACAGTTGATGTTGATCTACTGCTGAAAATTACCACACGGGAAGCGCCTTATTTAACATTGGAAAAATCCAGTCCCAAACAGGGAATTCGTATAGCTGTAGCCCGCGACGAGGCATTTAATTTCACTTATCATGAAAACCTTCGGGCGCTAAATTCGTTGGGTACGATTGAATATTTCAGTCCCCTACACGATCAAAATCTTCCTGAAGCCGATTTGGTTTACCTGGCAGGGGGTTATCCGGAATTGCATTTAAAGGAGCTTGCCAGTAATTACAGCATGCAGCAATCAATTAAAAAGTATTGCGAAGAAGAAGGGAAACTGCTCGCCGAATGTGGGGGCATGATGTATCTCTGTAATCATATCATCGATAGTAAAGGGAAAAAATTCTCCATGGTTGGTCTTCTGAATCAGGACGTCTCCATGGAGGATATGAAACTCCACCTGGGCTATCGCAAAATTACAATGGACAAACAGGAATTCCGTGGCCATGAATTTCATTACTCACATTTAATCAATTGCAAGGAGGAATGCAATATTGCCGAAGTGACTACTGCCAGGGATAAGAAAGTTGAGACACCAGTCTTTCGCAAAAAGAATACTGTAGCCAGTTATATTCATTTCTACTGGGGAGAACAAAACCTATTGCAAACTTTGTTCCCGGCCGATAATTCATAAAAAAGAAAAACCGAATAAAACCCAACACAATAAATTCCATTTATATGCCACGATACTATCTTCTTTCTGTCTTTCTTTTGTTTCCCTGTTTATGTTTTGGAATGCACATTATGGAAGGATTTCTTCCCATGGGCTGGAGCATTGCCTGGTGGGTAATTGTGATCCCTTTCCTGTACTATGGCACGCGAAATATCAACCAGATGGTAAAGGAAAGACCAAACATTAAGATGTTGCTTGCCATGGTGGGCGCTTTTGCCTTTGTGCTTTCAGCTCTGAAATTGCCATCTGTAACAGGAAGTTGCTCCCATCCTACCGGAGTTGGAATGGGAACCATACTTTTCGGAGCCTCCACTATGAGTGTTTTGGGGTTTATTGTGTTGATTTTCCAAGCTCTTCTTCTGGCTCATGGTGGAATCACTACTTTAGGCGCCAACACCTTCTCTATGGGAGTTTGCGGTCCAATTTTCACCTGGTTAGTTTACCGATTATCCCTAAAATGGGGATTAACCCAACGAATGGCCATTTTTTTAGCTGTTACATTAGGAGATTTAGTAACCTATTTGGTTACCTCAACCCAACTGGCACTGGCGCATCCTGATGCCCAGAGCGGATTCCTGGGCTCGATGGCAAAATTTTCCGGCATATTCGCCTTTACCCAACTACCTCTAGTCATTAGCGAAGGCTTACTTACGGTATTTGTGCTAAATGTTATCTCCCAATATGCATGGGAAGAACTTCCCCTGTTTGCAGCTCTACGAGCAAAGAATAATAAAAATTAGAAGACCTACAGATAATTGAAAAAGAGAGAATATGAAGAAACAAAATATCTTGTTACTACTTGGGGTTGTCCTTTTAATCGTTTTGCCCTTACTCTTCAATGGTAATGCAGAATATGGAGGTGCAGACGGTCTTGCAGAGGAAATGATTGGTCAAATCGATCCAGGTTACCAGGCATGGTATTCCAATATTTGGGAACCGCCCAGTGGCGAAATCGAAAGTTTGCTTTTTGCTTTGCAAGCTGCCATTGGAGCAGGTATTGTATGTTATGTAATTGGTTACTACAAAGGGAAAAAATCGGGAGCCAAAGCCTAATGTTCATCATCGACAAATTATCTTATCAAAATCGTTTACGACAGGCCCATCCGGCTGAAAAACTATTATTTACCCTGGGATTGCTGTCAATGGCTTTGCTATGCAATTCCTTTGCGTTATTTGCTGCCATATTGATCCTCACATTTCTCATCCTGTGGCAACGTGCTGGAGTTCCTGTCAAATACCTCATTCTTCTGTATTCCCTACCTTGTCTCTTTGGATTCATAAGCGTTCTACCCATTGTTGTCGGCATTACAACCACCCCAACGGAGTACGACACCTTTCTCAATTTTGGGACTTTTGGGTTGATCTTTCCGGAAGAAAACCTAGCAAGGGGGTTGCAGTTGTACCTTCGAATACTGACCTCGGCGTCCAGCTTCTATCTATTGATTCTTACAACTCCCGTTCCTGACTTGGAATACTTACTACGAAAACTCAGGCTCCCCTCCATCATTACTGAACTATTTTTACTGATCTATCGATTCATCTTTATATTGATGAACATGGCCGGGCAAATCCTAATCAGCCAAAGGAGTCGTTTGGGCTACAGATCTTTTTCCTCCTCTTGGAATTCTTTCAAGCAGTTAATTGCATCTCTTTTGGCCCGCTCCTATATCTACAGTCAAAACAGTTACCAGGCACTGTTGTCCAGAGGATACAACGGTCGTATTCATCTTTTGGATGGAGACTATAAATATTCCCTTTCCAACTTTGCCTGGATTGTATTTTGTTTCATTTCGTTGATCATATTGAATTACTATGGATAAGCTCCCTATTTTACAACTGGAAAACATCTCTTTTCACTATCCGGATGGAACACAAGCCATTCATCAACTATCTTGCACCATAAAAAAGGGAGAAAAAGTAGTTCTCCTGGGAGAAAACGGATGTGGTAAATCCACATTGTTTCAATTGCTTAACGGTCTGCGAAAACCACAAAAGGGAAGCTATCATTTTAATGGTGAAGAGATTCGTTATAATCGTAAAGACTGTAAAAAACTCTTGCACAATATAGGCATTGTTTTTCAAGATCCAGATGTACAAATCTTCGCTGCTGATGTGATGCAGGAAATCTCCTTTGGCCCCAAAAACATGGGTTATCCGAATGAAAAAGTGCGCCAACTCGTTCTTCAGGCCATGGAACAAACCAATATTCTAAGCCTGAAAGAGAAACCCACCCATTTTTTGAGCTATGGTCAGAAAAAGCGGGTTGCCATTGCCGACATTCTGGCAATGGATACTGAAATTATCATCATGGACGAACCTCTTGCCTGGCTAGACATGCGCCATAAAAAGAAGATGCTAAACATTCTGAATCAATTAAATCAAGAGGGGAAAACACTGATTGTTTCCACCCATGATCCCAACTTTGCCTATGAATGGGCTGATACCATTCATATTATGCATCAGGGAGCTATTTTGGAACATGGAACACCGGAACATGTTTTCTCCAACAAGGAAATTCTTAGCAAAGCTGGGCTGGAATTACCGCTAATTTTTGAATTGGCACAAAACCTGGATCTAAATCTTATGCCCAGATCGAAAAAGGAACTTCTTTCGATACTTCAACCGGATAATCTAAAATAAAAATTGCTTTGGGGCCTTTTCTGAAACAATTTCGATTTTAATAACAGAAAAAAAGTCGCCTTTCAATGTGCGACTTTTTTAAATGTATTGACTTACAAATAGGACCAGACCAATCGGACAGCTTGACCGTAATAGCTGTTCCCAAATAAGTTCAAATGATTGAGGACATGATAGAGCATGTATATGTTCTCGCGATGATCGTAACCATCAGGCAAAGGGTAGGAGGATCGATAGGCAGAATAAAACTCCTCATTAAATCCACCAAACAGTTTTGTCATTGCCAGTTCGGCTTCCCTGTGTCCATAATAGGTCGCAGGATCGATTAAACAAGGATTCGAATTGCCATCCACCATAAAATTACCTTTCCACAAATCGCCATGTAGAAGCGATGGGGGCTCTTCGCTGCCTTCCATCATTTCTTCAATTCGCGTGTCCAACATAAGGAAACCATTCTTCAATTCATCCCCTACAAGCCCTTTCTTTTCGGCCAATTTGTATTGGTACAGCAAGCGCTTATTGTAATAGAAATCAAACCAATTGTTAGCTTCCTGTCGGCTAGGAAGATTCGGTTGAGGTGTAGCCCCAATGTAATTGTCTTCGTAAAACCCGAAGTGTTGTGCTGAATACCGATGCAACTGTGCCAGCTGACGCCCAAAACGGTAGAAGAAATCGGGTGTTCTAGGCCCCGGCTCTATGTACTCCAAGAGCAGAAATTTCTCATCAGCCAAATAAACTTTCGGAACACGAATACAATTGGCCTTCTCTAATTCCTGCAAGCCATTTGCCTCCCGCAGGAACATTCCTGGCTGATTGGCCCCGTGCTTCATGAAATAGGATTCTCCGGATTCCAAACTTACACGATTGGCGTTGGCAATGCAGCCCCCGCCCAGAGAAACCAGGTTGACCACCTTTTTTCCTGCCCAATCCTCTATTTTAGTGATTATTTCACTTGCACTCATTCTGTAATTGATTAAGTAATCCTTGACAAGCATCCTCCAGAAGATCCAGAACCAATTCGAAGCCTTCGTCTCCTCCATAGTAAGGATCCGGAACCGAATTGTAATCAAATCGGTTACAATAGTCCGTCATACGAACAATCTTATCCAAATCCTTTCCATTTCTTGCCATTCCCTTTAGGTCACTAATGTTTTGATCATCCATTCCTAAAATTAAATCGAAATGATCAAAATCAATAGTGGGATCAAATTGTCTGGCTATACTGGTTAAATCATAATTTCTCTTGCTCGCGTGCCGACGCATTCTACTGTCAGCCCGATTGCCCACATGCCAGCCTCCGATTCCTGCCGAATCACAAAGAATGTCGGAATTCAATCCATTTTCCTTCACCAATCCGTTCATTACCGCCTCGGCGCTGGGGGAGCGACAAATATTTCCAAGGCATACAAAAAGTAACTTCTTCTTCATGCTTTTCCAATTTCAAAATTCGCTTAAAGATAAAAAAAGTTAACAATTGCATAGCTCCCATGCCTCAATCAATCCCTACAAAATCTAATTATCCGACAAAGAAATCGAAAACGCTACCCAATTGACTACTGGGTACTTTATAAATTTCGGTGTAGGAACAACGACTGCAGCTTACTGTTGTAAATTTCTTATTCTGAACATCAAATAATTTTGCCAAATAACTACCAGTAGCCCTAAACTCGTCCACTTCGTAATGTCTGTGCCCACATTTGGGACAGTGATATTTCAAAGACTTCATCCGTTTAAAATTTATTTATTAGAATTGAAGGTAACTTTCATTAAATTCTATCAACACATTTACTAATAATTATAATATCCGAAAACCTTTCACCAATACTCCTGTGTTAAAAAAACACTATTGCACCTCAGAATTATTAAATATAAGAAAATACTATAAGAAACAGAATCTTACTGATCATCTTTTACTTACATTCTATATTTACCTCCACTCTACACTACTCAATCTAAAAAATCCATAAATAATTTCGGACCTACACCTCTTCATTCCATTTTTTTTCATAGCTTTGCAAAAACGATTACACCTTTATGTACGGAAAACAAAACCATAGTAATTCAACTTCAATCTTCCAGTCTTCAATGACTGAAAGTGCTATGGGTATGAACAATAACTTTTCTTCTGTACTTTCTTTCTCTACTAAGCACACACCTTGTTGCAGCACTGTTTGTTGTTGTTGTTGTAAGCAGGTTTGCTGCTGTTGTTGCTGTTAGGATACTGTTCCTGTTTGGAATTCTTTAAACCTCTGGCAATAACAGCCGGCAGGGGATGTTGTATACCCTTTTCCAAGCATCCTCTTATTTCTGAAAAATACATTCAAAACATCGCATAATATATACCTCATGAGTTATTTAACAAAAATAATGGAAGAACTGCAAGCTTCACGAGCTGATCTTGAATTTGACATGCCAGCCCGTAAACTGGCCCAGGAATTTGTAGAGGAATGCATGAATACCCTCTTCCCCATCAATGCCCGACGAAGCCGCAGCAGCTGCGAGGAAGAAGCACTTCTCTTCCACCTGGAATCACTTTTGAAAAGATTACTACTTCCTGTAAGAAAGGATTTGAACGTTCCTCTGGAAAAAGCCACCCACGACTTTATGAAAGCGTTACCGGAAGTATATCGAGCCCTTCTAAAAGATGCTGCTGCCATTCAGGATTTTGATCCGGCAGCCCGAAGTTTGGGAGAAGTAGTAATTGCCTATCCGGGTTTCTATGCTATTATGGTTTATCGACTGAGCCATGTACTGTATCAACTCGATGTCCCCATAATCCCTCGTTTGATGAGTGAATACGCCCATACCCTCACGGGAATTGATATTCATCCCGGCGCCACCATAGGCGAATCTTTTTTTATTGACCATGGAACAGGTGTGGTTATAGGGGAAACTACCATTATTAAAAACCATGTCAAGATCTACCAGGGGGTAACCCTTGGGGCACTACAGGTAAAAAAGAGCCTGGCCAATGTAAAAAGACATCCTACAGTTGAGGATAATGTGGTAATCTATTCCAGCGCCACCATTCTTGGCGGTGATACAGTGATTGGAAAGGGCAGTGTAATTGGAGGTAATGTTTGGCTAACCTCCAGCGTGGCTACCAACTCCATAGTTTATCACACTCACAAAGTAAAAATCCGCAACAATTTGGATGACAAAAAGATCATTGATTTTCAAATTTAAACTTATTAATACTTAAAGATCATGAAATTGAACAATATTTTGGATGGAATTGGGAATACCCCAGTGGTAAAATTGAATAAGATATTCAATAGCAACAATGAAATCTGGATGAAACTGGAGCGAAACAATCCTGCTGGTAGTATCAAGGACCGAATTGCACTTTCGATGGTGGAGGCAGCAGAAAAAAAAGGCTTACTCCAACCTAATTCAGTTATTATTGAACCTACTTCGGGAAACACAGGGGTAGGCCTGGCCATGGTAGCTGCTGTAAAGGGATACAGACTTGTTTTGGTAATGCCTGATTCCATGACCATAGAGCGCCGTAGCTTAATGGCTGCCTACGGTGCTGAATTCGTACTTACACCTCGTGAAAAGGGGATGAAGGGGGCTATTGAGAAGGCAGAAGAACTATTGAAAAGCGAAACCAACTCCTGGATGCCCTCTCAATTCGACAATAAAGCCAATATAGAAATTCACCGTACCACTACAGCCCAGGAAATTCTAAATGATTTCCCTGACGGACTTGACTACTTGATTACCGGAGTAGGAACCGGTGGCCATATTACAGGTGTAGCAGAAGTTTTAAAAGAAAAACTGCCCAATCTGAAGGTTTTCGCCGTGGAACCTCAGGATTCTCCCGTTATTAGCGGTGGAGCTCCTGGTCCCCATCCTTTGCAAGGAATCGGTGCTGGCTTTATTCCTGATAACTTACACAGGGAAGTGCTTGATGGAGTGATTCAGATCACTAAGGAGGAAGCTTTTGGTAAAGTTAAGCAACTTGCTACGGAGGAAGGAATTCTAGCCGGAATCTCAACAGGAGCCTCTTTGGCTGCAGTGGCAAAAAAACTAACTGAAATTCCCGAAGGATCAAAAGTACTAACCTTTAACTACGATACGGGTGAACGCTACTTATCAGTGGAAGGTTTGTTCTAATCAAATTAATGTAATGAAGGTTTGATAAGAGAAGCAGGGCCCAACTTTTCGGGACCTGCTTCCCCTCCCTGATATTCTTACTTATTCCTGCTTAAAGCAAAAACAATATTGGCCAACAATTCCACTGTTTTGGGCAGAATCAACTCATCAAAATCAAAACTTGAAGTATGAGGGACTAACACCTTGTCTTGATTCTCTTTATCATTTAAACCAATTCCAAAACGATCGGCACCAATTCCAATAAGTGTGGCTTTACCCCCATTTTGGTTTACACGATTCATGAACCAACTAATATCCTCACTGCCTGCCGATTTTAAAGGAGGCATACACTCGTAGCCTATAGCCTCAGCAATTTTGGCCACATACTCCGAAAAATCGCTATCACACCGGACATTTTCGGCTTCCCCAACAAAATCGAAATCCAATCGGCAATTGTGCATCTCAGCTGCTGCTTTAAGTATGGTTTGCGCCCTCCGGGCAACGAAATCACAGATGTCAGTATCTTCCCCCCGAACTTCAATTTCCAACCTAGCCTCCGAACAAATTACATTGCGTCCTGCTCCCGCCTCCATTCGTCCAACATTTATTCTGGTACTTCCATCACTATGCCTTTCGATGGCGTGCAGATTTAAAATGGCCGTTGCAGCTGCCAGAATGGCATTGGCTCCTCCCTGGGGATTGCTTCCGGCGTGGGCCGGAGCACCATGAAAAGTTACATCCATCTTTTGAGTGGCTGCGAAGTTGTTCATTCCGCAAATTAGTTCTCCTATTCGCCACCCGGGAAACAAGTGATGTCCAACGAAATAACCAACATCGTCCACTACTCCGGCTTCCAGCATTGATTTGGCTCCTCTCACCCCCTCCTCGGCAGGCTGAAAAATGAGCTTCAGAGTTCCATGAAAGTCTTCCTTCAGATCGACCATTAATTGAGCAACTCCCAAACCTATGGCAGAATGTCCATCATGGCCACAGGCATGCATTACTCCTAAATTCTCTGAAGAAAAATTCTCTTCAAAAGGCAAATGTTTTATTTCCTCTGACTCTTCAATAGAAAGAGCATCCATGTCAAATCGTAAAGCAATACAAGGCCCCTCACCATTTTTCATGCTTCCCACAACGCCAGTATAGCCCCCTTTCATCTTTTCTAAAAACTCCAAGTCTCCCCCTTGAACTCTAGCCCTTTCCCAATGAAGAGCAAGTTCCTTTTCCAAAGGCAATCCCATCCGTTGATTCCCGTCCATAACTTCTTTCCCAGCCTTTACATCAAAACCAAGGTCATACAACTCCCTTGCAATTAGGGAGGCTGTTCGAAATTCCGTCCAACCGATTTCCGGGTATTTATGGAAATCGCGTCTTGCAGTAAGGATTTGGGCTGAAATTTTATCCAAAACCGCTTTTATTTTTTCTTTCATGTGATTGTGTATATTTTCCTAAGGCACTAGTTCCCGAAAGTTTTCGTAATGTCTCTTGCCCGGTTTAAAGTACAACTATCCCACGAAGGTAAGGATTTTACATATTTTCACGCAGTCCGAAAAGGATCTAAAATGGAATTGACTAGTAATAGTCTTCCAATTTAGGAAAATAGCTCTAAAACACTGCCAACTTCCCATTCTGGGAAACAATTTCACCAATGTGGCATTCATTTTGGATAAAAGCTTTAAAATCGACACTTTGAACCGGTATGGAGGTGGGGAACCAAAGCTTTTCCCGAATGGCAACCAGAATCACCATCCCATGCTCATCTCCTGCAGGACAAAAGTTATTTAATTCACCAGGACATTTGCCCAAATTAAATGCTTTCTTTAAGGCAAGGTAAGTTTCCTTCACATTATCAACAGGAAGACCTATTTCACAAATACTTTTCACATCGGAAATACTAAATACTTCGCCCTGCGCGGTTAAATCACAATTTCGGGAGATACATTCCACCACATTGCCATCTGCATCATAGAAGTAGACCGACTTGGCATTCCAGGACGGAAAATCAACTATTTTCCCCGGATTTTCATTGGTGTGAATCACTTCGACTCGTTGCTCCAAGAAGTCCAATGCAACCGAAACCCTCTCTTTCTTCAATCCGAATGCAAAATGATAGGGTTCATTGGGCACTTCACTTTTCTGAAAAGTCAAATGGGTAATTCCAGCACGAATACAAAATGCTGCCTGCCATTTTTCGATTAATGGAAAAGCCAATTCATTTACGTAGAGTTGATATTGCTTCTCAAGATTTCGTGTGTGCAAAACCAAATCTCTTATATACATAACCTCACATTTCAACAACACATTTACTTGATCATACGAACAATCGCCACAAATCGATTCAAACCACTTAAATATGGCTACTTACAACCAGCCCTACTCGTCGCGAATTGCATCAATTGGCTTCACTTCGATAGCTCGTCGCGCCGGAATAATGCCGGCCAACATTCCTGACACAACCAAAATACCAAGGGCCAGTAAGGCAATGTTAAAATCGACCTCCGGATTCGTAAACATCCGGTTGTCTCCCCCTCCACTTTCTATGGCTTTGTTGAGCAATTCCAACAGTCCTACGCCTAATATCAAACCAATATAACCTGCAAATGTGGTCAAGACGACTGATTCGGTCAGGATAGAGCTAATAATTACCGAAGGAGGTGCCCCAATGGCTCTTTGAATTCCTATCTCTTTGGTTCTTTTCTTAACGATAAACAGCATAATATTGCTTACACCGATAATCCCGGCTATCAGAGTACCAATTCCAACAATCCACACCAGTCCTGAGATCCCCAAAAACAGATTGTTAATTTTCGTGAACTCCTTTTCCACATTATGACTTCCTATAGCCCGCTCATCATCGGGATGAATAGCATGCCTTCTCTTAAGTAAAGCTTTAACCTTCTCCTCAACGATGGTTACCGAAACATCGCTTCGGGAGGTAATGGAGTAATGCCCTACCCGATTGCCCAAATTATACGTTTTCTGAAGGGTGGAGAAGGGAATGAAGACGCATTGGTCCTGCCATTCCCCCCATCCCTGGCTATGCATGGATTTAAAATGTCCTACCACCTGAAAATAGACTCCATTAATCTTTATGTAATCACCAACCGGCTTTTCGCCTTCTTCAAAGAGTACTTCCACCACCCGATCGCCAACAACAGCCACTTTTCTACTTCTTCGAATGTCAATTTCATTTAAAAACCGACCATCCTTAATTATAACCGGATCGATTTTATTTACATCAGGATTATCGCCCAGTATGCTAAAAGCTCCATTTTTAAGACCGCGTATCACATTATTTTCCCCGTTTCCACCGCGTGCCTGGATTCTTGGGGCCAAAAGTTCTATTTCCGGGATATTATCCAAAATGGCCCTGGTATCTTCATTGGTGAAATTGTAACTTCTCCCTTGTTTATAGCCTTTGTAAGGGATGCTGGTTTGTTGTGCCCAAACAAATACGGAATTGGTAGCGAAATCCCCCATTCCATAGTATACACCATTCTCCAACCCTTTTCCTGACCCCAACATGATAATGAGCATAAAGATGCCCCAGAAAACTCCAAAAGCAGTCAAAAAAGTTCTCATTTTATTGGCCTTTAAGGCCATATACACTTCCATCCATCGATCTCGGTCAAACATGATTTTAAGTTTAGGGGTGAAAAATATGGTGAATTTGAAACAATAAACCTGTGTTGTAATTGTTTACTCAGCACTAATTGTCTTTAGCACAAAGGCTAACTATTCATCAGCCAAAGCTTCAATGGGTTTAATTGCTGCTGCTTTTCGAGCGGGAAAGAACCCAGCCAGGGTTCCTGAAAAAATAAGCAACAATGTCGCACTTATTCCAACCTTCAAATCGACAGATGGATTCATAAAGAAATCAATCTGGGTATGGGGAGCCAATATTTCGAGGAGTATTACCCCTGCGACCAAACCAACATAGCCTGCCACACCGGTAATTATAACAGATTCAAACAGTACCAAACCAATAATTGATGCGGGTGTAGCCCCCAGGGCTTTTCTGATTCCAATTTCACGTGTGCGCTCCTTAACAACTATAATCATGATATTACTTACCCCAACAATACCGGCGATAATTGTGCCCAGGCCGATAATCCATACAAACATTCGAATGCCTGCAAACAAGGCCAGAGTTCGCTGATAATTCTCCATACTATTTCGGATGAACATGGCCCGTCGATCCTTCACATCGAATTTATGACGGGCTGCAAAAGTTTTGCGAAGTTGATCTTCCATGTGCTTCAATTCTTCAATATCACTCACTTGAGTCGTAAAAGCCATATTTTGAATACGATTTGCTGCATTAAAGACCATTTGAGCCGTTGAAATGGGCAAATAGATACGTTGCAGATCTCTTTCATTGGGATCCGTAAACACGCCGACAACCTGGAAGGGGATATTATTCACCTTGATGTATTTCCCTATTGGACTCTCCGATTTGAAAAGAGCTTCCCTAACAATTGGACTTATAGCCGTCACCTTTCGCTTTTGCCTGATATCGATCTCATTGATAAACCGCCCCTCTGCATTCTCAGTATTCTCAAGGAATTTGGTATCGGGATGAACGGTAACAATGCTGTAGTTCACATGCTTGTCTTTGTACACAATCAGATTGTTACGGGTAATGGAATAACGTGAACTAATGTGCTCTACGTTTGGACCCGACTCTTTGGTTCGCTCGTAATCCTCATTGGTAAACTGTATCCTTCGTCCGGGCGTCATTCCCATAAAGGCCATACTGGTCTGGCCACTATAAAGCCAAAGGCTGTTAACCGCATCGTCTTTAAATTGATTTACCACACCGTTTTGAAGGCCGTTGCCGGATCCCAACAGAATCACCAACATGAAAATCCCCCAGGATACACTAAAACCGGTTAAAATGGTACGCAGCTTATTCTTTCGAATGGTTTCGAAGATTTCCTGCCACTTGTCAAGGTCAAACATGATGAGCAGATTTAAAAATTAGTAACAAAATGAACGTAACGGAGTAGAACTACTCCACTGGGAGAGTGTGGTGTCTAAAAATTTGGTGAAAAGTATGCTTCAGTTTTTCTTACAGTTTCTAAGATAGGAAAAGTTAGTCAAGAAGTCAACTAAACTTTCAGCTACAATTTTGGTTCTATATGGATTATTGTATGTTTTTCCCTTCAAAGTAATTTCCACTATTGGGTTGTCTTCCTTTTAGCATCGCCTTCGCCCAGCCAGTGATTTACTGCAAAAATCATAGCATAAAGCTACGGCGGAGCAAGTACTGACAAACTTTTCTCCTTTGTCGCAAAGACTTTGATTGCCACCGCCAAGTCTGAAACCCTTGACGCCAATACTTTGACTCCTGTCGCCCGACCTGAGACTCTTGACGCCGGTACTTTGACTCTTGTCGCCAGACCTGACACCTTTGACGCCGGTACTTTGACTCCCGTCGCCGGACCTGACACCCTTGACGCCGGTACTTTAACTCCCGACGCCAGACCTGACACATTTGACGCCGGTACTTTGACTCCTGTCGCCAGACCTGAGACTCTTGACGCCGGTACTTTGACTCCTGTCGCCAGACCTGACACCTTTGACGCCGGTACTTTGGCTCTTGTCATCTCGAAACAGGTACAGGGGGATGGCGGTAAATTCAAAATGGTTTGTAACAATTTGAAAAGGTAGGCCGCCCGGCCTTAAAAGTCCGGGTTCAACTCCCACAGGGATACCGCCCGATGGCAAAAGACCTCCGGTCCATCCGATCTGTCAGAGTTAGCAAGGAAAATGTTCTTCGACAAAACTTAACGATAGGCCGCAGGCGTTAAGAGTACCCCCTCAACTACGATGAGATAGAGCTACAATAATGTTGAGGCAATCAAAAATCCCTGCTCCTCCTTTTATCACATTGTCCTGAGAAAATTCAAAACGAATTTATTTCCTTTTCCTATACTGTTTTTTGACTTGTAATTCTTAAATTGAATCAATGCAAGGTTTGTTTTTCAACCAGTCACTTGTCATCTCACTAACCTGAACTGAAAATGAGCTCGAACCAATCCATTATACTGGGAATCGGCAATGAAATTCTAAAAGACGATGGGATAGGTCCCCAACTCGTAAAAGATCTTCAACAACATGAACCCATCGGTAATGTAGAATACAAAACTGCTTTTTTAGGAGGACTGGATCTACTGGACTTAATACGAGACTATAGGATAGTAATTCTTGTCGATGCCATAAAAACAAGGAATGGGATTCCCGGGACAGTATCCTATTTTACACCTGAAAATTTTACTGAAACCCTCCATCTTTCCAATTTTCACGATGCCTCCTTCCTAAATACCTTGCATTTAGGGAAACAACTTGGCATCCCCCTTCCGGATGAAATCCATATCATTGCCATCGAAATTGTTGAGGATATGGTTTTTGGAAATTCCTTCTCTCCTGAAATTGCGTCAAAAATGGATGTTATTTACCAGGAGGTCAATCAACTTATAAAGGATATTCTGGTTCCCCCATCCCAATAAGTCCCTAATCTCTCCTTAACGATCGAATAATTTTTCCATTGGTCTGGCGGAAATTCACAATCATGGGCATCTGT
This sequence comes from Marinifilaceae bacterium, assembly GCA_041725895.1. Taxonomy (GTDB): domain Bacteria; phylum Bacteroidota; class Bacteroidia; order Bacteroidales; family Marinifilaceae; genus JBGRQA01. The sequence goes on from JBGRQA010000024.1 coordinate 51,629, forward strand.
CCTGGCAGACTGTGGGTAGCACAGGAAAAGCAGGGATCATAAGCCCTGAAAGCCATTTCAATCATATTCAGAATGCCTTCATTTACCTCCACCCCTTTTGTAATCAATGCCTGAGCTGCCTTTTTTAGTGACATGCAAATGGCTGCATTGTTATTGGTTGTGCCTACAATGATATTCACCTTTGTCACAATTCCCCTTTCATCGGTCCAGTAATGATGTGTTAAGGTACCCCGTTGGGCTTCTACAATTCCTACTCCTTCCCGGGGAGTATTCTCCAACCTGGCGCGTAATTCCGTTCCGGTTATATCCGGATCCCGAGCCAACTCCAGCAAGCGTTCGGAAGCATACAGCAATTCTACCAAACGCGCCCAATGCATGGCTAGGGTTGCAGAAACCGGTTTGCCTCCCAGCGTATCATACATCCGTTCGTATTCCGCCTGAGCCAAAGGAGTAGCCATTCCATCCGCAGCATTCAATCGTGACAACGGGGTTGCATGATATACTCCGGAATCCTGTCCTTCCACAAATCCCTTCCATCCAACTTTCTTCAGGAAAGGAAATTTGAGGTAACTCCAGGGTTCCACTCGCTCTTCCACAAAGTTGAGATACTCATGGGGTGAGTATTTGCAATGCTCTTTCCCCAGGGTATCCACCACCCGTACTTTTCCATCGTAAAAGTTCACCTTATTGTTTTCGTCCACCAGCCCCATTGAGTATAGGTTCAAATTATAGGGCCCATTCAAAATAATGTCCACATACTCCTTATTGGCCAACACAACATCATTAAATACCTTCAGGGAGAAACGTGAGAACTCTACAAAACCTTTTGCTTTTTCTTCTATATCCTTTCGCTCCTCTTCGGTTAAGCCCTTCCTAACGCCCCCGGGTAGATTCATCACCACATGGGTTTGGTGACCTCCCAACAAAGCCTGTATTTCCTGGGCGATTCTTCGTTGCTTCAGCACCTCGGTACCTACCTCTACTCCAACCTTACCGATTACCCCCAGTACATTTCGCTCCGATACAGGGGCGGTTGGACCAACTACAAAATCAGGAGCAGCCAGAGCATAAAAATGAGCGATGTGACTGTGCACAAAATGGGCCATATAGAATAATTCGCGCAATTTTTTCGCGGTAGGTGGCGGTTCAACTCCAAATACAGCATCGATGGCCTTACCGGATGCCATATGATGACAGCCCGGACAAACTCCACAGATCTTGGTAACAATCTGCGATAGTTCTTCGACAGGCCTCCCTTCGCAGAACTTCTCAAATCCACGTAATTCCGGCACCTGAAAATATACGTTATCCACATTCCCATCTTCCTTCAGGAAGATTTCAATTTTTCCATGACCTTCAAGACGGGTAATCGGATCTATTGTGATTCTCTTCATATCAAATTAAATTTGGGTCCTCTACTTTTTTCCTATCAGAAACTACAGCTCTTAGGTTTTGGTATCTGTATTCTCCCTGGTTAATTTCCTCCTCATTATGGAAGCAGGCAGACTAAACCTGTAAAAAGTTCCTACCGGATCAACAATCTGATCTACTATTATTTCTATCTCATCAGGATCATTGGAATCAATTATAGTAGCAATAGCAGACATCATCTTTGCACCTGGATCGGTTACTTCTTCAGGAGGTCCATAGCACCCCCGGCAAGGAGCATTGTTTTTTATGCATCTAAAACCACACCCTCCTCGTGTAGCCGGTCCCATGCAAATAATTCCCTGTTCCAGAAGACAGGTTTCCCCATCGTCCTGAATTTCCCATGGTCGGTAAAACTTCTTAAGGGTTTTGTTCTCCGTTTTTTTTCTGTCACATTCGTCACACTGGGTTTTGTCTAAGGCACCTACTACTGAACCCTTAGGGGGTAGTTCCGCCCCTGTAACAATGGCCATAAACACCTCTACCAAACGTTCGGTTTGGGGTGGACAGCCGGGCAAATAGTAATCTACATCGACCACCTGATTCAAGGCCATAACATCGTTATAGAACGTTGGAAGTTCCAGTTCCCCTTCCGGCATTTTATATTTGGGGACGGGTTTTATACCCATCGGATTGCTGGTGGATTCGCTATCATCGTAAACCCGTTTGAATATTTCCTCCCTGTTGGACAAATTCGCCAGACCCGGGATCCCTCCCAAGTGGGCACAAGCACCGTAGGCTACCAGTATCTTTGTTTTCTTGCGCAGCAACTTAGCCAGATGTTCATTTTCACTATTTCGAACAGCTCCGTTAAACAAGGTGACATCAATGTATTCATCCGGCATGGCCTCCACATCTTTGTACTTCACATCCAGAGCAATGGGCCAAAACACCAAATCGGCAGCGGCAACCACATCAAATAGTTTCTCATGCACATCCAGAACGGATACACAACAACCACCACAAGCGGCTCCCCAGTACACCGCCAGTTTGAGTTTCGGTTTTTCAGAATTTGTCATTTCTACTCCTCCTTTTAGGTAAACGATTCCATTATCGGTTTAACTTTACAGGGACCGATTTTTCTGATCGTTTCAGTCATTTCATCTGCCAATTCAGCAAACTGCTTCCCCTCGCTGGCACTGATCCACTCCAATCGCAGCCGATCTTCATGAATTCCAATTTGTCTAAAATATTTTCGCAATAGCGTATACCTCCTCAAACATTTGTAATTGCCCTCATGGTAATGGCAATCGCCTGGATGGCAACCACAAACCAACACACCGTCGGCACCTTCCCGAAAAGCCTTTAGAATAAAAGTAGGCTCAACCCGACCCGAGCACATGACCCGAATGACCCGAATGTTGGATGCATACTTCATTCGGGAAGTACCAGCCAGATCGGCACCTGTATAGGAACACCAGTTGCATAAAAAAGCCACAATTGTCGGTTCAAAATCCATAAGTCTATAATTTTTTCTGCATTGACATTAATCCTTCAATTTGAGATAATATTTGTTGGTCTGTAAAGTGTCGGCTTCGAATAGCCCCGGTAGGACAGGTAGACCCACAGGTTCCACATCCTTTGCACAGGATTTCATTCACCACAGAAACTTTCTTCTCCTCATCGAATGTAATAGCAGTGTATGGACAAACCTTTACACAGGTTTGACAACCGCAGCAAATATCCTCATTCACAACGGCTGTGGTCATCTCAACTTCTACAGAACCTACATTGATCGTTGCCAAAACTCGGGCTGCTGCAGCTCTCGCCTGAGCAATAGAATCCGCAATCCCTTTTGGCGCCTGACAGGTTCCTACCACATAAACCCCATCGGTAGTGGTTGCAACTGGATCCAGTTTCGGGTGTTTCTCAATATAGAACTGATTCCCACACATGCTAACTCCAGTTAAGCGGCCAATATCCTTTGCATTCTCATGAGCTTCCATTCCAACCATTAGAACCACCATATCTGCTGGCACCTCAATGGCTTCACCAGATAACTTCTCCTCCAATTCAACCAACATTTCACATTCGTCTCCCGGATCCGCTTGTCGTACTTTTGGCATACCATTTTTTTGATCGAACATCAGGAACATAACCCCTTTACGAGAAGTGTTGGTATACATTTCTTCACAATTTTTCCCTATCGCTCTCATGTCGGCATAAACTTGAAAAATGTTAGCCTTTGGGATAGCAGATCGCAGCTGGTTGGAATATTTCAATGCAGTCATACAGCATGTACGGGAACAGTATTCATGATAATCCTTGTTACGGCTCCCCACACAATGAAGAATTACGACATTTTCGGGAATTGTGCCATCCTTTTTGCTTATATCGCCCTTTAATAGCATCTCCTCCAATTCAAAGGAGGTGATTACATTAGGAAGTTTGCCATACTGATACAGTTCTATTTGTTCAGCATCAAAAGACTTTAAGCCGGTAGCAACAATGATGTTTCCAAAGCTCAATTCAACTTCCTTGTCTCCATTTCTCGATACTTTGGCTTCGAAATTCCCAATGTATCCAGTTATATCTTTTATTTCAGAGTTTAGTAAAACCTCTATCTTGCTGTGATTCTTAAGCTCTTCGATTCGGGATTGAATTAATTGTTGCCCACTGTATAAATCAGGATAAGTCAAATCAATCCGAGCCACCTGACCTCCTAACCGTTCCTTTCTTTCAATCAGATATACTTGCTTGCCTGCATCCGCAATGTCGAGTGCAGCAGAAATCCCAGAAATTCCCCCACCAATAATTAAGGTGCCGGGATTAATCTCAACAGAGCGTTTTTCCAGGGACTCATGCCATTTTACCTTATTAATTGCAGCTGCTACCAGGGTTTTGGCTTTCCTGGTGGCCTCCTCACGATTGGTGTGAACCCACGATACCTGTTCCCTTATATTTGCCATTTCAAACATATAGGGATTCAACCCGGCAGAAGCCAAAGCCTTTCGGAAAGTAATTTCATGAATTCTAGGGGAACAGGCAGCAACAACCACCCTGTTTAATTGATGCTCTTTTATGTCCTGCTTAATCAAATCCTGGCCGGGATCGGAACACATGTACTTGTAGTTCCGAGCAATTACAACATCAGGCAGCTCACTAATTTCCTGGCAAACAGCTTCCACATCCACCATTTTTGCAATGTTGGTACCACACCAGCAAATATAGACTCCAATTCTTTTTATTTCCATGGCAACAAAAATTTTAAACCGCCTTTTCAAGCTCGATTCTACGTTGTTTTTCCCAAGAATAGTGTTTTAATCTTTTAAAATAGATAGCGAACGGACGATAGGCCAAATGAGACCATTTGGAAAAGGGTACCTCGATCATTATCATAGGGACTAATATTGTCATGTGAGCAACATAAGTATAGTATGTAGCTACAGGTAGACCATTCACACGGAAAATATGGACCAGAATACCAGAGATGGTGGTTAACCCAAGCATGATAATAAACAACCAATCGGATGCATGCGTGAACTGTGCTTTTAGGTCTACCTTCCGTATTCTTTTAATGGTCACAACAATCAGAAAATAGAGAATTCCAAAAGTGGCATAATAGCCCAATAACCTTTGCCAATTGTACCAGGGTTTAACCTCCTCAATTTGAAATTCAGGCAAGACTACAACAATTAGGATAAACATGATGGTATAGCCTGTCATCAGCAACCAATGACCTACCCAATAGTTTTTATCCTCACACTTTGAGAATTTCGACTGGGTTCCAAAATGCCAAATTAAATTCCAAAGCTCAGTAAAGTAGGCATATATTGGAACATGCACAGATTTATCTTTAATTACAACCAGGTAAAACATGCGAAGAATATTCGAAATCAGCAGGGAAGCGACAACTGCAGCCATAATCCAATCACAGTATTCAATAATTTGAACAAACTGGTCTGGGGGTATACCATCAACCATACTGTTAATCATCACTCCCCCCTGTGCGTTCACAAACAATTCCGGGTTCGTAAACAATAAATCTGAAGGAGGCAGAAATATTCCAAATAGAGCTACCACCAAAGCAGCAATAAACAAAATGAAATAAACCTCCCATTTTCCGGATGTATAGAATTTCCTGGAAAGCCCGGTCCAATCATATATAGAAGTCAGATACCTTCTCAATGACATCATAATCTCTCCAGGATTGGCATTCCGAGGACATGTTTCTGTACACTCACCACAATAATAACACAACCATGGATTTAAATTGTATGATAATTGCTTTTTTAAGCCCATCTGTATTTGCCGTATTCCCTTACGTGGGAACAGCGCATTATCTTCCGTTAATGGACATGTTGCCGTACAGTTTCCGCAGTGATAGCATTCATTCCATTCTTCAATACCAAACTGTTGCAATTCTACTTTCAATTTTGGATCTACTCGGGTTGCCATGACTCCTCCTTGCCTATGATTTCGTTTATTTTAACCAAAAGCTGGTTCAGTGATATATCTAATCGAACCTTAATTTTTCCACCCATAATACTTTGCATTACCCTGGAAGCGGCTGCTGATGCCTGAGCGACAGTATCAGGAATGTCTTTGGGGCCCTGACACAAACCAGCAATACTTATCCCTGCCTGAATTGTATCAACTGGGTTCCCTTCAGAATGAATTTCATTAAACCATCCATTCTCATCTATTGGAACACCTACCATTTTTGAAATCTCTTTGGCATCCTCTGAAGCTTCAAGCCCAACTGCCAAAACCACCATATCTACTTTCTGATTAATCAGTCGCTCATTTTCGAGGTCCTCCGAACGTAACAGCAATTGCCCCTTGCTGTCTTCTTTAATACTAGCTGTTCGTCCCCTAACAATATGAATTCCTTCGGCTTCGATTCGGTTGTAGAATTCTTCGTACCCTTTTCCAAAGGCCCGCATATCAATATAGTATTCGTATACATCCGCCTCCGGCAGTTTCTCCTTTACCAGATGGGCCAGTTTTAAGGAATACATGCAACATACCTTAGAGCAATATTTATTGTAATTTTCATCCCGACTTCCAATACAATGAATTAAAGCTACACTTTGGGGCTCCGAACTCTCCTTTTCGAAGATCCAATTGCCTTTTTTATCCTTCGATCTTTTCACAATTTTTCCTTCGGTAGGTCCTGCAGAATTAATTAATCGTTCAAATTCCAAAGAAGTTAAAACATTTGGGTATTGACCGTAGCCATATTGTTCTGCCCGCTTCGCATCAAAGACCTTAAACCCCGTTGCAACAATAATGTTTCCCACAGTTACTTCCACTTCCCTATCCTTCTCCTCCATGTTGATACAGTCAGGAACAGGACACACCTTCATGCACACTCCACATTTGCCTTCCTTAAGGTAAAGACAATTATCGGCATCAATCAGGTATTTATTGGGAACAGCCTGGGGAAAAGGAATGTAGGCTGCTTTTCGAAATGTCGTCCCCTGGTCAAATTCACTGGGAACTTTTGACGGACATTTCTCGGCACAGGTTCCGCAACCAATACATGTAGCCAAATTGATCCTCCTGGCCTTCTGTAAAATTTTCACTTTATAATTCCCGGGGCTTCCTGTCACCTCCTTCACTTCGGAATAGGTCATCAAATCGATATAGGGATGCTGGCCCACCTCCACCATTTTAGGAGTCAGGATACAGGCCGCACAGTCCAAAGTAGGAAAGGTTTTATCAAACATGGCCATATGTCCCCCTATGGATCCGGTTTTCTCTACCAGATAAACTTTTTGCTGACCATTGCCTATTTCCAGAGCTGCTTGTATACCGGCGATTCCACCCCCAATAACCAAAGTATCGGGATGAACATCCACTTCCATTGAATCCAGAACCTCATCCAGCGGTACATTAAAAAAGGCACAAGCAATTCCAGCTTTTGCCTTTTCCATCTCGGTCATTTGCACCCCCTTGTATTCATTAAAATCAACAAGGCAAATATTCTTCGGATCCCTTCCCGCCAAATTCATAACTCTGGCAAAACAAGGCTTTTCAAAACCAGGTTTTTCTCCTGCCAAAATAATCCTTTCAATACCAGATTGACGAATAATTTCAACAATATCCTCTACTTTATCTAGCTTTAAATCTTCTGGGGACCAAACTAATTGTGGTTTTAGATCTGATCGAATAAATTCGATCAAATCATCAACATCCAGCTTACTGGAGGAGTTTTCCGGTGCAATACATAAATATATCGCTGTTGCCAATTGATTTTGCATATCGTATCGTTATTACTTGTAATAACCAAAGCGAGATAATTCTTCTATTTACCGAATTAGTGCTCTAATAAATTTACGAAATACTCTACCCGGAATCAATTTTTTTATTTACAGAATAAAGCATTTCTGTCCAAGAACATCTTATTTCTTGCACGCCCCCTCAAAAGCCTTATTTTAACCCTCATACATCAGACTTGAATCTTCCGGAAATTTTAAATTACACAAATATTCCAGGTTGAAAAAAAGAAATAATTCCTTAACTTATCTCTAGAACTAAGATTCATATACCGGATGAGTAATTCAACCTATTTCATCGAGATAAAAGGACGGGTTCAGGGCGTAGGTTTTCGCCCCTTTATTTACCGTTTGGCCCGGGAGAAAAACCTGCAGGGCTGGGTTATGAATGACAATACCGGGGTAAAGATCAAGATCAATGCTGAGCATGAGAAAGCCTTGAACTTTGTTGAATGCATCCGAAATGCCGCACCAGAAGTCTCATACATCAAGAGCATCAACCTTACCTTGTCGGAAAATGAGACTCTCGAGGATTTCCAAATTCTAAAAAGTCAAAACAATTCAGATGAAATAACTGAAATCAGCCCGGATATTGCAGTTTGTTCGGCTTGTCTTGCCGATCTCAAAACTCAAGCTCACAGGATTAACTACCCCCTGATCAACTGCACCAATTGTGGGCCTCGTTTTTCCATTATTAAAGATATTCCCTACGACCGACACAACACTACCATGACCAACTTTGAAATGTGCCCCCAATGCCATACCGAGTATACAAATATTTTGGATAGACGTTTCCATGCTCAACCGGTTGCCTGTAATCATTGCGGCCCTCAATATGAAATGGTCGTGAACGGATTGGTATATTCTGATTTTGCAGATCTTCTTTCCAAAGCTTCAGAATTCATCCGGAATGGAAAAATCCTGGCCATAAAAGGAACCGGTGGGTACCACCTGGCCTGTGATGCTCTTAATAATGATGCAGTAACAAAACTAAGACAACGAAAATTCCGAGATGCAAAGCCCTTTGCCGTGATGTTTCGAGACTTGGCAACTCTTAAAGAAATTGCCCATGTAAACGAGACAGAACAATCTCAAATTCAATCCTGGATCAAACCCATTGTTCTGCTCAAGGAAAGGATAAGCCTTGCTCCGGCTGTAACACTTGGGCTTAACACCATTGGAGCCATGCTGCCCTACATGCCGTTTCATCATCTGCTATTCGAAGTTTTAAAAACGCCGGCAATTGTGCTTACCAGTGGCAACCGGGCCAATGAACCCATTGTAATTTCAGAAAGGGAAGCGGAAAACAAACTAGGGCCCATAGCTGATGCAATCATTTCCTACAACCGGGACATCAATAATCGGACCGATGATTCGGTTCTGTTCGTCGCCAATGGAAAGCCAAGATTAATTAGAAGATCCCGTGGATATGTGCCACGTCCCATTGCTCTGGATCTTAATCCGGATAATATTCTTGCCACTGGTGGAGAATTGAAAAATACCTTCTCCCTGGGTAAAGGTCGTAATGCAATTGTTAGCCCCTTTATCGGGGATTTGGAAAATATGGAAACCACGAGTTTCTTTGAGCATTCACTGCAACACTTGAAGAAATTGTTCCGGGTACACCCCGAAATGGTGGTCTGTGATATGCATCCGGGCTATTTCTCAACAAAGTTTGCTGAATCTACGGAACTTCCTATGGTGAAGGTACAGCACCACCATGCACACATTGCCTCGGTTATGGCGGAACACCATTTGGATGAGAAAGTGATTGGTATCTCCTTCGATGGAACAGGTTACGGTGTTGATGGAAAGATCTGGGGCAGCGAATACCTTGTATGCGATCTGAATGAATCCAAACGTTACGCCCATTTTGATTACATGAAGTTGCCTGGAGGAGACAAAGCGATCAAAGAACCCTGGAGAATCGCCCTATGGCTCCTATACAAGCTAAAAGGAGATTCTTTCAAACCTAATGAGTATCAGTTCTTGTACACCATCCCTGCAGAACACATCCAATTGGTACTGCAGATGGTGCAAAAGGATCTAAACTGTCCGGAAAGTTGCGGGGCCGGAAGATTGTTTGACGCAGTTGCCGCCTTGCTAAATATCTGCACTATCAACCGGTATGAGGCAGAGGCGCCCATGAGACTGGAAGCTCTTATCGCTCCAAAAGTTACAGATTACTACCCTGTTCCCTTCCAATCATCCATTGCTGTGACTCAAATAGTGGAATTGATTCTGGATGATATGGTTCATGGAATTTCGAAAAGCACCATCTCCGCCAAATTCCACAATACGATTATTCAGTTGTTTCTGGAAGGGGCCAAAAGTATTCGATCTGAAACAGGTATTAATAAAATAGCCCTCTCCGGTGGAATTTTCCAGAACAGGTATATCCTTGAGCGTACCGAAAACCTACTATTGGAAGATGGATTTAAAGTTTATACCAACCTGCAAGTGCCCATGAATGATGGTGGAATTTCGCTGGGACAATTGGCAATTGCAGCAAAAAGGAGGACAATATCATGTGTTTAAGTATACCCGCTAAAGTTATTTCCATTGAGGGAGAAAAAGCAAAGGTTTCCATTGGCAATACCATTTCCGAAGCCTCCTTGCAATTGGTGGAAAATGTACAGATTGGTGATTTCGTGCTTCTGCATACGGGGTTCGCTATCGAGGTGATTGATGAAAAACAGGCAATGGAAACCATTAATTTATTAAACGAGGTATATGGAAATAGTGATGATCCGTAAAAAATCATTTTTGAATGGGTAAAAGGTTGTATAAACCTTATGTCGTCCCTACGGGACTTTTTAAATAGGCTTGGCCCTAAAATGCTATAGATATATGGTTCCTACGGAACAAAAGGATAATTTTAAACAGGAGGATGGATATTAGGCTTTATAAGCTTAGAATCATATTGGCTGTACTATTATGTCCCTATAGGGATACAATCTCTATAGCTAGCAATTGGACGTTTAAACCGAAACCCGTAGGGATGATATATAAAAATCATATTTCCCATTTAGAATAATTGATATAGATTGCTATTCGTTTTATTTAGATATGATACAGTAAGTACCACAGATGAGAATACAACTAGCTATACCTTCGTCCCTTTAGGGACAGGATATCTATAGTACGCAAAGGATCATTTTAACCCAGTCCCGTAGGGACGAAATATTAAGAGCTATGGCAAACACCTTTACACAAATTTATTTACAGTTTGTTTTTGCGGTTCAAAACAGATTATCTTTAATACAACCAGACTGGAAAGATGAACTGTATAAATATATTACAGGTATTGTTCAAAACAACAACCATAAATTAATATCGATAAATGGTACAGCTAACCATATTCATATTTTAATTGGCTACAAACCTCATCAATTAATTCCAGAACTATTGCAGGACATAAAGGGGTCATCATCCAAATGGATTAATGATAAAGGTATCACTAAAGGGCGATTCTGTTGGCAAGAAGGATATGGTGCTTTTTCCTATTCGCATTCACAAATTGGAAGTGTGGTCAAATATATTGAGAACCAAGAAAAACATCATAAAAAGAAATCATTCCAGGAGGAATACGAAGAGTTTCTACGAAAATTTAATATCAAATATGATGGGAAATACATCCTAAAAGATGTTTACTAAATTATATATCGTCCCTACGGGACTTTTTAAATAGGCTTGGCCCTAAAATGCTATAGACATATAGTTCCTACGGAACAAAAGGATAATTTTAAATAGGAGAATGGATATTAGGCTTTATAACCTTAGAATCATATTGGCTGTAATGTTATGTCCCTTTAGGGACACAATCTTTATAGCTGGCAATTGGACGTTTAAACCGAATCCCGTAGGGATGATATATACAAATCATATTTCCCATTGAGAATAATTGATATAGGCATGCAACACATAACCGAATATCGAGATCAGAAACTGGTGAAAAGCCTTCTGAATACCATCAAGGCTACATCCCAAAAGGAAATTTCACTAATGGAAAAATGCTATAGATATATAATTTCTACGGAACAAAAGGATAATTTTAAATGGGAGAATGGATATTAGGCTTTATAACCTTAGAATCATATTGACAGTAATGTTATGTCCCTTTAGGGACACAATCCCTATAGCTAATAATTGGACGTTTAAACCGAATCCCGTAGGGATGATATATACAAATCATATTTTCCGTTGAGAATAATTGATATAGGCATGCAACACATAACCGAATATCGAAATCAAAAACTGGTGAAAGGCCTTCTGAAAACCATAAGGAATTCCTCTACTAAGGAAATATGCCTTATGGAGGTCTGCGGAGGGCATACCATGTCCATTCTGAAATTTGGGATCCCCTCCCTCCTTCCCGGGAATATCAAACTTTTGTCCGGTCCCGGCTGTCCGGTTTGCGTTACGGATATAGGTTATATTGACAAATCCATTGCTCTTTCCCATCTACAAGATGTGATTGTTACCACATACGGAGATCTGATTCGGGTACCCGGCTCTTCCTCAAGCCTGGAAAAGGAATCGGCAAAGGGGCATGACATACGAATTGTCTACTCACTGCTGAATGCATTGGAGATCGCGAAACAGAATCCAATGAAAAAAGTCGTCTTCCTTGCCATTGGATTCGAAACCACTGCTCCCGGAACAGCCGCCACGGTTCTTTCGGCGGCAAAAGAGAATATCAAGAACTTTTTCATTTTGAGTGCCCATAAGATCATGCCCCCTGCACTTCAGGCTATTATTAAAGATGAAGTTAAAATAAACGGCTACATCTGTCCGGGGCATGTGAGTACCATCACAGGCACGAAGATGTATCAACCCATAGTGGACAAGTACAAATTGGGGTGTGTGATTTCCGGATTTGAACCAACCGATATCCTATGGGCAATTCTTCGGTTGGTGGAACAGTTTGAGGAAAACAACCCCAAGGTTGAAAATGCTTACCCCCGTGCGGTAAAACCCGAGGGAAATTTGAAAGCCCAAAGAATCATGAAAGAGGTTTTCCTGTTACAAGATACCTGGTGGAGAGGATTTGGAATCATTGAAGAAAGCGGATTGTTCCTAAAACCTGAATTTGCTGCTTTTGATGCGGATCTTCAGTTTGATATCGAAATACAGGAACCCAAAGAGGCACAAGGCTGTATCTGTGGAGAAATCCTGAAAGGTTTGAAAACTCCAAAGGAGTGTCCCCTGTTTCGGACGATATGCCACCCCGCCAATCCGGTAGGAGCCTGCATGGTGTCCAATGAAGGGGCTTGCAATGCTTACTATCGGTTTAGTGTTTAAGCAAAACGATTATTCTATGTTGTTTATCTGTATCACATATACTCAAAAACACATTCTCTCAATTACTTAAAAAATGGAACATATTCTCCTAAATCACGGTAGTGGCGGCAAACTTAGCAGTAAATTGATTTCCGAATTGTTTGTAAGATACTTTGACAATCGATACCTGGCTGAGCTTTCCGATTCGGCTCAATTGAAGGTGAAAAACTCTAAACTGGCCTTTACAACCGATTCCTATGTGGTTGATCCGATCTTCTTTCCGGGAGGCAACATCGGAAAACTGGCAATTTGCGGAACTATTAATGATCTATGCGTAAGTGGTGCTCATCCTATGTACCTAAGTGTCGGTTTCATTCTGGAAGAAGGATTCCCTATGAAAGACCTGGAGGAGATAGTACGTTCTATGGCGGTTGAATCTCACAAGGCAGGAGTTAAAATTGTATGTGGTGACACCAAAGTGGTGAACAAGGGGAAGTGCGACAAAATTTTCATCAACACTTCAGGCATAGGTGTAATAGACGATAAACACTCCGAAATAGGCACAGGTAAAAAAATACAACCGGGTGATAAAATTATTGTCAACGGGTATCTGGGAGATCATGGAATTGCCATATTAGGAGCGCGTGAAGCCCTGAATTTTCATACACAAATTGATTCCGATTGCGCCTCCCTGAATTCAATGATATCAGAGATCCTAAAAGTATCAGACCAGATCCGGTTTATGCGGGACATTACAAGAGGAGGACTGGCAACTGTGCTTTGTGAAATTGCCGGAGGTAAAGACTTTGGAATTGAAATCGATGAAGTAAAGATTCCCTTGCGGGAAGAAGTAAAGGGAGTATGTGAATTGCTGGGCTACGACCCTCTCTACATTGCCAATGAGGGGAAAGTAGTAATTGTTGCAGGAAGTGAAGAGACAGCCAAAATCCTGACTACTTTACGACAACACCCTCTTGGAGTCCATAGTAATATAATCGGTGAAATTACAGAAACTCAATCTGGAAAGGTCGCTCTCCGTACCGAAATTGGAGGCCGGAGATTCATCGATAAGCTAACCGGAGATCAACTACCCCGAATCTGTTAACTTGTAGGCTATGCATGAATTCAGCATCATCAATAATATCATCCAAACCATTACAGAAATAGCGGAACAAGAAAAGCTGTGTCGCATTACACGTATCACGCTGGTAATTGGTAAAATGCGAAGAATTGTCCCATCCATTCTGGAATATGCATTTAGAATCTCCTCTAAAGATACCCTCGCTGAAAATGCCGAAATATGCATCGAATCCATTCCAATAAAAATGCAATGTAAGGATTGCAATCATATATCAGAAATTATTGATGACTTATACATCTGCCTCGCTTGCGGTGGAACAGGTCTCCAACTTCATTCCGGCAAGGAATTGTATATTAAAAGTATTGATGGTGAGCAAAAGGAGGATCAGAAACAATAAAGAACTCCTGTTTTCATAAACATTACTCAAACCACTGGGAATTTTCTCTTTGCTCAAGAAAACTCAAATATTTCGGCCAATACGCAAAATCCCCACAAAAAGTAGCGCCTTGAGTTTGTCGGTACTTTTATTATTTCCTAAATAACGTTGCAAAAGCTGATTTAAAACACTCCTTAGCCGGGATGTAAGATTATTTGTAATAAAACAATCTCTTTTTTTTTATTAATTCAAGGTTAATCGTAAATTTAATATTATTACAGAAGTTCTGGTTGCCTTTTTATTATAATAATGAAAGTAGATGCCCCATTGGGGAAGAATAATTTGTGAAGTGGCTTCTCCAATGGTAAATCGTGATTCCACAATCTATTTGTTTCATCGTAATTCTAAAACTGTAAACAATGGAAATCACCATTCTGAAAAACATTTATGGAGCCAACGACCAAAAAGCTGACGAACTACGCAGCCTTCTAAAAAAGAACAAAGTTTTCATGGCCAACATCATAGGTTCTCCTGGCTGTGGAAAAACCGCCCTCCTGGAAAAAATCCTGCACGACTTGGGAAAGAAGTTTCGGATTGCCGTTATAGAAGGCGATATAGCCACCGACCGGGATGCACGTCGTCTGCAAAGATTCGATACTCCGATTGCCCTCATCAATACCGATGGTGCCTGCCACCTGGAAGCCCTAAGCATTGAAAAAGCAATTCAGAGCTTCAATTTGAAGGAATTGGATATAATCCTCATCGAAAATGTGGGCAATTTGGTCTGTCCTGCCGAATTTGATATAGGCGAACATGCAAAAATTGCAATGGTAAGTACCACCGAAGGAGATGATAAACCTGCAAAGTATCCCCTGCTTTTTCGGGAAGCTAGTTCAGTTATACTTTCGAAGATGGACCTTCTGGAACACACGGATTTCAATAAGAAAGCCTTCCACATTGATCTGCAGAGACTGAATGGCGAACTTCCGGTATTTGAAATATCCAGTACAAAACCCCAGGGATTAGGTCGGTTTTACCAATGGCTCGAAACCAAATATTTCGAACTATATAAAAAGAATGGAACTTGGAAATAGACATTGCGAGTTCTCTGTTCATCATCAGCTATAGTCCCAGAAACAGCATTCCGAAACCGCACAGGCAAACAGTTGCTCCTGCTATGGCATGACTATAGCGTTCCAATCGTTGAAAGGGAAACAAACTAATACCGTATAATGGAACCATCACCATAGCAATCATTGTTACAAGGGTGAAGATGCAAAAAACAATGGCTATGGCGACAATCCCCAACCAACTGTTATAGGCTGCCGGATAGAGCAACAATGGAATTAGGGGTTCGCAGGGCCCAAAAGCAAAAATGACAAACAATACCCAAGGGGTTAGTTTTTTCGTCTTCTGATCGTTATGAAGATGCGATATCCTATGAATATGATGATGGGAATGTTCCTCTCCATCCTGATAAATATGCAGGTGTTTACGAGACCTGTTAAGAACCGCATTTCGAACACCCCATATAAAATAGGCCATTCCAAATCCTGTTAGCAACCAGGCTGCAATATTTCCTCTAAATGCTTCTAAATACTGAATATTTTCGATGGATATGCCAAATACAATTCCTATAGCCCCAATCAGAATAGAACTAGCCACATGACCAATACCACAAAAAAATGTAACCAGAACTGTTTTCCTTTTCGACCAATCCCCCGCTTTACTCATCATGATAAAGGGTAAGTAATGGTCAGGCCCCAGTATAGTATGGATCAGCCCCAGACTTGCTGCTGTTGCAATTAGTAAAGTTAATTCGGCTTCCATGTTCTTCCTTTAGTATCGTCCGGTTCGATTATTAAATTGTAATAGATCTTTGAAATTTTGGGAATTGCTCTGCGATTATTAATTTATGAAAATCAACTGAATGCACCAATTTTCATTCTTCCTTCCTACAGGATAGAAAAGAAGCAATCAAAATCGGTGGACAAAAAGTGGTTACCGCCGCACTTGAGACGGCATTCTACAAAACGGCGGGAAGTGTCCTACGGTGCTCAGAACACGATCTGAAGTACTGAGGAAACGTCCTACGATACTCAGAACATGTTCTAAAGTACTGAGGAAACGTCCTACGGTGCTCAGAACATATTCTCAAGTACTGAGGGAAATGCCCTACGCTTTTCAGAACATGTTCTCAAGTACTGAGGAAAACGTCCTACGGTTTTCAGAACATGACCTCAAGTGCTGAGGAAAACGTCCTACGGTTTTCAGAACATGACCTCAAGTGCTGAGGAAAACGTCCTACGGTTTTCAGAACATGACCTCAAGCGCCGAGGAAAACATCCTACGGTGCTCAGAACATGATCTCAGGTATAAGATACTCTTTTCTGCAAGTGAGTAGATTTACCTCTCTGTTTCAATAAACTGACTCCATAAAAAGCGTCAACCAGCCAAATCCAATAGTTAAAGTACAACAATCTGAAGAATGAACAGTAAACGGAATCAGAAATTTCATTAATTAATGAATGAAAATCCTCTTTTACTCAAAAGCCCCATGTTGAATCAACATGGGGCTTTATATTCTACTAAAATCAATGCTTTCTAAAAGGATTGTTTTTTACTTCTCTAACCATTTTTGAAAATGATTTTTCATGTTTCCTTTTTTCGTGTACGGAAGTGGTATAGTGCCATGCTTCGTTTCGGAGTTTAAGATAATTTTCATACACCCTTTTGTCAATAGTTCCATCTTTTACGGCCTTAATTACGGCACACCCCTTTTCGTTGATATGCTGACAATCTTTGAAGCGACATTGTCCTTCAAAACTATCAATATCCAATAACTCTGACAACGAATCGGTATTATCATTCGTAACACCAAAGACCTTTATTCCCGGAGTATCTATCAATACACCGGAGTTCTCCATCAAAACCATTTCCCGTCGGGTAGAAGTATGCTTCCCTTTTCCTGTGGAGCCACTAATAGTAGCTGTTTTAAGAATTTCCTGTCCGCATAGTTTATTTATCAATGTGCTTTTCCCAACACCGGAAGAACCAGTGAATACAACTGTTTCACCTGGAAATATAAACTCACTCAGTTGTTCTATACTATTGGGTGAATGGATGCTGGTAAAAAATACAGGCATCTTATTGGATAAGTGCCTCAAGTCGGATTCTACCTCTTCCCTGTTGAACCCTAAGTCTGTTTTTGTCAACACCAATACAGGCTGTATATTTTCAGCCGTAACCTGCAGCATAATGCGTTCAATTCGTCTAACATTGAAATTACTGTCAAGACTTTGCACGATAAATGCTTTATCCACATGCGAGGCAATGGCTTGTTTTTCGGAAACCGTTCCGCTTTTCAAACGGTAAAGCGTTTTTTGACGGGGTAACATATCTAGGATTATCCCTTTATCGGTATCGATCGGTAGAAAAATGACCCATTCCCCAGTGCAGGGATATGCGGAAACTTCCCTTCCATACAGCATATTTCCGGAAAGTTCACAGGCAAAAAGCCCCTCTTCCGAAATTACTTCGTAGCAAGTTTTATTTGTAACCGAAACCCGTCCATGCATAAAATCCTTATAACCGGACATTTGCTTTTGTTGAAACAATGATTCGTTCCAACCATATATTGATAATTTATTCATCAGTCAATTCTATTTTGAGGGAAGGATTGTCCTGATAGCAGGAACAATCCTCCTTCCTTAATTATTTAAATCTTTTTTCCGATATAGAACACATAACCGTAATACTCCTTATATCTGTAATACAACTGAGTTTCATACTGTTGGTTTTTTATGAACTCTTCGGCTGATTTATTCCCTTTGTGTTTCTTAAGAAAGGCTTCCTGTGCAGAAACTTGGGGAACATAGAAATTTTCTGTCCAGCAGTTTTCCGGCAAAATAAAAGTAGCTACAGGAATGTATCCGGCCTTTTGCATTATCGCAACCTTATTTGAAACAGTGTCAATCTCGGGATATGCATCCTGCCAAAACCTGTCGATTTCAGCAGGCCGCTCTTCGGTAAACCAAGATGCTTCAGAAACGGCAATATAGCCTCCTGCTTTCAGAAATTTCCGCCATTCGGTCAGACCTCGTTCAAAACCGATATTATAGATGGCTCCTTCCGACCAGATCAGGTCAAGTTCTTCCTCCTGAAAAGCTAGATTATCCATAGAACCAACGATGCCCTTTACTCTGTCCTGAAGAATCAGCTTATTAGCGTTGTTATTAAAGAGATCGATAAAAGTAGGAAACAGATCGATACCTGTAATCTGTCCCTGTACATGCTGGGCCAGAACCATGGTCTGACCGCCTGTTCCGCAACCAATATCAGCAATACGCGATTCGTTGGTAAGATTATCGATAAAGCTCAATGCTTTAAGCGTTATCTCGGGGCTACCGGGACCTTGCCTTTCGAGGTTGGAATAATATTCGCAAATTAAATTGAAGTCGAACTCGTGGATTGATTTATTTTCGTTACTCATGATGTTTAAATTTAGGGATTTGAACCGCAGTACAATACCGAACACTAATTTGTACGAACAATTTGTTCGCTGTGATTATAATCCAGGTCATATTTATTAAAAATAAACTGGTTTCAATCGAAATTAACCACTTACAAATTATATGTCGACACTATAGCTATTGAGCTTAAACCGGCCCAAACTATTTCACAAAGAAGGTGTCCCAAAATGAAACTTCCTGTCATTCTGAACTAGTTTGCTTTCAGCTAGCTCGTAAACTCGGTTCAGAATCTGTTAACTATTAGTAATGAGATCCTGAAATAAATTCAGGATGACAGGCGTTCGAGATTTCCTAATTTTTGGAACCCTCTTTGTCTGGTCTCAAATTCTTATTAATATGTAGATATGAAAATACCTCGGACAAGAATATGTCTGAGTTTAATAAGGGATAACCTTGGGCAGAACACCAAAGGTTATTTACTTCACCAAATCCGAATTAAATTTATACATCCAAAGTTTTTAGTTGTAACAAAGATAGAGATTCTTTTTGATATGTGCTCGAAATCAAAGATAATTCATTTAATTGGAGAACAATATCCAGAGATTTAAACAGAAACTTTTAGATGTAAATGAAAATATAATCCCAAGAGGACAAAAAAAGGCTGCTAAAAATGTTCTTTTAGCAGCCCATCTCTTCATTTTAATGATATTACAGACCAATCCTGAATACCATCTCAAACCTGGAATCTCCAGTTTTGGAAGTATTGTAGTCCCTATTTAAGAGGAAGGACTGACGAAAACCAACTTTGGCATTTACCATATTGGCAATCAAAACATCAAAAAGGGTTTCGAATCCCATAGAAGCGTACTCTCTCCTGGTTTCGGAATCATTGAAATCGGTAATATTGTAATCGCCAAATAGTTTGGCCGAAAGTCTGTTTGAATAGAACACACCATTGATCCCAAACTCAGGATATGCTATAGGTAGATTGTAATCGGCCGTAAGACTAAGAATGCGTTTGTATCCAGGTGTTGAGTATCCCCTGGCATACTCAAACCGATCGGTGTAGCCGTAAGGAGTCCCTTTCCATTTATAGGCCGAAGCCAATTCCAGGTTGTGATTTCTCATCAAACCCGGCAAGTAAAATCTGGCAGTGGCCTCCAACTCTTCTGCCCTGTCTTTTTGGAATGATTTGTAGTAACTGGCTGTCAGACTTTGCCCCCAACGACAACCAATGTTCTTGTACGCCGAACGTCGAAGGTTGTAGAAGCTCAATCCCAGGTTGTAATCCGCAAAGGAATAGTCCTCCAAGCCCGAATTATTAATTTTAAAATCAATGGTGTGACCTGAAACACCTGTACTCAAGCTTAATTGACGATGATAGATACCAGATGAAAGATTCAAAGGCAAAACAAAGGACAAACGCCCCTCCTTTTCATCGAACTCGTTTTTCTGGAAATAACCTAACTCACGTTCAGTGGTCATCGAGAAGGAAGCAATGGTCTTCACCCAAAAACCAGCATAGGTTAGATTTGCATCCAGTGTATTCGATTTCTCGTTGACATTATAAATGTAATTCGCAGAAGCCCCAAGGGTATTCAAAGCATTATCCGATTTGAGCGACAGACCGTAGGCGGTGTTAGAAGCCTGATACCCCCATGAATGCACATGAATCAAGTGCCCCAAACGGTTGTATTTCTCAATACTATCCTTACGGTGAACGGCCTCATCGATAATACTGCCTCCCTCCGATTTGATAGCCACATTATCGAATTCAGGCATTTGGTGGAGCGCAATTACTTCGGTTTCCTTATTCAGGGATTGATCAAGAGATAGCTTTCTTAGCTCCGACCCCTCCGCTTTCACACTGGAATATACAAGAGTCTGGCCATCGCTGGATAGTGTGGGCCAAAAGGCCCCAACAGGCACCGAACTGATCTGCGTTACCTTCCCATCCATTGGATTGAATGCAAAAATGTTATCAATACCCGAGAACGTTGCCGAAAAATAGTACTTCCCATTGACTACCTCAATATCTGAAACAACTTGATTCATGGGCCCCCAAACCAGTTTCTCGGTATTCTTTCTGATATCGAAAATACTGATATTGAACTTTCCCTTCTTGCGACCCGAACAGATAATTTCATGCTCATTGATCCACTTGGGATACATCAAATAATCGTTATCCTTATTGTCCAGTCGCTTGATTTCCTCTCCCGTATTGGCATCCAGGATCACCAAACTACAAACCTGCTCCGGAGTAAATTCGACTACTGCAATCTTCGAAGCATCAGCAGATAGTTGAGGCGAGAAAAACCTGGCACGTTTGGTTCGCTTCGTCTTTTTGCCCGATACAATATCGTAAACAACCACATCCGAATAATTGTAATTGGTCCAACGTGGATGTGGGGTGGATTCCGTCCAGGTGATTCTACCATTGGCAATGGAAAACCCACTGTTTGCAGTAATTGAAGGGTAACAAATATGGGTTTCAACCCCTCCGGACGAAATTTTCACAATCTCAGGAATAGTACTGTAGGAGGATTTTAAAGCATACAGATCCTCGCCCACATAGGTTGGAAATGTATAGTTGGTGATCTCCTTCGCCTCCTTGGTGATTTTTTTACCCTCTCGCATATCAATCTGTGCAATCTGTTTCTGATATTCATCCCGATAGTGGGTATAAGCCTTCTCGTACAACTGACGGGTGGACATCCCCGTATGCAATCTCAGTGCATTGGAGAAAGGATAGACTAGCCCGCGCAAGCGCATGGTATTATTTAGCACTTTGGCCCAAATATCATTTCCATATTCATCACGCAAATAGGAACAAAGCAAATAACCGTACTCATAATGGTTGGGCATCTGATTTTGGAAAGACCCCATTCGCATTTGCTTGTACTTAAAATGCTTCCCTACCTGCCAATTGGCATGATTGTTCTGCTGAAAGGCAGCCAAGCGACCTCTGCCACCATTGGTCACAGCCGTTTCGTTAACCACCGCATCGCCCTCGAAGAACCAGGCAGGCACTGTAAGATTCGAAATCATCGACCATCCATTTTCCCCTTGAAGGAGATATAAAACCTGACCAAATCCTCGTTTGGTATTGGCAAACTGAAGTGCATGACGATATTCGTGAACCGAAAGCACATCGATAAAATCGTCGCCACCTACCATATAGGGATCCTGCGGATTAGTACAATAAAACTCACTTTTGTAAGGTGCCACCGACACATAACCATTGGGTGTACTGGTGTTGGCCTGAAGTACAATATTCAGCTTTCGCACCTTGCCGCCCAAAGATTCCGTATTGTTGGCAGCCAGATGGTGAACGTAGTCCGATACGCGCTGCGCTTTTTTACTCATGTATTCAGGAAAAATAATTCTTACCGTATCGGTATTGATCTGAAACCATTTCACCGAAACAGGATTCCCATCAACACCCTCCTGTGCAAAAACTGCATTTACAAAGAGACATGCAAGAACGAGGAATCCTAAAAACTTAACTCTCATAAACTTTTTCAATTAATTATACTTTAAAAGCAAGAAAACCATAACGCCAGGATCAAGGCAGGAACCAAAGTGGCGTTTTCTCTGCTATATACTAAGACAAGTCAGAATCAGAGACACGTACTGTAAAGCATAATAATTTATAAACAGAAGTCAATTTAGGAGATAAAACACTGACAGGAACAGGAATTAAATCTCACATCTGATTCAACCTAACAATTACAACTGCTAAGAAATGATTCTTGGGAAATATTACCGATTGTAAAAGGCCCGAAAAGTTTACTTTATGAGCTATTTCAAGGTTAGAAATTGTGTATTCCTTCTTTGGGAAATAATAAGATTGATAATAAAAATGATCCTTAAGGGCCTTTCAATTGAGAAATTAGATAAACAAGGAAGCATTTCGGAATACGACAACTACTATTTTGGGAGATTTCGAACAAAAGAGAAAGGAGACATCAAGGCTTACATTCTCAACGTCATGCACCAGACATTTACAATGTATAGAGAAAGCTAGGATTCATCCAGACGTAACCGAATCCAATTCCGGTACTTTTCATCTTTGTATCGGAACCACTCTTTTCGGAGAGTGGGAAAATCATGCAAAGACTTCTTAAATTCCCGGAAGGGATGCGCCATCTCCAGTGACTGAAGTAGACTATTCCTGTAGCCTCCTGCATCCACTGATTCCAAAAACTGTCTTATCATTTCAAGAACCTCTTTTGGGGAAGGTGGTAGAATCACCAGGTAATCAACCCAATTCTCCTCCACTTCTCTCCTATCTTCGAACCACTGATCCTCCTCCCCAAAATCAGCAAGATCAACCTCCGGGAAGGAAATTATCTTCCCTGTTTTGCAGTGAATATGGCAAGTTAGACCCTTTTCCAGATCCTGTGCGATCTCCTTGATATGCTGGTCACTTAGTTTGATATCCATACAAGGTGATTTGTTCCTTCCTATAAATTTATGGATTCCTTTTGAAAGGAGTAAACTTTCCTCTTGAAAACCCAAAATAATAACTCTTTTCTAAGCAAGTGCTTAGAATTAACTATTAGCATACAGGGAATAGGCGATTCTCATGGGAATTGCCCTGACATCTTTTGAACGTTCTCCGATGATAAACCTAGTACTTCCCTGCTCCCCAATCAGGGCTGAAATACCCAAGCAGAGTGCATCTACCATATCATCTGCTTTTACCTTACTTCGAGGTATCCTTTCCAGATTTTGATTGAGCTGTTTTTCAACTCCAGAAAGATGAAATCTCAGCAAATTTGTTCTTTCAACCATTCCCTGGACGGTTGTTTTCTTGCTTTGAAGTAAAACACCATTATTCAGATATTTAAAACAGATTTCAGGATGTGCTTCGTAGAAACGTTGGGTTAAATCAGGATTTACTTGTAACAATTGATCCAGTTCCCGAATTTTGGCACCAAATTCCAGGCTTGTATTGAGATGCTTTTTCCATCTATTCTCTTATTGACTTGCTTAGCCTCTTCATAAGTACCAGCATACACGGCTTCTCTGCAAGGTGGGGTAAAAATGGTGGAAGATCGATTGGGTTTCAGAAACTGCCTAGCATGGGTTTCCACATCCCGAAGAATATGAGCTTCGGACAGGCCCATGGGCATATCAATCCAATACCTGCTTGCATTGGGATACCTAGCAAGAATTTCTTGCAAATTACCATGAATTGATATATTTGCCATACCGCCTTCATTTACAACTGCAGCTACCCATCCTGAACGGCAACCGTCTATACCAACTACTTGCATTGGTTTTTGTTTTTTTCTAAAAGTAAAATGGGAGCCCTATTTCAAAAAGGCTCCCACTATTTCTATTACCACTCCGATTTGGTGTCTACGTACTCGCTAAAGCTTTGGATACTTAAATCCTCAGGGCGTTTCTTGCAGATGGCATAGATAAACGCACTTGCCAAACGGGCGTTGGTCACAATTGGAATATTGTAATCAATCGCAGATCTACGAATGGTATAATCGTTGTTCAGCTCATTCTTGGTGAGATTTTTCGGAATGTTGATCACCAGATCCACCTTACGGTCGCGAATCAGATCAAGAGCCGTAGTTTTCCCCTCTTCATCGGGCCATCCTACGATCTCAGCAGGCACTCCATTCTCCTCCAGAAATTTTGCTGTTCCCTTGGTGGCAAAAATATTAAAACCACGATCCACCAACATTTTACTACTCTTCAACAATTCAATTTTTGATCGAATCGGTCCGCTGGAGATCAATACATTCTTCTTTGGAACAGTATAGCCGACCGAAATCATCGATTTTAACACAGCATCGTAATAATCGTTACCCAAACAACCTACTTCTCCGGTAGAAGACATGTCTACGCCCAAAACAGGATCGGCCTTCGACAAACGAGAGAAGGAGAACTGGGAAGCTTTCACCCCAATGTGCTCCAGATCGAACATGGAAGGCATATTGTGTTCCAAGGGAAGATCCAGCATTGCAGTTGTGGCGGTTTCAATCAAATTGAAATCCATTACTTTGGACACGAATGGGAAACTTCGGCTGGCACGCAAGTTACACTCAATCACTTTAATCTCGTTATCCTTGGCCAGAAGCTGCATATTGAAAGGTCCGGTAATGTTCAGCTCCTTCGCGATCTTTTTGGCAATTTTACGGATACGACGTATGGTTTCGAAGTAAATCTTTTGAGGTGGAAACACCAGGGTTGCATCTCCGGAGTGAACACCTGCAAACTCCACGTGCTCCGAAATGGCATCGATCACAACTTCGCCATTTTTGGCTACCGCATCAATCTCAATCTCCTTGGCTTCCTGAATGAACTCACTCACAACAACAGGGTACTGCTTTGACACCTGGGCAGCCAAATCCAGAAAGTGCCCCAACTCTTCATGGTTGGATACTACATTCATTGCAGCACCGGAAAGTACGTAGGATGGACGAATCAATACAGGAAAACCTACTTCTTCAATAAACTCGTCAATGGCATCAATACTGGTCAATTCCTTCCAACGAGGTTGGTCAATCTTCAGATCATCCAGCATGGACGAGAAGGTTTGACGGTTCTCGGCCCGGTCGATAGACAAAGGAGATGTTCCCAATACCTTTACACCGGCCTTGTGCAAACGCATGGCCAAGTTGTTGGGGATTTGTCCTCCAACCGAAACAATTACTCCGCGTGGAGTTTCCAGATCGATAATATCAAGTACTCGTTCAAAACTTAGCTCATCGAAATACAGACGGTCACACACATCATAGTCGGTACTTACCGTTTCGGGATTGTAGTTAATCATCACCGAACGAAGACCTGCTTTATTTACTCCATTCAGGGCATTTACACTACACCAGTCGAACTCCACACTAGAACCGATACGATAAGCTCCCGATCCCAATACTATCACTGATTGATCATCACCATTGTAATCTATATCATGTTCCTGTCCGCTGTAAGTTAGGTAGATGTAGTTAGTTTGTGCAGGATATTCCGCTGCCAGTGTATCAATCTGTTTTACGTAAGGAATAATTCCCAATGCCTTACGATGATTTCTTACTTTCAGAAGGTAATCCTCCATTTGGGTGGCTTCAGGATCGAATACAAAACGAGCAACCTGAAAATCAGAGAATCCATAGGTTTTCGCCTCTTTCAACAGTTGATCCGACAGATTCTCCAAAGAACCAGCCTGCTTCAATCCTGCTTTGATTTGCATGATGTGCTCCAGTTTACTCAGGAACCACTTGTCAATCTTGGTCAGGTCATGAATTTGATCGATGGTATAGCCATGCTCCATAGCTTGAGCAATGGCAAAGATACGCATGTCGGTTGGGTTGGCTAGCTCCTTCTCCACATCCTCGAATTTGGAATGAACATTACCAACGTAACCGTGCATTCCCTGTCCAATCATACGCAGACCTTTCTGAATGGCTTCCTCAAAGTTCTTACCAATGGCCATTACTTCACCCACTGATTTCATGCTTGAACCAATCTCTTTGGTTACCCCTTCGAATTTGTTCAGGTCCCAACGAGGGATCTTACAAACCACGTAATCCAACGCTGGCTCAAAACAAGCCGTAGTGGTCTGTGTTACTGCATTCTTCAATTCATGCAGAGCGTAACCCAATCCCAACTTAGCAGCAACAAAAGCCAATGGATATCCGGTTGCTTTGGATGCCAATGCCGATGAACGGGACAAACGGGCATTTACCTCGATAACACGGTAGTCCTCAGAATGGGGATCGAAAGCGTATTGTACATTACACTCTCCCACCACGCCCATGTGACGGATAATCTTGATGGCAAGAGCTCTCAGCTTGTGGTATTCGGAGTTGGTTAGGGTTTGCGATGGAGCAACTACAATACTCTCTCCGGTGTGAATTCCCAGTGGATCGAAGTTCTCCATGTTACAAACGGTGATGCAGTTGTCGTAAGCATCACGTACCACTTCGTACTCTACTTCCTTCCATCCCTTGATGGATTCCTCCACCAAAATCTGGTTGGAGTAGGCAAAAGCATTTGTAGCCAGCTCTTTCAACTCTTCCACATTATTACAGAATCCACTTCCCTGTCCTCCAAGGGTAAAGGCAGCACGTACAATCACCGGGAAACCGATTTCCTTGGATGCCTTCAATGCTTCGTCTACTGAATTTACCGCCAAACTCTTTGGCGTTTTAACATCAATCTCCTTTAACTTGTTGGCAAAAATCTCACGGTCTTCTGTTTGGATAATGGTTTGAATTGGCGTACCCAATACTTGTAGGTTATACTTCTCCAGAATCCCCTGCTCAAACAACTGAATTCCGCAGTTCAGTGCGGTTTGTCCACCAAAAGCCAGCATAATTCCGTCGGGTTTCTCCTTTTGAATTACCTGCTCTACAAAATAGGGAGTAACCGGCAAAAAATAAATCTGATCGGCAATTCCTTTGGAGGTTTGTACCGTAGCAATGTTTGGGTTAATCAAAACCGTTTTGATTCCCTCTTCCTTCATGGCTTTCAGAGCCTGCGATCCGGAATAATCAAATTCACCAGCTTCACCAATCTTTAGGGCTCCAGACCCCAATACCAATACCTTTTTTATATCTTGAATCATGATTTTTCTAATTACAATGTTTAATTCTATTAGGACATTTTCATTTAGGGAAAAGCTTCAAGCCCCAAGTAGCAAGCTTCAAGCGATTCAACTCCTCGCCCAAAATTCAATTCAATAAATAAACTCTAAGAATTCTTCTTGTACTCCTCCATTAACTTAATGAAGTCATCGAAAAGAAATTCCGTATCGGTTGGTCCGCTGGATGCTTCCGGGTGGAACTGAGAGGCAAAGAAGGGCTTGGATTTGTGCTTGATTCCCTCACAGGTATTGTCGTTGGCATTCACAAACAATGGTTCCCATTCACCGGATAGAGAATCCATGTTAATGGCATACCCATGGTTCTGGGAGGTAATGTAACAACGCTTGGTTCCTTGAAGCAAGACTGGCTGGTTGTGACTTCTATGTCCGTACTTCAACTTGTAGGTATCCGCTCCAGAGGCCAGGGCCATCAACTGTGTACCCAAACAGATTCCCATAATTGGACGATCCTGCTTGAATACTTTCTGCAGATTTGCTATAGCTGCGGTATTCTGCTTTGGATCACCGGGACCGTTAGATATGAATAGTCCGTCGTATTCCTCCTTGCTAAAATCATAGTCGTGTGGAACACGAATAACAGTTGTATCGCGCTTCAACAAGCATCGAATGATGTTGTTTTTCACACCACAATCCACCAGCATCACCTTGTGCTTTCCATTCCCGTATACTTTCTTCTCCGGAGTACTTACCTGGGCTACCAGGTTCTCCTGATTGGGATCGTGCCACTCGGGCTCCTGCTCTTCGAAAACAATCTTGGCCAACATACTTCCCTCTTCACGCAACTTTTTGGTCAAGGCACGGGTATCAATGCCGTAAATCCCGGGAATTTTGTGCTGCTTCATCCAGTCCGAAAGGCTCAAACTGGCATTCCAGTGACTGAACTCCTCGGTGTAATCGGATACAATAAAGGCTGCCACCTGAATCTTCTCCGACTCATAAAAACGAAACATCTCGTCCTCCTTCAGGGTCCCTGGTACACCATAGTTCCCAATCAGAGGGAAGGTAGCGACCAGAATCTGCCCTTTGTAGGATGGATCCGTCAAACTCTCAGGATAACCTGTCATTGCAGTGTTAAACACGATCTCACCGGCTACTGATCCGGCATGCCCAAATGAGGTTCCAACATATTCGGAACCATCCTTCAAAATCAACTTGGCTGTTAATTGCAACATAAATTGTTTTTATAAAATGGTTATAATTTGAAGTTGTCTTTTCTTGGTTTAACTCTTCCAGGTCGTTCCGACTCTGGAAGGTCTTTGGCTTTTTGGGGTTTCAACCTTCCAGAGTCCAGAGGACCTGGAAGAGTTGCAACCATAAAAAACCCCGATAGCAATACCGGGGCAATGGAATTAAATACGATCTAAAAGATTCATGTAGGCTTCCTTGGTTTTATGGAAATTGAAATCAGAGAAAATCTTCAGCATCTTCTGGTTGATCTTGTCGTTACACAAATTACCAATACTACCCTCATGTACATAATCGGCATCTCCCTTATACTGAAATTCTCCCTTCTCTACAGTCTTTGCCACCTCTTTGTATGCATCTCTAAAAGGGATCCCTTCCAATACCAAGCGATTCACCTCCTCCACAGTAAACAGATACTTGTATTTCTCATCCGATACAATATCCTTATTGATTTTCACCTCCTGAAGCATTTCACGAGTCATTTCAATACAGGCTATCAACTTATCAAAAGCTGGCATAAAAAACTCCTTAGTTAATTGGTAATCCCTATGGTAGCCAGATGGCAAATTGGAAGTTACCGCTTGAATTTGGGCCGGCAGCATCTGCAACGCATTGGCATGGGCACGAATCATCTCGAACACATCCGGGTTCTTCTTGTGCGGCATAATACTGCTACCAGTAGTTAAGTGATCCGGAAAGCTTAGAAAATTGAAGTTCTGGCCATTGTACAAGCAGGCATCCATGGCCAATTTGCCAAGAGTACTGGCTAAATTAGCCAAAGCGGACAAAACGGTAAACTCCATTTTCCCCCTTCCCATCTGGGCATACACCACATTATAGCTCAAATTATCAAAGCCTAGCAAATCGGTGGTCATCTGACGGTCCAGAGGGAATGAAGATCCATACCCTGCTCCTGAACCCAGTGGATTTTGGTTCACTACTTTATAAGCGGCCTGTAACACCATTAAATCATCAGTAATGCTCTCAGCATAGGCTCCAAACCAAAGCCCAAAGGAGGAAGGCATAGCAACCTGGAGGTGTGTATAGCCGGGCATTAATACATCCTTATAATTCTGACTTTTTTCCTGCAATAGATCAAATAGAGAACGTGCTTCACGTACAATCTCCTCCAATTTGTTCCGTGTGAAGAGTTTCAGGTCAAGTAGAACCTGGTCATTCCGGGAACGTCCACTATGGATCTTTTTTCCTACATCACCCAACTCCTGGGTCAATAGATATTCTATTTGTGAATGCACATCCTCAATATCATCCTCTATTACAAAAGTTTCGTTCTTAATGGAAGAGTAAATCTTGCGTAACTCTTCCTGAATCATTTTCAACTCCTTCTTCTCCAAAAGTCCAATGGATTCCAGCATTTCGATGTGAGCCAACGAGCCCAATATATCAAATGCGGCCAACTGAAGGTCCAGTTCCCGGTCCATACCAACGGTAAACTGCTCAATTTTCTTATCTACTTGAATTCCTTTATCCCAAAGTTTCATCTGTACTAATATTATTGTCTGTTGCTTTTAATCAATTTTGTTAATTCTCTAGCTCTATATTCTTAAATATGAGTTGCAAACTTTTCCTAAGCCCTTAATTTACTAAATATTTAGCCTTAGGCCATTTAATAGCTCAAAGTATTTTTCTATTCCTCCCTTAATTTCATGCAAATAAATAAATTCATCTGCCGTATGCGATCTTGCAGAATCCCCAGGACCCAGTTTCAGGGTTGGAAATCCCTTCATAATGGCCTGATCTGAAGTTGTTGGAGAACCGTAGTACCCCATACCCAAATTCAATCCTGCCTGTATCAATGGGTGTTCCAATTCAATGCCAGAAGAATTCATCCTGAACGACCGGGCTTTAGCTTCACTTTGCAAATTTTGGGCGACAAAATCATACACCTCCTGGTTACTGTACTTCTCATTGGTTCGTACATCCACAACAAATTTGCATAAATCCGGCACAACATTATGCTGATGCCCTGCATCAATCTGAGTTACTGACATCTTCACAGGCCCCAGCAAATCAGACTCCTTAGGAAAGCAATAGTTATTAATCCATTCAATATCTTTCAGAGCTATAGATATGGCGTTTACCCCTTCATTTCGTGCTGCATGTCCCGATTTTCCTTTGGCGTAACAGTCCAATACCATCAATCCTTTTTCGGCAATAGCCATCTCCATAAGGGTTGGTTCCCCAACAATACCCACATCGATTCGGCCCAATTCCTCCTGCACACATTCAAATCCATTGAATCCTGAAATTTCCTCTTCGGCAGACGCCACAAACAGCCTATTGTACTCCTGAGGCTTTTCCTCCAAAGCCAGAAAAGCAGCCATCAAAGATACAAGGCATCCACCTGCATCATTGCTTCCCAAGCCGTATAGCCTTCCTTCCTCAACCAGGGGTGAAAATGGATCTTTGTTCCACTGTCCTGTTGGCTTCACCGTATCTAGATGAGAATTCATTAATAGCGTTGGTCTTCCCTCCTGATAATCCTTGCTGAAAGCCCAAACATTATTCTGTTTCCGATACACCTTGTAACCAAATCCCATCAGTTTTTTCTCCATTACATCGGCCACCTTTTTTTCCTCCTTACTGAAGGAAGGTATTTGGATCAACTCTTGTAATGTTTCTTTCGCTATGGTGTAGTATTTTTCCAAATTCATATCAACAGTTCTTATTGGACTTGTTCAACAATTTGCGTTCCCATGCTACCCCCACTTTGCATTTGCAAGAGATTGCCAATCACAACCTCCTGAACCCCTGAGTCTACTGCATGAAAAGCATTGTGCGTTTTGGGTAACATTCCCTGGGAAATAATTCCTGTACTCTTCAACAGATTGTATCTTTCCTTATCTAAAATGGATAGAACCGATTCATCATTCTCCGAATCCAGAAGCACACCTCCTTTTTCGAAACTGTACATCAACTTCACCTTATAGAAGGGACTCATTGCAATTGCCAACTCCGTAGCAATAGTATCCGCATTGGTATTCAGCAGCTGACCTTTCCCGTCATGCGTCAAGGGGGCAACTACCACCACTTTATTGGAATCCACAAGCTTACTCAGTTCCAATGAATTCACCTTCAGAACATCTCCAACAAAGCCAAAATCAATACTAGCATGCTGTCTCTTTTTTGCCTGAATCAGGTTCAAATCCGATCCACACAGGCCAATGGCATCCAATCCCTTTGCCTGTAGAGCAGCCACAAGGTTCTTATTCACCAGTCCGGCATATACCATCGTCACCAATTTCAGTGTTTCCGCATCAGTAACTCTTCGTCCTTCCACCATTTGGGGTTCAATCCCCAATTGAGGTGCCAGTTGGGTGGCCATATTTCCACCACCGTGCACCAACATGATCTTCCCTGGTAATCCAACAAAAGCATCCAGAAAATCATTCAGAGCTTCCGGTTGATCTATCACCTTTCCGCCTATTTTAACGATTGTTAGCTGTTGCATACCTCTACTGTTTGAGTTACTTTACTAAATGCACACAAAAACTGCTGTGCTTCTTCTATTGTGATGCCCAACGGTGGCAATAATCTTAATGTTTCTTTTCCTGAGGCACCAGTAAAGATTCCATGCTCTTTCAGGAGTTGTGTCCGAATTTGTGGCATCTCCTCCAGATCAATACCGATCATTAGGCCTTTACCTCTCACCGCCTTTACAGAATTCAATTTCTGAAGCTCCTCAACAAGGTAGGTTCCCATCTTTGTTGCATTCTCCAATAAGCTCTCCTCCTCCAGTATTTCAAGTACAGCCAATCCTGCGGCACAAGCCAAATGGTTGCCACCAAAGGTGGTTCCCAACATGCCTTTTTTTGCCTCTACATCAGGAGAAATTAAGACTCCTGCGATGGGAAAACCATTTCCCATTCCCTTGGCAACAGTTATCACATCGGCTTTTATTCCGGCATGCTGGTGGGCAAAGAACTTTCCGGTTCTTCCGTATCCGGATTGTACTTCATCCAGTATCAAAACAGCTCCGTAAGTATCGCAAAGCGAGCGTGCACTCTTCAGGAATTCTGCAGTAGGTTCTACAACACCATTCACTCCCTGAATACCTTCAATGACCACTCCGGCGCAATCCCGATATTTCAAATGATTCTCAAGAGCTATAGCATCATTCATCTCTATGAACTCCACATTATGCGCAGCATTAACAGAGGAGGCTAAAGTAGGATTGTCAGTCATGGCCAGAGCTCCACTGGTTCTTCCATGAAAGGCTCCTTTTATGGCGATTACCTTCTTTTTACCTGTATGAAAACCGGCCAACTTCAAAGCATTTTCATTGGCTTCTGCTCCGGAATTACAAAGGAACAGCTTATACTCATTGTATCCTGATACTTTGCCCAACTTACAGGCCAGTTTGGCTTGCAAGCTGTTTTTTACCGCATTGGAATAGAAGCCCAGGCACTGTAGCTGGTTCTCCAATCGGAAAATATAGTGCGGATGGCTGTGACCTATTGAAATCACTCCGTGGCCTCCATAAAAATCCAGGTATTCGTTTCCTTTTTCGTCCAGTAGGTTGGCACCTTTGCCTGCTACCAGTTCTATATCGTAATTACTATATACATCAAATAATTGCATGATCTTTCTTTTTAAAATCCAACCGGTTTCAATCCCAAACCCATATCTTCAGGCAATCCAAACATCAAGTTCAGATTTTGTACTGCCTGCCCGGAAGCTCCCTTGATCAAGTTGTCAATTACAGAGATGAGCATCAATTTATTTCCAAATTTCGCTGGATAAACCAGACATTTGTTGGTATTGACTACCTGTTTAACGTCAGGAACCTGATCCACCACATTCACAAAAGGATGCTCAGCGTAATACTTCTCATAAGCCTGTATGGCCTCCTCCTGACTCCACTCACATTCGGTGTAAAGGGTAGCCATAATTCCACGACTGAAATTCCCCCTTACGGGGATGAAATTGATCTCCTTCTCAAAATCGGGCTGCAGCTGATTCACACTCTGCTTTATTTCAGCCAAATGCTGGTGAGAAAAGGGTTTGTAAACCGCTACATTATTGTTTTTCCAGCTAAAATGGGAAGTTGGTGTAGGGGCCTGACCAGCCCCGGTAGAACCGGTAATGGCATTCACATGCACCTCTTCTTTTAACATTCCCTGGTTTGCCAGGGGAAGCAACGCCAATTCGATAGCAGTGGCAAAACAACCAGGGTTGGCTACCTTACTGGCATTTGAAATATTTGTACGGTTTAGCTCAGGCAGACCGTACAAAAAGTCATGCGATACGGATTTAATCCGATAATCATGGCTCAGATCGATGATTTTTAACACTTCGGGCAAATTCTGCTCCTGCAGGTAAGCCTGGGATTTTCCATGGCCCGAACAAAGGAAGATCACCTCAACCTCCTCAAAATCGGGTTCCGAAAATAGTAGCTTAGTATCTCCAATTAAATCCCTATGCACAGCAGTTACAGGCTCACCCATATGGCTGTTACTATGAACAAATTTGATCTCTACACCAGGATGCCACAACAATATTCTGATCAGTTCTCCGGCTGTATAGCCAGCACCTCCTACGATTCCAACTTTTACCATTTTTTTCGTTTTAAGAGTTCGGTCAGGACATGTCCTGACCCTATTAATACTATAATTGCGACTCGTTTACGGTATAGTAAATCTTCATCGAGTTGGCCAGAATATTGGTGAATCCCTTCACATCATCGGCTGTCCAGCCTTCGTTGCTCTCGCCATATTTCCCAAAGGCATCGCTCATCAGGTCGTTTGGCGAGGTAATCCCTTCCACCTCAAAGTACCGTGGATACAGCATCAGAATAGCTGTCCCGTTTACGGTCTTCTGTGAATCCTCCAGAAAGGCTTCAATGTTTCGCATCACCGGTTCCAGGTACTGTGCTTCGTGCAGCAACATACCATACCAGTTGGAAAGCTGTTCTTTCCAATGCATTTGCCATTTGGAAAGTGTGTATTTCTCCAGGGTTTCATGAGCTTTCAGGATCATCAACGGAGCAGCAGCTTCAAAAGCAACCCGCCCCTTGGTTCCGATAATGGTATCACCGATATGCATATCTCGTCCTATGCCATAGACTCCTCCAATGGATTGGATTTCCTTGATTGCATCCAGTGGGTTATCGTAGTTCACTCCATTAACGCTCACAACCTGTCCCTGCTCAAAACCAATCTCCAGTTTTGTAGGCTCTGTTTTCATCACTTGTGATGGATAAGCCTCTTCAGGAAGCCCTTGACTGGAAGAAAGAGTCTCTTTTCCTCCAATACTTGTTCCCCAGATACCTGCATTGATAGAGTACTGCATCTTATCAAAGTTAGCCGTTACTCCATTCTTTTTCAGGTAGTCAATTTCAGTCTCCCGACTCAATTCCATATCCCTGGTTGGTGTAATAATTTCAGCATTGGGCGACATGATTTTAAAAATCAGATCGAACCGAATTTGATCGTTCCCTGCCCCAGTGCTACCGTGAGCAATGTAATCGGCTCCAATTTGGTGCGCATACTGGGCAATTGCCATAGCCTGAAAAGCTCTCTCCGAACTTACAGACAATGGATATGTATTGTTCTTCAATACATTGCCCATAATCATGTATTTGATGCATTTTTCGTAGTATTCCTGGGTAACATCCAAAACGGTGTGTTCTTTTACACCCAGTTGCTTTGTTTTCTGTTCAATATCTTCCAGCTCCTCTGGACTGAATCCACCGGTATTTCCCAATACGGTGTAAACTTCCATATTTAACTCCTTAGAAAGGTAAAGGGCACAATAAGTTGTATCTAATCCTCCACTATATGCCAGTACTACTTTTTTCTTATCAGTCATCTTGTTGTAATTTTTTTGATTTGTTTACTACTAATTGATCTTAATTTTCAGTCCTTACAGGACATTCTTCTTCCTCGTACCCAGTATCCTGAACTAATCCATTTTGCTATTTTTTAGGATCGAACAACATTCCTGTGCACAAACACATACGTTGCCTGGTTCGCTGCAGAATATCGTAATTCACGCAGCCCATGCAACCTTTCCAAAAGGTTTCGTCTTGTGTTAATTCGGAAAATGTTACCGGTTTGTACCCCAACTCGGAGTTGATTTTCATCACCGGTAAACTGGTGGTTAGACCAAAGATTTTTGCTTCGGGGAACCGCTTTCTGGATAATTCAAAGGCCTTGCTTTTAATGGTTTTGGCGAGTCCGTGTTCACGGTAATTCGGATTTACAATCAAACCTGAATTGGCTACATACTTACCATGTTCCCAGGTTTCTACATAACAAAATCCAATCGGGTTTTCCCCATCCATGGCAATGATTGCCTTCCCTTCCAGGATCTTCTGAGAAATATATTCAGGTTTTCTTTTGGCAATCCCCGTACCCCTTATTTTTGCAGCGGTAGCAATCATCTCACAAATCTGACTGGAAAGCACTATGTGTTGTATTCCAGCTTCGATGACTTTAATTTGATGTTGTATTTGGGTTGATGTCTCTATCATTTTTGTTCTTTAATAATACTAGGTTTCCCAGAATAGAGCTACACCGGTTAGGCACAGCCATTTGTTATCCAGTTCTACAAAAAAGTTTGCTTGTAAATTACTGTTGTTTTCTTGCCTGAGACATCGTCGGCGTCGCCTTTCTAAGGAGCTAAATGAGTTCATCATTTCAATGTTTTATAATTCTACAATTTATTTCGTTTGGACCAAAGCCCAGTTTTTTTTCAATTCACTTGATTACACGGCACAAAAAAAGCCTACCGTTGGGAACGGTAAGCTTCAATAGTAAATCCATATCGCCAATTACGGCAATAGCAGCTCCATCCGTTCCTCCAGGGTAACAGTTACTTCGCAAATGGCGTCGTGACTCAGTATGGATAATTGTCTTCATGCTTTCAGTTCAGATTGTTACTGCTAAAAAATAGTTTCAAAAAAAAGGCTTACCGGGAAACGGTAAGCCTTTCAAAATATCGTTGAGATCACGAATCACACAACAATACGACTTCAACCGCTTCCCCAAGGGAATCGTTGCAGCGTCGGCGTCGGATGTTGAATAATGTGATCATGATAATTCTCTCTTCTAAAATTTATTTCAAAAAAAAACTTTCCGATTGGGAAAGCTTTGCAATGTTATAATACAAACCTACCTCCCTATCCAATGGATACAGATCTACGAACTCGGCGTCGAATATTTTGGTTTGCTTGCATTCTTTCTTCTTTGTTTTGTTGAGGACAAAGATAAGTTCAATTTATTGATAATTCCAAGCAATTACATAAAAAAAACGAATCCCTGCAAACGTTTCACCCCCACAAACTCCTATAAATCAACAAAAACATTTTACTGCTTTTTTACCCATCTCTCCTACAGAATACAAGAAAGAGCCGAAAAATCTTAACTCAAAAGATCCTCCCCTATTATGAATCTAAAGAATTATTCTGTGATTTTCCGGCTCTTCTCAGATTAGCTGTAGGCTAATTGTTCCTTTATTTGAATTCCTAACTACCCTTTATTGACTAAACTGAACATTCGGACAGACAATAAAAGAAACAACAAAGAGTAGTGGCAACTCATTTATTCTTTCGGACGCTTAAACAGGTATCGGGTAATAAAGATCCCGGTGCTCTTATCTGCACTGTATACACCTGTATTTACACTTTCCAGTTCCCAGCCCTGTTCCGACAATTCCGTCAATTTGTTTCCAACCAGCTCGTCATTCTTACGAATATTACCAAAATTGATCCCAACAGCACTAAAGAAATTTTTCATTTTCACCTCTTCCTGCTTTCCATTCTCATCAATGGTTAGCATCCGGGAACGTCCAATCCCCATTGGAACTACCGATTCGATGGTGGTAATCTGGAAAAATTCAAATTTCTGAGCAAACAATACATTGGTAAAAAGCATAGCCAATGCAATCAGTGTAAACTTTTTCATTGAAAATTAATTTTAATTAAAAAATCACGACAGGGAATAAAATCCCAACATCACAGCTATGACAATCCAGATCCAGACTACACGTATCCAATTTCCGAAAATCTTTCTTTTTTTTCATCACCAGCCATTACATTCTGATTTCCAACTCAAATTGCCTCACTTTTTTTTCCACTCTTTTCTATTTTCATTTATAATTATTAATTAATTCGCAACAAAACACACGACCCTACAATACAATACTTTACCAGCTGGAAGTTTTTAAACATTTTCCATAATCATCTAAAATTCAAGCCAAATAAATAAGGTTTTATATTTTTTTAACAATTTAAAAACCGGAAATATCCAAACCATTTTAAAATTCATGCCGTAAAACTTGACTAAATGCTCAAAAATTAAATCAGTTCTTAAAATTTTGTAGCGGATGGAATTCAAAAAAATTGCAGGATTTATTTTAATGGCCCTAGCGGTTGTGACCTTTTTTCTCTACCTACTTTTCCCTTTCATTTCTCACTCTAGTAAAATCATCCTTATTACCGTTTCTCTCTACGTTGCGAACAAGATATTTTTCTATTCCGCACTGTACATATTGGGAAAACAATTCATACGAAAAATTGGGAAGTATCTTCCCCGTAAAGTGGAACAATTGTTGTTACGTTTTTTAAAGGTTCCACCGGTAGAAGTGGTTCCTGCTTAAATTTTAACCAAGAAAAGCTATACCTCCAAATAGAAGAGAGGCTGCTCAATAAGGCAACTAGTAAGAAATTTACCGCAGACACAAACGGGCGTTTACAAAGATATAAGCTACCCTGAAACTCGGAAATGGATTGTTGGACCGTCTGATTGAACAGCCTCTTCTGTTTTTTTTGCCGCTGCCTGCAAAACAAGCAAACACCTTTGGCTACCTCTGTCCTTGTTCGTATCTTTCTAAGGAACTTTAATTTCTCTTCAATGAAAAGAACCGAAATGATCCTCCGGGATTTCCTTGCCATAGACAGAACCAAACTGGCCAATGAACGAACCTTACTGGCCTATTTCCGAACAGTTATTCTTTTGGTTGCTACCGGAGTAACCTTAATTAAACTATTCCCGGATGAACAAATTTTACGAATTGCAGGATTCGGTATGTTTCCATTTTCATTACTGATTGGTCTACTCGGAATCTACAGCTTTTACAGAACCAAAAAAAATATATCGACCGGTTATAAAGAACTGGATTAAACGCATAAAAAAAGGTGCAGGAAAAATCCCACACCCTAATTCATATCATTCACTCCTCTTTTTTACAATCTTCGGGGAATAACCCGATTCGCAAAAGGAATTGCTACAGCTCCTATAAGGGCAGGAAGCACCCAACCCATTTCGTATTGCCCCAATGGCAAACTAAGCAACCATTCCTTCATCGGTTCCAGAGTGCCAAACAGATCACTTAGGCACACCAGGATGCTAAACAATAGCGTACCACCTACAGCACCGGCATACACTCTATTGCTGGGAATATACTTATCGAAGAGATTTAGAACGATAAGCACTACAATTGCCGGGTAAATAATACCCAACATGGGACCTGAGAAACGAACAATCTGCTCCACTCCCAAATTGGCCAGAAGAAAACTCATAAGAGTTATGGCCACTACGTTTGCTTTATAACTAATTTTTCCCTGACTCAACTCGTTAAAATATTCCGATACGGCCGCTGTTAGACCAACAGTGGTTGTAAAACAGGCAAAGATAACAGCCACTGCGACAACCCAGATCCCCCATTCACCAAAAATATTGCCCACCAAGGCCATAAAAGTCTGAGTACGGCTCAAGCCTTCAGGCAATAGTGTACCGCCAGTTGCTCCCAGGTAGATTAATCCACCATATACCATACCAATGATCCCGAAAGCCACCAGACCGGAACGAATAGTCATTTTTACCTGGGATGATATATCGGAATAACCCTTTTCCTTCAACACCATCAGAATCACTCCTGAAAAAGTAACTGCGGCTAAACCATCAAGGGTTTGGTAACCTTGAAGAAACGCATAGCTGTATACGTTACCCACCTCTGCATTCCCTGGAATTCCAGCTGGAGAAAGAATATTCTTCACAATAATTCCCAACAGCGAAAACAACAACACAGGTGTCAACCATTTTCCAACCTTATCAACAATTCCTTTAGGATTCAATACAAACAACATTGCACTTCCAAAATAGAAACCAGTAAACAATACCTGGGGAATCTCACTATACAAAGGAACCATCCCCATCTCAAAACTAACAGCTCCTGTACGGGGAATAGCCAGCAAAGGCCCTATACACAGCATTACCACAGCTCCCATCACCTTACTAAATCGGTTTCCGGCTTTTTGGGCAAAAGCGTTAAAATCACCTCCTGCT
The DNA here is from genome assembly GCA_041725895.1 of Marinifilaceae bacterium. GTDB lineage: Bacteria > Bacteroidota > Bacteroidia > Bacteroidales > Marinifilaceae > JBGRQA01. Next base: position 91,610 of record JBGRQA010000024.1, read on the forward strand.
TTCGCTACAGCGATAACTCCCAAAATGGATAATCCCACATCTGTGGAAAAGAATCCCAATATTCCCAACCACCATTGATCCCCGCTCATAACACCAAGCTGGGGAGGAAAGATCAGATTCCCTGCCCCAAAAAACATGGCAAACAAGGCCAAACCAATCACCAATACATCTCTGCTCTTCTTCATCATTAAAAAAAGGATAATAGTTTTTCTGAAAGAAGCCCCTGCTCCGGTTTTTCACCAGCAGTGGACATTCCATTCTTTTTTTCAAAGAGTGCGAATATCTGAAACTTTTTTATTAAGTCTGAAATTGCCCAGGGTGATTTATCTCACTTTTTACTATTTGGAAAGGATTCGGATAGTAGTATCTAAAACGACTCAATGCATACATTTCCACATTGAAAAAGTTACACACTCCGGCTTTGGCTCGTCCTCTCTTTTGCAGCAAATCCCCAATTATTATTGGCAATCTTTTGTATCTTCGTGCATCTTTTTAACCTGGAACAGATATGAGCAAACGGGAATTGAAAATTTACCTGAATGATTTAACCAAAGAGCAACTACAGGATCAAATATTAGATCTTTACGGGCGTTTTAAGGAAGTGAAGGAATACTACGACTTTGCCTTCAATCCCAAAGAAGACAAACTATTGGAACAATGCAAATTCCAGATATCCAAGGAATATTTCCCGGTCAACGGTCGAAAGCCCAAAGCAAGGCGTTCGGTGGCACAGAAGCAGATCCGGCATTTCAAAAGATTGGGGATGGACTCCCATTTGGTGGCCGACATTATGCTCTACAATCTGGAAATTGCCCAGGCCTATTCCAACAATAAAATTATTAAAAGTGAGGCTTTCTACACTAGTATGCTAAAATCCTTCGAAGAGGCTGTTGCTTACATCCAGGAACATGGGTTGATGAAAGAGTTGGCAACCAGAATTGAAAAGATAGCCTCTGAAGCCTGGAACCAGGATTGGATCAATAAAATAGCTTTTGAGCGACTGGCTTCATCCCAAGTGGGTTAATTATCCTAAACACGAAATCTTCCAGCTCAAAGGCAATAATAGTTATTCCTAAAACGATTTATATACTTACACCAACACAGAACAACAAATCCCCTCTATTTTTCATACAATTTACTTCAGAATCATTTCCTGGCTTCCGAAAAGTAAGATTCCTCCCCCAACAGGACTGATATTCTTATATATTCAACTATATTTGCAACCAATTTTAATATTTTTTTATTTAGATGACATTCAAGGAACTAGGCATAGCAGGAGTTTTCAACAAAGCTCTGAAAGAGCAAAACATCATCACTCCTACCGAGATACAGGAACAAGCCATCCCTTTTCTGCTGAAAAACGGATCTGATTTTATTGGTCAGGCACAGACAGGTACAGGAAAAACGGCAGCATTTGGTCTCCCCCTCTTAAGCCATATCGACCCTCAAAATGATAAAGTACAGGCTTTGATTCTGGCACCTACCCGTGAACTGGGACAGCAGATCGCCAAAGAACTTTTTCGCTTCACCAAATACAGTGAGAAAATCTTTACCGAATCGGTATATGGTGGGGCGCCCATCGAAAGACAAATTAGCGCCCTTAGACGTCCTACCCAAATTGTAGTGGCCACTCCCGGACGATTGGTAGATCTTTTGAAACGAAGAGCCATCAACCTGGAACATGTTAAAACCATTGTATTGGACGAGGCCGATGAAATGATGAAGATGGGTTTTAAGGAGGATATCGATATCATTCTGCAGAAAACCAACGGACAACGATCCACCTGGTTGTTCTCGGCCACCATGCCACCGGATATTCGAAAAATCATCCGCACCTACATGTCGCCTAAAGCATACAAGGTAGAAATTGACCGAAGAAGTAAAGTCAACAAAGATATTGAGCATCAATTTGTAGTGTGTAACGAAAAGGAAAAGCTGGAATTTCTATTGCATTTCCTGAAAGTAAACGGAAAAGCACGCGGGGTGATCTTTTGCAAAACAAAATCTGCCGCCCAAACGCTATCCAAACAACTGATAAGCAGAAAATACCAGGCCGATGCCATCCATGGTGCTCTTCTGCAGAAGGAACGAGACAAAGTAATGCGTGCCTTTAAAAATCAGAATTTGCAAATTCTTGTAGCTACCGATATAGCCGCCCGGGGAATTGATGTGGAAAACCTTTCCTACGTAGTTCATTACCAACTACCGGATCAGGTGGATTACTACACCCACCGAAGCGGACGAACTGCCCGAGCCGGTAACAAAGGTCTGTCACTAAGCTTTATTGAAAACAAGGAAATGAAGAACCTGAAATTCATTGAGCGTAGCCTTGGAATTAAGATGAAACGAATCCGTATCTAATGAAATTTTCATTAGATAAATAATATGCTGATGGCAGCCCTCTTCTCAACAAGAAGAAAGGTTGCCATTTTATTTATAATACTCTTTTGGGATATCCAGAGGGGTATCGGAAGAAGCTTAACATTCACAAATAATTATTACCTTCGGTGAATATATTGGCTCTATCGTCCTATGCAAGTGCAATGAATATTTCACTCATGCACGTTTCATTTTCGGCGAAAAGAATCATTAGAAATCAGAATAGCCCCACAAACAAAAAGAATAATGAAGCTCAACAATTTACAAACCCTCATAATTCAAGTAATCAACTGGTTTCATAAGCCCTTTCGAAACTTTATACCGGAATTAACATTCCGATATGCCGCATGTGGCGGTGCCAATACCGTTCTGGATATTCTACTCTATTTTCTCACCTACAATTTCATTCTTCACCAGGAAATTCTAAATCTGGGATTAGTGGTAGTAAGCGCACACATTGCCGCCTTTCTGCTGGTTTTTCCCATCACTTTCGCCAGCGGCTTTCTACTGGCCAAATACATCACCTTTACTCAATCGCAACTAAAAGGGCGAATTCAGCTCTTACGCTATGCCCTAACAGTTAGCGGGAGTATACTGCTCAATTACATTTTACTAAAGTTCTTTGTAGAATATTGCGGGCTGTTCCCTACCCCTTCCAAAATTATTACAACAGGAATCGTAATTGTATACAGCTACTACGCCCAAAGGTTCTTCTCCTTCCGGGCGCCAGCACTCGAAACAACTAAGGGATAATCACGGAAAATCAGGAGATTTCGCACCCTAAAATACAGAATAACGTTAATCTGAATCAACAACCCTGGTTTGAATTACTCCCAAAACTTAAGCTTGTCCCCTAATCGACAATCTTAAGGTACAAATCCTCCACCTCTTTTCGTGCCCAGGGTGTTCTTCTAAGAAATTTTAAACTTGATTTGATACTGGGTTCGTTATTGAAACAGTTGATCTTTATATTGTAGCCCAACTGCTCCCAACCATAGTACTCCACCAGATGAGTCAAAATCATCTCCAGGGTCTTTCCATGCAATGGATTATTTACTTGCTCTTCTTTCATAGAACGCCAAAGCTAACAAAAATACAATTACCAAACAGCTCCGGTAGGAATTCTCAAACGGACAGCCGTCAGACTATTTGGTATTAAATCCTCCGGAGAAAATAAGACCTCCAATAACACCCATAAGTATATAGGCAATTTGCAATCCCAGATTCCCTGCATTTTCCATAGGCGACCCCAAAAACACCGTACTTATCCCGATAAAAGCTTTACTACCCGGAACCAGCATGATAATGCCCTGTGTAATGAAAACATGTCGTGGAGAACGGGTGATATGAGAGAATAGATTACTCACCAAAACAACTGCAATACTCCCCAGGAATGTGCTTATCAGAATCCCCGAAAACGAAAGCAGAACCGTTACGCCATAACTAATAATACTCGTTAGTACACCGTACAGCATATCCTTTCTTCGAACCTGGAAAATAGGCAGTAAACAAGCCGAAAGCAGAGGTATTGCCAGGTAACCCAGCCAGACAGGTAAATTTCCGGCGACAGGACCTATATTCACATCAAAAAACAGGGGAAGTACCGACAAGCCCAATAGAGTTCCAAAAAACTGCTTAAAAAGCGAAATAAAGGCATCAAACAATTTTGCAGACCCCGACACAAGGCTTCTGTAAGTAATTTCCTCCAACGCGGTAGTAATAGCCAAACCGGGAATAAAAATAATGATAGCCGACAATATTGTGAGAGGAATATTAAGACTGGGCAACCATAAGGAAAGTACCCCAATCATTAAGGTGACAACAAAAGACGCCAAAGCCTCCAATGTATTGTTCACAAAGGATGACTTTAAAGACAGGTAGGTAAAACCATAAACAACTCCTCCCATTAGAGTTGCAACCGCACAAGACACCCAGTTGGTCCCTAAAAGCAAACTAAAAGATCCTGCCCCCAGGGCAAAAGCCAAAGTCAGGATCAGATGATTCACATTTTTCGATTGCTTGTAAACCATCCGCAATTGAAGACTTGCCTCCTCAAAATCCATCTTGTCTGCCAAAACCTGGTCAGTGATTTCAACCGATCGGGACAAAGCCCCCAAATTCAACCCTCCTGGTGACACGCTCTCGATGTGATTGTACGATTCATCCTCGTTATCACTGTAAAAAACGTAGTTAATCCAGGTTGGGGAATCCATAAAACTCCCACGAATGCCTTTTGTTTTGGCAACCTGGGTCAAATAGATCTGAATTTTATGGGAAGGAACGCCATAGATGTGCAAAGCTCTTCCCAGCTGTATAATAAACTGATATTGTTTTGGGATTTTCAATTGTTCCGTTCTTTTTTTTAGCAGTGCAAATATAGATAGTACTTTGATTGCAGAGAGCAAAAAATGAAAATTATATCAATCGACAACACGATTTTTTTTTGTCTCCATTGCACCAATCGTGGGAATAAAGGAAAAGGTAACGGAACACATTCCATTTCACAAAACAGGCACAACAACAATTGTATTATACAAAAGCCGCAAAACAGATTCGCAAAAACACTTCCTTTGCCCTAACCTTCAGCTATTTTTGACCTTTTCGTAACCGACTGCAACTCGTTTCGTGGTCCTTTAATCTTATTTCCTTTAACAATAAATAGTTTAAAACATACCAAACCCTCTTTTTTTTATGTAACATTCAAAAAAAGAGGGTAATTTGCGTGGGACATTTTTTGTCCCTTTAAAACTAAATTTCGTTCCAATGCACCCCATCCTCCAATAAGCATTAACCCTCTGCAAAACACACAGATACCCTCGTAATAAAATAACTCCCATCCGCAAAATACAGAGCTCAATTTTCCTATTACGAGCCTCAATTTTCGGAAGATGGAGCTATTTCTTATAAAAATGGAGCCCCTTCCGGAAAAAACAGACCACCTCCTGGAGAAAATTGATTTCCATTTTAGAAAAATGCTCTTCCATTTTTTCAAGATGGAAGTCGATCTCGACAAAATGGCACTCCTTTTTGCAAAGATGGAAGTGTGTATAGGTGGGAATAATAATATTTTCACCCACCTATTACTTAACATTAAAATCAACGATAAAATAATTCCTGGCGAAACTTAGCTTTTTTAAGTCAACATGTAATTTTCGAGACATATCTCTTTACTCTTTACATCTCCCTTAAGCCACAACCTACTGATAAATTGAAAATTCGACACCATCATTTAAAGTTTTGGGCACAAACAATTTATTACCACAAAGAGAGATCATCATCTTCACTGTCTACTAACAAGTTACGGCAACTAAGAACCAAACCTTAACATATTTGAATTATCAACCTACTAAATACCGGATAAAGCAGTTGCTTCCTGGTAAACATTTTATAACAGCTAACTTTTTTTTTGAAAAGCCACTTATATCGTCTAACTTAATTACAGGATATCGAACAGGAATTTCCAAACAATTTAATAATCTAGAGACATGACATCCTTCAGAAAGGTAAACAGCTACATCAAAACAAATTTGGAAGAAATTGCTTGCAAGTGCAGGAACTACATCAATAAAATTCCCCTGTATTTTGAACTCCTAAAGCAGACTCCGGAGCAAAAAGATAGCGACATTGAGGTTATGCAGAGATTCCTGGATGCCCAAAAGGAACATAACGAACTCAAGATCCGCTTAAAAGTGGCCAATAGCAATTTGAGGAACTGCAAAGTACAAGTACAGAAACTGGCAGCTCAACGCAAACAGGAGTTTTCCATTCTACCGGAGTTCACCCGTGATATTTGCGAAGACCTGGGGTTACAATCCCACACTGTGATCGTCGAGACCAGTGCTTTAAAGCCCAGGTTACGGGTAACAGCGGAAGGGAATACCCCGATACTGAGATTTATCAAAAAGAGAACCGATGGCGTTCGCATCTACCGAAGAATCAATCACCAGGGGCACTTCGTATTTTTGGATGTATGCACCACCGGAAAATACATTGACAGAACCCCCAATGCCGACCTCAACACTAAGGAGATTCGTGAGTACTATGCTACCTACATCCTGAAAGGGGAACTAGTGGGAAAAGACTCTGAAATCTGCGATGTGATTGTGAAAGACAGCTGATTGTCGAACCTACTCCTCCAATATAAAAAATTACATACCAAAAGAATTGCTCTTTCTTTGGGATTCGTAACTCTTTAAACTACCGGTCAATTTTCCTTGAGTTACCTTACATTCTTTCCCTACTAAAAAAGTTCTTAATGCAAAAAGAGGGTGTCCAAGAATGATAAAAATCTCGAATACATGTCATCCTGTAACGTAGTTCGGCAAAGCCCATTTATTTCAGGATCTCATTACTAATAGTTAACAGATTCTGAACCGAGTTTACGAG
>JBGRQA010000025.1:0-92300 GCA_041725895.1 Marinifilaceae bacterium
CCCTCCAGTATACCTTGGATCGCTTTTTCCTTAAACGAATCATAGTTGAATTTCTTTGTCATGGTGCTAAGATATATGCTTTATCAATTCACCCTGACACAGAGTTATGAACAGTCTCGCTCGATCGGGATTGCCAAAGCGCTACGATTAAAGTTTATGCGATCTGAAACAAAAAATTGACTGTGTAAATATACTACGAACAAACACAATTCATTTTTACTCACTAAAAATCATATAGAGCCTAAACTTTTTTGTTGAACTCCAAATATATCCTTCCCCTACATAAAAAAAATGAGTAAATTGAATACAGAATACCAAGAGAAGAGTGAGTTTAACGTTTAATTGTTCAATCACCATGAAAGAAGATCACGACTGGAGCAAATTCTGTCTTAGAATAAACATCAATGCCAAAGTTCAGGACATATACAATTACTGGACCACACAAAACAATCTGGAGAAATGGTTCCTGAGAAAAGCCGAATTCACAAATCCTGATGACCTCCAAAAGGCTCCGGATAGTAGCATCGAAAAAGGAGATAGTTATCTATGGCTTTGGTATGGCTATAGCGATGACTTTGAAGAATCGGGGGAAATTCTGGAGATCAATGGAAAAGATTTCCTTCAATTCACCTTTGGTAATGCGGGTACCGTTACCGTCCGAATCATCACCGAACATGGCGAAAACCTTGTCGAATTGTGGCAGGAAAATATTCCTACAGATGAAAAATCGAGAGCCTACTATTATATGGGCTGTTCCAACGGATGGACCTTCTACCTGACCAACCTGAAATCCATACTCGAGGGAGGCATCGATTTACGTAATAGAAATGACGAATTGAAACAGATGATCAATGCTTGATATTTAAGCAAAACAAGTTGTACTATCGGAGAACCATGAAAATCAATTTCCGAACTGATCTCCTATTACCAATCCGAACAAAATAGGGAGAATCAGGAAAGAGAATTCGAGGGCAATCCTTTTGTTTTAAGTGGAATCATGTTAAGCTTTGCAAAAATGATGTTAGGAATTACGGGATTGCTTACAATTTTTGTTGGGGTACTCTTCCTGCTGTTCTACTTTTACCAGGAAAGAGTCATATTCATTCCTCAAAAACTTCCAAAAGATCACCAATTTAATTACAACATGAACTATGAGGAACGATTTGTTGACCTGGAAGATAGAATCAGATTGCACGCTCTTCTATTTCGGACCAATTCTACCAAGGGAGTTGTTCTCTACCTTCACGGCAATGCCGGTTCTCTGGATCAATGGGGTTATGTTGCTCCTCCTTTCCTTAATGCGGGTTACGATGTATTCATCATAGATTACAGGGGATTTGGTAAGAGTGAAGGTGTAATTTCCAGTGAAAAGGAGTTGTACGAAGACATGCAAAGTGTTTATAATTATCTGAAAAAAGAATATCAGGAGAATGAAATCATTCTGGCAGGCTTCTCTTTAGGAACCGGACTGGCTACCAAACTTGCCGCTCAAAACAACCCGAAGCTTCTGATTCTGAAAGCCCCCTACTATAGCATGGTAAACGTCAAGAACCATCACTTTCCTTACCTTCCAACCTTTCTTCTACGCTACCCCTTGCATACCTACAAGTTCATTGATCAAATCAATTGTCCCCTTATCATCTTTCACGGGGAACAGGATGAAATCGTACCCTTCGAATCATCACTCCAACTAAAAGAACTTACCTCTGAGAGAACCAAACTCTTTCCCCTCAAGGGACAAAAGCACAATGGAATCAGTATCCACCCGGAATACATTGAAAAATTAGATGAAGTACTAAACAAGAAACAATAGCCTGAGTATCGTCAACAAATGGCAAGTACTTATTTTCTTGAGGAATACTAAAAAAATGGATAATTACACCAAAACAATTTTCCTAATCAAGATAGTTCCATCAACCATCAACCGAAGAATGTAAATTCCTGAGGGCTGACCGGATAAATCAAGCTTCTGCAAATCCACATTACGATCCAGGATACCATTATCCACCTGGGCTCCCTTCATATCGTAAATAGCCCAACTCGCCTGCCGAAAAAACAGTTTACTCAAATCCAGCGTCAACATTTCATTGGAAGAAGAGGGATTGGGGAAAATCGTAAATTGATCATCGTACCGGGTACTAATCTCCTTGGTCACTGATTGGGCTCCACAAACATTTTCTGCCGTCATTTTAACGAAATAAAGGCCGGAAGAAGCATACTCGTGCTCAGGATTCAACTCATTAGACCTCTTCTGATCCCCAAAATCCCAAGCTATTGATTGAACATCCTCCAAATTGCTTTTAAGTATAAGTTTCGTTTTTTCAATTTGATAGCTAAAGTCAGGAATTATTGGAGCCATAATCCGAATACTTTTCACAACAACATCTTCAATATCGTCTTTTCGAATCGTCAACTTTATTATCTTCACTCCCCTTTGGGAATAACTAACCAATGGTGGATTTTTTCCGGAAGCCGTTGATGGAACAGCATCAGCCCCAAAATCCCAAAAATATTCCGTTGGTACACCTTGAGATTGATCAGTAATAAGGATAGGTTCACCAACACAAAACTCTTCCGCTTCCAAACTAAAACCTGCCAATATTCCGGTATTTTTAAAGTACCCATTCAATGTGATCACGCCGGTATTGTCAGGATCCAACCAATATTTTAACTGTTGCGAAGGATCCGAAAAACGGTCCCAACTCACAGAAAATTTTGCGTAGTAATCGTTCACTGGATCAAGACAAGAAGCATCGCCACCGGTAAGATCTCCAACAATACGATGATTCTGGTCAAAAAGCGGAGAACCGGATGATCCTCCTTCGGTTGTTCCCACATCCCATCTTAGGATTTTCCAATGCGTATTGGCATCAAATTTCACAAAACCGTCGTTATAACTTCCTGTCACAGGAGCATCAAAATCTTTTGATATCTTCTTTACATCTCCCCCCGGATGATGTATACAGGTCGTATTTTCTGCTGGCACATCCCCACGATTCCATCCGGCATAGTAGGGATGAAAAGAGCTGGGAGGAGTTACCGAAAGTTCGACCAAGGAGAAATCAAGTCTTGATGTTGTTGCACGAAGTGTGGAACCGGAGATCGTATGGGTTTTGGAACCAGTGGTTCCTTCACAGGTTTCACTCTCGTAATTAAAAAAGAAAATAGCATCAGTTGCTAAATCCTGATTTCCCAGGGTGTGATTTGCTGTCAGGAAGTAGGGTTTCCCATCGTTTCGGGTATTGTTAATCAAAGCTCCCGATCCAATATAACCTGCATATAAAATATGACATACCGCATTCTTTTCCCGCTGCCAATCGGCCCCCTCTGCACAATTGATGTTCACATTACAAGAGCCGGCTTTTCGTAATCTTAAAGTTTTAAGGTGAGCGAAAACATTCTTATAATCGTGCAATAACTCCCCAATTTCCAGCTCTGCGGATTTTACCACATCAACAGGTTCAATGTATTCAATTATCACCTCATCCCCCTCCAAAGGTTCTATCGCTAATCTTCGGGATAGTTTGTTATTCAGTGAGGTATAAGCACCCAATACCTGATCGGTTTGACTGCTGTATAGAAATAACTGAGCTCCTTCGGGTAGATGGAATCGTGTAAACACTATTCCAATAGAATAAGCTCCGGGGGAGGATAGCTTCAACCTCCAAACTCTTCTCCCATCTGATATAGTATCCCATCGTCCGGACTCCTTTATGGAATATGAAATCTTATACCTCTGAGCATATTTTAATCGTTTCAATTTACTCCGCTCCTCGTGATGATCGCTGCTTTGCATCGCTTGTTGCAGCTGAGGCATAGTAATAGCTCTCAACGAACTTTTTAAAGCCCCATTATTGAACACAGGTTGCCCCTCTGAACGAATTTGCCCCACTAATCGGGTAAAAGTAAACAGAGTTAGTAGAATCAGGAGGGAAAAATATCTGGTCGACATGTAAATATTTTCAGTTTTATAAGATCACCCCAAAAATAATAATTCCGGACTGATAAACAATAGTAAACATTAGACATAAAGATAATACACTTATGGCAATCTCATCTTATTTTCTTATATTTAATATTACCTGCTTAAAACGGAAAATGGAATTTACTATACTCATGCTACGTTTACTATGGACCTGAACCGCACGCATAAAACAACCTCCAAAGAATCGAAAACCCCAAAGGATTTCGACACTGCAATGGAAGGCGTTCCAAACAGATCCCAAAAGTCAAACTCAGACACCTCTTCTGAAAGTAAGGAAACTACTCTGTTCAACAATTCCATTTACAATAATTTATTCCACTCCAATAGTCTTCCTATGATGGTGGTAGATCCCCAACCACCAAACCAAATCGTAGCAATAAATTCAACTGCCATCAAGCTTCTCAAACTGCACAATCAGGAAAGCACAAAACTAAATATCTATAACATTAGTTCAACTCCACTTCCCCGCATCAAAGAAAAAATCAATTTCATGAAGAGAGGGAAAAATAGCTGCTTTCAGCTCGAATTGTTGGATAAAAATAAAAATACACTTACAATTCGTTTTCATTCCTGTCTTCTCCCATTTGAAGGGAAAAACTATCTCCACTTCACGCTCGAAAATCGAACGGAATTCAGCTCAATTCAGAAAAAATTATCACAAATTCAATACCAATTTGAAGAAACACCAAACACTGAATCTCAAGAAGTAGCAACAAATCGTATTCCGGGCAGAAAGGAAATTGAAAAAAGTGAAGAGATGGAGCGAGTCTCCTCCCCTGCTGAAGATCGATTCACCAAAGCCATTGAGCTCTCGTCGGACAGTTTTTGGGAATGGGACGGAAAAACGCGTACCGTATATCGTAGCAAACGATGGTACGATATGTTAAACTATCCCTACGGTCAATTTGAGGAAACGGTTGATTCCTGGCAAAATCTCATCCATCCTGAAGATCTTTCCAAAGTGGATAAACATCTTCAGGCTCATCTCCGCAACGAAACCGGTCTCTTCGAATGCGAATACCGCATGAAATCAGGTTCCGGAGATTACAAGTGGATACTCGATCGCGGAAAAGTTTTTGAATGGGATGACAATGGAAAATTCATCCGTATGATTGGTTCCCATAAGGATATCACTGAAGAAAAAATGGCGCGGGTTTCAATGCTTGTAAACAAAGAGAAATTTCGAGCTCTGGTTGAAAACTCCAATGATATCATTTTTCGGTTCAACCTTTCAGGAGAAGTATTGTACATGAATCCTTACGCTCACCGTTTTTTTGAAAAAACAGGGAGTAAAGAAACAAACTTTCCAATTCTTCCTCAACAGCTGTACTCCAACTTGAAAAACCTCCTGCAAGAAACTGCCATTAATGGGAGCATCACCCGAAAAACAATTCAGTTCAAACTCAAGAAAAAATCGTACCTGTTCGACTGGCAAATCAATCCGGAATTCAATCTCCAATCAGAGGTCAAAACACTAATTGCCTGTGGAAGAGACATCACTCTTTTTAAAAAAACAGTAGATGAATTAAAAAAATATCGATCCCACCTGGAGAAATTAGTGAATGATCGCACCATTGAACTAACCAGGGAAATCGATGAAAGAAAAAGAATCGAGAAGCAATTGATCCATGCCAAACAAAAAGCAGAGGCATCAGACCAACTCAAATCGGCCTTTTTAGGCAATTTATCACATGAAGTCAGAACCCCAATGAATGCAATAATGGGATTCACTTCACTGCTAAGCTCTCCGGATCTATCAGCCGAGAAAAAAAATAACTTCATTAAATATATCAACACCAATGCTCATTGTTTACTGGAACTAATAAATGATATCCTAGTCCTTTCCAAACTAGAGGCCGATGAATTAAAAGTTGAATTCGACACCTTCGATGGAATTAGTTTTATTAAATCGCAAAAAAAACTTTTGGAATACAAGCTAAAAGAGCTTAAAAAGCAGAAGAACGTAAAGATATTGTCTGAAATTCCTACTGATGTAACAAAATTCCCTTTACGAACCGATCGGTTCCGACTAAGCCAAATCTTTTCCAAACTAATTAGTAATGCCATCAAATTTACTGAAAAGGGGTTCATCCGAATTGGTTTTACAAAAGGGAAAAAGGGTCGCATCCAATTCTTTATTGAAGATTCGGGAATAGGAATTCAACCGGATTACATACCTTATATTTTTATGCGCTTCACTAAAATAGACAAGCCAAACGAAAAACTATACCGAGGAATGGGAATGGGCCTAACCATTGCTCAAAAGATCGTTCAACTATTAGGGGGAGAAATATTTATTGATTCTCAACCGACAAAAGGCTCCAGATTCTATTTCGAAATCCCCTGCTTAATGAACTTACCCAATCCTAATATCAACCCGTCAAAAACAAAAAAAATGAAATTACCTCAATACGATTGGTCAAGAAAAACCATCTTAATAGCAGAAGATGTTGAATCAAATTTCCTGTTTTTAGACGAAGTAATCAAGAAAACCGGAGCTACAATTTTATGGGCTACCAATGGAGAAAAAGCCATCGATCTGTTCAAAAAACACAAAATCGATTTAATCCTAATGGACATTCAGATGCCAGTGATGAATGGTTTCGAAGCTACGCGAATCATTAAAAAAATCAATCCAAGCATTCCCATTATTTCTCAAACGGCCTACGCTATGGCGGAAGATCGGGATAAAAGTCTGGAAGCTGGCTGCGATGACTATATTTCTAAACCAATCCCGACAATTAAATTGTTAAATCTTCTCGCCAACTATATCAATGTAAGGGTTGAAGAAAAGTAAATGCTTCAACCCATACTTTCATAGCACTTAACAAAGTGCTACCATTGCTATTTATCTCTCAATTCTTCTTAACCAATCTTTCCTACTTCGTTGTTAACAGGCACAACTGAAGGGATGTCCATTTTTTTCTCCTTTTTCGATTGTATCAGCGACCAGGCCATAATCACACTAGTTACGATAATAACAAAAAGTAGAATTCCGGATTCAAAATCCTCTACATGATACTGTTCCGGGATGGCAAAGAACAATAGAATCGAAATCAATCCTCTTGGAGCAATGAATACCTGCGGCTTGAAATCCCTAACGATTACTTTTAACAATAGATAGCGCAAACCGTAAATAAGTACCAGGGCAATAAAACTTACAATTACAACCCGTACACTGAGCAATGAACTAAGGCTAATGGTAATACCAAAAATTACGAAAAAGAAAGTGCGGACAACAAAGGAAGATTCAATTGTAACCACCTTCAAATCTTTGAAAACAGAGGCCAACTGTTCCTGCTTAATATGTTTTTTCAAGAAACCACGAATGAACAAATGCGGGTTTTCCAGAATCAACCCGAACACAAGAATAATCATAAGTGAGGATAAATGAAGCAACTTTCCGATAGAGTACAGAGTCAACAATACTGAAATAAGAAGAAATAGCTTTACACCGTCATTTAATTTTTGGAAGGCATAGATCATTAGGTAAGAAACCAAAAAAGAGATAACAATGGTTACAAGAATATTTCCAACCACAGAAACTCCGACCTCTACAGCGCTATTGGCTTCGATATTACTAAGAATAAAGTAGAAACACATAATCCCAAGAATATCCGAAAAAGTACTCTCATAAATCATGAATTCCTTCTTGTCCTCATCCAGATTCACTACACTGGGAATAATGATGGCACTACTCATAATGGAAAGTGGCGTGGCATAAATCATTGCGATCAGAAAATCCAAACTCGGAATGAATGCCTGAATTACCAATGCGAGTAAAAACATGCACCCCATAACACCTAAAAAAGCAACGGTAAACGACTTCCAGATAATGGGCCATTTGTCCCGGGTCAGTTTCAAATCAAGAGCGGCTTCCAGAACTATCATTATCAATCCCACAATACCGAGTATTTCCAATACAGGAAACAAGTTCAACTCCTCGAGACCTACCAGGGTTAGTCCCTGCCGAATAAGAACTCCAAGCACAATAAGCAAAAGTACACTTGGAATATTGGTACGCTGAGTCAGCAAATTAAAAAAGTAAGAAACAATTATAATAAGCGATGCAGCAATAATAAATGAATAGGGATTCAGGGTACTAAGTAACATGAGTTCAAAATTTAAACATAATGCCACAAAAATACGAAAAGCTTCTTCAAACTCAGTCCGGATAAACAGAAAAAATAACGAGAAATCAAATCCGCAGAAAATTATGAAATTAATTTAACAAGAGATTCTATCAGAACAAGAGAAAATAACAAGTTATAAGTCCCTAGTTGTATTGACTTGCTCTTTTGTTCTGAGAGTTTGACTTCAGGCACAAGAAAGAAGTAATGAAATATTATAATTACACTCTCTAACAAACCATTGACACCAATGAAAGAATTAAATAAAAGAAAGGCTCACGTCCTTAAGAAATTTCTCCTCCAATAATTTCACAATTTTCTTCACAACAGTCCTGCGAATTTCCAATTCCACAGGAAGACTTGGGTCTTGATGAGCAAAATTAATTCGGGTTCCGTTAATAATGGAGATCTTATCGCTTTGCAAAAGATAGTGAACAATCTGATCTGCCGGTCCTTCCCCCAAAACGGTATTGATATTATAATCTTCGAGAATGCGGGCTACCTTTCCTATGGTTAGAATACCTTCGGTAACAAGATTTATTCCCTCCATATAGGAAGTTGGAGGCAGTTCGGGATCAGTTATCTTCATCCCTGCTGCAAATTTCAGGCTGAGTTCCCTGGCTAAAATTTCAGCAGTGGTTCCCCCACAAATAATTTTTTTCCCTTTAAAATGATACACCCGCATAGCCAGTTCACTATCCTTTTCCTCCTCAAAAGGAGGACCGGTACAAATAAGTAACTTTCGCGGTTCCCTGAAATAGATTACTCCGGCGCTGGTATCATCTTTGGGTTCGCCTGAATCGTTGCGCTGAGCTCTTTTCACCAGCTTCTTGCCCAGACCATTGGCGGATACAAAGGGAGTACTTCTTACCAGATTTTTCACATAATCCAACACATTTTCCTGTCCCCATCCAAAAGGATACTCCTTACTTCCCATCCCCGATTGCATAATTCCATCGGACCAGAAAAGGATACGATCCTCTTTTCGGGCAACAAAACTACAGGTTCTTAGCTCCTTGCCCTTATTAACATCACTATCCAGGGTTATTAGCTCCCATCCGGGATCATAGAATTCGGTGCCACGCATTACCGTACAGCAGGGATTATCGAACTCAATGATACGTGTTGTACCGTCATATTCCACATCAATTATGGTAAAAGTAGAATAACTCACCTTACGAACACTGCACACCGGCAGCGTGTTCATGATTATTTCAGCAATGGTTCTTACATCCTTATGCTCTGAGGTAAAATTTAAGGCCATGGATGCAGTAAGAGTCGCCAGCACATTGGCTTTTACCCCACTTCCCATACCGTCGCTCAACACGGCAATCGTCCGATTCTCTTCCTTTATTCTACGGGAAAGAAAAACGTCTCCACAGATCATCTCTCCATGATGAAAAAGCTGCTGGCAATCAATATCAATATGAAATTTATCTTCCATTATTCTTCTCCTCTCCCGGGGTATGGGATTTGATAATCGAATTCAACAACTTTTCGGTTTTGGAAGCACTTTCTCCCAATAGGAAGGCTATTTGCTGAACAGTCTCAAGGTTCTCCCGGATCACTGCCCGGGCCCGTCCAATCACCTCCTCCTTCCTCACTTCAGGAGCAAACAAATCACGAATTATACCTCCTACAATCTGATTCCGTTTGATGGTAAAAACAGAAATATTGAACAGACCGGTACCGTAATGCACATCCCTGTTGAGAATATCTTCCCCATTAAGAATTACGGAAGAAAAAAGTTTGTGAAAGGGAACCAGTTTGGTCAGATCCGCATCCACCAAACCGGGAATAATATCATTCAACATGCGAGCCTCGTCACCCAAAAGCTCCACAAAACTAGTATTGGATTCAATAATTTTCAGATTCTCATCCACGATAACCACTCCCGACGGAAGCTTTTGCAACATGGCAGAAACCGTCTCTGAAGCTTCCTCAGCCAAACGACGCTCCTCCTTTGCACGCTCCTCCGATTCTTTTAAAGCTACTTTGGTTTTGTTCAGCTTTTCATTGGTTTTTCCCAACTGGGTTATGTAGGTATTCATGTTCTTAATAGTAAAAGAAGAACACATCTCATATTTGGACAATCCCTGACATTTAGCAATTGCGAATTCCCTGCAAGATTCATAACCACAGGATCCACATCCCAACTGGTCTTCCACCTTAGCCTTCCCCATCTCTTCCAAAACCTTTTGAATCTCCTCCTCGGAAGGACGAGGCAAACGTTGATCGGAAACTTTGAATTCCCGGGACAGCTCCAATTGACCATACTCCGCTATATTTTTTTTCCATTCCTGCTCATCAAAAGACTTCAATCGTTTGCGAACATAGCGAATAACCTGGCTTCGACGGGAAAACTTCCTTCCCGATGGAGAAGTTCCCGGTCCCATGATACAACCTTCACAGTAAAACAAATCCAGATGATGTCTGAGATCCTGACTTTGTTCAAATTCATTCAAGGAACGAATAAAATTATTTCTACCCTCCGTACTGATTATATGACTATTGAGCATACTTGTATCAATCTCGGCAGCTTGGAAAAGACCATGGCTGATAGGAAACAAGCCCCCTACCTTGCCAAAGGGAGGATCAAATTCCGAAAATTCAACTGAATTTTCAGTAATCCCCTGTTCATGGAACATCTCCCTTAACTCCACAAAACTAAGCACTGCATCCACATTCCCATCGGTGTGATTGAAATGCTTTACATCATTCTTACTACTTACACAGGGAGACAGAGAAACCACCTTTACGTTTTCCCCATATTTTTTACGCACCACTTTGGCCATGGCTATGGCTGGAGGTACAATAGGTGCAAGATTATCCACCAATTCGGGATGATACTTTTCCACAAAATTTACCAAAGGCGGACATTTAGTGGAAATATAGTATTTCCCATGAAAATCATCGAAGAGTTTCCGGTATTTCTGTGCAACCAAATCAACCCCAAAAGCAGTCTCTACGACATAAGTGAACCCAAGGGCCCTAATCATTCCAACAAAATTACGATAATCGGAAATATCATCAAACTCACCGGAAATACTAGGATCGCATATAGCAGCCACTGGCCCATTATTTCTGAACATCTCTTCCACCATATGACGGGAAGACCGGTACTCAATTGCCGATTGGGCACAAACCGTAACGCAGTTTCCACAACCGATACAACGAGTAGGAATAATATTGGCATGATTATCCTCAATCTTAATCGCCTTGGCAGGACAAACCCGAATACAGGTATAGCTCAGGTTGCATTTGTCTTTATTGGTGCTGATTAGGGGCATAACTCACTGGTTTTTGTCAGGGGGAACCACTGATTTTATTTAGCTTACAAACACATTATTCAGAATATCAATTACACTCTCCGGGTCTACTTCCTCATAGAGTTCGTCACCAATTTTGAGAATGGGTCCCTTAGCACAATTCCCTGTACAAAGCTCACCATGAAAGAAAACTTTATCCTTCAACTGATGTTCCTCTAAAAATTTATTAATAGCCTGAAGAGTTTTCCCATTTCCCCTTGAGAAGCAGGAACTACCCAAACAAATTGTAAGTTCGATTTTGTCGGTCATTTAGAATATCTAATTAATCAGGAATTCCGACTTTGGCATTCAGATTTCCCTTATTTGAACTCAAATTAACTATAAAAAGAGAAATAAATCCTTTTAAGTTAAATCATTAATTTATACAACACCCTAAGGATGATCGCTGGAAAAGGAAAATATTTCAATTCTCCTTCTTAAATATAACTAAGATCTACTTCTTTTAAAAACTTTTCCTCCAAAAGCTTAGCGATCTTTTTAACCACAGTTCGTCGAATCTCCAATTCCACAGGAAGATTGGGGTCCTGATGGGCAACATTAATAGAAGTACCATTGATTATGTGAATCTTGTCACTTTCCAGCAGAAGTCTAACAATTTGGTCTGCGGGACCATGTTGAAGGCGAGAATCCTGTCCATAAGCCTCCAAAATTCGGATCACCTTTCCAAGAGTAAGAATGCCTTCGGTCACCAAATCAATACCTTTCAAACGGGAAGTTGGAGGTAATTCGGGATCACTTACATTCAAATCCATCTCAACAGGAGTATTAAACTCACGTGCAAGAAGAGAGGCGGTTGTCCCCCCACAAACAATTTTTCGCCCGACAAACTCCTTCACCCGATTGGCCAGTTGACTATCTCTACTGGCTTCGTAGGGTGGCCCAGTACAGATCAAAAGATCCCGTGGTTCCCGAAAATAAACCACCGCGCAGGAAGTATCGTCTTTGAGATGATTACCGTAATTGGCACTAGCCCTGTCCACCACTCCGCGGGCCAACTGCATTCCCGAAACATAGGGGTTACGTCGCACCTGATTTCGTATAAAATCCTCCACTTTCTGAATACCCCAGCCAAATGGAAATTGGGGTGCCCCCATCCCTGAATTACTTACACCATCTGAAAAGAAAATGATACGATCCTCCTTCTCTGCCTTAAATTTGTAGGAATAAAGTACCTTATCCTGGTTGTTGGTCCCATCTGGTATCAACTTCTCGTAGGGAGGCCGTAATACTTCCAGCCCTCGCAACAATATACATTCGGGGTTATCGTAACGGATAATACGGGTAGCTCCGTCGCATTCTATCTCCACAATTGTGAAAGTGGAATAGCTTGCCTTCCGTTTACTACAAAC
Organism: Marinifilaceae bacterium; assembly: GCA_041725895.1. GTDB lineage: Bacteria > Bacteroidota > Bacteroidia > Bacteroidales > Marinifilaceae > JBGRQA01. The sequence continues at coordinate 12,794 of JBGRQA010000025.1, forward strand.
GGGAAGAGTATTCATAATGATACTTGCGGCTTTCCGAATATCTTTGTTTACCTTCATGTAATTCAGGGCCATGGAAGCAGTAAGCGTGGCCAGAACATTGGCTTTCACACCACTGCCCAAACCGTCGGAAAGAACGATTAGGGTCCGTCCCTCCTCCTTAATTTTTTTGGAAAGGAATACATCGCCGCAAATCATCTGCCCTTCCAGACTTTTCTGCTGGCAATCCACTTCTATGTAAAAATTATCCAACATGCCTACTGTCCCCCCTCCGGCAGATTATAAAACTCAACAATAGAATTCAGCATATCTTCTGTTTCCGAAGCATTTTCGCCCAAAAGGTAGGCTATTTTCTGAACCGTTTCCAAATTTCGTCGATTCACCTCTCTTGCGCGTGAAATCACTTCCTCTCTTTGAATAAAAGGCACAGACATATCTCTAAGAATAGCCCCAACCATTTTTTTCTTCTGTATGGTAAACAAGTTGATGTGAAGCAGACCGTTTCCACAGCGAACATCCCGCTCCAGATTCTCCTCACCTGTGCGTAGAATAGAGGAAAACAATTTATGAAAAGGAACCAGTTTGGTTAGATCAGCATCCGGCAAACCAGGTATGGTTTCAAACAAATCCATTGTTTCTTCACCTAGCATGCGGGCAAAATTGTAGTTCGCCTCAATAATTTTTAAATCCTCATTAACGATAACCACCCCGGAAGGAATCTTCTGAAGCAGTGCGGAAGATTTATCATGTGCGATTTTCCGCATGTAGGAAACACACATGTTGGGCTCTGATTTCTCCTCCAGTAAAGCTACAGCAAATTCTCTACAACTGTTGTATCCACATCCCCCACAATTGATCTCATCCTTATCTGAACTTTTTCCAACCAGAGTAAGAGCTTCCTTTATTTCACTTTCGGAGTAAGAGTTTTCTTTCAGGGCAGAAATAGAGTTGAAATCACGAACCAAAGACAAATTATCAAAACGATGCACCTCTCCCTCATGCTCGTGGGCATGCTGAATCACCTCAAATCGTTTAATAGCACTGGAATACTCCTTCACTGTTCCAGGACCGTTGATACATCCTCCATCACAAGCCAATAATTCCAGAAACAAGCGACCTCCTTTTTTGTACCGATCCAAATCTTTCAATACATTTTCGATGTTCTGAATTCCCGAAAAAGTCATGTATACCGCATCAGCAGTTGTGGCATTGGCTTTCACACCGGCAATCATCCCTCCATCAATGGGATACAAAACTCCCTTATTGGCCTTACAGGGTTCAAAAATTTCATTCTCTCTTTCGGGAAACATATAAGGATCGATATTCTTCTCCTTCAACCAGTTTTTTAAATCCTCAAAGGTCAAAGAAGCTTCCAGTAATTCAGGAAAATCATCCGCTTCTCGTTTCTTTGCAACACATGGACCAATAAATACAACCGGCGTATCCTCCCCGTAGCTTTGTTTCAGGATCTTGCAATGCGCCAAAAGAGGCGAAAGCAAAGGAGTTACCTGATTGGTATACTGCGGGTAATATTTTCGTATCAACTCAACTACAGATGGACAGGCTGAAGAAATGTAGATTCCCTCCTCCATCTGGTCCATCATTTCAGGAATGCGACACGAGATCTCTTGCGCTCCCAGGGCTGTTTCGGATACATGTGAAAAGCCCAGGGCCTTCATGGCCGCAACAATTTGCGCATTTCCCAGGTTGGGAAACTCAGAAATAAAAGAAGGCGCCAAAGAAACCACAACATCATTCCTCCGCCTCAACAATGATTTCACACGATTTAAGTCATTCCTGATCTTTTTGGCTCCAACCGGACATACCTGGGTACAATGACCACAAAAAATGCAATTCTCATGCATAATCTGCGCGGAATTATTCACAACCTTGATTGCTTTCAATCGGCATTCCCGAATGCATTTGTAGCAATCCTGACAATCATTTTGCTCGGTGTACACGGGTTTTAAAACATCCATACTCTTCTATCTCTTTCAGGTACTTATAAGCAGTAAAAGCTATTCTTTTTCAAAGAGTAAAATTGAGCAAAAGATCTGTTCTACTGTATTTAGGACAGCTATTTTAGAACATGTTCCAACTATCTAGTTCCATTCTATATAAGAAAAAGCCGCTCCAAGAGGAACAGCTTTTTAAATGATATTGTAAAAAACAGGAATTACTTCACCGCAATGGTTTCGATTTCAACCATAGCACCAAGAGGAAGATCCTTTACTGCAAAAGCAGCACGAGCAGGACACTCTTCGGTATAATATTTAGCATATACCTCGTTCATTTCAGCAAAATAGGAGATATCGCTTAACAAACAAGTAGATTTTACCACATCTTTGTAGCTGTAACCTGCTTCCTCAAGAATATAACCGATATTCTTCATTACTTGTTCGGTTTGCTCCTTAATTCCTCCTTCAACGAATTTACCTGTATTCACATCAACAGGAAGTTGACCGGAAATATATAAAGTACCATTAGCTTCAACAGCTTGACTGTAGGGCCCAATTGCCTTGGGAGCTTTCTCAGAATTGATAATTCGCTTCATTTTGTAACAATGTTTAGTTGTTTATAATAAATTTGATTTTCTTTGCGAAGCTAAAGATAGAGAAAAACAGAAGAATGCGAGTTGCGATAATAGATAATTATGATTCCTTTACATATAATTTAGTTCATGCAGTAGAACAATTCTGTGATGAACTGGAAGTTATGCGAAATGATGAAGTTAATTTAGATTCACTGGAAAATTTCGACCGAATTATTCTTTCTCCCGGACCGGGCCTTCCCTCTGAAGTAAAGGTATTGGAACAAATCCTGAATCGCTTTGCTGGCAAACTCCCTATCTTTGGTGTTTGTCTTGGTCTCCAATCCATTGGCGAATTCTTCGGTGCCAAACTTTACAATCTGGACCAGGTGGACCACGGCATCCCCAAAAACACTATTGTTACCGACTCCAACGAAATTCTTTTTCAAGGCATCGACAGGGAATTTGATTCGGGACGCTACCATTCCTGGGCTCTAGCAACTGAGAATTTCCCAGAGTGCCTGAAAGTAACGGCTACAGATGACAATGGTGTAATAATGGCCATCCGTCACAGAGAACTGGACATCTGCGGTGTGCAATTCCATCCAGAATCCATCATGACCCCAAAAGGCAATCAGATGATGGCCAACTGGATGAAATAAAAAAACAGTCCTGCTTCTTCCTTTATTAACAAATTGTTTGCTTTAAAACTTATCTACCGACAATAGCCTAAATCCAAAAGCTTCATCCTTTAAACAGGTAAGTCCTCAGGATTATATTATTTAAGAAATACACGTTGAGTTATTCAATTCCCCCATCCTGCTTCAAAACAAATAAAAGCAACAAGAGAGGAAAGAATAATACTCATCCAATTCATAAAGGCTAAAGGCAACCTTCAATTTTTCGCATGCAACCCAGTACCTATTAAATTCGGGCGATTATACAGAAATTACATACAAACATATCTTAACAATCCATGGCGATAAAACAGCCGTAAAAACACCATTTAATGCAATAGCAATACCTCCCATTGCAGCATAGGACGACCCCATCGAAGAAACTCTTGCAGTCCCTAAACCATGCGCCGCTGTTCCCATTGCCAAACCAACAGATTCGGGCTTTTCAATTTTAAATAATTTTAGAAACTGCAACCCCACTACAGAACCAAAAACTCCGACAGTAATCGTAACAGCTGCAGTTAAAGGAGGTACCCCTCCCAAACTTTCACTTACACTCAATGCTATTGGTGTGGTTACAGATTTGGGCACAAGAGAGAGTAAAACTTCCTGACTTGCACCCAAGGCATAAGCCAGGAAAACAACAGACACAATACCTGTTAAACAACCCATAAGGAGGCATAACAAAATTGTTTTCCACTCCTCTTTAACGATACTCCATTGCAAATACAGTGGATAGGCCAAAGCAACCACAGAGGCATCCAGCAAAACACCGATGGGTTTTGTTCCCTCCCTGTAGGCAGCAAAATCCACCCCAGACAAATTAATAAGCACCATCAAGACTATTACACTCAACAAAACCGGATTTAAAAACGAAATTTTCGTCCTATCGTGCAATTTAAGTGCAAGTACATAAACCAATAAAGTTATCGTTCCGGCAAAAGCAGGATTACTAACTATGTTGTTCATGATTACGCCCTCCAGATATAATTCCAACAACCAAAAAAACCAACAATGTACTTATAATGCTTGCACCCACAATAGGTGTAATTTCCTTCTTAATCATATCTAAATATAAAAGAATACCAACTCCTGGCGGGACAAAAAAGAAAGCCATGTTATCCAGCAAAAAGTTAGCAAACTTACTTACATCAGATTCCTTAACCAACCTTTGCTTTAACAGTAAGAACAGTATCAACATTCCAAAAACAGAACCTGGTACTGAAACACCAAGTAAATACTTTACTGCATTACCTAGCAGTAAGCACATCATTACAACAACTACCTGCTTCAACATATTCAAAAAATTACTGTGATTTTTTAGGACGTGCAAAAGTAATTTAAAACAACAATCCTCAAAATTAAATTCGCCTTTATTATTGATCCCGGTCGCCTACTTATGGGTTTCATTAAAAAAAAAATGGGCAGCCTATACAGACCACCCATCTTTCGATTATAATATTCTATCACTAATTATCCTGCCATGCATGACGCTTCTGATATTTTAAATCCTGAAGTATCGAGGATTTAACATTGATCATGAAATTAAAGGATTGATACGTCCCAAAAGGAATGGCATTGAAAGACATCTGCCAACAATGCAAATCACGCTGTATCCCAAAGGAGGATGTCGTTATCTCTTTCTGGCTAAAATCGTAACCGGAACTAAAGTTGAATTTCCACTGAGGCGTTAAACTAAAATTTCCATTCAGTCGAACAGTTTGTGTTACACTACTTTTCAAACCAGGCTTTGTATAAGTCCATCCGTAATCCACATTCATTGACCATGGAATATCAAAATCCACATATCCTGTGGGCACTGGATCTCCTCCTCCATCATCGCTACTTTGAAAATCTTTGGACGAAATCTGAAAGCCAAGTTTCACATCCGCCCGGGTCAGTCGCCCTTTGAATTTATCAATTCTGGATCCGCTCGAATTTATATCATAAGGATCCATATCCGCACCAAAAGTTAAATTCAATTTCTTATTGAATAGCTTGGTTCGCCCAGTCATTCGAATCAATGACCAATTCAATGAATCCGCAAACATATTGTAACTAGTAGAAAACTTCACACTCTCCAGAAGCTTAATCTTCTTCAGATCCTCGTTTCCCGTAGTATCGTTCGCAGTCCGGATTTTAGCCTCCAAATTGTTGTCCAAGCCAAAATTAATACTCCCCGATTCCATTGCTCCGGTGGGAGTTCCGAATATTCCCTGTTCGAAGATCGAATACTCCACTTCCTGATCGGTAATTTCATTATTGTAGGTTCTAAAATACTTATCTCGTGGCACTCCTACTTCCGGAGTATAGCTAACACTTACCGAAGGAGAAACCACATGTCGAATCGCTGCAACTTTTGAGGTCTCTTTAAAAGTAAACATCCCGTAAATTTTAGGCGTATAGCTCAGGGAAGCACTCGCAGAATAGTTATGGGCATAGTTAAAACCTGTAAGTGTATCTATTTTAACAGCGCCCTTCCCATCATTGGCGTCAGGATCCCATTCCTTTCGGATGGAATTGGTATAGGCGACCCCCTCATAACTAACAGAAGGGGCAAATGTTAAGTCCTTAGCCACTTTTATGGAAGTACTCAATGGAATTCGATGCTGGAATCCATTCCTCCAGTCCTTACTTAATGAAGAATTGAACAACTCATCTTCCTTGGTTGTTATATTGTTCTTCAATTTCGCCGAATAGGTTACCCCAATCTTATCGTACCAAGTCAATTTTCCGGATTTGCCTTTGGCACGGAAAGGGTAAATCTGAGTCATATTAAAATTCACATCCGGAAGCGAAAGACTAATGGTTGAATCCCGGCTATTTTGGGAGTGACGCAAAGTAGCCGACAGACTAAAAGGACTATCAGGCCATCTCTTGGAATAGGAAATACTCGATTGTTTCTGATTGTTTACAATTTTATCCAGCGTGTAGGCATTGTTCTGATCGTTAGAGGCCGTTGAAAAATCAACCGAGGCAGAAAAAGTTCGGTAAGGGTTCGCCTTAGGATCCTGGGTATGCGTCCATCGTACCGCAAAATCCTTTGTCTTCACATAATCGGGAAATCCCTCATCCCCGTACTTATTCAGATGGTATTCCGCACTCAAGTTACCCGAAAAACGGTATCTCTTTCGATATTGAGATCGTATTTGAGTTCCCCAGGAACCATTGGAAAAAATATCTCCCGTCAAGGCCAAATCTACATAGTCGTTGATTGCCCAATAGTATCCACCTTGTCGTAAATTGAATCCACGACGTTGCTCTTCCCCATAACTGGGAAGAATAATACCGGAAGAATATTTCTTCTTGAACGGAAAGAACCCAAAAGGAAGTCCGACAAAATACAATGGAACATCTTCCAACACCATATAAGCGGGGCCGGATACAATTTTACTATCCTTGATCATCTTGGCTTTGGTCATCTTCACATAAAAGTGAGGATGCTCATGTTCGCAGGTAGTATATTTCCCGTTTCGAAGATAAAAGGTGTTCTCATCAATCTTTTTTGTGATTTCACTATGAACAAAACCGCCCTCCTGCTCAGTAATAATTTCAGTCACCAAACCTTTACCGGTATCGAAATTATATTTCAACTCCTTGCATTTAAATTCTTCACTTCCGTCCTTAAACTCGGGTGTTTCTACAAAGGTTCCGGTACTATCCTGAATTCCGTAAGCAAAGGCTTCCTTCTTTTCCAGATCCAATTCAATAAAATGAGCCCGCAGTTCTGTTTTTCCGTACTTTACAAAGGCATTCTTTTTGAGAAACACCTGTTGACCACTAATAGAAAAAATGATGGAATCATCTGCATTATAATCAATTTGGGTTTCGAGGAAAGGCTTTTTGGCATCCACGAGTGTGTCATTGCCTAAAGTATCCTGCACCCCCTTCTCCAGAGTATCCTTAACCTGAAAAACATCATCTTCAAACCGCTCAAAATGAAAATCATCACCCGACTCAACAGAAGGAATATTATATTGAAAATCAATCAACTTCTCTCTCTCAAATCCATGAGCAAATATGTTTACCGGAACTAATGCGGCAATGCAAGCCACAAAAAGCTTTTGTCGTAATTTCAATTGCAATTTTAATATACTATTTTTGTATGAGAATTGTCTGTGTAAAAATCGGCTCAAAACTAACTAAAAATTCGATGAATTTAACTTGTGACGCCAAAGTTAACAAGAAATGTACTATATTCCCTTATAGAATTAAGCTTTCGAAACATTTTTTAAGATATTTTTTTACGATGTATTTTACCCCTAAGCATACAAAATTTTTAAACAAAAGATTATCAACCCCATTCCTGTTTTTCCTGCTTTTTTGGGTAAGCAGTCCTTTTTGTTATGCCAACAATGAAGGTTATCGTATCCGAACTGTTGTTATCGACGCCGGGCATGGTGGCAAAGATCCCGGGGCAATTGGAAAACGCAGCTACGAAAAAAATATAGTATTGGCAATCTCTTTGAAACTGGGACATTACATTGAAAAAAATTTCCCTGAGGTAAAAGTATTGTATACTCGCAAAACAGATATTTTTATTCCTCTGGATCAACGATCTGAAATTGCCAACAAAAACAACGCAGACCTGTTTATATCCATCCATGCCAATGCCAATAGGAATCCTCGCATTCGGGGGACAGAAACCTATACCTTGGGACTTCACAAGACCAAAGAGAACCTTGAAGTTGCAATGAAAGAGAATGCTGTAATGCTTTACGAAGAAGACTATTCGACAAAATACGAAGGTTTCGACCCAAACAATCCGGCATCTTATATTATTTTTAATCTACTGCAAGGAATCAACCGTGAAAAGAGTATTGATTTAGCCGAATTAACAGAATCGCAATTCAAGAACCGGGCGGGGCGTCACTCCCGTGGCGTTCGGGAAGCGGGTTTTTGGGTTCTGAAACAAGCCAGTATGCCCTCCATTTTGGTTGAAGCAGGTTTTATTTCGAACCCAGCCGAAGAAAAATACCTTAATTCAAAAAATGGACAAGTCTACCTGGCCTCTGCCATCTATCGAGCTTTCAAAATTTATAAAAAGAAGGTTGAAAGCAACAGTACAATACTCTCTCCTCAGGAGGAAATCACTTCCGAGCAACCCTTGAGTGTAGGTGCATCCTCCGGGAAATCAATAACACGTGAAAGCTCATCAACTCAAGACAGCAATAAAACAAATGAAAAAAAATTACAGTACTGCGTTCAAATACGATCCTCTCGAAAAAAAATCCCATTAACATCTCCCATTTTTAAAGGCCTGGGAAAAGTTAGGGAATTGAAAATCGATGGTATCTATAAATATACCATTGGAAGTACAGATCGTTTCTCTGAGATAGTGGAACTACAAAAGAAGACGCGCAAAAAAATCAGTGATTGTTTTGTTATAGCTTTACTGAATGGAAAACGAATTTCCCTACCGCAAGCGAAGAAACTACAAAAACGATAAGAAATCCAATAAAAACGAACCACCATTCAGTCGGTACGAAACAGATACAGAACTTAAAAAAAATTAAATATATGGAGCAACGAAAAATGAACATCATCCTTAGCAAAGCATTGTTCAAGTAGCTAATTTGAGAGTTTATTATTTCTAAAAAGCATTACCATATAACAAATTGAAAAAATTATATACAATGAAAATCTCAAAAGATGCAATTATCGGAATCGTAGTTATCATATCTATAGGTATTCTGATTTGGGGTGTCAACTTCCTAAAAGGCATGGATATTTTCACAAAAGAAAGATCCTATTACGCCAAATATACCAGAGTAGATGGTTTAAAAAATTCCAGTCCTGTAACCCTAAAAGGCTACAAAGTTGGTTTAATCAAACGAATTGCATTTAGCGACAGAAGTGCAAATTACCTCATTGTTGAATTCTCGGTACAGCAAAACTTTCAATTCCCTAAAAATTCCGTAGCCAGAATCATTAGCTCCGATATTATGGGAACCAAAGAAATTAAAATTATTCCTGGAGACTCCAAAGAGATGCTACAACCGGGAGACACCATCTCCGGAAGTATCGAAGGAGATTTAAAGGAGCAGGTAAGCATGCAAATGCTTCCTCTCAAAACCAAGGCAGAACGATTAATGTCTAGTGTTGATTCTGTTTTGGCAGTAATCCAATACATTTTCAATGAAAACGCGAGAGAAAACCTATCGAAGAGTTTCACTAGCATCCGACAAACCATTCAGAACCTGGAAAGCACATCCGGAACTCTGGACACCTTAATGACAAACCAAAAAGGGAAATTATCCAGCATATTTACCAACGTTGACTCCATCACCTACAACCTTAAAAACAACAACCAGAATATCTCCAACATTTTAAACAACTTTTCTACTATTAGCGATTCCCTGGCGAAGGCGAAAATAGGTACAACCCTCATCCAGGCCAATTCGGCACTATCGATGGCCGATAGCATTCTCATAAAAATAAATGCAGGGGAAGGCTCAATGGGAGCTCTCGTAAATAATGATACTTTGTACCAAAATTTAGAATCAGCATCACAACACCTAAGTGAATTGCTCGCAGATTTAAAAGAAAACCCAAAAAAATACGTTCGCTTCTCCCTGTTTGATGCCGGAAGAACTGTTTACAAAGGCACTGAAAGAACTCGCAAACAAGAAGATAAAGCCAAAGGAGTCTTCTACCAGGTTCAGATCCACAGTTCCTCCACCCCCATACCTTTGACTGACAAGATATTTAAATCTCACAAAAACATTCAGGAACTCTCCTTTGGAGGCAAATACCAATATACTATTGGCAATACTCAAAGCTATCGTGAAATCATCCGCGTTTTGAAAAAAGCCAAAAAAGATTTCCCTGAGGCATTCATTATCAAACTTTCCCCTGAAAACTAATTGAAAAACAATAATACCAGGCACCTCTATTTAACACCTGGTATTATTGTACAATACTGGTTGCAATTCCTCTATTCAGCTTATGTATATCTAATATAAATAGCGAACCTTTATATCGTGTGTTTTATGTTAACAAAAACCATAGTTAAACAGGCTAAGTATCGCAGAATCTTTTAGAAACTAAAAAACAAACCATGCAGAAAGGGCACAACAAATACATAGTATTAATCATTGGTTTTCAGCGCCTTACTCACCCATCTATGACTCTTAGCGGCTTTCAATAGGATTACCAAAGCCCTAGAAAATGTTTTCAAAATGACAATAGTAAAATGATTTTTTTTTCACTTTTTTTTTCACAATCTTGCTCTTGCAAAAATCGGAAAATCGAAATTTTTTAAAGCGCTGAAAACGAAATGAATAATAATCACTTCCAGGTCTGGAAAAATTGCATGGCCGTAATTAAGGACAATGTTCCGCCGATCAGTTTCAAAACTTGGTTCGAACCTATCGTACCTTTGAAATTGGAGAACAATGTTCTTACAATTCAGGTCCCCAGTCATTTCTTTTATGAATATCTGGAAGAGCAATATATAGATATATTAAGAAAGACCCTGCGCAAAGAATTAGGTGGTAATGCAAAGTTAGAATATAATGTGGTAATGGAAAATAACCACATTGCTAACGCGAAACCAGTTACCGTAAATGTTCCTGGAAATAATAACCGATCCAACACTCACAATCGTCCGGTTAGCATGCCCAACGACAAAGAGGAACAAACCATTCGGAATCCGTTTGTAATTCCGGGCATTAAAAAATTACACATTGATTCTCAGTTAAATCCTGATTACTCCTTCAATAATTTCATCGAGGGTGAGTGTAACCGTTTGGCTCGATCGGCAGGTTTTGCAGTATCCGAAACACCTGGAGGAACTGCATTCAACCCATTAGTATTGTATGGAGACTCCGGTTTGGGAAAAACTCACCTTGCCCAGGCAATTGGTCTGCGAGCCAAGGAAATTTATCCGGACAAAACAGTACTTTACGTTAGTGCCAATAAATTCCAAACTCAATTTACCGAGGCGATCCGAAACAATAATAAGAACGACTTCCTTCATTTCTATCAAATGATCGATATCCTTATTATTGATGATATTCAGGAATTGGCAGGGAAAGAAAAAACCCAAAATACATTTTTCCACATCTTTAACCATTTGCATCAATCGGGTAAGCAGTTAATTCTGACTTCAGATAAAGCTCCTATCGAATTGAAAGGAATGGAAAACCGATTGCTTTCTCGATTTAAATGGGGTTTATCAGCCGATCTTCAAAATCCGGATTACGAAACAAGAATCAAAATTCTTCAGCGAAAAGCCTATAAGGATGGCATTGCCGTTCCGGAAGAAGTAATTGAATACATTGCCACTCATGTTACCAACAATGTACGTGAATTGGAAGGAGCTTTAATCTCCCTTTTGGCACAATCCACCCTAAACAAAAAAGAGCTGACTTTGGATCTTGCAGTATCTATTATTGACAAATTGGTACGCAACACCAAACGGGAGCTCTCCATTGATTATATTCAAAAGGTGGTCTGCGATCACTTCAAAATGTCTGTGGACCTTCTTCAGGCTAAAACTCGTAAAAGAGAAATTGTTCAGGCCCGACAAATTGCCATGTATTTTTCCAAAAGCCTGACCAAAGCCTCTTTGGCAACCATTGGATCTCAGATTGGGAATAAGGATCATGCAACAGTACTTCACGCCTGTAAAACCGTTCACAATCTAATGGATACAGACAAAGGCTTTCGAACTCACATCGACGAAATTGACAAGAAGTTAAAAATGTAAAACAATTATAGCTAAATATGATTAAAGCAGGTTCAGAAGACGAATCTGCTTTTCTTTTGCCCTAATTTTTGTTCTCCTCCCTGATTTTTGATTATTTTTCTAAAATAAAAACCCATGCTGTTTCTACTACTGGCCATAATCACTTCTTCCGGAATTTTTGTAAGCTTTAAATACCTGGAAAAATACCGAATTGATATCCTGAGCGCCATCATCATCAATTACCTGGCGGCCACACTACTGGGCATCACCCTCAGTGGAAACAATATATCCTTGCCTCTGATTCAGACAGCCCCCTGGCTGGAAATGGCACTGCTCATCGGTTTTTTATTCATCGTCATGTTTTTTATTATTGGCTTATCCACCCAAAAAACAGGAATTGCCGTCACTACACTGGCAAGTAAAATGTCCTTTGTTATTCCCATGCTATTCTCCCTTATCTATTACAACGAAACGGTATCTTCCTCAAAAATCCTGGGGTTTGTTATGGGAACGGCAGCAGTTGGTCTTGCAGTAATAAAAAAAAGGAATTTAAAAAACAGGAACGAACAATATTACTGGCTTCCGCTTCTCCTTTTCTTTGGTGCAGGTGTGGTGGATTCCCTGGTAAAATACGCACAAGACCTCTATTTAAAAGATCAAGGAAGCAGTCAATTCTCCACCATACTATTTGCAGTTGCCTGTTTGTCGGGAATTATCTGCCAAACATTTAGAAAAGGAAAGCTGAAACTTTTGCTACACCCTCAAACACTACTAGGAGGAAGCATTTTGGGGATCTTCAACTTTGGATCTCTCTACTTTCTGATCGCCTCCCTTAATTCTTCCGGCTTCGACAGCTCCATCGTGTTTAGCATTATAAACATGGGAATTGTTAGTCTATCTCTAATTATAGGTATAAGTTTATTCCGCGAGAAACTAACATTTATCAATATCATAGGAGTTGTGTTAGCATTTATTGCTACTTTTATCCTTACAAATTTTGCGTAAGCTGATTTGAATCCAATTTTCTATTCCAAAAGATTCAACCACCAATGCAGGAAGACAGTTATTATACCATAGAAGAGAAAGCGGAAGGATTGTACAAAGAGAAGGGGAGCAAGTTTATTGCCTATGCCTACCCGGTAACTTCAGAGGAAGAAATCAAAGATATTATCGCAGGACTCAAAAAGGAATACTACGATGCGAGGCATCACTGCTATGCTTATATGTTGGGTGCGGATAAAAAAAATTTCAGGGCCAATGATGACGGCGAGCCCTCTTCCACTGCCGGGAAGCCCATTCTCGGACAAATTCTGTCCAAAGAATTAACCAATATTCTGGTTGTGGTGATTCGCTATTTTGGCGGCACCAAATTAGGAGTAAGCGGCTTGATACATGCTTATAAAACTGCAACTTCGGAAGCAATAGACAATGCAACTATTATCACCAAAACAGTAAACGACATCTATAACATCCATTTCGACTATCTCGTAATGAACGACGTAATGCGTGTTATCAAAGAAGAAAAACCGGAATTGGTTAGCCAGGATTTTAACCTGATGTGCGATATCAAACTAAGCATTCGAAAGGGAGAAGTTGAAAAAGTTATCGAACGATTCAACAAAATAGAAACAGTAAAAACAGAATACTTACATACTGTATAAAAGTATAGATTAAGGGAGAGGTAGATTAATTTTAAATAAAACTATCTTCCCTCTCCCCTTGCCATAGTTCATCTATTCCTCGTTGGATCCATAAACATAGGTCCCGTTAAAAGTATGAGATTTATCTTCGTAGCCCTTAATGGTAACCACAAACTCAACCGAATCTTTTTGAGCCTCCTCAATAGATTCCAAACGGAAAGAAGCAGTAGCCTTCACCCAATAATGATCATCATCGTCCTTTCGATTGTGTCTTAATTCCAATTGAACAGGACCTTTCGGATCAGCCGATTCCACTCGAACCAAATTGATCATGTGAGAAGTTCCCCCTCCATCGAAAGCGAAGTTAACATTCAGAAATCCTCCTCCCAACCATATATCATGGAGCTGCACAGGATCGTTGCCAATACTGTCCGCATTGCTTTCGGTAAGATCAATGATGTCCTTGGTTAAGATTTCCTCCAACCAATTCACTTTTACCAGGTAATCAATATCTTCATATCCGGTGGCCTCATCCAAAATTGTATAATTGGCCAAAACACGCTTTCCGTCCTCAATGGGAAAAGTGGGAACTGCTGTTGCCGAAGGAAAAAGAATCTCGCCATTATCAAGTTTTAAGTGAAAAGAATCTTCCTCCCCCTCAATTACTCCATAACTCAACCAATATTTTCCCAGGCTGTAATCATCATCATTCGACTCACAAGCGGTAAATCCCATTGCAGTTAGTACCACCATCCAAAGCAAAATACATTTCTTCATAAACTTCAAAATTTAAAAATTCTAATCTTACAATCTAATGATGTCTCCTCCACAAAAAGGTTGCGTAAGCATTTTTCACAAAAAGACACAAGTCATTTCCTCTTCCTGAAAACTTTTTTTCACCCGCTCGAATCAACTACTCAACAAAAGGTTAGGATTCCATCAACTCTTCTACGGACACAAAGTGCATCAATTTTATCCGAAACAAATTTGAATAATACAATAATTTATATCTATCTTTGTAACCTAGAATGAACAGAACAATAAGTCAATCTAGAACCGCAACAAAAGTCGTAAAAAGTGAAATCCTTCACTTTAAGTCCCGCTTTTTTCATATTTTTTTCCGAATAAAACAATTTCTGGAAGACTTGCCCTCTTTTTTGAATGGGGACCTGTTTCCTTTTAAGATATTTTCATTTCGAAAACCAACATTATCATTATTGATAGTTGTTGGTTTTTTTTTGTGCGCTAAAAAACATTTTATAAATACAATCACCTTTTAATAAATTATCACATGAAGAACAATTGCTTAGTATCGATCGACGACTACTCGAAAGAAGAAATTCTGGAAGTGCTTGCTAAAGCAGCGGAATTTGAAGCCAACCCCAACCAAAACCTGTTGGATGGAAAAGTTGTAGCTTCTTTGTTTTTCGAACCTTCAACTCGTACCCGTTTAAGTTTCGATACAGCCATCAGTAGAATGGGAGGCCGAATTGTTGGTTTCTCTGATGCCTCAGCAACCAGCGTAACCAAAGGTGAAACTCTGAAAGATACCATCATGATGGTAAGCAACTATGCTGACTTGGTAGTAATGCGCCACCCTATCGAGGGATCGGCTAGATATGCCAGTGAAGTTTCTGAAGTTCCCGTAATCAATGCCGGAGACGGAGCCAACCAACATCCCACTCAAACCATGTTGGATTTGTACTCTATCCAAAAAACCCAGGGAACCCTGGAAAACCTGAACATTTTCATGGTGGGTGATCTAAAATATGGAAGAACCGTACATTCCCTGTTGATGGCACTTTCGCACTTCAACCCAACCTTCCATTTCATTGCTCCCAAGGAATTGGAAATCCCACAAGCCTACAAATTGTTCATGGATCGGAACAATATCAAATACCATGAGCACACTGAATTCAATGAGATAATCAATGAAGCAGATATCCTTTACATGACTCGCGTACAACGTGAGCGTTTTGCCGATCCTTTGGAATACGAAAAGGTGAAAAACGTTTACATCCTTAAAAACGAAATGCTTGAAAACACTAAGGATAACCTGCGTATCCTTCATCCACTGCCAAGAGTAAACGAAATTGATGTGGACGTAGACGCCAACCCAAAAGCTTACTATTTCCAGCAAGCATTGAACGGAGTTTACGCACGTCAGGCAATTATCGCCAAAGCTCTTAATCTGTAGTTTTCATTTATTCACAAACAAAAAAGAAGGAACAATACGATATGTCAACAACCAAAAAAGAATTACAAGTAAGCGCTATCGAAAACGGAACTGTTATCGATCATATTCCAGCAGAATACCTTTTCCAGGTTATCAATATTCTAGGATTGGATAAGAATACAAATCCTGTAACTTTTGGTAGCAACCTTGAAAGTGGAAAATTGGGCAAAAAAGCAATTATCAAAATAGCTGATAAATTCTTTGAGGATGAAGAGATCAATAAAATTTCACTCATCGCCCCTAATGCAAAACTGAATATCATCCGCAACTACCAGGTAGCTGAGAAAAGAGTGGTGGAATCTCCGGATAAAGTAATTGGTATTGCCAAGTGTATGAATCCAAAATGTATTACCAACCACGAGCAGGTTACGACCCGCTTTAAAGTAATTAAGAAAAATCCAATTACATTAAAGTGTCATTACTGCGAAAAAATTACGGATCACGACCATATTGAAATGGTGTAATTCCGTTATATATGTTTTCTACTTAGAGAAAGGGGAAGTCTTCGGACTTCCTTTTTCATTTTATTCCCATTCCTACTGGAGTAAACCCCCAGGTTCATTCCCTATTTTTTTTATGAACCTGCTCACAACAACTATTAACATCATTCTTCAATCAGGATTTAACCGAAACAATTAAAATTGAAGTAGAAACCAAATCCAGGCATTCTTCATTCACCAATACATTTTTCCACCCTAAAATGAAAGACACCCCAACTGCAGCGGCAATTGCAGAGACATCGCCCTTTGCAATTTTTCTTTTGGTCACAGTTAATTCATATTTGCTCAAAGACAAATCCCATCCGAACAAAAACCAGTAACCGGAGAGTTTAATTTTCGTTTAACAAAACAACAAACAAAGTCAATTGCCTATGACTCTCTCGAACATCGATCTTCTAACCAAAATCGAACAATTGGAAAAGGAAAACAGGGAACTACAATCCCAGTTATCCTACTTTATCAATTCTGCAGACCAAACCTCTGATGCTGATCATCTGCAATTTGAAAACATCCAATGTTTCCAAAAACCAAACGACCAAATCAACTGTGATCCCGTAAGAGCTGGCAAACTGAATAGTGACGAAAAAAGCACTGTTTCACCTGATGTTTTAAAAGAGATAACCGAAGAGCGGAAATCTAAAGAAGCACTCATTCAGGCCAAAGAAAAAGCAGAGGAAAGTAACCGCCTGAAATCGGCCTTCCTGGCCAATATGTCGCATGAAATTCGCACCCCAATGAATGGAATTCTTGGTTTTGCCAATATGCTGGATGATCCCCATTTAAGCCAAAGCGAAAAAAAACTATATGTTCAGATAATAAATGAGAGTGGGCAACAACTGCTTTCCATTATCAATGATATTATTGATATCTCCAAAATTGAAGCAGGCCAAATCAGTCTTCAGGAAGAATCCGTCTGCCTTCTCTCATTTTTGCAAGAAATTCAGCACTTCTTTCAACCCCGGGCCGATGAGAAAGGTTTGAAATTTCGATTACTTCCTCCTCCTCAGATGGAAGATACTCACATTCGGATCGACCAGGTAAAACTGCGCCAGGTAATTACCAACCTATTGACCAATGCCTTTAAATTTACCCACGAAGGCTTTGTGGAGTTCGGCTGCCTGCAAGAAAACAACCAACTTCAATTCTTTGTAAAAGACAGTGGTATAGGCATTCCGGCAAAGGAACAAAACTACATCTTCGATCGGTTCCGTCAGGCCAATTCTACCACGAGTACAAAATACGGGGGCACAGGACTGGGACTCGCCATCTCCAAAGCCTACATCGAAATAATGGGAGGAACAATTGCATTGAAATCACAGGAAGGAGAAGGAACCCAGTTCTATTTCTCAATTCCTTTTAACAGTTCAAAAACCCAAGAGGAGACTCCTTCCAATCAATCCTTAACTCGTAACTGGAAAAACAGAAAAATTCTCATTGCTGAAGATGAAGAGTTCAACTATCTCTTTTTGGAGGAGATTCTACGACCAACTGGAGTGGAACTAATAAGGGCTGAGAACGGCAACAAAGCCATTCAACTATGCAGAGAGCATTCTGACCTGAACCTGGTCCTTATGGATATCAAGATGCCCAATACCAATGGGATTGAGGCCACTCTTCAAATCCGAAAGTTTGAACCGGACCTTCCCATTATCGCACAAACCGCCTATGCTTATCCCGAGGATAGGGACAAGGCCCTTGAGGCGGGATGCAACGATTACATCACCAAACCCATCGATCGAACTATATTGTTGAATCTATTAAATAACTACTTTGGAGAATAAATATAGGAATGAAAGGAAACCTTGGAATCTGTACATATCTAATTCTATATATCCAATCCCATTTAATTGCTTACCTTTGCAGGCGAAAATTTGATATCGACTCATTCATCAGAGTCCCTATTCAGGAATTAAGTACAATTGTAATTCCTCATTTACAGAGAACAAAATGGAAAACATTCAACAAATAAGAACCCATATCGATTCGGCTTTAGCCAATGGCGAAAGCGGTAAATACGGTGCCTGCAGAAAAGATCTGAAAATCATCTACGATGCTATTAAAAAAAATCCAATCCTGTTATGGGAGGATGCCTATGTTTCCCAATTGGGTAAAACAATCATTCTGATGATTCACCTGGATTTGATTGATGACGAGGATCAAAACATTGGTCTGGCCCACATGGCCTATATTTACATTACCAAAGGTTTACTACGGGAACAGAAAATGCTTCCGGAACCGGATACCTGTGAACTGTTTCGAATCATTAAAGACCGTATCATTCTACTGAAAAGCTTCGACGATTTTTTTGTGGATAGCCTTATCTCCTTCTACTTTGCCAATAACAAGGCGAAAAACCAGGACGAACACAATGAGCAGCGGAAAGCTGTACTTAACAGAGTTCCGTTGATGCAGTTTGCAGATATTCATCAGATAGAGCAAGACTACCCCAACCTGAGAGATGATGAGTTTTTGCTGGATTTAAGCAACTATATTGAACACGATGGAGAAATTGGAGCGGAAGAAATCAAAGAAGCTCTGGTGCTTCACGAAATTCTTTACAAATTCACCATTCAACAGCTAAAGGAAGGAAAACTCTACTATTAAGACTCATAGGTCTTAATTTTGTTCAAATGCAAAAGAAATCTGTAACCTTTTACATCCAGTCATTAACATATTTCAATTTTTATTTCTATCTTAAACTTCCAAACAGGCAATAGGCAGGTTCTCAACCTGCCCATCCTGCTTCCAATTAAAGTAACGATAGAACTCAGACTATATGGAACAATACGACCTGGTTGTTTTGGGCAGTGGACCCGCAGGTTTCTCCGCTGCCATGCGCGCTGTGGATTTCAATAAATCGGTTTGCCTGATTGAAGCCAACCATTTGGGGGGGGCAGGGATCATGAATGGGGCTTTGACTTCAAAAACCATGTGGGAACTCTCCAGGGACTATGCCATTGCTTCCGCGGTTAATCGGGGCTACCGGGTTTCCGGCCTGAACGTTGACTACAATAAGGTACAGAAAACCATCGTACAAGCTGCCAAACAGAAGCAACTCCAGATGCTCTCCCAGATCGAAACCTTCTCGGAAAAGAAGAACGGGTACGGCAACATTACCCTCAAGGAAGGCTGGGCAAAATTCATAGATAATCACACCGTAGAAATCACAATGGAGGATCGGAAAGAAATCGTAAAGGGAGATAACTTTATCATTGCAACCGGATCGAGGCCCCGGCACATTCCCGATATTGAAGTGGATCAGAAGCGCATCATCGACTCCGATGGGATTATGGACCTGAAAGAATTTCCGGAACGCATGATTATTATCGGTTCCGGTATTATTGGTTGTGAGTTTGCCACCATTTTCTCCAATTACAATCAAACCGAGGTACATCTTTTGGATCGTCAACACAGGGTAATTCCCTACGAGGATGATGACCTGAGCGATTTTGTTTCTCACAACCTGGAGCGCAACGGGGTAACCATTTATCATACTGCCAACCTGAGAACCATACGTAAGCACGAGGACTGCCTGGAAGTAGTATTGGATTACCAGGACGGTCATTCTGCCGTACTGGAGGTAGATGTGGCCCTGATCGCCGTTGGCCGGGCCCCCAACCTGGACAACCTGGGACTTGAAAATGTGGGCATAACCACTACAACAAGAGGATACTTGAACATCAACGAGGTTTGTGCCACCGACGATTTCAAATCCTGCAATATTTTTGCCGCAGGTGACGTTTCGGGTCATGCCCAACTCTACTCCGTAGGCGAACTGCAGGGGCGCTACATTGTAGAGGCTCTGTACGGTGATTTGGAGTATCCCCTGGACTACTCCAACATGAGTACATTGATGTTCTTCCGTCCCGAAGTTGCAGCGGTTGGACTCAATGAAAAGGCTTGCCAGAAAAAGGGAATCTCCTACAAAGTTGCCATCTACTCCAATTCCCTGGTCAATCGGGCAGTAGCCATGCGGGCTACCAACGGATTTGTGAAAATTATTGTAAGTGACGATGGGGAGGATCGAATACTTGGCATGCGGGCAGCGGGACCTCAAGCCTCTACCCTGATTACCTCCATCGCCTACCAGATTACCCAGAAAGGAAGCCTGAAAGATATTCGTCAAAACATTCATCCCCATCCCTCCATAAGCGAAGGAATCCAGGAGTGCCTGCGGGTATTCGACGAAAAATCGATCTACAAACCCAAAGCTTTTCCCGACCTGATCAAACTCAAATACTGGAAACCGGATGAGTAATACACTCTTCCTAGCCCTTGGGAAATGATACAAGACGTTCGTAATTCAGGTGGGGATTATTTTGCTTAAGCAGGGGAAGACTGTTCGGACCACGAAAAGTGTCCCGACCAGCCCCCAACCTCAATAAACTTAATGTTTCCCCTCCTACTTCCCCTCCCTCCAGTAAACATCAAAGAAATGGAATCATGTCGTTAACACTTTCCGGCATGGCTTTGCCTCTTTCCGCCATCCCGTTGACCTTTGGCGGAGGACCTTTCCGATCCGCGCCAACCCTTTGACTATTGCCGCCATCCCTGAGACCTTTGACGCAAGACCTTTCCGATCCGCGCCAACCCTTTGACTATTGCCGCCATCCCTGAGACCTTTGACGGAAGACCTTTTCAATCCGCGCCATCCCTTTGACCTTTGCCGCCATCCCTGAGACCTTTGTCGGAAGACCTTTCCGATCCGCGCCAACCCTTTGACTATTGCCGGAAAACTACTGATATTTTCCAGCCCCGGCAAACCTTAAAAGGACTCCGAGCAAGATCTAAAGCAGCCGTATATTAAGAAAAGATACGAAACAAAACTAAAAAGGAAAAGAACATTACCTTAAGTTCTTTATCAAATGATATAAGTGTTAATAACAACAACAAAAGATCGTAAAATACACCAATATCCTTTAGAGAAAAAAAAGTAAGACATCAAATCGAAAGTCTTGATAATATTTTCAACTGCCAGGAGGATCTTGTTACACCCCTATCAAAATATCTAACTGTATAGGTTTCATAGCCAAAAGTACAATACCAAACCACCCCTCCCGGCCGAGGCTGAGAGGGGTGGACTAGAAAATCATATATACATCCATCAACTCAAAGATTTAATTCTGGTCTTGATTGGTTTAGCAAGTCTTTTAGCACTTCGTTGAGCGGCATCTTCATCGCTACCTGATGTGTAGCCTCCAAAACTAACTCCCAAAATGCTTTTTGATCCTAAAATTCCAATTTTATGCAAATAGTCCTCAATAGCATCCAGATCCAACACACTCGGATCATCCAAATCAGCAATCCACAAAACCCAAATATCTTCTTCCATCTGTTTTTCCGAATAATCACTAAGGCATTCGACTGAAGCTAAAACTTTTTGCAAATTCCCCAATTTACCATTTATAATAGTGGTTAAAGGAGATAATGCTTCATAAGCAGTGCCAAGCTTCGATACAACGAAATCCAAATCATACAAATTCACCTTTGTTTCAGCGCCTGCTTTATAAAGCTTTATTTCGCCTAAAACTGCTTGCGAAAGAAGAGACATTTGATGTATGGCTTTTAAATGATCCACATAAATTAGCCCATCTCTATATATTTGAGAAACCTTACGCCAAATCTTCATTTTCAATAGTATTGGATTCATTCCTGTGGCCTGTAAATCAGTTCCAGCCGGGGTTAACATCTCTCCAACCTTAGCTGCAGCTAATCCTCCCACCAATGACTGGCCTGCAGCAGATCCCATAACTCCTGCCAATTCCCCAAGAGAAAGAGCGAACCAGCCTGCAGCAGTGGTTGGTAAGACCCAAGCGGCAAGAAGACCTACCGTAACACCGGCCCCCACTCCAACAGCTATGTTCATCCAAAAGGCCTGATTTTGGGCTTCTGCCCTCCCATCACTCACAACACCAGAAAATCGATTGAATGCATTTTCATACTTCCCTGCTTGTAGCAACAGTTTATCTTTTACCCGATCCCCAATTTGCCTGCTCGCCCTGGAATAATCAGTTAATGAAGTAGAAATTTTCTCAAATTTATCTCTACTTCTTCCGGCTTTTAAGATCAAAGATTGCACAAACTTTTCATCCTCGCCCTCCAACTTTCTTCCCGAACGAACAGGCGTTCCGGCAAAATCAGGAAATGATCTTTTGCTGTCTTCCCATATTTGATTCCCAAAATCGGGAAAATATTGCTCCAGAATACCTTTCACGGCTACCTCCTGTTCCGGTGCCATTTTCCTAATGCATTTTAAATATTTAAACAGTTCCAGTTGTTGTGTACGACTAACCGAAACACTGCGGCCTACCAAAACAGGTCCCAGTATATTTTCCAGATCATAGTAAAGATCAAATGAATGAGCACCTACTGCCTGCTCCTGCTTTTGTACTACTGCATTTTCAGTAGCCTTTCCCTGCTGCACCACATGCGTCAACTCGTGAGCCAGCAGGCGTTTCCCTTTGGAACTGCCCGGATCGTATTTTCCCGTATCAAAATAGATGTCACTGCCGTAGGTGAAGGCCTGTGCGCCCACCTCTCGGTTCATTTGCACGGCCTGAGCATCGGTATGAACCCTTACCCCACTAAAATCGGACCCTATTTTACGACTCATTTCAGCACCGATACCATCAGGCAGGGCTTTACCTGCACCCTTGGTGCTGCTGAGTTTTTGACTCATAGCATTGGAAGCAAATTGCTTTCCATCTGGTGAGGACTGAAGAGCTGGCTTCATTTGGATACTCTCCTGCTCCTTCTCTTCTGGTTTCATTTGCAAACTTTCCTCCTCCTCACAATTGCTGCATTTCATCTGAATAGAGTGCAAAGAGGCAGCTCCTTTTGCAGGCCGAAGAGAACCAGTGGTATTCCCGACACAATCGAATCTTCTTGTTTTTGAATTCTCCTTTGATCGTTTTTCAGAAATCATAATAGAAAAAATTACTACTTAGAACCGCAAGCCTTCCAAGTGCCACCCACATGCACTGTAGTTGCCGATTTACCATGTCGTTTCTCCGTTGCTTTACTTATGCAATTGTCATATATTATTTCAGAATGCTTCATTCCCAATCGAACACAACCATGAGAATTTGGACAACCTGGTCTGTAAGGCCAGTAATGGAAAGCAATTCCCCGGCTTGTCTGAAAATAGGATGCATTTTTTGCCTTTGGATATTTCCCCAAAGCACATGCCTGCCTTTCAATAACAAAATTACCTTTAGGGGTACAATTTGATCCCGAACGATTACTTTCTTTTGTGTTGTTGCAATTGTTTTTTCCTAGCCCCCTACCTATTGTTGCAGGAAAAGGACCAACACCTTGTTTACCGGCCTGCGGACCGGTCCATGTTAAAGTTACCTTAGCTGGGTTCGTCACATCCACATCTATATGCTTGATGTAAGTTTTCGGAAAACCGGATACGGTCCGATCATGCTTTCTACCACAAACTCGCTGAATGGAAGTACTCTGTCCTTTTCCCTGCTGCACCACATGCGTCAACTCGTGAGCCAGCAGATGCCTCCCTTTGGAACTACCCGGATCGTATTTTCCTGAGTTGAAATAGATGTCATTCCCATGCGTAAAGGCCTGTGCACCCACCTCCCGGTTCATTTGCACTGCCCGTGCATCAGTATGAATCTTTACCTTACCAAAATCGGCTCCTATTCTATTCCCCATTTCATTGCCCAGGCCTTGGGGAAGAGCTTTTCCTGTTCCCTTGGTACTGCTAAGCCTTTGCCCCATAGCTTCGGAGGCAAATTGCTTTCCATCGGGTGATAACTGAAGAGCTGGCTTCATCTGAATGGCCTCTTCTGCGTCGATGGGCTGCATCCGCAAGCTATCTCCGTTGCTCATCCGCATCACCCTGTCGGCAACAGCATCGGCTTCTTTTTCGTATTTGTCGTTGGGGCAACCAATTTCCAGTTTGGGCTGCAACAAGGAGGGCTGGTGTTTCTTTGAGGATAAAGTTTTCAATTGAAGCATAACCGGTTATTTTAAAGTGTTCGTCGATTCTTATGATATTCCCGTTTGATTCCGTCAATGATATCAAAACGTTGAATTAGGCTAGCCCCTCTTCCCAGGGCCCGTAGAGCGCAGTGTTGTATAATGTTGATGATAGCTCCTCCGGAGATCTCATACTTACATGCAATTTCGGACAATTCGATGGATTTTTCCAATTTAACTTCCACCGGAAAACCATTTTTCCAAATCTTGTGACGTTCTTCAGCCGTGGGCATGGGAAAGTGAATCATCGATTGAAACCTGCGAACAAAGGCCTCATCTACATTCCCTTTCAGGTTGGTGGCCAGGATTACCAAACCGTTGAAGTCCTCAATTCGCTGCAAAAGATAGGACACCTGCTGATTGGCATACCGATCGTGGGCATCGCGGGTACTGGTTCGTTTGCCAAACAATGCATCCGCTTCGTCAAAGAACAGGATCCACTCCTTGTTCTCGGCCCGGTCGAATAGTTTGGCCAGGTTCTTCTCGGTTTCACCAATGTATTTGGAAACCATCTGCGACAAGTCGATCCGGTACACGTCTCTTCCTGTTTTTTTGCCAAGTAATGCGGCAGTAGTGGTTTTGCCCGTTCCCGGAGGACCATAAAAAAGTGTTTTGTAGCCGGGCTTCAGAATTCTTCCCATTCCCCAATCCTTCATCATCGTACCATGATGGGTAATCCATGTCTCAATTTCCTTGAGTTGAGCCATCACATGTTGATTCAGAACCAGATCGGACCAATCCATTTTGGTGCTCAATAGTTTGGCCGGAAATTCAGTGCTGAAATTGGGTTTGCGGGCCTCCCCTATGGTAAACAGATCGAGGATTTCCTGTGAAAGAATAATGGCCCCACTCAGCAGAGGCTCCTCCTTACCGATTTCTTCCAACCAAAGAATATTTTCCCTGCTAAACTTGTGCTGTCCATCGAAACAATGCTGCAAAGAGAAACGCCTGTCCAAATCACTGCCGGCCAAAATAAACATGGCGGTTTCCCCTGTTGGAATAAAACCCGTGTGATTTTTCCCCCGCTTGCCGCCAAACTCCGTATAGATCTGTTGGGTTGTTTCATTTTTCACCAGAAACAGATCCAATAATTCAGGTTTTACATGGGGAACAAGAGCCAGAACCAGCAGAAACCTTTCCTCAAAATCCAACTCGTGCTGCTTAACAAAAGCTGAAAAAGCGGATCCACTTCCGTTCAGCTGAGGCGGCATAATATCGTACACACATTTGTATGGGGTTTCCTGCCTGGCGTTGAGCAAGGATCTGGTTTTCAGAATCTCTCTAAACCAGGCTATTTCCCGACCTATATCAGCCGCGTTGGTTGCTATTTTAGTTTGTATCACCATTCAACATATAGTATTTTAGAACTCCATGGAAATTTGATAATGGATATGGCCCAGGGCAGTTTTTCGAGCATCACATCAAAAGTGTGCCTTTCAATCATTAGGTTCCATCCCTGCCCTCCCTGTTTCAGAATCCCATCCCGTCGAATATAAGTATCTCTCAGCGCCTCAGGTCGACTGGTCTTCAATGCTTCCCACCTCTCCAAAACCATCTTGATCAAATGGACACATTCCTCCTTCTCCTCATCCAAAAGGGGAAAATCTTTTGGAACTGGTTCCCACACCTGAAGTCCACATAGGATCTTATTCAGTACCATATCATACTCAGGGGCAGTCTCCCGGCCTGTGGCAATAAACTGCAACAAGTAAACCGCCCTAAAAGCATCTTCTCTACTTTTGAATTGAAGCTCCTTATCAAGCAGATTCAACCCATCAAAGAAATACCTGAGAAAAGGATGAAAAAGTACGAGTCCGGCATTGCTGATAAAGATCTCTTCCACATCACTTGATACCTGTAACGGAGCTTGCAAAAAAGTATTTTCGATTTGTTTTTGAGATTTTCCCCGGGCAATTTTCTCCCTACTTGTAGCTGTTTGCACCAATTGCCTCGGAGCCTTTCCAGCTACCGGCAATTTTTCTTTCTGATCATCCTGCAGTTCTCCTGTGATCGTGCTACTTTTCCTTTCAACGCATTGATCTTCAACTTCCTTATCTTTTGAAACTTGTGGCGAATCCTGAATAAACACTTCCTTTGATTGCCTTTTTGAAACCTTTTGATCCCTTCGTCTATCTATTTTACCATCTCCTTCTTCAAGTAGCTGTTTACAATTTCCCAAAACCTCTGAAGGCATACGATTCAACTCTTTGGTATAATGATCAACAAGCTCCAGAATTTCCGGAGCAATCGTTCCCGAAGTCTTTTGTACAATTTCAAGTAAGGCCTGACCACAGGAAGACAGGGGCATTGCCGCTTGAAATACAGCCCTTAAGATGTAAAACTCTTCCTTTTTCTTCGCTTTTTTAGTGTGAGAAAGCACATTACGAAACAGCTCCACCAATAGCAACTCTTTTTGAAACGAAGTAGGAATTACAAACCTCAGATCCAGCACCTCTTTGAGAAATGTAATCTTTTGATCCTCCCCCGACAAACTCGTCTCTACACAGAAATGCTGAATAAAGACATGGTAAAAATTGTCTACCAAAAATCTTCTGTGCTGTTCTGATTGGACTAAGGAAAGTACTACCTGAAAAAGACCATATAAACTTTCGTATCTCTCCTCATCCAGCCGTTGAAAGAGAGCATCCAATTGCTTATGATCCAATTGAAAGATCATGCGTTTTCGAACAACCGATTCCTTTAAAGCAGGAAGGATCAGTTTTTTCAGGCTTTCTTTTTCCCAACCCAGTACCTTAGGAAAAATATCCTCCAAAACATCGGCTTCTGTCTTCCTATGCCACCATGGAAAATACCCGTGGCACAGGAAATATAAAAACTGTTCCGGCACATCCTGTGTTTGAGAAACTACTCTTACCCCGGCGAGTTTATCCTCACTTCCATTCGCAAATGAACTTTGCCTTGTTTTGTCTCCACCGGATTTCAGCAACTTGCCCATCTGCTCCTCCACTTTTTCAATGATTCTTTTCACAAAGTCGTGTTCCAGGTCCTTTTCCCCAATAGCACCGATATCAAGTTCCAGTTTTTCAATTCGAATGGTATTCTCCCCACAGGCAATTCCCGAAAACACCTGATCGAGGGCCGGATGAAGCTTTTGCCTGACCAGTTCTGCTATTCTGTTCTGAATGGATATAGCACGACCTCGGTCCGAAACAGTTAGTTCCAGCACCTCACGGCAGATGATATGATTTTGCTCCTTCATCCGGATCATTTCATTAGTTTTCCTACGAGCTCTGTTTTATTATCTGATTTGAGATACTTAACCTCCTTCTCATCCAGAATATACATTAGTTTATCCTTTGTCAACAACATCAATTCGGATTCCGTCAAGGTGGCACCTCCGGTGCTGGCTTTGAATTCATTCTCTACTTTTGTTTTCGATTCCTCTGCTGTAATAGTACTTCCTCTTGCTTCCAAAACTTTTACGATCTCTTCTTTCGTCAGCAAACCAACATCTACCATCACTCCGGGTTTGGGCTTGCTTTCCTGGCAATTTTGGTCCTGGTATTTTTCAATCAGCTGTCCCAACTGCTCATAACTTGTACTTCTACTATACTTTATTCCCAGACAACTAAGCAATTTCCGTCTCCAGTCTGCACTTTCCAGAACCCCTCCCCTAATCTCTTTTTCTGTGAATCCGGCAGTTTTTCTCAAATTGGTTAGCAAAAGTTTATAGATATCATCCGTTCTGCTGTAATTTATCCCTCTCAATTCAAGTGCCTTTTTCACAGCTTCATCACCCCAACATTGCAATATTTCGACACTGTAGCAGCATTTTTCCATCACAAGAATAGTAACGCTTGCCGTATCGGTTTGCTTCGTTTTCCTGTTAATCAAGGTATAAGTGAAAGTGTCAACCCCGGAGAAATTGCTTTGAGGCTGATATCTTAATACGTTACTTTTCGATTCTCTACTAATTGTCCCCTTTTTCTCTGATGTTTCATCAAAATGCTGTAGGGAAATCCCATTTCCTACCTGATAATCATTTCGGCCTACATCAATATCCACCCAATGACCTTTCATCGTTACCGCATAATCCGGTCGTGCAAAAGGAGGAACATTCAGGACAAAATCCTTTTTATCACACATGGGTACACAAAGTTTCTCCTCACAACAGATGTAGGGTAGACTGAAATCAGCCAGTACTTCTTTTTCTGCACTGTCCTCATACACTAAAATAAATGTCCCACCTATGCTAACCCCTGCCTGGTGATCGATACCGGGATGCTTACTCAGGAAGGTTGAAAATGTTACTGACTCTTTTGGAAGATAAGATTCCCTCCGCTTAAATGAATGATAGATTCGGAAGAACTTGTTATAGAACAAGAAGTCCGTGAACCGATAACCCAATGGCATAATTCGTTGAATTAGACCATTAATCAAATGAAGCTGCTCCTTCCGGTCACCCATTTTTAACTTTCGGGGCAGATATGTCTCCACAAGGAAAAAATCGATAATATATTTCAGTATTTCTTTGTAGTTCTCTCGGTATTGGAGAAAATCAAATTCGCGCAAACATTCCTTCATGGTACTGCACATCTTAGAGAGCAAATCGAGCAACACCTTGCTACGTTCCATCAAATCCTTTTCCTTCTCATCTTCCTCCCCTTGGAAAATAATTTTCCTGTTCTCCTCCACATACTCATACAATACCTTCAAATCATGAATGATTCCTAAAAAGTTGGCCCGGGCCATTCGGTACTCTTCCTGCAGGTCTTCAAAGCCACAACTGTAATCCGGTTTAAGCTTACCAGTATCCGGATTCAATTGCAAGGCCATGATTTGAAATGACAAGTTGAATTGATCTTTCAAAAGATTAATTCTATCCATCACTTCCTCCAGCCTTTTACCGAGATATCCTTCAATTCTTAGGAAGGAATTTCCCTGAGTGTCATAATACAATGGGGTGGACAATTTATCCTTAGGCTTGGATTGATCAACTGACTGATCATCGTAGGATAGAATCAAGGCATCTGCCTCCTGAGAACATCCTCTTGTTGCATCATGGTACCAATAATCTTTGAGTCGTCCGAGTTTTTCGAAGGAACTCTCTTGATTCGGATTGTAATACCATGGAATGGAACGCATCCCCAATGGGCTTGATTTTTCACTGCTCGGAGTAATCTTTATCGGAAATTCCTCTTTTTTTGCCAAAACAATTTTCAAACGATCCAAATCAAAACTCTCAAACATCAGCACCAAGCGATTGTGTAAGGCTATCATTTTCCGGATCAACTCCCTCTGATGATTGTACACAGGAGGCTGCACAAACTCATTCCTGTAATCACAAGCATTCCCCTGGTAGGAAGATGGTTGTATCGCTTTCCCCAGCACCAAATGCCTGGGAAACTTGTTTCGATTGGAGCAACACCCCCACATCAGTTCAGAAGATACTTGCTTGAATTCATGGTAAGCCGCAATCAAATCCCGGAAATAATCATAAACATATTGGATTCCCCGGTAAGAAGGAGTATTCAATGCCTCATCACGAATGAATTCCAGCAGATCCTTCTTCACATCTCTAATTCTTCTGGATTGGAACGGATTAATATTGCTATAAAATTCTGAAAGAAGAGGTGCGTAAAGCTCATAAGTATCCGACAGAGCATCCATTAGTGAGTCGAATACTTTTAGAATGACCACTGCATAATTCTTTGAGAATGCCTTGTAATCTTTTGAATGTGCTTTCCCGGGTAGAAAAAGCACACGGAGCATATCAACAAAGGGCAATTTGTCATCAATAGCAGAGGAATTGAACTTTTTCTTCTGTTGAGTCCCCAAATAACGACCAGCCTGATCTGCTCTTCTTTTCTGCAAACTTTTTATCGTCTGCATACTTTTGGTGCCAAACAATTCAGATTCTTCCTTAAGGCTTCTTTCCTCCTTCGCTAAAATGGCCCTGTTCTCAACCTTTTGAAGATCTTCAACACTAATGAGTAATTTCCTTACCCTATGTATGCGTTCTTTGCCCAGTTCATCACAACTCTTCCCCAGGCAAGATTTCAAATCCTTATCGTAACTTTCAACAAAGAGCAGAACAACTTTATCATCAAGGAAATCGTCAGGAACTTTCAGACTTGCAACATCAGGTCCATCGTCCGCTTTTTCGGTCAATAGTTCCCAAAGATCAATATCCTTTTCATTGGTAACAGGATGCACAAAAGGGGCATACAATGTTCCCGGAGGCAAGGTATAATTCCTGTATTTTACAGTAATACACTCCCCCAGGGATATCAGATATCCTTCAGATGTAATTCCTGTTCCTCCAGAAATGGTTATTGTTCCAGCTTTGGGATCATAATTAACTTCCAATCCACAAACAATCCCTACTCCAATAAGCCTTGACCTTGTCAGTCTGTTTTGCTGATCGAGATAGTTGATCAAGCTATTCAGCTGCTCGCTGGTAAGTACCTGGTTGCTTTCAAAAACAGGGTGAGTATTAAATATTTCGGCCATTGTACTAAATTTTAAGCATTTCCTAAAACTGAGTTATCAAGAATGATTGCATTTGCAAAACCTTCTTTCTCCCGGCAATCATAGAGGGTACCCGAAGGATAAACATTTCGTAACCTGCCAAGAGTATCAATAAGGTCATTTAATCTGCCTGATAATTTTCCATAATCTTTTTGTTTTTTACCGTTTTCAATCCGCCATGCCTTGTATTTTTTCTCAAATTCAGCCATTTGCTCAAAACTGATCCAGCAGACATTAAGGAAAACATGGGCAGGAGTCTCCATACGAAGTTGCTTTTGAAAGAAGCGACGAAAATCCAGATTATCGAACCGTCCCTGCCAATGTGGAAGTATCACACTGGCAATGCAGGTATAAGGATCCGTTATTTGACAGGCATCACACTCTTCATCTTTAAGAACAATTTTCAAAAGCTTATCTTCGGCTTCCATATGACTGAGTTGGATTTCCTGGTAGGTGGCAGAATCAGTCAACTGAGCAAACTTGTACAAACCATCGTTGAGCCCGTCGGTTGAGCCCCTGATCTCAACGGTATCACCAGGTTGGATATCCAGTAACTTGGTATCCCTCTTATCCAATCTCAAACGAACTCCTGACAAAGAAGAGACCGGTACTCCCCTATAGTAGGAAAGCTTTCCCTTTGGGGATGAAAAAGGAATATCGACAGGAACATCCTCAACAGTTTTGATGATTGTCCGGTTGGTTCTTCTATTAAACTGAACGCTCCTAACGGAATACCGAAAATCGTTTGCCCCCGATTCTGAAATGAAGATTTCACCGGAAATATGGCTGTCAGGAATCTTATCCAACTCTGCAGAAATATCCCCTTCCACCTGGAACCAATTCGATTGGCTACTGGCCGAAAAAACCGGCAATTCTGTCCTATAGTATAGAAAACCATTATCGCTCAGCCCCTCGGTTAACCTCTCTGCATCAATCTCCTCAAAATGATTGCCCTTTACTTTAGGTCTCAGCAACACATGCTCCAACACATGGAACCCCTCATGACTGAAGAATTTTTCCGTTACAAATTGGATCGTATCAGAAACAGCCTTCTGCTCATAACTTCCTTTTATGGTAATACTATTCTTTGAGACAGCTTGAATATTGAAGGATTTAGTATAAGTCAAATTACCGGAATTATCATCTGTGGGAATCGCCTCCTCTACAAAAATCTCCGTATAGGCATCACACCAACTGATAGAAGCAATGGTATAGAATCCGTCATTACAATTCGAACCCTGAATCCTGATTACCTCACCTTTGAAAAGAATTTCAGTCAAGTTCACTTCTACTGTAAACCTTTGGTTCACCATGTCAACTCCAAAGGGAAAAGACTCTGCAAATGATAAGATGCTATTTGCAGCAACAGTAAGAGGAGTGGATAAAAGCGATATTATTACATTTTCACCATCAGCTGAAGCGAAATCAACCTCATAGCAAACTCCCTCATTTTCCTGTTTCCCACTGATCTTTACCTTCCCTGATTTCAAGTTACTGATCTCTGTTGCAAGAGCATCATTAAAATCAGATGCAACACTTTCAGCTATGGCAAATCCCTTATCATTAACAATTCGAAACTTGTAACCATCTCCCTCGTCTGTGAAATAGTAGCTGTTTTCTTTCCTGGCAGTATCAACCAACTGCCAGAAGATTTCCTGAGTCTGCTTTTCTGCTTTTTTTCGAAGATCAGATTCCGATTCTCCCTGTACAACAAATTTTCCCGAAAGAATTTTCTCTGAAGATTTATAGGATAATGGCTCAGAATAAAGACCATAACGAACCTCAGCAACCCGAGGATTGGACTCCAATTCAACAACTATTTGTGAATCCATGTAATTTTCAAGAGAACAAGTCAGATTGTTCCTGTTCGATTCGAGATTAGAGTAAAACTCATTCGAAAAAATACCGATCAGTTCCTCTATCGTTTTTTCAATAACTTCTTCAATCTCCGAATTGCTCAAGCTATCCCTATCCCAGGTCCTACTGACACCGACCACTTCATTTCCACATTCGAGTAGAAAGTAATAACTGGTATCTCCATCTGACAAAACCTGGTAGTTTTCTTTACAAATCCCACAAACAATCATTTTTTCCAGTGCGAGCCTGGCTTCTTCTTCATTCTTAAAGCATTCATCACTTTTTAACAAAAGTTCAGAGGAAGCATTGCAAACATGAATCCGAACAGTATCCCCCGAAGCTACAATCGCAAATGAATTGGTAAAAACTAAGTCATCCGCAGATGATTCATCAATACCAGCCAGATAAGAAACCCTTCGTCTCAATCCCGAGATATTGTCGACATGCCAAGGGGTACTCAAATTCTGATGATCAAGCCCTTTTCCCCGGGACGAACTAAGAACAGGGTAGGCATCTAAAAAAGCTAACTTGTCTTTGATTAATTCTGCAGGAGCCTTGAGTTTTCCTGAGAGTTTGAAGGTTAGCATGGCATAATCGGTGAATTTTTCAGCAAAACGTCCCAACAGATGATCCAGAAACTTGTTTTTTCGATGTAGGTATTGTTCCTCATCCTCAACAATCCTATTGAATACCCGAGAATGTCCTCCTTCATTCACAAACAATTCATCTGCCCCTTTAACTATTTCTTTCAGAGACTGGGTAAAATAGGTTCTTCCCATTCCTGCTTCTTCCGGGTTCATCGAAAAAAGATCTTTCAGGTGGGCCAACTGTGAGAAGTAATTGGCCAGCAACTGGTCAAAAACCATCAGATATCCTTTCAATTGCTTTGCCTGTGCTCTTCTACGTTTCAGGTCATCCTCATCTTTACCTGTGACCGAAAGCCCTTCTTCTCCGATCCCGTAGGTGAGGGGAAATTCGTTTTGAATACTTTGATATTCTTCAAGATCACGATATTGCCCTTGAGGAACTTCAAAATCGAGTACGGGGTTAAATAATTTGGGCATTCGCTCTGCAGCTTCCAAACCTTCAATCAATTCCTCAACTTTTGTGGATGACGCCCTTATGGGCAATTGATCTTTGTAAAAAGTGATTCTGGAATCACTGATGCTCAAACGGGGAACATAATTTTGTTCAAAAGCCAAATCGAGACACCATTTAACACATTTGGATGGAATCGAATCATTATCCTGCGGAATATTCGCTATTTGAATGGATTTCACAGCAACCACTCCAGGAATATTCATGATGATTCCAATAAGATCGGAAACATGAATGCTCTCTTTCCGGTCGGCCCTGTCAAGTTCCTTACTATCGATAAAACCATGCTCCAATGCAGGACCTTCAAATATTTCGTCTACGGAATACCCTGTCTCTTTCTCATCAAAATAGAAAGAGAGAATTTCCCCCTCGGTTAGAAGGTCTGAAAAAATATCCTCCTCGATAAAAACCGTTGCTCTACCCGACTCTTTTTCCGCACGAACTGACTTTACCGTGTACTCCCCATCGTTGCTCCTCGATCCTGAGATGGTAATTGTATCACCTTTTTGCAAACATGGTTCGTAATCTTTCCCAAGGGTAAAGCTCTTATTGGTTTTGTCAATGGCAAGAATAGAACACTCATGTCTAACTTTGGACTTATCAAGCATTTCCTCCAGAGAGTAGAAACAGACCGAAGGAGACAGAAACTTAGCGATTTCGTGAAAAATCAAAGCCTGAACCCGATCAACGTCTGCATTTTGTTCCAGTTCAATATCTGGACAGATTGCAATTTTCTCAACCTTAAGTGCACTAAGTTTATAGAAATCTTCACAAAGATTCCTGTTGGCATGAAGTTTCGCTTTTACTGCTTCAATAATCTCTTCTATCTTTTCTATCTTTTGCAGATAAGTGGTAAGCAAACTATCTTCATTGGTATATATAAAAGCATTTATTCGATCTGCAATTTCCTGAACACCTGGGACATTTACAACATCAGAGGCACTTGTAATGGTACCCGCCAGTTGAACCAAATTGTTCTCAAGCCTGCAGGAAAAATTATAATTCTCCGGATGTTTAAAAAATTGCACTTTGATCCTGTCAATTTCGGATTTTACACTCTGCAAATCATCCCAATCGACCTCTTCATTATCCCAACGAGGAAATTCAACTTCAACAGAAATGACCAATCCATTCAGGTTCGGATGAGATGTA
This sequence comes from Marinifilaceae bacterium, assembly GCA_041725895.1. Classification (GTDB taxonomy): domain Bacteria; phylum Bacteroidota; class Bacteroidia; order Bacteroidales; family Marinifilaceae; genus JBGRQA01. The sequence goes on from JBGRQA010000025.1 coordinate 47,663, forward strand.
AACTCCCCAATAACAAAGCTTCCACTCATCGAATTATCATTGAGATCCCCGTATTGATCACAAGTTTCAAATTCCAGCAAGACATCATACAAAATCCCCATTTCTATTGGTTCCTGTTCTACCTTATCACCCTTGGGAACATAAAGTGGATCAGGAGTGTATTCAAGCTTACTGTCCTTTTGGTGTACATATACCGGTATCTCATTGCTTTTTGCTTTCCTGATCCAGGCATTCTTAACACCAACATGACGACAATCAGAATTGAATGGATCGTACACATCCACATCCATAATCAATTTCCTGTAGTCATTCAGCGTAAGAGGAGAATTGGGAAATATTTCACGCGCTGTAAAAAAATTCTTTGCTTCAGATGATTTAGAATCGGAAGGGGCACACGACAAAAGATCCTTAACAGGATAACCGGCTCGGTAGCCCAGTTCAGTTATAGCATAACACAATATTTCAAGCGTTGTAACCCCCGGATCATGGGCATTGTAGTCTGTCCAGATCTTACCCGCCAGATTTTGGATGTACTTTATGCCTTCTTCACGCAAAAATTCATACTGTAGACTTCGCGATTCCGGCGCTCTTTTTGATATTGTTGTTGATTCTGCCATTCATTAATCATTTTATTCACAAGGACAATCGTCAGCCGAAGCGATTTCTATCGTTTTAATTTCATTTTCAAGGCACACATTTTCATTTCCTGGTTCAAAAACAGTAATATTATGAGAAGCTGCTGAACCCAAAATGGAAGCTGATGTGGAAACAACCACCTCATCAACATCCCTGTCCGGATCATGGGAAGGATCATCAGGAACAATATGGAACATCTCAAAGCAGGTAATAAAATCTACATAGCTTTGCTGCTCTACAAAATTCAAAATAACCGATTTGTGGATTGTTCCGCCAAATACAATATCCGACCCACTTTCAAAAGCCCAGGGCGACAAATACCGGATGACTGCCTCCTGCAGTCTGGCCAGATAAATCCCTTTGTCGTACCCAGGGTGAAACCGTACATGAAATTTCACCCTTACCTCCTCGAAAAGAGGATTGTGGACATGAATCTTAATATATGGTGAGCTGATGGTTCCTATGAATTCCTCAATATTCCGCAGTGTTACCAGACTAGTCCTTGGTTTCAGTGGGGCTACCGCATTTTTATTTCTGATATTGGAAACGATGATCAAACTAACATGCCCGGGAGCTGCCTCATTAATGCTTCGGGGAGTACCTTTAAAACGTGTATGGTTCATACACTTCACCTTATAAATCTCAGGAAAATAATGTAGCAGGATACGTTCATAATCCCAAATCGTGATGGCCCGGTTCTTGTGCCGCAAGCGCTCACTCACGCGGGTATAGAATGCATCACTCCCCTCTTTTACCTTTCCTCCAAAAGATGTAAAAGGTTGTTCTACTTTTTTGATGGCTGAATCCGCATCAACCATTTTGGTAATGGTCTTTTCTGCCATTGGCTTACGTAGATAATCCCGATCGTTGTTCTGATCTTCAAAAACCACTTTTGCTGCCTGACATTTCACCTCAATCAATTGCGGAATCCCATTTGAATTCTTCTCTGCAGAGGCCTTAATCCAGAAAAGTCCATTGGTTAGTATGGTATTGTCATCCGATGCACTGGAAGGAATTGCGAATTGAACAACACCGGTGGTGATCAACCCCTTGGTTGAATCGGACAAAATATCCTGATCGTGAAACGGGATCCATTTGTTTTTTGACAGATAGAACCATTTTATCTTTGGTGGAATAAGATCAGGATCTGAGGTACCTTCCGAAACCTGGAAAAGCACAGACAGATTTTGGGGAGGTTGCAGATCTTTTATGCCGATGTATAACTCCCCCTCGTTATTGTACTGTGGCAAGAGATAATCTTTCTCTTTATCCTTGCCTAAACTGGTAGTCTCTATTTCACACACCCCCATGGGATGCACATGAAAAAATTGCTCCACCCGGTTCTCATAGTCCTCTACACTGACATCAAGAGTATCAATTCGTACCGAAGACATATAATCCAATGAAATGCTCTCAATCTCGGGGGTATAAGGTTCATTGGGAAGTTGATCGGTATAATCTAAATTAGGTGGTCCCTCAGGTGGATTCATTGCCTTCAATACTGCTTTAGTGTACGAAGTCTGATATTCTCTATGGCCAAAATCAGTGCCACTCAAGGATAATCTGACAAATCCCTTTTTACCATTTTGGTCATACCGATCAAAGTGTTTCAATTTTTCATCACGGTCAACCTCTCCCAACACATATTCCGAGGGTTCTCCGAGAGGTTCAGGATTTGAAAAGGTAATACAGCTAGCTGCTGGTAGTTTTCCAAAAACACCGGAAAACAGGGCATCACGGTCCGCATCAATAGTTTTCCAACTCTTTTTATCGAGCAGACTTGATTTTACTTTAAATGAGATGTTGTTTCGTCGGGGAGAGTTTGGGTAGTAGTATTTATAATATCCTTCAAATCCTTTGGGATCCTCCGGAAGCCCAAACCATTTTATATTGACCCTTAATCCATTCAATGATTTCTGAAAAACCTCCCAACTCCCGATGTAGAAATTTGATCCAACTATGGGCCTATTGCCAAAAGGCTGAAAGGGCTTGGCAGGGTCCAATACAGAATTATCATTCTGGAGGATAAGGTTTTTCACCTCCTTAACATCCACAACAATATCAACACTGGAAATTTCCAATGATTGTAACTTTTTGTATAGAAATGGATTCGATCGGCCATTGGTATTCAGGAGAATTTTAACAACCGGCCACTTGGTTTCGAAGGGATCCAACAATACTCCCTGATTGTATGCAACAATTGAAGCCTGATCACGGGTTATGGTTCTTTTGATGATCAGCCGATTATGTTCTCTATCGACCTGAGTACTATGGAGCCGCTCCCCAAAGCTATAGAGTAGGTCATCGATTTTATCTTTCCCCACATACGCAACAGATCTCACCTGGTCAAGAGATGTAAATTGCTTAGATGGGAGTTTATCTCGCGCTTCAAGTATATTTCCAGCCACTCTCAAACCAATATCATAATCTCTAGACTGGTCTCCGTAACCTTTCGTCGGATCATCGTAAACCGGCCCCTCTGCGGGTTCGATGCCAGCAATATCTTCGGCTGTTTTCGCATGATTTAAAAAATCAAGGATTCGTTCCTCACCGGAAGTTCTGCCGTACTTAGTATCCCATAAGGGTTCTATCCATTCCTCCTCACCACTGAATTTCAACTGGAATGCATCATACAACAGTTCATCCGTTAAATCGTTCAAAAGCAATTTCGGACTGGACAGGTTCAGGTAAATCGTTACAATACGCTCCCCCTCTGCCAGAAACAGGTTGGGGGATGCAAAAGCAAATCCAATTTCAGCTTGCTTCCGGTCTGCTACAGTCGCATGTTCCCCTCCGGAATTGATATCCGGAAATTGGATTCCCCCAAAAGTTCTCCAGCTCTTGTCTTCACTGGTAAGCTCAGCCCCTTCACCATCTTCGGATTTGGCCAAAGGCGAAACGTATAGCCGGGCATCATTCCTTGGATTGGGCACAAGATCGGAGTAAATATTATCATTATTGTAGAAAACAGCTTTCAGTTCTGAAACAACGGCTTTACTAATCGTAGCTTCTTCCTCTAATTTGTAGATCACCTTATTGCCAAGGTCATCTTTTCCAGCCTTAAAACGTGTTTCCTTTTCGATAAGATGTAGAGAGACATGTTTGGCCAAATCAAAAATTAGGTAAACCTGAGCAGGAACAGCAGCCTTCTCCTTAAGATGAAGCACATCACGATAGTAAAAATCGAGGTGTTTTTTCGTAAGCAGATTCAACTCGTCCTGAGCATATTTGAATAGCTTTAGAAATGCAAAAAACAACACATAGTGAGGAGCATTGTACTTGCTGTTTGAATCCAGCTTCCTATCAAAGAAATCGCCCCAATTGCCATCATCAACATTCTCTTTGCTAAAGAATTTAATCTCTTTTGCATACTGTACAGCAAACAATCGGAGGTCATCCAGGCTACGCTCGTCCACAGCAACATAACCTGGAAGCAAAGTATTAAGCTCTCTTTGTGCCTGACTGGTGCCATCTCTCTGCAGAGGATTCTTTGAATTACAATTTATCGACATATTCCTTCTCTATTGTGCTATATCAGTACCCTCATTAAAATAGTAGGGATACACTATGTTGCGCCGGTTGTTTGTGGCAATTATTGTATAATCAATCCTGATCTCAACCAAACCCTTTTCCGCATTAAGAACAAAATTCACATCATCTGTTTCGATTCGGGGCTCAAAAAAAAGAATGGCCTTCTCGATTCGAGCACTCATTCTTTTGGCCAAAGAAACGGTAAGCGGTTCGAACAAAAGTTCTTCCACATTGGCCCCAAATTCAGGTTGCATCATACGTTCTCCCCTAAGTGTTGAAAGCAATATCATCAAGCTCTGTTGGATATCCTCCTCATCATCTACCATAACTACGCTGTTTTCACCACGTGAAAAGGTGGGAGGAAAAGACCACCCCCGTCCCAAAAAAGTATTTTCGTCCATTTTCTTTTATCAATTATCCTATCAATACTGTTGGTTCAAAAACTAGATCAGATAGACTACTAATTCAAACATTCTCAATCCATAGGGTAGAATTAATTCCTCCGGAGGAGGTTGTATCGCTTACTTTAACGACTGAAGACATAAGGTTTTCTCCTAGTTAATCGCAACAATTGATCCTTTGACCACAGTTTGGCCACTTGATGACAATTCGGCCCCGGCCCCCCCTTCAGCCTTAAACTGTGCCTGAGACTTCAGATTTATATTTATTCCTTCCATATTGATGTCTCCACTTGCTTTGATATTAATATCCGCAGCACTTTCCAAACTTATCCCATCGGGAGTCAAATCAACTTTGTTTCCGTTTTCATCCAAAACATTAATGGCTCCCTCTTTTTCACTTATGATGATGGAATTCCCCTTGGGCGTTTGGATGGTAACACTTACCTTATCATCATCGAATAGCAATTTCATTCCACTGCGGGTTGTGATCCCTTTTCCGTTGTTTCCTTCTTCCGCCGCAACAGGCGATGGTTTTGCACTACTGAACATTGAGCCCAATATTACCGGATCGCGGGGATCATCATTGAAAAAACCCACCACCACCTCATCATCAATTTCAGGCCGAAAAACCCACCCCCGCTCTTTTCCTGCTTCCAACGTAGTCATTCGTGCCCAAACACCTTCGCTTTTCCCATCAATAATGGGAAGCCTCACCCGGATGCGATCCTCTCCATCAGGATCTTCGTGAATATTGGTCACTACACCAACTTGAAGGCCATGAACACCGGGAACCATTCCTGCGGCAGGCAAATCCATTATATTACTATACCGATTGGCAAACCAATCCTTGTCCAGTCCAAACTCAATATCGGTATACCAGATCGACTTACTGGTAACCCGATGAGAAATGGAGGAAACAAAAGCAACACCATTGAATCGATCTCCAAAACCGGCTAGTTCGATAATATCGCCAGGGCTAATATTGCTAAATCCCTGGATCTTCACTTTGCCTCTGATCTTGGCCAAACGGCTTCGCATCATTTGTGCCCCCGCCCATGCCCTTAACTCATCATTGGTAACCCGGCCGGTATGTTGCAGCAATAGTTCTTTGGGGCCTGCAACCCCTGCCATGTCAGCAGCCAAACAATTCCCTTGCTCAGTAATCTCCGGATCAGCCCCCGCCTCCTCAACAATCGCCTGATCGGTCATATCCCAGGAACTACTTTTCACTGCAGTATACTGATCCCGCGCATCCATACCCGCTTCAAATTCGTATACATTGTGACCGTACACCAGCTTAACGAAGGGTTTCTGGGCGAAATCAGGAGCCTTAACAGTTACCTCACTGTTATCCACAAGCACCAGTTTCCCATTCACCTCTGACCGGGAAACAATAAAATCCCAATCCGAAACATGGTGTTGCACCATTTCGGCATGGATAACATCGGTCGCTTCCACATTACAAGTCAACCCGTATTTCCCAATAATTTCCTCAAACATCTCACCATCGGAAATCTTTTCAAAATACTTGCTCCTCCTTCCAATTGTCATCTTAACCGCCTCATCCTTCAGATCAATGATAAGCCGGGAAGGTTTATCCTTTTTCGCTTCAATACTATGTTTTACAATAATGCCCTTAAATAGAATAGCTTCATCGGAACGATAGCCTCCCTTAATCACCACTTCCTTGCCTGGCAAAAACATTTTCCCCGAACTGAGCTCAAAATCCTCATGCGCAACGCTTCCGTCAAAAATTATTATTCGGGCCGCAGGAATTTTATTCACCTTTTTTACCACACAGATAGTATCAAGCCCAAGTGCTCCCCCCACCTCCTGACTGTCTACAAGGAGGGTAAAAGTCGCCAGACCTGTTTCGGCTTGAGTAGGAATATTTCGTGTATCAGTCATTTTCTTTTTTATCAATTGGAGGCAAAACAAGTCTTGTTCCCGGTTCTAGTTTCCTAAAATTATTGATGTTGTTCACCCGGGCAATTTCCAGATACAGTAAGGGATTACCATATACTTTATGGGCAATTAAAGGAAGTGTCTCCCCCTCCTTCACCAGCCTGTAATGGGTTAAATCGGGGGATTGTTTCCTTGCTTTGGCCGCTTGCTCGGGTGGTGATACCGATTGCTTAAAATTGGCATTTACAGTAGCCCTCAACGGTGCACCCGAAGAATGAAAAAGCTTATAGGTAACCGTAGCACTTTCCAAAACCCCCTGAAAGAGAAAAGTGCCCCAACTCAACTCAAGAAAGTTAGGCTCATGAGTCGAACTATTAAGCCCCTGGGTAATAGCCAGAAATTCATCGATTTGATTCTGTACATAGCCCTTTTCTTTAACCTTCGAAGCCAGATCAATCGAGGGACCACCAACTCCGGAAACACCGGTTCCGTCAAACAGAAATTCAAAAGAAACACTGTCTGATTTCAACCGCCGGAACGATTGGCTATCCGCATTTCCTCCCTGAGGAGATTTTGGTACCCACACCGATTTGAAATCTTGACTGAATGTATTGGGATTGTACATTACCGAAAAGGTCTTTCCTGTTGCCTCCTCAAAGTCCTCATCTTTGTATGCGGTAATCTTCAATTTAGCAACCTCAGCCAATCCATCCATAAGATCAGTCAGTCCCATCAGCGTTCATTTTTATCATTAATCATTTGAATGATCATATCCAGATGATCGGCACAACAATTATTTTCTTCCCGATCTCCCGATTCAGACTTCGATTCCGAATTTTTATTCACAACTTCATCTACTGTCGCTCGGATCACAAGTTCTTTAATTTCTATTGGCATAGCTCTTTATAATAATGATGTTACATCCAGGCGCCTGAAATACTGATAGGCAAATTCGATGCTTTCAATAACAATGGTTGCCTCTTCCGCATTAAAATCAGAGATACTCCATTTCACTGGCCAGGCTTTGATAAAGTTCCACCCCTGAATGGGAAGGTGATCTCCATTCATCAGAATTACGGTAATATCATGAGCTTCGAAGGAATAACTCTCCACCGATTCCCTGAACCATTGCATAAGCTGAGATCCTACCAGCATCCCCCTTTTCATTACAAGGTTTGGATAGGTTACCGGATTGGGTAACTTATGTTTGAAACGGTTTTCGCCCCCTTCATGATATTCCTCTATACCGACTTCAGCATTGATGCCCGATATGGACTGAAATCCAATATCGGGTATTCCCGGATACTTCAACAACAGCCCTTCGAACCGTACAAGAAAATGAAACCCTACCGGTGGATAATGTATCGCCATAATTTCTCTTAGATTCCTTAACTCTCCGTTTAAGAGAACTCAATGCTTAGTCCTTCGTGGCACAATTCAATACTTTCCACGGCAACCTCGTTTCCCGTTGAATTCAAAGAGGGACCTTCCACTTTGCAGGGATATGCTTCCTTTACTTTCCATGAAACAACTGGAGTGTGTTCCTCATTCATCAAAGTAATGGTTAAGTCACGTCTTTCAATTCTATTCAGCTTCACAGTATTGAGCCATTGGAAAAACTCGTTATCGCCCTGAAACATCCCACGTTTGAGAGTGATATTGGAATATTGCGGTATGCCAGGCATTTTGGTAACCTGATACTCAAGGGAACTCCCCTCCCGGTAATCGATATTCTGTAACTCTACTGTAAGTCCAGATACTTCGGTAAAACCAATCCGGGTTCCCCCCCATTCTACCTGAAAATGAAAAACACTAACTGGATAATTAATAGCCATAACTATATTATTAAAGATTTAATTTATTGGTTTAAATACAACTTATGATTCCTGCAGCTTATGCGAAAACTTCAGGATAATGAACTCGGCAGGCCGAACAGCAGCAAGCCCTATTTCAATATTCATTCTCCCCTCGAGTAGGTCCTGCGAAGTCATGGTTTCTCCAAGCCCTACCTTTACAAAGAATGCATCTGCTGGTTTCGAACCGGCAAGTGCACCATCGCGCCAGAGAGAGGTCAGAAAATTCTCAATCATGGTTTTAGCTCGCAACCAGGTATTGGCATCGTTGGGCTCAAATACAACGAACTCCGTAGCCTTCTTTACCGATTCCTCAATAAAGATGTACAACCGCCTGACAGGAACATAGCGCCATTCATTATCGTTCCCGGCCAAAGTTCTTGCCCCCCACACCAGGGTTCCTTTTCCGGTAAAAGACCGAATTGCATTGATTGATTTTCCTGATGAAGCATCAATATTTAACAATTCCTGTTCCTCGTGGGTAATTTTTTGAACAGGACCAATCACTGAATTGATTCCGACATTTGCGGGAGCTTTCCAAACACCCCGCTCCCGGTCAACCCGGGCATAAATCCCGGCAATTGCACCGCAGGGTGACAGATCAACAAACTTCTTTTTTATTTCGGCAATAATACTTCTATACAAACTCGGCTCCGAAGCAGAAAGATCTGATAGTTTCGCATTGGCAAGAGAAGCAATTGTACCATCACCTGTTTGGTTATGAGTATTTACCTTCACCACTTTCTCATCATAACTATAATTTAGCGAAGTTTTCAAAAATGGATAGTAAGCCGCTCCGTATTTCAAATACTCCATTCCAAGTTCGGTTCTAAAAGTTTTGGCATCGGAACCATACATATCGACAATAGTAAACCTGTCCTGCAATTTATTACAATGGGCCAAAGCTTCCTTCACTACCACCCCGTATTTCGTAATTGTATCCAGCGAGACAGCATCAGGGAATACCAACAAAGTGGGTTCATCCACTGTTTCGAGCACCTTAATCCCTTTCCTGATTTTCTCCTCATTCACTCCGGAAGAGTAATCTCCTACAGAAACAATGTAACAATCGCCTCCTCCATTGTTAAAAAACATTTGCAACTGGTAATACATCTTAAACTCGGAGACATTGGGCAAAGTAACCCCAATGGACCTGCCCACAACTTCGTTACGGGAGTTAATGGTGTCACTCAATACAACATGAAAAGGTTCACTGTTTGGACCACCGAATATTTCCTTGAATTCCAATAAGGAGGATATCCTGACTGCAGTGTCCGACACATTCGTGCCTTCCTTTAATGCTGTGTTGGTATACCCAATAAAAGCGGGTATGGCGGTTTCCACTGCCGCAACGGAAGCAGGCAGTGAGGAGGTTTCTTCAACATAGACTCCTGGTGTTTTATAATTTGCCATATTCTTACGATTGATGTTGTAATCAACTAATTTAATTTTATGATTCCTGCAGCTTATGAGAGAACTTTAGAATAATAAATTCTGCAGGTCTCACAGCAGCCATCCCAATTTCAATGTTCATCCTTCCCTCGAGAATATCCTGCGAAGTCATAGTCTCCCCAAGACCAATCTTCACAAAAAAGGCTTGCTCAGCTTTGGCACCCGAAAGCGCTCCATCCCTCCATAATTTTCCAAGGAAATTTTCGATCATAGTCTTGGCTCGCAGCCATGTTTTGCCATCATTGGGTTCAAACACCACAAATTCAGTAGCTTTTTTCACCGACTCCTCTACAAAATTGAATAACCTTCGGACAGGTACATAACGCCACTCATTATCGTTGCCAGCCAAAGTTCTGGCCCCCCATACCAGACACCCTTTTCCGGAAAACTTTCTGATCACATTGATGGATTTTCCGGATGTTGGATCAATATTCAGATCCTCTTGCTGCTCCTTGGTAACCAAAACGGAAGGCTCTTTCACCAGTCTCAGGCTAACATTTGCAGGAGCTTTCCAAACACCCCGTTCATGGTCAACTCGTGCATACACACCCGCCAATGCGGCCGAGGGATACAAAACAATTTCGTGTTGTTTTTTGATCTCCCTGACAATGGCATTGTAAAGATTTTTGTCAGGCGCTATACCATCAGAGCCACCGGTAAGGCTTGAACCAGAAAGGGCAATTCCAACTCCGCTACCGCTATCGGTATAAACCAATGCAATACCATTCCCCTTACTTCCAGGCACAGCGGTAATTGTAATTACATTGGATGCCCTGGCAGCAGTATATGCCGGATCGTTAAAGTTCGTAATGGCGTTAAGCAAAGATGTAGCCGCCTGAATATTGGTATTGCCAGCTTGCCAGTCCTGGCCTTCCCCCTCGGTAAAAGTATGCCCATTGATGGTTACAATATCACTTGCCAATTTGGAAGAATCGTCGATAGTAATTGTGCCTGTTGCAGCCAAAGGAGTATTGTCACCCATTCGTACATTTTCCAGATTTTTACCTCCTGTAAAGATACCTCCGGTCCTGCTATCGGTAATTTCCACACTCCTATTCTCAAAATGAAGATCCAAAGTGGTCCTAAGGGAGGGATAGTAGCAAGCTCCGTAATTCAGGTAATCCAAACCAACATCTGCCCTGAAACCATCTCCATCCTCCCTTGCAGTTCCTCCAAGCACAGCCGCATCCATAAGCGCAAAACGATCCTGGAGTTTATTGCACTGAATCAACATAGCATCATTCATGGTTTTCCGGTTCACAGCACTCAATTGCATCGCTTCAGGTACCAAAAGCAGAGTCACCTCATCCTCTTTTTCCACGGCAAGTAATCCAGCCTTAAGCTCGGCACCCCGAATCAAGGAGGTTGGATCATTCGGTAATGCTTGATCCGTATAACTCCCAACAGAAACCACGTAACAGGGGCCGCCGCCATTACCGAAATACATCACCATACTGTAATACAAGCTGTAAGGTGAAAACCTGGCGGATTTGGCAAAAGAAATGTTCGTGTTTTCCTCTGTAGAATCCTTTCCGCTAAGTATCACCGAAAGCTTTTCCTTAAATGCTCCACCAAATATCTCCTCAAATTCCAACATAGAGGTAATTCTCACAGGAGTATTCACTGCCAGTGCCTCCCCTTTCTTTGTTCTTCTTTCGGTGTAACCGATGAATGCAGGAATTGCAGTGGCAACCGGAGCCACCGAGACAGGTAACTTCGATATTTCCTCAACATAAACACCGGGAGCTTTGTAGTTGGCCATAATGCTATACTTTTATTTGTTTTTACATTGATTTCCTTTACTTCTCCTAAATAAATATGTATACTTCCGATTCCAATTGACCGGCAAATTCTTTCCTTATTTCCTGACGTGAGGGATTTGGTAGATTGGCAACAATTGTTTGGTTGTCTGAAGCTTGCTGCAATTCTACATTGAGTTTGGGATATTCAAAAAAAGGAATTGCTTTTGTTGACCTAAAAACCAATGTTTGAAAACCTTGCACCAGAATATCATATTCTAATTTCTCTACAGAAACACTCGCCTTTTCGTTTGCAAGAATCGCCTCCTCCAGAGCAAGTACAGTTTCCGACGGAGATTCCCCCCTCCGAAAATCAATTCCCTCCGTAAAATCAATTCCGTTGATACTTACGGTATAATCTGTAACATCATTATTGATAAGGGTAAGAGTTCCCCTGGCTTTCACGCCCTCTTTTCCGTCGGCTAATGTTTTTCCCGACAAGGAAATAGCCCGATGTTCTCCTCCTTCGGAATATCCCAGTTCGATTGAATTCCCGGATGTCCCGGAATCAAGGGCCGTAAGCTCAATACTGGCGCAGATCCGTACAAAATCATTTTGGGAATAAGGTGAACCATTTACTGCTCCCAAATCTTTTATCACCAGGGCATCCGAAGAAAAGTCGATGTTCTGACTCTTGTTCACTACAAAGTATCTCCAGTAAGTAGCGGCCCTGCAAAAGTTCAATTCATATTCTTCGGTCTCACCGTACAGATGATCCGTTGCGGTATCGTACAGAATATCCACGATTCCCAGAACATTTTGTTTCGCCAGTAAATCGTCAACATAAATATTTTCCACCTTCAAGATGGAAGTACCTGTCTCATCCCAAATAGTAATTGTATATCTTCCTTTCGGCTTGAATCGCAGATCCACCTGCTGGATAAAAGCATTGTCCGAATCAACACTAAGTTCCAGGGTTGTTGGAAAAGCTGTACCATCCGTTTCTTTGCCTATTGAAACAGGATTACCATCCCTATCGCTTACCCTCATTAATACATTTGTCGGATTTCCATCCAGGGTAAATGAGTAGGTAAATAACTGTCCTCTTAAGGAGTCTAAAAGTTCGTGGGTAATGATCTCGGGATTGCCGGAATGATTCGAAGCTTTTCCGGGATCGTTTCTGAAGTACAGAATCTTAGGACCGCTGTACCTGCGGCCGGCCGAATCATTCAAACCGGTAACATTCAACATCTCCACAACCTTATCTGTTGCGATAACAAAGCTAAACCGCTGGTCAGCGTCCAATTCTACAAAAGGGGTATTCTCCTTATCCTTTGCCCTATATAGAACTGTAACTCCATTTGCCAATCGTTTAAACAACATCCTGCCATTTTTCAGCAAATTTTCCGTTTCCCGGGTAGGAGATAAATGAACAAATCGATCACAACCATCCTTGAAATAGTTATGAGCAATTGCCAGGTTAAAGAGCCTTTTGTAGTTAATATTCATTTCGATATTGTTTTACTGCCAATCCCGATGTTTTCGATAGGTGCAACAGAGTCAAAGAATTCTTTCTCCTGGAATGTAACGAGCTTAAGCCGGTAGAGAACCGACGGCAGGTATTTGGTTCCCACTACCGACCAGAAATTATAAAGTTGCTCAAAGGAGTAGGAATACAACTCCACAACAAGTTTATGAATGTTAGGATCCGTCTTAACCAAGGCGGGGGAATTCTCCCGGGTAAAAACATTTTTAGCCTGAAAAAAGGAAATGATAAAAGACAACTGCTTCAGTCCCTCCACATAATCGTCAGAAGAATCATTTTCGATCTTGTCCTGAAAATTCGCAGAAATTAGAACATAGAGGTTGAGCTTTATTTCCGGGTTAAGGTATTCCACATTCCCCTCCCTATTGATCATTGATGTTCTTTGCTCCTTGTATACCCTTTCTTCCTCTATGTTGATCAGAGATACTCCCAAGGATTTGTCGGGAATTACAACACCACTCTCCGTTGCCACACTGGTAAGGAAAACCCTGTCAACATCGGGAGTACCTGTCCTTTTCTTCAGGTACTCATTCAGTTCGTTGGTAATAAATGTCAGGCAAGTGTGTATCATTTCAAGAATATCTGTTTGATTTGATTCCTAAGGTATTCCACAGCTCCTTTCAATTACTGAATCAATTCTTCACCATACTTTCTTTCCCAAAGGGACGATCCCATACTACTTCTCATTTTAGATAAAGTCAGGCAGCTATTCATTTTATAAGGTTCTCTGCTAAGGCAGTTATTTTTCAAGTTGCCCACATCCCCTATGGTTGTGCTTCTAGAAATTGATTGATTCATTCAATTATTTTGCCTACACACTTTGATACCATAGGCCCCCGTTCCGTTTGCACTATTGTAATGCTGAATATTCAAATAGTAGGTTCCAGGAACTAAATCGACAATGATTTTTGCATTCAATCCCTCCCCTCCATCATCATCCTCTTGAATAAGTCGGGTTTCACTATCCGGGCCATAGAGTTTCATCAGAAGATCTGTCCTTCCTTCCGTTTCAATTGTATATTTTCCAGGCTTAACTGCAGTGAATCTGTACTCATCTTTCTCCCCCGCCTGACTTATTTGGGCCGTCACTGGTGACAGGTCGATAACAGAAAGTTCCACGATATCTTCATTTGGGGAAGTTATTGTAGGTTCAAATGCTCTTTGATTACGGAAATCCTCCGACACTGATCCATACTCACTATATTGAGGCTTTTGCCGGGAAGTAATCAACTCACGGATCTTACTGTGTAATTCTTCTAAGGATCCTTGAAATGCACCATTTTGCCATGCCTGGCAGAGTGCCATGGTAAAAGCTCCTCCTCCAATATATCCTTCCGAGAAAAATCCGTCACGACATCCCCCCAAATGAATCAGCTGTGCATTTATGTTGGGGGCCTTTTCAGACCGGCGTGCCACTGGCCGAAAAACCGCTTCTTCGTTTACTGCAACAGTCCTCCTACCCCGATAATTAGTTCCGGAATTACAGCTGTCACTTATCATGATTATCCGGACCCCGGTACGAAACCTTGTCAATGCCTGGTGAATTTTATCATCAATCACTTCTCGATCAAAAGCAATAAGAGTTTCATCCTGCCCATCCAATTCGTCTCCATTTATATCGGGCTGTTGTCCCCCATGGCCCGAATAATAGAACACAAAAATATCATCTGCGACCAGGTTTTCAGCAGCGCGATACAAGGAAGAAAGAATCTTGTCGCGTGTAGCCTCGGCAGTTTTCAACTTATTTATTACATATCCAAGAGGCTTTAGAATCCGTTCCATATTGTCAACGTCCAACTCACATCCCCAACACCCGTTGGTACCGTCCCATCCATCATAAGCAATGGGATCAACACTTTTTAATCCAACTAATAAAGCTGTTGCTTTTGCCATAGTAATTCCTCCTATTCTTTTTATATTATCCTTCAAAAAAATGGTTTAAACAGTAACTACCCTTTCACTCCGGTATGATTTCAGTCCTGTAATTCAAGACAAGAAACAATCCTCTACCTTTGCATTCATCCCAAAGGGTATTCTTTTCATCAATTCAAAGATTTTCTCCTTGAATTTCGGAACCATTTCGATTTCAAAGTTTTGCTCTATTGAAATTACAGGTAAGGAATCTGTCTATCACAATTTTCTCGGCTGTTTTTTTTCCTGATTCGTAAAAAAATTACATGTCGACACTTATATGATTTTATATTAAAACCTATTTTTGTTGGATTAACACAATCATTTCTTACACTAAAATATTTTTTCCCTCGATTGAGGTCATCGAAAGGACTTTACAAAAAAAAGCTTGCAAAAGTTCAAAAAAACAGGAAACCTCCCCAACAATAGATTTAACATACTAATTCTGAACAGAAAGCAAATCCGACAAAAACATAGCCTCCTCCCAAACAATGGCCTCATTCCAATCCCCTTCGTACGATCCGCTTCAGAAATAACATACTCCACCCCAGTTCACAGCCTTTCCCATCCACAATTAACAAAGGGAGCTTTGGGTTTCATTGGGGAAGACTGTTCGGACCACGAAAAGTGTCCCGACCAGCCCCAACCTCAATAAACTTAATGTTTCCCCTCCTGCTTCCCCTCCCTCCAGTAAACATCAAAGAAATGGAATCATGTCGTTAACACTTTTCGGCATGGCTTTGCCTCCTTCCGCCATGGCTTTGAAGTTTTCCGGCGTGGCTTTGCCTCTTTCCGACGTGGCTCTGAAGTTTGCCATCATGGCTTTGCCTTTTGCCAAAGCACCTTTGACTTCAGCCAATCTGCCGTTGACCTTTTCCGGCACTCCGTTACCATTTGCCGCCATCCTGTTTTAAAAAAGTTCGACACATAGAATCAGCCAAGAAGGAAACAAACGCCGGAAAACAGGAAAGCCATAAAGGAAGAATCCAAAGGTTCAGTGATGTAGAAGAACGACAACCGGAAGATCACCAGAACCTGAATGAGAACTTGCAAAGCAATAATTGCCAGAGGCAAAATTAAGGCGACCTAAAACAACTGGTTAGCCCCTTAATTCGGGGATGAAAGAATTAAGAAAACAATGTAGATTTTTTATTGAACAAAATCTTGACATTGCATTTCATTATATCTAATTTAACTAAACTATTTCCTTTTAATACCAAACCACCCCTCCCGGCCGAAGCTGAGAGGGGTGGTTTGCAATATCTTTGTTTCCCAAAAGAATCCGATCAGGGATTGATCAGGTCTTTGTTGTGGTAATCCATGATGGAATTAATCATATCCAGATTGACCTGTGCTTTTTTGTTGTCAGGATTAATATCGATTACAGCATAAAAGCCGCTCAATGCAGGGCCAAATTGCCCCAACTGGTAGTAGAGGGTACCAATCTGAAAAAAAGCCTCTTCATGCTTGGGATCCAGTTCAGTTACCTCTTTGTAAAGGGCAATGGCTTCCTGAATCTCGTTGGCCGCCACCTTTTCCTGTGCAGCCTTTATCAGTTCTTGTATCTTGCTTTCCATTCGTTGTAGTGTTTATTCTACAGCAAATTTAGTGAATTCGGCTGGCAGGGAAAGAATAAAAGAGAGGAAAATGTGCGATTTTGCTGTTTTGTTCACTGGACAGAACATAGCAGAAGCCTATTCTCTTCCAAATTCACGTGTCAACAATCGCAAATGGATGTATAGAATAGCAACCGATTTTTGTACTTTTGCAGAATAGAGGACTCAAAAAAATGGAAGGCTACCGGCCCATTTTTAAAATCGTATAAAACAGATTATGGCAAAACAACACTGGAAACCCGGAACCATGGTGTATCCCTTACCTGCAGTAATGGTAAGCTGCGGTTCCACCCCCGAAGAACACAATATTATAACCATTGCCTGGACCGGCACCATTTGTACCGATCCGCCCATGTGCTACATTTCGGTTCGCCCCAACCGACACTCCTACGACATTATCAAACGTACAGGAGAGTTCGTAATCAACCTTACCACCTACGATTTAGCCTTTGCCACCGATTGGTGCGGGGTAAAATCAGGGAAGGAGGAAGACAAATTTGAGGCCATGCAGCTCACTCCCGGAAAATCCAAGGAAATTTCTGCTCCAATCATTGAGGAGGCCCCCATCAGTATTGAATGCAAGGTAAAGGACATCATTGAATTGGGCTCGCACCACATGTTTACCGCAGAAGTTGTAAACGTACAGGCCGATGAACGCTACATCGATCCCAAAACCGGGAAATTTCTACTAAGCAAAGCCCGTCCCATTTGCTATTCGCACGGACATTACTTCGAAATTGGCAAAATTGTCGGTCGGTTTGGCTACTCGGTTATGAAGAAGAAAACCCGAAAGAAACTGAAGAAGACGAAATCGAAATAGGAGGAAGCAAAGACAATACATGTCGTATTCTCTGACAATCTTCAATGAAAAACGCCCGCTTAACAGCGGGCGTTCCCATATCGTTACATCCTGAGATGATCTATCGAATTCGATCCATGGAGCGAATCATAGCTTCGTCTTTTCCAATACCGCGAATGGCCAGATAGGAAAGAATAGCAGAAATCAAAGGAAATACATTCACCAATTTGTATTCAACGCTTGCATTCATCACTTCAGCCTGGTTGCTCACATTAAAATAGATCAGCACCATCAAGCCCAGCATCAAAAGGATATTGAAAACAGTAAAGCGGATTTGAAGCATACGTTTCTTATACAGAAAAATGGTTACCAGACTGTCTAAAGCAATCAATCCCATAAGAATGGCAATAGGCCAGGCCTTCAGAATGGCTTCTCCCCCTTCCTGCTGAGCAGGAATTCCACGGTAGATAAATTCAAACACATTGCCATCGGCACCAATCAAATGAGCCAATGGAAAGAAGAACATTAGTACAGTAAGAATAAAAACTACCAAAAGGTATACTGATTGAATTCGTTGTATCATAGCTTAAAATTTTTTTATGCAAATTTAAGCTTTTAGGGAAAAGCAGCAAACATTATTTGCACTGCTTGCCGCTTCTCTCCTAAAAGATTTACACAAACTATGATTAAAAAAACTCCTATTTCATCAATTTACTATTTTTAGTATTTCGGTCAGATGGAACCGCAAGCTAACAAACAATCATTGCCTTTGATAAGCACGATAGATATGTGTGTTTAATTATACTTGTCGCATCCGTTCGAATATCCTTTTACCTGCCATTCGGACATCCTTATTCTACATCCTCTTTTTTAAACTTAAAAAATCGAGATAGTACAACACCTTTACAGAAAAACTATTGAATTGGGTGGCATCAAATGTTTTTTTCAGATTGCGAATAAAATTATGGGCCACTTCCTCTTCCGAATCAAAAATGGAATTCTTCCAAACCAGGGCTAACTCGCTTCCAGGGGCAAAACGCCAGGTGTACACAAGGTCCACTGTAAAGCTATTGAAATTGATATCGTTATTTTCATCGTAACTGGTAGCTGTAAGCCGTCCGTTGTCCTTCAACTCAAAAAACTGGTCGTATTCCGCTTTGGCCCAGTAATGACGAGCCCGGACAATTAACGAACTCTTGTTGTTGAAGATATAGTTCGCACTTAAGGTGTTCTCCAGAAAACTGGTATTGCGCTCTCCAAAATAAACGACATCAGCACCATTTATTTCCTCATTGTCCACATACCCACGATCGTTGAGCTGACGCCTCCATTCCACCTGCCCCTGTATCAGAAATTTATCAGAGAAACGGAAGCGAGGCTCCACCTCCAGGCGAAACTCTCGCTGATGTGCGGAGGAAAGATGTTCACCATACCCACCCGCAATATCAATGGCAAAAGATTTCCGGTAATCACTCGACATCCACAGATTTAGTAAATAGTTCGACTCCTCCCGGTATCGCATCCCATCTACACGGGGCTCGTCGTAATCGTACCCATGGGTGGGGCGAACATAACCCCAGAATCCTAATGTGGTTTGATCCTTAAAGGTCATGTTGGTACTATTCCGGATGGTAAAGCGCGAATACCGCCTTGGTTCAAAACGGGATTCATGCTGAATCCCCGTCCAGGAGAACATTCTCAAAAAGGGACCTACCGGTTTAGACATACGGTAAAACAGGTTCAGATTATTATTAATCTGATTGTTCCGGTACAGGAAACCCATATCGTTGGGATCGTAATCATCCGAAATCACACGATGGAAAAAATTCCAGGTGAAATTACCCCGAATGCGCTCGAAGTAAAGCCGATAAAAATAGCCAAAATCGTCACTTTCATCCGATTGATATTTCTGAGACACAATTGCCCTTCCCCCCAACTCATAGGTCTTGGCATTATTTTTCAGGCGAAACTCAGTCCCGCTTACATTGGCCGTATAATTCCTGTCCGGAATATGCACATTGGTATTAAAAAGACTCACATAGGACTCGTTTTTCAAACGCTGATCCACAACCAACATATTGTAATTGGTAAAGGGTTGAGTTTTAATTTTCCGGGTATCCCCGGTAAGGGTATCCTCAATACTAGCGTAGGCACTACGTGTCATGGCATTGAAAACTCCAATCCCCAACCCCTTTCTGGTTCGTCCGGAAATTTTTGTGGCATTAACAATTTTTGACTCGATCGGATTTTCAACAATCTCCTCATTCTCTTCCAACTGATCTTCCACATCGTACATATCCATAGGACGGCCTCCGATTCGTCTCGTGTAAAAGATACCTCCACGATTGAACAGCTCGGTCCCTTCGGTAAAAAACTGACGCTTCTCATCAAACTGTACCTCAAAAGGAGACAGGTTCAATACTTCGTCATCCGATTGCACCTGACCAAAATCGGGGATCAACATCATATCCAATGTAAAACTTCCGTTCAGACCGTATTTCAGGTCCATCCCGCCCCGGTAGTTGTTGGTCCATTTCTTCGTGTCGGAAGAATGATCCATGTAGGTGGAAAAATAGGGTGTTACTGAAAGCCGCAAGGGAGGCTTGATATCACGAATACCAGTCAATTGCCCGGATTGGTTTACAAAGCCATCCACTTCCTTGTCTATAAAGTTCCAGGAGACCTTTTCCCTGTCTCGCTGCACATTCCTAATTATATTCAAACCCCACTCCTGTACATCTTTTATGGGGAAACGAATGGCTGAATAGGGAATTTCCATCTCCACAACCCAGCCCTGGTTGTTAATTTTTGCCGCACTTTTCCAAACAGCATCCCAACTGGTATCTTCCCGGTGAATTACCCGTGCATCCCATTGCACTCCGGATGCGGTTACCAGAAATTCAAATCCATCCTGCCCGTTGTTGTACGGATCCAAAAGTATCGAAAGAAAATCGGCATTCCCAACCCGGTCTCTTTGACTCAGGGCAGTCAATATTTTTTCGGGGTGAGGATCGTACATCATTACCCCGATATACAAAGAGGTGTTATCGTACACAAACCGAGCTTCCGTTTTGTAATTGGATGGTTTGCCATTATCTGGATCCAATTGTACAAAATCTGTGGCTACCGGTACTCCCTGCCAGGCTTTATCATCCAAAACTCCATCAATTACCGGTCGAAGTTCTGTTTTTTTGGCCTCTACTAATTTAGGGACCTGCGAAAAAGCAATTGGAGAGCAAAAAATCAGGAGAAATAGAATCAGAAGAAAGTTGGCTCTCATAGTTGATTGGTTTTTTAAATCTTTATGGTGTCCTAAAGAACTGAATAGAAGCACAACCTCCATTCAATGGATTCATAAAAACAGTTTTCATGCCAAACAAACTACACCCCTTTTTATCAGCAACTTGGGTTATACAGAAACTTATTTTAGTGAACGATTACGGAACAAATACTGTTCGATATCGCACATAAATTGCAAGAGCATATCTATATCCGGTTTTCTCCCCCTCCCACTTTCAGGCACAAAAAAACCGTTCAATATTTGAACGGTTTTTCCTGAGATAGTATTACTTCTTAATTGTTTCCTAAAATTAAAGGCATGCCGTCTTTTCCACTTCCGATCACAACAACTTTTGAATTCTGAGATTCGGAGAGCTTAATGGTAGCCTCAATACCACGCATTTTTAACAGAGCAGTGGTCAAACTGCTGTTGATAATCTTATTGGCACGAGCCTCCCCTTCCGCTGCAATTCGCTTCCGCTCGGCTTCACTCTTCTCCTTTTCCAACTTAAACTGGTAGGCCAAGGCTTCCTGCTCCTGCTGCAGTTTACTCTCAATTGCGGTCTTAATTTTAGCAGGAAGATTAATAGAACGGATCAGCAGCGCCTTCATATCAATGTGATTCTTCTTCAGAATCAAAGAGGTTTCCTGAATAATCGCATCCTCAACCTCTTTACGACGGGTGGAATAAATCTCCTCAGCTGTGTAACGACCAGCTACCTGACGAACCGAAGATCTCACTTCAGGAATCACCAATTGATTGATGTAATTCTTTCCGAAAATTTCGTGCAAAGATCCAATTTCTGTGTAAATAGGGTTAAAACGAACCGATACATCAATATTTACAGACAAACCACTTTTGTCCAAAACATCCATTGTCTCTTCACTTTTCTGCTCTTTCACATCGTAGGTATGCAAATCGTTCCAGGGAGCGATAACATGGAATCCTGGGTAAAAAATGTGCTCCTTATCCAACCCCGTTGTAAACTTCCGGAAAATCACACCCCGCTCACCAGGTTGAAGAGTTACAAACATGCTCGATCCTGATAATATCAGAATAAACGCAACAGCAATCAGCACAATCAGATAGATAGGTCTCTGTTTCATATTCAGGTAATTTTTATTATTTACATTCTATTTTTGATTTAAATATAAGACATAATTTTCACTATCCCCATTTTTAAATTAACTTTGCAGGCAACCATTTTATTTCGGGAGAGAAATGGGCACAAAAAAACAGATCCCTTTCCCCATTTATATGAATACACAAAATTTCCGATAGGTCGCGATGAAAATCGAAAAAGGTATCGACAAAACGTATTCGATCTGCTTCTTCGTTGCAGTATATAACAAATTTGAGTCTGTAGAAATAAATTGATAACTTAAGGCTCAAGGTTTCTTTAACAAATTAATGCTTCAATTATGGAACAAATCAAATCATCCGAACTAATCATTAATTCGGACGGCAGCGTATTTCATCTACACCTTCGTCCCGAACATATATCAGATACCATTCTTCTTGTAGGAGATCCCGGTCGTGTGGATTTGGTTGCGAGCTTTTTTGATGATGTTGAACCTCGTATCGCCAACCGCGAATTTGTAACCCGAACAGGAACCTACAAAGGCAAACGAATTACAGCGCTCTCAACAGGTATTGGTACCGACAATATCGACATTGTTGTTAACGAACTGGATGCCCTTGTAAACATCGACCTGGAAACAAGAACTCCCAAAAAGGAACACACCAAATTAAACCTGATTCGCATTGGTACTTCAGGTGCACTTCAGGGAAATATTCCCGTTGACTCCTTCCTGCTGTCTGCCAAATCAATTGGGTTTGATGGTATGCTTAATTTCTACGGAGACAGAGACAATGTTTCGGACCTGGAATTCGAAAAAGCCTTCAAAAACTACGTGGAATGGAATGAAAAATTGGCTTCGCCATACGTGGTTCCTGCTTCTGAAGAATTGATAGATCGACTAAATGGTCAGGATATGATCCAGGGAGTTACTATCTCTGCCAATGGCTTTTATGGTCCTCAGGGAAGAGTTCTTCGCCTTCAGACTGTAGATCCGGATCTAAATGATAAAATCGAAAAATTTGAGTTCGAAAATCAAAAGATCACCAACTACGAAATGGAAAGTTCAGCCATTTTTGGTTTATCAAAACTTTTAGGGCACAATGCTGCTTGTGTTTGTGCAATTATAGCCAACAGGGTATCCAAAGATGCCAGTAAAGACTACAAACCAACAGTAAAAAAACTGATCGAAACCGTACTGGACAGACTGGCAAAATAAGTTTTACTTTATTAGTCGTCAAACTATTAACCCGTAGGGATTGTTTTTCCTTACGGGTTTTATTATATTTATTATTGGATAAATATAATTCAAATGGACAAAAAGAAATTGGATGCCCTTTTGGCTTTACTGGATGATCCCAATCCAGAGGTTTTTCAAAGCGTAACGAAGAAGCTCCTGGAGCTTCCCACATCAGTAGTTCCTGTACTGGAAGACATCTGGCTGGAATCCAAAAATAAGCCCCTCCAGGATCGTTTGGAGGAAATCATCAAGAAGATAGAATTCAATGGGATAAAAAAAGAATTGGTCAAATGGTGCAAAAGCTCCAAAAAGAACTTAATAGAAGGGGCCATTTTGGTAAGCAAAAGCTATAACCCGCATCTGCTTACCGAACCAATTCAAAAAGACATTCAAAAAATCAAAACGGATGTCTGGCTGGAACTTAATGATCGGTTAACCGCATTGGAGAAGGTTCGCATTCTGAATCATATCTTCTTTTATATATACAACTATCGTACCCTCCCACCCAATCAACCGACCAATTGGGATGGCGACATTAGTGCCGTACTAACACAAAAACAGGGCAACTACATTATTATGGCCATCTTGTACGCAGGCATAGCCCAGGAACTCAATATTCCTATCTACGGAATAAACCTGACCGGCAGTGTTTTGCTGGCCTACGAAGATGTTAATGCCAAAGCCAAAAAAGAGGGAGAAAGGCCAGTCCTTTTCTACATCAACCCGATCGACCGCGGCAATGTATTTGGGCACAAGGAACTGGAGTACATCATAAAACAAAAGGGAATCACCAACCTGAAAAAACATTACGCTCCATGCCCTAACACCACACTGATAAAAAGACTTCTGGAGCACCAAATCAGCGTTTACAAGCGACTGAATCTAAACAGTTTTATTCCCAATTTTAAAGATCTTTACAAGTGTATCGAACAAAAAAATCCATCCTGAAAACAGGATGGATTTTTTTATATCAATGGTTCTGAATATTTACTTCGCGTAATTAATTGCTCTGGTTTCACGAATAACCGTAATTTTCACCTGTCCGGGATAAGTCATCTCATCCTGAATCTTCTGAGCAATATCGTATGACAAGGTTTCTGCATCCTTATCGTTGATCTTATCACTACCAACAATTACACGCAACTCACGTCCGGCCTGAATAGCGTAGGTCTTCAGTACGCCAGGGTATGACAGAGCCAATTCCTCCAGATCTTTCAATCGTTTAATGTAAGATTCAACTACTTCGCGACGCGCACCCGGTCTAGCTCCTGAAATAGCATCACAAGCCTGAACAATTGGGGCAATCATGGTGGTCATTTCGATCTCGTCGTGGTGAGCTCCAATCGCATTGCATACGTCTGGCTTCTCCTTAAACTTCTCGGCCATCTTCATTCCCAAAATTGCGTGTGGCAATTCCGGCTCATCATCAGGCACCTTACCTATATCGTGTAACAATCCAGCTCTCTTGGCACGCTTGGGATTCAAGCCCAACTCCGAAGCCATAATAGCACAAAGGTTAGCAGTTTCACGCGCATGTTGCAACAAATTCTGACCATAAGAAGAACGATACTTCATTTTACCGATCATACGAATCAACTCAGGATGCAATCCATGGATTCCTAAATCAATAGAGGTTCTCTTACCTGTTTCTACGATCTCTTCCTCGATTTGCTTTCTTACCTTGTTTACAACCTCTTCGATACGAGCCGGGTGAATTCGACCATCGGTAACCAACTGATGTAAGGCCAAACGGGCAATCTCACGACGTACGGGATCAAAACCGGAAAGGACAATCGCTTCAGGGGTATCATCAACAATAATCTCCACACCGGTGGCAGCCTCCAGAGCACGGATATTACGACCTTCACGACCAATAATTCGTCCCTTGATTTCATCCGACTCAATGTGGAAAATTGTAACTGAATTTTCAATCGCAGTCTCGGTAGCCACTCTTTGAATGGTTTTTACAACTACTTTTTTGGCTTCCATGTTGGCTGACATTTTGGCCTCTTCCATTATCTCATTCACATAAGACATGGCTTCTGTTTTGGCCTCCTCCTTCAGAGAGTCGATCAAAGAAGTCTTGGCTTGTTCTGCTGACATCCCGGAAATAGCTTCCAACTGCTCAATCTGTTGTCTTTTGGTTTTTTCCAACTCTGCATGCCGCTTCTCCACCAAATCAATTTGCACATTCAAATTTTCACGAATCGCATCCACTTCCTTCTTCTTACGCTGAAAATCATCCATGCGCTGATTCATGGTATTCTCCTTCTGCTTCAATTTATTTTCAGCTGCCAGAAGTTTATTATTTTTGGAATTAATCTGCTTTTCGTGCTCAGTTTTAAGTTGGAAGAATTTTTCTTTGGCTTGAAGAATCTTATCTTTTTTGATCACTTCTGCTTCTGCCTGTGCCTCCTTTATGATGTTCTCATTTTTTTTGTGCAGCGCTTTCTGCAGCACAAAATATGAGATCACACCGCCTCCAATAAAAGCAATAGATCCTATTATTATTTCAATCATATCTCATAAATTTTAATCAGTATATATATGTAATTCTTACTCAATTTTTTTGACAAAAAGAACCCGCACCATCCTTTACGCTGATACAAAACCCCGATTATGACATGGGTAGAGCTGCCATTCTGTGTCAAACGTCCAACGTCCCCCGAAGGAGAATCCTGTAAACAGGAGCAAGGCCTGTTCTTCACAAAACGAGCTTAACTCTAATGTTTTAAATGTTGAGTTTCGGTCGCTAAAGAAACAATGCGGGCAATACCTTGATGCTATGTAAAGAACGTTTACTACTCTTTCTCAATGAATTCGGCCAATTCCTGATCCAATTCTTTCAATTGATTCAGAATGGGAGAAACATCCCGACGGTTTTCACCTTCAATTACTTTAATTACAAACTGTAAAGATGCCATGGCCAAAAAATCCTGTATATCCTTATCCTTATATTTTTGTTTGTACTGTAATATTTTATCGTTAATCATCTTTGCAGCCTTCCGAATATTTTCCTCCTGATCTCGTTCAATTTTCAGGGGGTAATAACGATCGGCTACATTTATCTTTATCGAAAGTTTTTCTTCCATTAAGTTATGATTATCGATTCAAAAGAGCAATACATTTGTCAATTTCCCGCACAATTCGGTTGATCTTTATTTTTGCATGGTGAGAATCATCACTGCCTGCAGCAATAGTTTTCGCCAGCTTCAATGTATCATACTGATGCATGAGCTCTTCGTTCTTCCGTGAAAGCAACTCTACCTTTTCCATGAGTTCAAGTTTCTCATGCAAAAGAGATTGCTTTTCATCCTTGGTTTTTTCGTACAACGAAATAATCTGATTTATTTTTTCCCGCAGGTTCCGGATTAATTCGTCTTGCTCTGTATTCATCATGATTTCATTTCTTCTACAAAATTAACATTGCTGAGAAAATAATCAAAAATATTACTTTTTATTTTCCATTTATATTCTTAAAAATTTTGTTTTTTTGTACGAAAAACAGAGATATTCTCTCTATTGAGTTAATTTGCAAAAGAATGCGAGACATGAACATAAAAACAGGTATAATTTGTTTGATTGCAATATTTTTTCACACGGGATTATGGGGAAAAGAACTCCCCCGGGATTATTTTCGCTCGCCTGTGGATTTTCCAATCACCCTCTCGGGGAACTTTGGTGAACTAAGAAACAACCATTTCCACTCCGGAATTGATATTCGCACTTTCACCACCGGGAAGAGAGTTTATGCAGCAGCACAAGGCACTGTCAGCCGGATCAAAATATCAGCAGGGGGCTATGGTAAAGCCCTCTACATAGACCATCCAAACGGATACACAACTGTATACGCCCATTTAAAAAGCTTCGCCCCCGCACTAGAAAATTATATCCTCTCAGAACAATACCGACGTAATTCCTTTGAAATCGATATTCCTGTCCCGAAAAATAAATTCGTGTTCAAAAAAGGGAGCCTGATTGCCTATTCAGGCAACACCGGATCATCCGCCGGGCCACATCTGCATTTTGAAATTCGAGAAACAAAAAGTGAGCACCCGGTAAATCCATTGCTCTTCAGTTTCAAAATAAAAGACACTAAAGCACCCAAAATTTTCAGTCTCTACATCTATCCTCTGGATCTGCAAAGCAGCATCAATGGTAAGAAAACACGACAAAAATTTTCGGTCACTTATTATGATAACGCCTACCATCTAAAAGGCGCCCCAAAAATCAAGCTTCACGGGAAAATCGGATTTGCTCTTGAGGCCAATGATTACATGAACGATACCTGGAGTAAGTGTGGCATTTACAGTCTTCAATTTCGGGTAGATAATGAGTTAAAAACGGAATTCTCCATCCCGGAATTCTCCTTTGCCGAAAGTCGGTATATTAACAGCCATATGGATTACCAGCTTAACAAACAATATCGAAAAAGGATCCACAAGTGCTTTCTTGCACCCAACAACAAGCTCAGTATTTATAAAAGGGTAAAAGACAAGGGAATTATCCATTTTACAGATGACCTTACCCATTCGTTGGAGTTTAAAATAAAAGACGCCAACAGGAACACGGCAATACTACGATTCAAGGTAAATTCTGTATCAACCAAACCCCAAAATACTACCCGTGAATTTGTGCAAGTTATGCCATACAATCAATCCAACAAATTCACAAAGGATAGTCTCGAACTGTTATTGCCTGCCAATTGTCTTTATGACACCCTTTACTTTAACTACAAAAATCAGCATTCAGCCAATACCTTCTATTCGGCAAAGCATCATATTCACAATGAGAACACCCCTGTTCACAAACACTTTACTTTGGGAATTCGCCCCCGAAACCTGCCTGAGAAATTGCAGGACAAAGCACTGGTTGCCCGCATTGACAAAAGAGGCAAACTCCACAATATGGGTGGGCTCTTTTTTGATGGATGGG
Source organism: Marinifilaceae bacterium (assembly GCA_041725895.1). Classification (GTDB taxonomy): domain Bacteria; phylum Bacteroidota; class Bacteroidia; order Bacteroidales; family Marinifilaceae; genus JBGRQA01. Next base: position 75,585 of record JBGRQA010000025.1, read on the forward strand.
TAAAAACCAAAATTCGGGAATTTGGCAATTTTGTAATTACTGTCGATACAATTGCCCCAACCATTCGACCAGTAAAAAAATACAAAGGTCTAAACCTAAAGCAACACAAACGCATTGAATTTCTGATCAAAGATGAATTATCCGGAATAAAAAGCTATGTGGGTGAGATTGATGGGAAATGGGTTCTGTTTGAATACGATGCCAAGAAAAACAAGATATTCTACAAATTCGACTCCAAACGCCTGAAATCAGGTCAAAAACATTCCCTGAAACTAACAATCACCGATCACAAAGACAACAAAACTCACTATACCAACCACTTTATCTGGTAAATAGCATTCAGCCGGGAAAAGATTCCTCAACTTTTCCCGGTGCACTAATCTTTTCTTTTTCATAGTAATTCCATCCCGTCCCCTTTTCGCAATCAGGCTCCACCCCTTATTTTTCGCAACATTGAAATATATTGAATGGGTCTTTCATCAATTCTTTTTTTTGCTATTTTTGTAAGAATTGAATTGGAAAACGATTTAATATCCAAAATACCCAATAAATATTTAAACAATGATGAAAAAGATTTCTGCAGTATTTGCGTTCCTTATGCTGATCTCATCCTTTACAGCTCAGCAGGTTAATGCATGTACCGATTTTCTGTTTACACGTGGAGCTACTGTGGACGGATCAACTATGGTTACTTACGCAGCCGACTCACACGTATTGTATGGTGAACTGTATTACCGTCCGGCACAGGACTGGCCAGCAGGAACCATGATGGACATTCACGAATGGGATACTGGAAAATACCTGGGACAAATTCCACAAGTTGCCCATACCTATTCGGTAGTTGGAAATATGAATGAATTCCAATTGGCTATTGGTGAATCTACCTATGGCGGTCGTAAAGAATTATCTTCTCAGGAAGGTGGTATTATTGATTACGGTAGCTTGATGTATCTGGCTCTTCAGCGAGCTAAAAATGCCCGTGAAGCCATTAAGGTTATGACCGAACTTGTGGAAACCTACGGATACTACAGTTCCGGAGAATCCTTCTCTATTATTGATCCAAATGAGGTTTGGATTATGGAAATGATTGGAAAAGGAAACGGTGAGAAAGGTGCCGTTTGGGTTGCCCGCAGAATTCCTGACGGTTACGTTAGCGGACATGCCAACCAGGCTCGTATCACAACTTTCCCATTGGAAGGAAAAAACTCCATCTCTTCAGACAAAATGGATAAGATCTTCAACCCTGAAGTAGAGAATGTATACGCAAAAGATGTTATCTCTTTCGCCAAAGAAAAAGGTTTTTATCCTCAAGAAGGCAAAAACAAAGACTTCAGCTTCTCTGATACTTATGCTCCTGTTGATTTTGGTGGAGCTCGTTTCTGTGAAATGCGTGTGTGGGCTTTCTTCAACGAAATCAACGGCGATATGGCAAAATATTACGATTACGCCAAAGGAAACGTAAAACACGACAAAAAGGGGTATGCAACCAATCGTATGCCACTTTGGATCAAGCCAGACAAGAAAGTTTCTCCTTTGGAGGTAATGGATTTCATGAGAAACCACCTGGAGGGAACCGAACTGGATATGTCTAAAGATTTAGGCGCTGGTCCTTTCGGAAACCCTTACCGTTGGAGACCACTTACCTGGAAAGTTGACGGAGTTGCCTACTGCAACGAACGTGCAACTGCTACACAACAAACTGGTTTCTGCTTTGTTGCCCAGGCTCGTAACTGGCTTCCTGATGCAGTTGGTGGAATCAACTGGTTTAGTGTTGATGATGCCGGTTCTACCGTATTCTTCCCCGTATATTGTGGTGTTACCCGTGTTCCTGAATCCTATGCGGTAGGAAACGGTAAAATGATGGATTTCACTAACAATTCTGCATTCTGGGTATTCAACCAGGTTTCTAACTTTGCTTACACTCGTTACAGCGAAATCCACCCTGAGATCCGTAAGAAGCAGAAAGAACTGGAAAACAAATACTACGCCTTTACCAAAATCATCGATCATGCTGCCGAAGGTATGTTCAAGGATAATAAGGATATGGCTATTGAATTCCTAACTGACTTCACCTGCAACCAGGGAGATAACCTGACCAAAGAGTGGAGAGATTTCTACGGATATTTGTTTGCTAAATTCATGGATGGAAACATCAAAGAAAAAGATGGCAACAAACAAAATCCCAAAATGAAACAACCAGGTTACAGCAAAGAATTTTACAAAAATGTTGCTAAAACCACTGGAGATAAATTAAAAGTAAAAGGTGCTGCGCACTAATTAAAACATTTTCAGTTTGAAAAGGGAGTCACTTTCGACTCCCTTTTTTTGTACTTTTGATTCGTATGATCGGAAAGAAAAACAAGGAATACCTGGGAGGTTGAATTGCATTCTAAAAAAACAATAAGATTTACAGACTTTGCTTTTCGATTCAGATTCTTTTTATTAATTTTGCGGCGAATTCGTGCGTAATCTCTTACATGCAACAACGAAATATGTAATATTGCGCTCGTCAACATTAAAAAAATTTTATACGATGGATTTAATTAAAGTTGCAGAACAAGCTTTTGCAGGTGAAAAAAGAGAACTTCCTGAGTTCGGTGCTGGTGACACTATCAGCGTATCCTACAAAATTAAAGAGGGTAACAAAGAAAGAACTCAGATCTTTAGAGGAGTAATCATTCAGATTAAAGGTAGCGGTTCTACTAAAACCTTTACTATCAGAAAAATGTCTGGTAACATCGGTGTAGAAAGAATCATTCCTTTCAACTCTCCTTTCATCGAGAAAATTGAAGTGAACAAGAGAGGTCGTGTTAGAAGAGCTAGAATTTTCTACCTACGCGCTCTTACTGGTAAGAAAGCAAGAATCAAAGAAAGAAGATTCTAGTCTGGTTTTACCCGAAAATATTAAAAGCTTTCCGTATGGAAAGCTTTTTTTTTGGCCTATTTCCCCATTTACCCCCTTCTCAATTGGAATCGCCAAAGACCTTTAAAAAAATGAAACCAGGGATTATCAATAGGATGGAAAAAGACAGCTATAAAAAAATCCCTTCACCGAAGCAAAGGGATTGTATCATTAGAAAAGAGGTTTCTTCTACTTAAAAAAACCTTTCAATTTCTTTTCCAGTTCTTTCTTCAACTTATCGCCTTTTTTCTTAAGCTCCGCTTTGGCTCTGCGTTCCAATTCTTTCTTTACTGCATACTGAGCCTGCTTAATGGCTTTACTCAAATCCAGCTTCACTTCCGGATCGCTAACCGTTCCACCAATTTTTACAGCCACATCAAGATCCGGAACATTATCGTACCCTGGTAGCTTATCGAAATACTGATTCACCTCTTTCCCCAGTTCATTTTTAGGAAGCTTCATATCCATGGTAAAATCCAGATTTCCTTCTACAGACTGTGTTCCATATATAGTGGCATCATGACCTGCAATTTTGACTTTAAACGGAGGCACTTTAACGTTTCCATCCTTAATAAGGAATTTCATATCAAATTGCGTCAGTGAGATTCGCTTGTAACTATCATTCTTCAAAAGCTTAGCCAGAGTATCAAATGCTTTGTTGTCCGATATGATAATTTTTCTGGAATGAAAAGCACCCTTACCGTTTAGGGTTTTCATTTTGGGACTCATTTCCTCATCCATTTTGGATGCAATACTTAAATCTGCAGAAACTTTCCCCTCACAATTCATAGCTACAGGAACCATTTCCTTCACCATACTTAGAGATTCATAAGCCGATTTGATATCAAAATTCTGAACATCCAAGCCAAAATCCATTGAGGGTTCCTTGACATTTTGCGTACTATAGCTACCATTCATGGTCATCCCTCCCTGCAGCATATTCATGCTCAGATTTTTTAGAACAGCAACCGAATTCTTAACTACAATCAATCCCTTTACATTCTGAATGTCCAATTTGTCAAATCGGATCTTCTTCATATTGGAAACCAACTTCAGATCAAGGTTAGCAGGGATCTCTATTACTGAGAGAGGAATGGTATCCCCTGGTGTAGCCGGAGCGGCCTTCACCTCTTCCTGCTCCTCTTCGCTCATAAATTCATTCAGATCCATCCAGTTGGAATTCATCCGAAAATCTCCTTTAAGCGTTTGTCCTTTTAATGCGTAGGGTATATAATTATGAATCTTCCCGCTTAATTTCACATCTGATTTCCCTATTCTGGAATCAAAAGAATTCAGACTAATATATTTAGGCGTAAAACTAAGCGCCGAATTCAAAATTCGAACTCCCTGTGGAAAATCCGGCGTTTTAAACTCAAAATTTTTCAGTTTCACATCTCCCTTGGCCATAAAATCCTCGTATCTCTCTTTTTCAATAGAGGACATTTTGCCATTAAAGCTTACGTTAGCATTCACAATCCCGGCAATATCCACACTATCCATAGGAATAGCATGTTTTACTTTGGCAAAATCTATAACCCCTTTAAACACTCCATCAATTTCAGGATCACTTACCGGAGTTTTAACATGCATCGTTGCATCAAAAGGATTATTGGCAATCTCCACATGGAAACGATTCACATCAGTCACTGTATTATCGGCATCTCCTCCTGGATTGCGGACTTCAACATCAACAAAGATATTTTCCACCGATTCCGGCAGATCAGGATATTTAAAGCGCGCGTTATCCACCTTTAAACTTGCCCCAAATCCGGGAAGATGATCTTCTCGATATTCCCCCTTCACATAAGCATTCAACGCCAGGTTTCCGGAGGTCTCCAGTCCCTTTAAATCCGTTTTAAACACATCCGGAACCATGGAAAGGAGTGTTTTGAAGTCGGTTTTCCTGGCATCCAATTTCAAATCCAAATCGTAGGCATCCTCCTTCATCCCAAAACTTCCATCCACACCAAACTCAAGATCGTTCAAATAGAGTTGATTGTCTTTAAAATGGAAAACCATATTCTCCAGGTTGGCTGCAATCACAGCCTCCAATTTCATTTTTGCTTTTTTCAGATACTTTACGTTTTCATACTCGACCTCAACTCCATTCAATTCGGTAACAAGATCCAAGTTGGTTTCCCTGGCCGAAAAATCACCAGCTAATCTAAGATCAAGATTCGCAATTTCCATCCGAGTCTTCAAGGAGGCATCATCATAAAGCAGTGAAAATCCATTCACATTCACCTCTTCAAATCTCACTTTGAAATCAGAACTACCTTCAGACTCAGCTGATTTTTCCTCTTCAATGGTCTCACTGCTCTCCTTCGCAATATCCCAGTTGGCTTTCCCATCCTTCAGAACGATTGCATTTACTCTGGCCTGATCCAAAACAATGGCTCCCACCTCTATCGCTTCACCCGACCACAATGAAGACAAATTAACCGCTGTATAGAAACGATCCAAAACAACCAGTGTATCTCCCTGGAATTCGTTCTTCCCAATCACCGCAATGTCTTCCAGTTCCAGGTAGAGGTTAGGAAAACTTTTAAACATAGACAGGGAAATATCTCCCAACTCTATGTTAGCATCCACCGCCTTGTTCATTTCAATTTTCGCTCTCTCCAAGATTTTATCTTTAAAGACATAGGGCAGAATAATCATAAGCGCCACCAAGACAACCAGAAAGCCACCAAATATTTTTAGAAATTTCTTCATTCTTTCAAACTTTATTGATTATGTACAAACAAAAATACAAAACCTGAAGGAATCCCCTTTTACAATAAGGAGGATTATATTTTAAAATTTGTTAAAACTAAATTTAAGTCTTTTTTTACTACCACCAAAAAAACCTTACCTAATAGAATTTAAACAACTTAAGATGCAACACATGATTCAAAAAGTAGTTGTTTTTGAAAAAACAAAGAAAAAATGTTTCAGAATAAAGAATTTTATCTATCTTTGCATCGCAAAACGAAACGGACGCGTAGCATAACTGGATAGTGCACCTCGTTACGGCCGAGGAGGTTGGGGGTTCGAATCCCTCCGTGTTCACAACCTGATTTCGCATCAGGCACCAAAACCCATCAAATCAATCATTTGGTGGGTTTTTCATTTCCAGGCAATTACCTTCTACACCCAAATTCCATCAGTTTATTTCGAACCATTCTAGAACCCTTTTTCTATTTAACCTCCAGGACATAAGAACACCATACTACTAAACAGTAAAACCAGACAAAACACACACATACACCTGTAATACTTGACATTACAAAATTAATCCCGTACCTTGAGTAGTAAATAAATCGAAAAAAAATCGGATTATACCCATTATGGATTCAATTACCATCCCCAAAGTCTCCTTTTTTCTAAGGGAAGGAAAAAGCAAAAAAAAGAAGCACGGTGCCCTCTTCATGCGGATTTACTACAAAGGAATCAACGCCGAAATCTCCCTTAAAAAAGAGATCCCCCTTTCAAAATGGAACAAAAAAGCAGGTGAACCCGCTGGAAACGCTCAATTGGCCAAAGAGCTAAAACTCTTCTTTGAGATCATCGACTCCAAAGTTCAGAAACATTTCCGCTATCTGCTCGACCACAACCAGCCCATCTCCTCTGCCATTTTGAAAAACTTACTACTGGGCCGCAAACGTAGGGAGAGAACCTTGCTGGAAGCCTTTAAATACCACAACCTACAAATCAAAGAACTCGAAAACACCGAATACGCACCAGGAACCATTCTGCGTTACCAAACCACAATGGAGCACATCAAACGCTTTCTCAAACAGGAATACAACCTGGCAGACATTCCCCTTTCAGAACTCAACTACCAATTTGTCACCACCCTCGACAAATACTTCCGCTTGGATCGAAAGTGCAACCACAACACCACAGCCAAATACATCAAGAACCTCAAGAAGATAATTAACCTGGCCATCAAACTGGACTGGTTGGAAAAAGATCCCTTCATTCACTACCAAGTCAAAACGAAACCGGTGGAAAGAGGATTCCTTACCCAGCAGGAATTAGATCGCATTATCAACTACAGATTCTCCACTCAAAGATTGGAGCTGGTAGCAGATCTCTTTGTCTTTTCCTGCTATACCGGTCTGGCCTACATCGATATCAAAAAACTACCTCAGGATGCCATCGTTACTGGAATTGATGCTTGTCAATGGCTTTCCATCCAGAGACAGAAAACGGGCACCACAAGCAACATCCCTCTTCTCCCCCCGGCCTTAAGGATTATTGAAAAATACAAAGACCATCCTCTTTCCAGCTCCTCCGGAAAACTTCTGCCCGTTCTAAGCAATCAGAAGCTCAACAGCTACCTGAAGGAAATCGCAGATCTATGCAGAATCAACAAGAACCTAACCTTCCACCTGGCAAGGCATACCTTTGCCACCTCCGTTACCCTGGCCAACGGAATTTCCATGGAAGCAGTCAGTAAAATGTTGGGGCATCAATCCGTGCGAACCACTCAGATCTATTCAAAAATTGTGGAATCCCAAATCAGCAACGAAATGCAAAAACTAAGAGTACATTTCACCCCTAAAAAGGAGGATCTAAAAAAATCGAACCAATAATTTTAAAAACATAATATTTTTTATATATTTATTACCCATAGGACTTAACCAAACTACTACGGCCCTATGGTAAAGAAAAAGGACATTCCCTCTTTGGATTTTTTTTACAATTTAATCCGTCAGTTCAAACAGGATCCTTCCAACTGGCTAAAGGAATACCAGCATCAAGCTTCCCTCGAACATCCCCTACCCAAACCTTTGCAACAAGCCATTTGGGATGAAACTCTTAATTTCATCGACTACCTCAAAGCGGAAACATTGAATTTTTCCCAGGAAGAGGACATGTTGTTCTTCCTGAACCGGATTGAAACCTACATTCAATCTCTGTTCAATACCATCATTAAAATGGATTTTCCCGAAAGTAAAATCCTAACCGATGCACTCACCTTACTACAGAACCGAATCAAGTATAACCTTGAGAATTATGAGACCTCCAAAAAGCAGCACAGCAACTCCCTCTTCCTGCTCCGCGAACTCCAAGCACTAAAAACTTTCCTTGACGGCAACACTATCTACTCCGAACTAATTGAAGCCAGTTGCAACCGATCCATTCTGGTGGGGCGCTCCCCTGCCGTTTCTGATAAATTCATAACGGACCAAATCCTATTCTATGAAAAAATAGCTTTAGCACGCAAACAAAATATAGAAAAAGAAATCCGGCACCATTCCCTCAAGTTAAAAAAAGAAACCTTTGTCAACTTCCTTCAAATCAACCACAATCTTCTTCAGGAATTAAATCATCCGGAAATCAATAACAATCTGAAATCCCTGCTGAATTCCCAGGTGCAGTACGATCCCCTCTACCTGGCCGAAATGCAAATTCGCTCCCTAATACAAAATGTTTTAACCACCCCGATACTTCAATTCATAGAGGAAAACTACAGCTCCTACCTCATTCCCCTTAAAGAGAATTCCTCTTCTCAGGAAATTCTCAAGTTGCGATCCCCCCTGAATCGAATACAAGTCACACTACTCTCCCTCCTGATCTGCGATTCCAAAATACTTTTGAATTTTGAAACCGATAGCCAACTGGCCTCAATACTCGAAAAACATCTTCTTTACGAAACAGACAAACCGATGAAAAACATCCGTACCCTCATCGCTCAAATTCGCAGCAACGAGAAGAATATTCTACCCGCATTCGAAAAAATTTTAAGCATTTTAGAGGAAAATATAAAAAAAATCACAAAATAACAGCCTGATTATCAAGTGGAACTTAGGAAATCCATGGTAACATTTCCACGGATTACCTCCCCTATGTATTAAATTCACTTCCATAATTAAATCAGACAATTATGGAAGTAGATTTTATAACTCGAAAAGATCTAAACAATCTAAAAGAGGAACTACTGGCAGAGATCAAAAAACTCTCCCATAAGAACCACAGGCAACGAAATTGGATTCGCTCCAGTGAAGTTCAGGAAATGCTGAACATTTCCGAAAACACCCTGCAGCGCCTACGCAACAGGGGATCCATCCCATTCAGCAGGATTGAAAACACCTACTTCTACCCTGTGGAAGAAATCAATCTGCTTCTTAATAAGCAACTCAATTCCAATCAAACCATAGAATTGAATTAACATGAACCCCCGCCCCATGAACATACCCATCGAGCTGCTGGTGTTTGCCCTTTCCAACCGGAAGGTCAACCCCGTCAAGCTGTACCTATGCTTCAAGTCCATGGGGTCGGGTCACCTTCTTCTTTCGCCTGGGGTTAAAAACGCCATCCGGGACCAGCTGGCCATAAAGGACCAGCGTACCCTGGAGGCAAATCTGAGTTGGCTTTTGAAAAAGGGCTGGGTAACCATGAACGCAAAGCGGGGGAGCATTCGTGTGGTCGGTTACCCGGTCCTTGCCCGAAAGCTGGGCTTCCGGAGTGCCACCGGAGCCCTCTTTACCCCGGATCAGTTCCCCAACTTCCGACCATTCATCTACGCCGCAGTGGTCACCTACTACCTGCAGTACAAATACCGGACAGCAAAACAATCGGAACGAAAAAAAGGGCGTTCCAGGACGAATTGTAGCTGCCGGGATCTTCCGGCCAAATACTTGGCCCTTGTGCTGCGGTTGGGTAAATCCACTGTCATACGCTACCGACAGCGGGCGTGGGATGCCGGATACATCAAAATGCGCCACCGGTACCAGCCCGCACTGGTGCCCATCGAACACCTGGATTTCTGCCGCATCTACGGAGATGAGGAGGCCTACCAGCTGGTCATTCACAACGGCCGGGTCATGGTGCAGCTCTCCAATGCCATCACCTCCTACATCCGCCTGCGCACAAAACCCAGTTTGAAGAAGCACATCCACCACTTGCAAAAAGTGGACCCGTTGTAAGAAGGGTTCCTAAGGGAAGACAGCCACCAGCTGTTTTCCCTTAGGAACCCGCCCCAAGAGTAATAGCACGGGCACGATTCCCCCTTGGAGTAATGCGATGCATTCGGCGCAGCCAACGGGTTAGGGGGATTGACCTTAAGAACCAGCAACCAGGAATCTCCTGCATTCTGTCACCATTAGCACTACCGCAATTCCCCCTTGGCGAAGGGGGTTAGGGGATTGATTTAAATTATCATTCACCATAAAATAGTACGGACACGATAAATCGTGTCCCCTTTAAATCAAAAATAAATCTCACTATGCCCACACCCAAAGCACAAAAACCAGCAAACCGATGGCCCCGCCATCCGGCCTCCCCGAGCGTCAGCCGTCCCGGATACCAAAACCGAAAAACCATCCGCTCCGGCCCCCGCTCCCGAAAAAAACGCACCTGATTGGTCGCCTCGGGTATGTTTGGATAAAATTGATACATCTATAGTACCGCCACGGCATGCCGTGGCCTAATAGCACCACTTATTACTCATTAAAAATTATTCCCATGAAAACACTAAAATCCTACCTAAACAACCTCCTCCAACAAGCCCATCTACTCATCGGCTTCTACCTGGAAAACCAGGCACTCCTCTCTCCAGGACTCGTCCGGATCATGAATGAGGCTCAACTGGAGCTCAAAGACCTGATGGAGATAAAAAGTGAGCTCAACCTCAAGTGCGGACTCATCGAATCCATCGAGATCGTCGTAGAGCATCCTCGCTACTTCGTGATGGCCTCGCCATCAGGCCTAATCGCACGGCATACAGCAGAGGAGCACCACCAATACTTCTCCCATCGGCTCAAGACCTTCACCTCTCATGCCAATACCTTGGCCTCTGAAATGCACAAAGCCAACGTAGAGCTTCTGGAGAACCTCCCGCCACTCTATCGCGAGATCCTATACAAAAGCCACAAAAACAAAAAAGAAGGCTTCAAAGACTTCCTCACCAAACTAGTTTACCAGGAACCCTATCCCGACACCCTCGCAACCGAATACCAGCGCATCATCCAGCTCATTTCGGATCAGGCCCGAAGCAAATCCTCCCTCCAGCTCATCCAATCCACCCTCACCCGGGAAATCCAGCTTCAAATCCCCCTTGGCAAAGGGGGTTAGGGGGATTGATCAGCAGTATCACTCATTTGCAATAGCACGGCCAGGATACATCCTGGCCCGTTACTCATCACTCACAAATCAATACTCATTAAATAAACACCATGAAAAAAAACTCCACCCTTTCTGTCCTTCACCACATCCAATCCAAACTCCGCTTAATCCGAGCCATCCACCTCTACAAATTAAAATTCGAAGACCTGGCCCCAAAAGAAGACCAGGAAACCCGATTAGACCTCTCCCGGTACGATCTCCTATTAGAAGAAATCGAGGAGCACATACTCGCCCTAAAAGCCATTCTAAAAGTTTTGGGCAATGGAAAAACAGAAGAAGAGAATCAGTTCTTAATCCGGAACATACTAACCCAACTGCCACACATTTCCAAAGAGATGCACCAATTCGTAACCTTCCTCCATTGCATGAATAGCAACATCCACCTCTGGCTCAAATCCATTACACCTGAAATCCCGGCCCGTAACCTTACCGGCCAAGTCCTTTCAACCCAGAAAACATTGGAAGCTTTGGAGTGCTCTGAGGAGGAGCAAGATCGATTAACTGAAGCTTTCAATCAATATTCTCAGGCCCTAACTCTCTTACGAGAAGGCAAAAACATCCCCTTTGTCGAATTTGTCAAAATGTGAGATTCCCCCTTAGGGTGGAATAGGGATTGTAATCTTCCCATCCCTACAAAAAAAGGCCTCCATTCAGGAAGCCTTTTACTTACATGTCTAAAAATATGTCAATGTAATGTTAACGAACCATTACAATATACAAATTATGAAATTCTTTCCTCAAATCCAAAAATATCTCCTGTCCACAAAATGTATAATTATTTTGGGATAATCTAAACAAGTACAACAGTAACTAAAACGCAAAGTAACTCTAAGCAGATAAATGGTAGTTTCAATTCCAACTCAGTACAATTAGCAACTAACACCCCCTAACTTACTTTCATCTCCATTATTCCAGCTCTGCTGGTCCCGATTTAGCACTTTCCATTTTTGCAAAGCAAATTGGCTAAAAGTTCTTTGTCGGGATCAATTGTTCGCTAAGCCCACTAACCAAACCAACCTAATCAGCAAAAAAGCAATTTCGAATTCTTGCGCTCCAAACAAGTTTACGCTCACGATTTGTTCTCGCTTAGGCTCAACCAAATTCCAACATGGTACGATTAAGAGGATTCAACAGTACAGGAGTAATTAATAATAACCGGTATTTCAATTCCAACATGGTACGATTAAGAGCAAATGCGTTTTCAGGAAATATTCTTGACTCAACTAATTTCAATTCCAACATGGTACGATTAAGAGGGTTTTTACGTTGCGAGGGTGGACCGGCATCCGGTTATTTCAATTCCAACATGGTACGATTAAGAGAGGTTCATCAAATTTTCACCTTCTGCTTCTCCAATATTTCAATTCCACAATGGTGCGATAGAGAGACCCCCTGGTTGTTATAGACTTCGGCCAACTTCTCCATTTCAATTCCACAATGGTGCGATAGAGAGATGCTTTGTCATATCCATGCGAAGACCGGTCTTAAATTTCAATTCCACAATGGTGCGATAGAGAGGTTTCAACTCCATTAACCAGGTACTTTCCATTTATATTTCAATTCCACAATGGTGCGATAGAGAGTTTTCTACTTTGTAGGTAATATCATGAGAGCCTATACATTTCAATTCCACAATGGTGCGATAGAGAGAATGTGAATTCCCAAAGTACCAGCATTAACTCCATCATTTCAATTCCACAATGGTGCGATAGAGAGAGTGGTTCGAGCAGGAGGTAAGGAATACTTCTACCAATTTCAATTCCACAATGGTGCGATAGAGAGCGTTGCGGGGTAGTTGGGTGGCAGTTGGCACCCTTATTTCAATTCCACAATGGTGCGATAGAGAGATCTTGTTATCAGCTTCTTCCAATAGTTTTGAATCATTTCAATTCCACAATGGTGCGATAGAGAGCTCTTGTGCTAAAAGCATTTTTTCATACTTAGTTAGATTTCAATTCCACAATGGTGCGATAGAGAGGAACCTGCAGACTCGGTTACAACATGAAATCCAGCATTTCAATTCCACAATGGTGCGATAGAGAGTTTATCATTTGCAATTTCATTCTCCTTGTATTCCTATTTCAATTCCACAATGGTGCGATAGAGAGTGCAGGGCTTTGGCTACCTTTCCCTTAATTCATTTATTTCAATTCCACAATGGTGCGATAGAGAGTATTATGCCCGTATCTTTCGATGTAGGCTATTCGGGATTTCAATTCCACAATGGTGCGATAGAGAGTAATCCGTTCCTGGCTCTTGCCTCTATCCTCTTTTATTTCAATTCCACAATGGTGCGATAGAGAGGACGAATGAAGCAAGGGCCAGAGAAGGTGCTGCTCAACATTTCAATTCCACAATGGTGCGATAGAGAGCACTACTGAAACACATTCGTTACTGTTATGAATACAAATTTCAATTCCACAATGGTGCGATAGAGAGATTGAGCCACCCCTTTGGCGGAAGTGCTGGCAACATTTCAATTCCAACATGGTACGATTAAGAGCAAGTCTGGAAATTGAGGCAGGATGAGAATGAAAACATTTCAATTCCAATATGGTACGATTAAGAGGTTTCAGGGCCGTTTTCCTGCGTGCTGTGTAGGCTCATTTCAATTCCAACATGGTACGATTAAGAGATAGCAATCAACGAAGAAAAAGATAAGGCTCTATTAAATTTCAATTCCAACATGGTACGATTAAGAGAATCCACCACCGCATCTTTTGCGCTTTTGAAATTCTATTTCAATTCCAACATGGTACGATTAAGAGTGTCGTAGATGTGGTTTTTGGGTTTGTGTTTATATTATTTCAATTCCAACATGGTACGATTAAGAGGTCATAGCAGTTTGCAACTCCAGTTTTCTATATCCTTATTTCAATTCCAACATGGTACGATTAAGAGATCGAAACCATCTCCCAAAAGGTCAACCAGTTCACAAATTTCAATTCCAACATGGTACGATTAAGAGGTTAAAGAATTTCAAAGGCCCTATACTTTTCACACATTTCAATTCCAACATGGTACGATTAAGAGAATGTAATAATAAAAAAAAGCCCTAAGTATTGACCTATTTCAATTCCAACATGGTACGATTAAGAGAATACGAGGGGAAGCTCCGCGTTGGATGGAACCCTATTTCAATTCCAACATGGTACGATTAAAAGAGCGCGAATGCCACCGATACATTGATGAGCATTGGGAATTTCAATTCCAACATGGTACAATTTCACACAGTCCTTTTTCGAAATTCAATTGTTCGCTAAGCCCACTAACCAAACCAACCTAATCAGCAAAAAAGCAATTTCGGATTCTTGCGCTCTAAACAAGTTAACGCTCACGATTTGTTCTCGCTTAAGCTCAACCAAATTCCAGCATGGTACGATTAAAAGATTTCTGCCAAAATGGTGAAGCTGTTCCATTGAATTTATTTCAATTCCAACATGGTACGATTAAGAGAAGCTGAAGCCCTAAAAATTGGCATGTGGTTAATAGGATTTCAATTCCAACATGGTACGATTAAGAGAATGTGAATATTGTTTTTAATTGTGTCGATCCCATAAAATTTCAATTCCAATATGGTACGATTAAGAGAGCACTAAAATTCAAATAAACGAACTGATCTAAGCTAATTTCAATTCCAACATGGTACGATTAAGAGCGGGCGTAAGCCGAAAGCTTACGGCTGTACTTTTGCCATTTCAATTCCAACATGGTACGATTAAGAGTTTGAATGTTTCTTTTATATCCTCAGTGAAAGAATTCAATTTCAATTCCAACATGGTACGATTAAGAGGCCAAAGACTATAAGAGAATTGGAGAGGGAGATACAGGATTTCAATTCCAACATGGTACGATTAAGAGTGGTCCGGACCGTGCTGCCCCTTCAGGTAGCCGATGATTTATTTCAATTCCAACATGTTACGATTAAGAGAATGGATACACGCACGAACTATACGTTTCCTTCTTTGATTTCAATTCCAACATGGTACGATTAAGAGCTGAGAAAGTGGCGGAAAACGGGCCGCAAGAGCGTGATTTCAATTCCAACATGGTACGATTAAGAGGAGCTTTGTACTTTTGGAGCTTTTTAATTGCCTCTTTCATTTCAATTCCAACATGATACGATTAAGAGGAAGGTTATCGATGATATTCCTGGTGGTGGTGTTTATTTCAATTCCAACATGGTACGATTAAGAGGCTTCATAGTCTGGATCACCTAGCGTGAAAACTTCATTTCAATTCCAACATGGTACGATTAAGAGTACATACAGAGAAGGGAATTTTTACGGGAGAATAAAATTTCAATTCCAACATGGTACGATTAAGAGTCTAGATAAAATCTGTTCACGTTCTTTTGTTTCCTGAATTTCAATTCCAACATGGTACGATTAAGAGGATGAAGTCTATTTAGGAATGTACGGTTATAGCTAATTTCAATTCCAACATGGTACGATTAAGAGGATTATTTGAACTTTTCATAGTTGTTACTTCTTGCATTTCAATTCCAACATGGTACGATTAAGAGTATCCTTTTGATTTTATCACTTGCCACGACCGTACGGTATTTCAATTCCAACATGGTACGATTAAGAGTTTGAATAATCTCACCAAACGCACACAATTTAACCAATTTCAATTCCAACATGGTACGATTAAGAGCCAAATCATCCGGAAGACCATACTTGTAGATTAGCAATTTCAATTCCAACATGGTACGATTAAGAGCGAAAAACCAACCTAAAAACCAAATTTTTATTTTCTTTATTTCAATTCCAACATGGTACGATTAAGAGAACATTTATTTGTTAAATGAGACACTATTGTCTCTTATTTCAATTCCAACATGGTACGATTAAGAGAGAGCTAACAGCTAAGCTTTGCTGCTTGTTTTCTATATTTCAATTCCAACATGGTACGATTAAGAGCTGCTTAGCTATACCTGAAATACGTAAGAGGTATACAAATTTCAATTCCAACATGGTACGATTAAGAGGTATTATACACCACTATTAACCCCTCTGTGCCTTGATTTCAATTCCAACATGGTACGATTAAGAGGGTACCGTATTGCTCCTCACCACCTCGCTCGAAGGTTATTTCAATTCCAACATGGTACGATTAAGAGCAGTGCGCCGAGGTCGGCGGGTGCGGCCTGCTCTCTATTTCAATTCCAACATGGTACGATTAAGAGGGACACAACCGGGAAGGTGGTTACGAGGATTTGAAAGATTTCAATTCCAACATGGTACGATTAAGAGTAGCTTGTAAATTACGACATGTTGCGGTACACTATCTATTTCAATTCCAACATGGTACGATTAAGAGTGCGAGAAATTTCCGTCCCTGTTCCTATATTCCATATTTCAATTCCAACATGGTACGATTAAGAGATAGCCTTATCAAGCAGGGAAAAGCTCAGTTCATTTGATTTCAATTCCAACATGGTACGATTAAGAGGGTTATAATCATGGGAAAGCCAAAATGTTTAGTCTTATTTCAATTCCAACATGGTACGATTAAGAGATTTTTTGCAAACTTTAATATTAGTGTGTAGCAAATTTCAATTCCAACATGGTACGATTAAGAGCTCGAAGACAACAACCTGGAGATCTATCGCTACAAATTTCAATTCCAACATGGTACGATTAAGAGAATGCAGCATCCTTTATATCATCATTGTCTCTTCTGTATTTCAATTC
>JBGRQA010000026.1:0-89033 GCA_041725895.1 Marinifilaceae bacterium
CCCATAGACGAA
Organism: Marinifilaceae bacterium; assembly: GCA_041725895.1. Taxonomy (GTDB): domain Bacteria; phylum Bacteroidota; class Bacteroidia; order Bacteroidales; family Marinifilaceae; genus JBGRQA01. Next base: position 13 of record JBGRQA010000026.1, read on the forward strand.
AAAGGCGTGAAGAACAGAATGCTGTTTGAGCCGAGGAACGAGGTGAGTTCATTCTGTTTAGCCTTCGAGTCGTGATGGGTCTCCGAGTGCCGTAGCCTAGAATTTTTGGTACTTTTTTTTCATGAAAAAAGTACAAGCCTGTCCGGCTAAAAGGACGAAAGCATAATATGGAATTTATTTTAAAAGAAGAGCACCCACTATAATGCATATAGAACCGAAAATTTTTATCAGTAAACAAACATATCTGTCCGGAGAAAATACTTTATAGAGTAAAAATCTATTTCGATGGGTTGTAAATACACCATCAGATTTATCCCCAAACCAATGCATCAGTAAAAAGATTGAAACCCTGCCCCAGTGCAAACACAAAGGGGCAGGGGGAGGATATTATGAATTTTCCCTTTTCTTATTTTACCAATATGTCAAAGAACTATACCCTTTTGATAGCGGTCGGGTAGGGAAACCGGGATAGTATAGTTTTCAATACCTTGTGTGAGGTTTCGACTGTTTTGTAAATTCGCGTTTTAGGTGATTTTGTCATCAGGTCAATTTTGTATTGGGAATTTAATGTTTGCAATTTCCGAAACAATTAGCAGGAAGTCAATTCTCATTTTTTTTTGAGTAGTGTAGAAATGATCAATTTATGAATGGTAGTACTTGTTGGTTATTTAACATTAATTGCCTGTTTGCTTGCTGGTTTCTACCTTCGATGTTCCTTCGTTCTAGCTTCGTAGTGCTTCGGTTAGAAAAAATGGCTTCCTGATATACATAAGTAGCTTTTTGTTTTTTTCATCTTCTCGTTTCATTCCAGCTTGTTTTTGTTAAGTGTATTCGTTTTAATTTAGAATAATTACAAGTAGTGGAGGTGGTAGATGTTTGTCTCAATTCCTGTTGCATTATCTTCATGTAAAGCGGGAGGGGAGAAGGTTTGCTCTTTCAGTAATGGGGTAAGATTGAGGAAAGTACGTTTTGTCCATATCTCTAAAAATTACTAAATTAATAGGAGTCTAAAATTATGTCCTGTTTTAAGTAAACCATTAAAGCTATTATACCATGCATACTGCTGCAAAAGAATTTGAAACAGAAATGCTCTCTCTGCGAATTACAAAAACCCCAATTCTCAATCAGGGCGATCCGGAGGAGAAGAGAGAAGAGATTCTGAACTACTTCCATTCTACCTGGGAAATCGATGAGCGATTGTTTGATCCTTTTGTCGACGATGATACCTTTTATCTACGTGCGGATCCTTTGCGGCATCCTCTTATTTTTTACTTTGGACATACGGCTGTTTTCTATATCAATAAATTGATTCTTGCAGGTTTGATTTCCGATAGAATCAATCCCCGTTTTGAATCAATGTTTGCTGTTGGTGTGGACGAGATGTCGTGGGACGACCTGAATGAACAACATTACGACTGGCCTACGGTGGCAGAGGTAAAAGCTTATCGTGATGAGGTTAAATCCAAAGTGGATTCGTTGATTCGGATTATGCCTTTAAAGCTCCCTATCGATTGGGAGAATTCCTTCTGGCCTATCCTGATGGGAATTGAACACGCCCGCATCCATCTGGAAACCTCCTCGGTTCTGATTCGGCAATTGCCTGTAGAGAAACTTCGACCCAACCCGATGTGGGAAATTTGCAGGGAGAGTGGCGAGGTGCCCGATAATGAGTTGATGAGTGTGTCTTCCGGCTTGGTGACCCTGGGCAAGAGTCGGGAGCATCCCCTTTATGGCTGGGACAATGAGTATGGAGATTTTCAAGCACAAATTGACGGTTTTAAGGCGAGTAAATATCTTGTTTCGAATAAGGAATTCCTGGAGTTTGTGGAGGATCATGGCTATTCTTCTTGGCAGTGGTGGACCGACGAGGGCTGGAAGTGGGTGCAGTTTCGGAAAGCGGAGCATCCCATTTTTTGGATCAGGGAGGAAGGTAATTGGAAATTCAGAACCATGCTGGAGATTATTGATATGCCATGGAATTGGCCGGTTGAAGTCAATTATTTGGAGGCGAAAGCCTTTTGCAATTGGAAAAGTAAGAAGACTGGAAAATTACTGAGGATGCCAACCGAAGCGGAATGGTACCTGCTCCGTGATCAACAGGATATTGCTGATCAACCCTATTGGGACAAAGCCCCTGGGAATATCAATTTGGAGTATTTCGCTTCGTCTTGTCCTGTGAACATGTTTGAGTTCAATGGTTTCTATGATGTGGTCGGAAATGTTTGGCAATGGACCGAAATGCCTATCTCAGGTTTTCATGGGTTCGAGGTTCATCCTTTTTATGATGATTTTTCTACTCCAACTTTTGATGCCAAGCACAATTTGATAAAGGGTGGTTCCTGGATTTCTACAGGGAATGAGGCAACCAGGGATTCCAGGTATGCTTTTCGAAGGCATTTCTTTCAGCATGCCGGGTTCCGATACATTGAATCGGATCAGGTGGTTCAAGTAAGCACCAACGTATATGAAACGGACGAGTTGGTTTCTCAGTATTGTGAATTTCAATACGGAGAGGAGTATTATGGTGTGCCCAATTATGCCAACAACTGCGTTAATCAGATCATGAAATTCATGGTAGGCAAGTCATTGCGAAAGGCTCTGGATTTGGGCTGCGCTACTGGTCGAGCTTCCTTTGAACTGGCACGATACTTTGAATCCGTTACCGGGCTTGATTTTTCAGCTCGTCTTATCCGTGTCGGAACACAGCTTAAGGAACAAGGTCATATTCGTTATACAAGAATTGAGGAGGGGGAACTGGCGTCTTTCCACGAAAAATTTCTAAGGGATTTTAACCTGGAGGATGTTTGCGATAAAGTGGAATTTTATCAGGCGGATGCCAGCAATTTACTACCCAGATATACCGGTTATGATTTGGTTTTTGCCGGGAATCTGATTGATCGCTTGTACAATCCTCGTAAGTTTTTGAACTCTGTTCACGAACGGATTCTCCCCGGAGGTTTACTGGTTTTAACTTCTCCTTACACCTGGCTGGAGGAGCATACCGAAAAAGTCAACTGGGTGGGTGGCTTCCGAAAGGATGGAGAACCTTTTACAACGCTCGAGGGTTTGAAGGAGATTTTGAACAAGCATTTTATTCTGGTTCAGGAACCCTTTGATATTCCCTTTGTTATTCGTGAAACCAAACGAAAGTTTCAGCACTCTTTGGCCGAGATGACGGTTTGGGAACGTAAAGTTGAGTTGGAATAAAATAATCGATTTGTTTAGGAGGAGGGATAAAGATGGATAGGGCAATACGCGAAAGATTAGATGGAATGCTTTTGGGGGCTTTTGCAGCAGATGCTTTTGCTCTCGGGCCCCATTGGATTTACGATCCCCGTTTGATTGAAAAGTTGTATGGGCGTCCTGTTGAATTAACATATCCTCAGCCTGATTCTTTGCATTTTACTAAAAAGTTAGGCGATTTTACCCATTATGGAGATCAAATGCTTTTGCTTCTCTCTTCGCTTCATAAAAATAGAGGGTTTCTCCCTGATGTTTTTGCTCGCGAGTGGCATGTGTTTATGGATTCCTATGCAGGATATCGCGACAAGGCAATGAAGGTAACCTATGAAAATCTAAGGCAGGGGAAACAATGGCAGGATGCAAGTTCCCTTTCCAATGATTTTAGTGCAGTGGGGCGAATTGCTCCTATTCTTTACCATTATGGGGGGAAGTTTTGGGAAGCCGTTCCCAAAGCAATTCAGTTGGTCTTTATGACCCATAACAACCTTGAGGTAATTTATGCAGTTAAATTCTTTGCAGAAATAGTCTATCTGATTCTGGACGGAATGTCTCCCTCTTATGCTATAACAAAAATATGGAGTGAAATGGTTGATTCCAATCCATTGAAAAATTTGGTAAAGGCAGGGATGGATCAGAAGGATCAGCCTTCCTGTCGTGTAATACAACAGTTCGGAGCTCAGTGTTCTCTTCGGAATGCTTTGCCTTCAACAATTCAAATGATTCTTCGGTGTGAGGAGGATTATATGGAGGCATTGATCGAAAATGTTGTGGCAGGGGGTGATTCTGCCGGACGAGGTATTGTTTTGGGAATGATATTAGGAGCCTGGAATGGCCCTAAGGCCATTCCGGAGACCTGGTTGAAGCGGTTGATTGCCTACCATCGGATTTTGGAATTAATGTCGGCTATTGAGAGATCTTCTTCTTAACATTGTCTACTTGAATTAGGAGAATGTCCAATGAACTTACTTCTGACTTATTAAAGGCTGAAGGTAGGGTTCCATTCGTGTAACCAGGATATGATCAAGCAAGGTCCTGTTAACTTTTCCATTCATATTTTCATTGAATTCCTCAAACGAAAGAGTTAATCGGTTGTAACCTTGTTTTAATTCTACCTCTATCGAGTTGGAGTAACCCCATTCGTCCCAGGTGTTATCACCCCTTTGGGGAAAGATAACGGCCCCTCTGTAGATTCGGTTGACCCAAAGGGTGCGAACACAACATTTATTGTCGTTATTTATGGGGCCGGAGCCATTTGCATACTTGAATTCGACTCTGTATTTCCCATTTTCAGGAACTCTTACTCCAAAATCAATGTTTCTGTTCTGTCTTTTGCTTAGCATTAAAAATCCGTAACCCGAATAGTTCGATGATTTGAACTGGGAGGGAGGAGCGTAATATTCAGCTTCTATACTTTTCTGGTAGTCCTCGCCCACAAACCGAACCGGTTTGCTCAGAAAGGAGAGACCTTTGGTCTTGTTCATACTTTGTACCTGGTATTCGGCATGGGTTTCTGTTTCGATGTTATCGAAACGAGGTTGATTGGTTGTGGCAATCTGCTGACCGTTACGGTAAATGAGGTATTTATCATTGTTGTGAGTTGCTCTCCAAACCAATTGGTTTGCCACCTTCTGTATAACGGGTGTTTCCGGAGTATACCTGTTTTCAACCAGATTTATTCTATTTTCCTTTGAAAAGCTATTGTTTAATTCTATTCGGATGTGATGTACCCCTTTAGTTTCTGAAGGAATGATATGGGAACTATTTTTTTTGCCATCAAGGTAAAATCGTTGGATTTGATTACCAAAACCAACAATCTCAATGTTTAGGATTGCTTTTCTGTATTTAAAATTTGTAAGTGAATGAGCACCACTGTATGTTTTGGGAATTAGTGGTGCAAACCGGAGCCCCTCCGGTTCAAAATTCATTCCCATAATTACTCTGTAGACAGACGAAAGCATACCGGCCACACTACCGAGTTGGCCGTTGGAATTTGCTACCGTTCCGTCAAAATCTCCTGTCGAAGCTACCATATTTTCCTTATTGGTTAGGAATAATGCGGCAGGTCGCATTATTGCCGCTAAGCCATGTGAAACGGCTTTGTCGTTTCCCGTTTTGGCTGATGCCCAATTCCAGTAGGCCTGAACAAGAGGCCAAATGGCATCGTTGTGGTATGGAGGCACATCTGGTATCTGAGGATAGAAGCAGGGAATACCATATTTCAGCACAGGAGTACTGGCAACAATCATTTTTTGTCGGTCGCGGGGGGCGATGTCAAAGAGGATGGTAAATGCTTCTCCCAGTGTTTCTGATTTTTCTGATTTATGCAAATAGTCTCTCCCATAAAGAAATTGGGAATAGTAGGCTTTTTCCGGTAGCCACAATTGCTTGTTGATACTTTTTTGAAGGGCTTTCGCGATATGATCGTACTTTTCGACTTCATGTCCCAAAAGTCGACCCATTGCGGTGAGTATTTTTAAGCTTTGAAAATGGATGGCCTGGCTACTAAGATTGATTGAATTGAATATGTCAATGGGTTCCATCCATCTGGGGTAGGAGTGTTCCCGCCAGTTTAAGAAGGAGGATTCCCCCCTGAAAAGATGCTTTTTGTAATCCCAAATAACATTCAGGTCTTCATCCATTGATCTTTTAATGAATTTATATGCTGTTTTTAACCAATCCTTATCTCCGGTAATTTTGTAGATTTCCCAGGCAGCAATGCTCCATGTCATCCGATCTGAACTTACTGGCCAGGAACCTCCCGTTCCCGTATCTTGAACGATCCTTCCATTTTTGACTTTTTTCATCAAATTGGCTTTCGAAATTTCGGGATGTGTGATCGCAAGGGCTAGCAAAATGCTATAGCTGATGTCTCGGGTACCAATATCTTTTAGATGTGGTCCTGTAGAAAAATGTTCTTCTTTGCCTATATTTTCAATTACTTCCTCCAGGGAAAGATTGTAAAGGGCGTCTAGTAACGTTTGTTTGGATTGAAATTTGGGGTATTCAGAAAGATCTTGCGTTAATTTCCAGGAAGTTCTGGGATTCTGTTTTGTGGCTGTCGGACTTATGTAGTTGGATTGAATTTCAACGGGTGAGATTGCCTGAGCAACAAAGGTGCCTTGTTCAACACGGTCTGCCAAAAGTTTAAAACCGGATGATTCATGTAAGCCCGGATGCTGGGTGCAACTGGCCAATAGAGCTGTAACCTTGAATAGCACAAGGATTCGAAGTCGTGTTATCTTTCTGATTCGGTCCATTGGATGAGTTTTGAGTGTCAGAAATCGAAATCGGTACTAACGAAACAAAAGAGATTGTTTCGGAACAGTAAAAAGGTGTGATGTTTTTTTGTACGGAGTTTTTTTAATATTGTTTAATCTTTTGAATGAGAAGAGAAATGTTTTTGAAGTGAAAAAAATGCTCTATTCCCTCCTCAATGAGGGAATAGAGTTGTGTTGCATTCACCCGAAGGAATGATATTTTTTATTTAATAAAAGTTTATTTGGTAAAAATTTTAGTGTTTGGAGTGTGTTGTAAATTAAGCTTTTCTTGATTTTTTGTTTTTAATGATTCTTTGATAATCGATATAGTATAAAATTCGTAACGACAGACTATTGTTTTGAGTGCTTTTTAATGTCCGGTTTAGGTTGTCAAAGTAATTGAAGTTAATGTTCTGATTATTGGTGTCGATACTATTTTTCCATACCACCGAGAGTTCACTTCCTGGTGCAAATTCCCAACTGTAAGTCAGATCCACATTGAAAGCATTGTAATTGATGTGGTTTTTGTTTTCATAATCCGTATTGGAATTCATACTTCCATCCCTGTTTAAAAGGTAGCATTCCTTGTATTCAACTTCCGACCAGTAATGGCGGGCTCTTATTCGTATCGAGGCTCTTTGATTGAAAATCCAGTGGCTTTCAAAAGTGTTGATTAGAGTATTGATGTCACGGTTTACGAAATATATATCACTGGCGTCTTCAGATTGTGCTGCATAGCCCAAGCTGTTGAGGTTTTTTTCGTAGTAGAAGTGATGATTGAACACCAGTTTGTCATTTACTCGCCACTGAGGCTGAAGTTCCAGCCAATAACTTGATTTATCGAATGAGGTGCCTCGCCAAAATGCTATTTTGGAATCTAAAGCAAGGGCTTTTCTGTGGTCGGTGTTATAGGAAAGACGCATCCAGTAATCTGTTGGCTCTTTATACTTCCAGCCTTTCACTCTGGGTTCGTAGTAATCGTATTTGGGCACAGGAGTTAAACTCCACTCCAGCGCAAGGGAATTGTAATTCCTAAAAACGGCTTGTGTTTTCCAGTAGATTTCCATCTTAGCAAATCGGTTGGGACGATAAAGGCTGTGATGCTCTACTACAAGTTGATTAGTGATCTCATTGAACTTTCCAAATGGTTTGAAAAAGTTGTAGTTCATACATGCTTTGTTGATGATTCGGTTGTTGACTTCCAGAAAGCCCATGTCATTGGGATTGAATTGATCATCTTCCAGATGATGGCTAAGATCATACTGGAAGCGGCCCTTAATTTTGGAGAATTGTAAATGGTAGCGATACCCCGTTTGGTTATCGTTTCCGCTCTTTATTTGACTCATAGCTGCATTCCCTGAGAAAGCATAGGTTTCTTTTTTGTTTGCAAGTTTGAACTCGGAAGCGGTCACCATTGCCCGGTAATCCGATTTGGGTTCCAATCTATGTGTGTTTGCCAGACTAAGGTGGGATTGATTTCCAAGTGATTGGTCGAGAACAATCATGTTGTAATTGGTGAAGCCCTGTGTAAGTTCTTTTCTTGAGTTACCGGTGATGGTATCTTTTATTTTGGCATAAGTGTTTTCCGTTATTGCATTCAGGAAACCAACGCCTAAGCCTTTTGCTGTGCGTCCTGAAATTTTAGTGGCATTTAAAAGTTGTGTTTCCTGTGGGTTGCTAAGAATTACCTCATTCTTATTCATATCATTAATTACTCGATCTCTAGAGCGTGGAGCACTGCCTAATCTACGGGAATAGAAGATATCTCCCTTGTTAAAGATCTCTGTCCCTTCAGTAAAGAAGGATCTTTTTTCTTCGAAGAAAGTTTCAAACGGAGTGAGGTTGAGTTGTTGATCATCTGATTGTACCTGACCAAAATCAGGGATAAGCATCATGTCGAGGGTGAAACTTTCGTTGATACCGTACTTGACGTCCATTCCCCCTTTGGTGGACCAGGAGATATCTGAACTATTGCTGTATTTTTCAGCGTAGGTTGAAAAGTAGGGGGTGAAGGAAAGTCGAAGGGGTGGAGTTACATTTTCAATTCCATGTAATTCACCTGCCTGGTTGAGCCATCCGAACACTTCCTTGTTGACAAAATTCCAGGTAATACCCTCATTTTTACGTTTGATCATACGGAAGAAGTTCATTTCCCAGACCTGGATCTTTTGTTTAGGAAAACGAAGTGCAGAATAGGGGATGCGCATTTCCAGCATCCAGCCTTCTTTTGTGATTCGGACGCGGCTTTCCCAAACTGCATTCCAATTTTTGTTCATGGTGGAAACGGTGTTGCGGGAATCCATTTGAATCCCTGACGCCGAAACCATAAACTCCATAGCACTGCGACTATCATTATATGGATTGATTTCAATGGAGAAGAAATCTGCATTCAGCTGGTCTCCGGCATCACGTAAACCATACCCTGTTAGAATACTGTCGGGTGCTGAATCGTAAAGCATGGCCCCAACATATAGGGCTTGATCATCATAGAGGAGTTTTACATGCGTTTTTTCAGTTGGTGCAGCACCATTGTGGGGGCCCTGTTGGATAAAATCTTCACGAAAAGAAGCAGATTCCCAGGCTTTATCATTCAAGAGGCCATCTATTCTGGGAGCCTGAATGCATTTGTGGATTTTGAATTTTTTTCGGAGGGGATGTGCATTTGCTGCTATGGTAACAAATAGCAGTAAGATAATTGTAATGTAACGGTTCATTTTGTAGAGATTAGGTTTGTCCATACTTTTGGTTGTTGACCAAAGGCAGCCTGAATTAGCTTAAATGTTGTAGAAATAGCAATTCTTTTTCATCAGGGTGGTATAGTTCAGTGTAGAGACCAGTTTTGTGCATTTTAGTGGCAAAAGAGCGCTCAAATATGTTGTTTGTGTAGTAAAACGCGTTGTTGGTTGAAAATCGAATAGTGAAAGGAAGGGGAATTTTGTTTATTGCTTTTTTTCCTCAACTTTTGTGTTATATGAACGATAAATTTTTCCACAATATCAACCTGATTGATTATTTTGATCGGCATAAACTTTTGCTCCATTTTCTGTATTGGATATTTAGGAAGAATATATTGGGCGTTTAGAGCAGCTGGAGTTGGTCCATCTTTGTTCCAATGCTATAGAAGCATACAATATTTTGCAAAGAGAGAAGGTTGATCTTCTTTTTGCTGATATTCAAATGCCGCAGCTTTCAGGTATGGAATTGGTTCGAAATTTGCTGTCAAACCCTAAAATTATAATTACCACTGCTTATCGGGAATATGCTCTTGATGGTTACGTAATGAATGCAAGGGATTATTTGCTAAAGCCCATATCATTTGACTGTTTTCTAATAGCGATGAGTAAACTTTTTCCTCTGAAGGATACAGGAATAGAAAATGATTCCCTTCCCTTGGCCAATGGGGCTATCGATGAAGTAAAAGATGCTTTTGTTTATCTGAAGTCTGATAAAAAGATAAGTGAATTTGAAGAAAAGCTTCCAAACGAGCAATTTCTTAGGGTCCACAGGTCTTTTTTGGTTTCACTGAATCACATTGATGCCTATACCGCGACTCAACTTGAAATAGGTGGAAAATTTATTCCTATAGGACGGATTTTTAAGAATGAGGTTCTGCGTGCCTTAAAGGATATTAGTACGCTTGATTTTTAATGATAAGTTGTAATGAAGAAAAAAAGCAGTCGCAAAGGCTGCTTTTCTCAATGAGTTTTGGTTGTAAGTATAATCTGATTTGACTAATGTGTTTTTACTTATAAAAATAATTTTATAATGTAAAATGGAGGTAGTGAAATTGAATGATGTTTGTATGGTAAAGCTTTGGGTTGCTTGTTTGTGATGAGTTTTCTTAGGTTTCGTTTTTTGTTCCGGTTTTCTGTTTGTTAAGGAAAAGTTTCCACCTGTTGTCTACCCACCTCTACATTTTTTTCTAGAATTACCCTCTGGTTTTTTTATCTTTTGTTTGATATTTAGTAGATTATGGAGAGTTAAACATTTGAGTAAGTTGGGTTTTTTCCATAAGATTATCGTACCTTTTAAAGAAATACATCATCCTTAAGGATCGCATACAATTGCGAAATGCAATGGAGATAAAAAACGAAAGCTATGAACTTTGAAAAGTTACTGAAAGTACTCCTTTACCTAGTGGGCTTACATTCTTTTCTTGTGGGCATTGGATTGATTGTACTCCCTGTTTCTTCTATGTCTCAATTTGGTTTTGAGGTTATGGGGGGAAAGTTTTTTTCAGCCCAAGGGGGAGTATTTCATCTGGTGATGAGTCTTGCTTATGTTTGGGCTGCGATGAACGTCCAAAAGTACCAGATTCTGATTCTTTTTTCCATTGCTGCTAAATTTATAGCAACGGTATTCCTCTTTTCCTACTTTTTTCTGATGGAGTATATATGGATGGTTTTGTTATCCGGGATAGGCGATTTTTTAATGGGAATTCTGATGCTGTTTCTCTATGCCAAGGCAAATAAGAGTTGGCAAGTAGAATAATTTTGATTGAAATAATCGAAATCGATACCATACTAAAATGAATAATTGGTTGCCATCTATAATAATTACAGGGGCCTCCGGATTTATTGGCCGTCATTTCCTGAACGAACTGAAAGATCAATTTTTGATTTTTGCCATTGCTCGTCGTTCGCGAACCGCTGCAGGAATTCCCTATCACAAGAATGTGATGTGGATTCAATGGGACATCGGGAATGAGGCACTTATGCCGGAGGTGCTCAAATACATTCAGAAACACGGTGGAGCAGAATATGTTCTTCATCTTGCTGGTTATTACGATTTCGATTACAGCAACCACCCGGAGTATCAGCGAACCAATGTTGATGGGACCAAAAATATTTTGGAAATTGCCCGACAGTTGAATGTAAAGCGTGTTATTTTTTCCAGTTCTCTGGCAGCTTGCAATTTTCCTGCCAAGGGAGAATGTGTAACAGAGAAAAGTCATCTGGATGCAGATTTTGCCTACGCTCGGAGCAAGAAGGCGGGGGAGGAGATGATGTTTCAATATTCCAAGTATTTCGCTTGTTCGATTGTTCGGTTGGCGGCTGTATTCAGTGATTGGTGCGAATATGCGCCATTGTATAAATTTGTTACCAACTGGTTGTCCCGTAGTTGGAGTCGAAAAATTCTGGGAGGAAAAGGTGAGTCGGCTATTACTTATGTTCATATTCAGGATCTCACAAAACTGGTTTGTGAAATAATTAACAGATCCAATTCGCTACCGGCATTTGATATATATATCGCCAGTCCTAATGGTTCGGTATCACATAGGGAACTTTTCGAGCATGCTACTCGTGATTATTTTGGGATGGCTGTGGCCCCATTGCTTCTTCCCAAAATCATTGCAGGGATAGGTATTGTAGGTCGTAATCTGATGTCAATGTTACGAGTGATTCCTCGTCCTTTTGAACGTCCCTGGATGGTGAAATATATTGATAGAAAACTTGTGGTGGACGCTACCTATACGCAAAAGATGCTCTCATGGGTGCCTGTTCCCAGGTATCATATTCTTCGACGGTTGCTCTTTCTTCTAATTAATATGAAAAGTCATCCTACCGAGTGGCGCACGAAAAATGAAGCAGCTCTTCAAAAGGTTGCTTATCGACCCGGATTTCTGATCTACAAGGAGATGGTTTCAGAAAAGGAGAAATTACAGATTCAAATTCGCAATCATATTATGGATCCGTCAAGATCCGGTTTATTCAGAAATTATCAGAAGATGGAGGCCAACGAGTTGGAGTTCTACATTAGTTCCTTGTATCATTTGTTGCTGGCCTCAGTGCGTAGTGGCGATCGTAGTCTAATAATTAAATATATGGATGATATTGCCCTTTTGCGTTTTGCTTCTGGTTTTGAGGTTGAAGAGATCTGTAATGCCTTAATAGTTTTCAACGAGATTATTATTAAGGAACTCAGAAAACGACCGGGGTTGAGAAAATTTAAACAGGAAATACAGGATTGCATTGGGTTAACTGTCCAATTGGCTCAAGATGTTGTGGAGGATACCTATGATAATTTGGAAAAAAGGCTTACACCGGCAAAGCTTGCCCAGTTGAAGGATTTAAAAGACCAAAAAAGCAGACAGGAAATGTTACGAAAGTTGAGTGCATTTTATCAGAATCATCCTTCTGGTTGAAAATGTTTTAAAGGAACACGCAACAGAGGCTTTTAAATCAGTGTTGTTTAGTTTATTGAATTCAATAATTTACAGAAATTAGGATAGGATGAAACGACAGTTGTTATCCTTAAGTATTTGTAGAGGGTGATTCTGTTGCGTGTTCGTTAAAATTATTTTCTCTGTGAATAAGTACAGCAGGGATCTCTTAAATTGACGATATATTTTGTATTTAAATTGCAATGGTGTTTTGTATGAAATAATTATTCCAGTTTTTGGTTTTGCTTCTGACTCTATTTAATTTCCTTAGTATATATGGATAATGTCTTGGTGTAACTATGTATGCATCCGCCCCTAGTTGGTAGGCAGCTTCCCAGTAAAGTTGGGTGTTTAGCTTCGTAATTATGACCACAGGAATATGTTTTGTGTTCTCATTTGTTTTCAAATTTTTTAGAACTTCAAAACCATTTCTTGTTTGCAAAGGAAGCTTTAGTATAATTATTTCCGGTTCCAATTTCAAAACTTCTTCTATTCTTACATCACAGATGGAGGATCGGACCGAATATTGACCTATTTTTAAAATATTTTTTAGGGTGAGATTCGAATTGAGATCATCTTCGATGATCAATACTTTGAACGTTTCTTTTTTCAACATAATTTTAGGGGTTTTAATTTGACTAGGATAGGGTGTTTCTAACTATTCTAAGGGTAATATTCTGAACTGTTTTGATCGAAAAAGTATACCTTCTTTTTTTAGCCTTGGTTTTGGGTTCAAAGGATCTGGAGGTAGGGGATAGGTCACTCCTTTGCTGTTTTCGGGAAAAACATTTGTTTGTGAAGAAAATAGAATGGGGAAAGGAAAATTTGGGCGGTATTTTTCAACTGTAGTTCTATTTTCTGAGACGGTCGAAATTCAAATTCAGGGCGATAATTTTTGTTCATAAAATGAAGTTAAAATCTGTTTTATTTCAAGATATATGAAAAGATGTTTTAATTCCAGTTTTTCTTTATTCATTCTCTGTTCATTTTGTTCATTTTAATTTGTATTTTGTTAATTATTAGGAGTATCCTCTGGGGAATGGGGATAGAAGGGAATGGATTGAGTGTTTGCTTATATCCATTTTATTTTTAGTTTTATACTGAATTTGATCTGTGAGTAACTAACGGTAGAACAATATATTTAAACCTTTAATGCGAAGCGAAGAGATTGACACTTTAATGAATTACCTCAAGGAGGAGATTCAGCTTAAGTTTGGAGGTGAAATAGCCTATGCTAAAGATTGCCAAATACTTTCCCTTCAGATTCTGGAAACCACAAAACGTCAGTTAAGTGAATCAACCCTGAAAAGATTTTTTGGGATTATTGATTCTCCTTTTAGCCCATCAAAATTCACCCTTGATACACTGGCAGTTTATTTGAATTTTTCCAATTGGCAGGATTTTGTGAACAGTTTTGAGAACGAGAAACATTTTTATTCAAACTTTGATTCATGGAAGCAGTTGAAGAATCGGGTGAATGTAATTACAGAGTTGAGTTATCAATCCATGAAAGGGAAAGAGGATGGGGTGTTTGAAGGGGCCCCTTTGAGGGAGTTTGCTGATTTTCATTTTCACTCATTTCTTGATTCCCCTCAAATTGCTTCGGCATTTGTAGCTCCGGGAGGGTATGGGAAATCCACCCTAATAGCTCAGCTTACTGAAAAATATTTCACAGGTGAAGATGCTATTTATCCGGATGATATTGTTTGTTTGATAGATGGGAGTATTCTGTATAATTTGATTACCCAAAATATAAAGATCAATCGTTTGTATCAGCTTTTAAAGTTTGATCCTCAAGATAGTTTTAGTAATTATTTCAGGGAAAATCCGGAAAAGGTGAAGGGGCGATTTGTCATGATTATCGATGGTTTCAACGAAATGGTTTTTCCACCTCAGGAGTTGAATCATTTCATTGGCAATTTGATCAAAATTGTTGCTTCGTACGAAAACCTCGACTGGTTTAAGTTGTTTATTTCTTGTCGTCCTGATGTTTGGAGAGCTTTTTCTTCCTCTGTGAAAAAGAATACCTTTCTGCAATCCAAATGGTATAGGATAAATTTTGATGTTCCCGAACCAAACGAGATCAACGTTCCCAAATTAACCAAGAGGGAAGTGAGAAAATCATCTCATGAATTTCTGGATGGACTCAGTTTGGGGAAGAGGCAAATGTTGTTTGAAAATTACGATTTGTTTCGATTTCCCCTGTTTGTTCACTTGCTTCAATCCGGAAGAATTAACTTGAATTCTTCCTTGTTTGAATTGTTAAAACAATATGTGTGTGAAGTTTACCTTTCAGGACCCTACCAAATTGAGCGAACAAATTTGTTGAATTCCATAGTTCAGCTTAGTGAAAAGGGAAGGCTGGGAACATTTGTTTCTAAGGACAAGTTATTTCCTTCAGGTATTTCTTCAGTTGCATACAATGCAATGGTATCTTATGGAATATTGAAAGAGTTCACAAAGTCTCTAAATTTTCTTGATTTGACTACCTATGTTGAGTTTTCACAAGATATTATTTTTTCTTTTTTGGTAGCTAATAAATGGATTGAAGAACGAGAGCTGAATAGGGAATTGATTGAGAGTATTTATAATTATTATCCAAAAAGTTCTGAGTTTCGGGAACAGGTCTTGAGATTTATTATTCAATATTCTTTTTTGGTGGGTAAAACTGATTTTTTAAAGGAGTTGTTCATGCTTTCAGAATTGAAGGGGAATACCTTTTTTCCCGGTTTGGAAGTTCTTATTGAAGAGGAATTGAAGAATTCAGAGGATAATCTGGAGGAACTGATACCGGTGTGGGTAGAATCGAATTTATAACTTTTGTCAAGTAATAATCATAAAAGGAACGAAAAGTAGATGCTCCTTTTATGATTCAATAAAGATTTAATCGGATTCGATTGCTATTGTTTTAAAAGACCATAGCGGCTTCAAAGAAATGTGGGTTATATTCTTGTTCATTGTAAAGAATATGGTTTATATTCTCTATTAGGAGGGGATAGTGATCTGGTTTTACAAGGTATGCATCGGCACCAAACTTGTAGGATTCATCCCAGGATTTTTGTGTGTCCGAATTGGATAAGACAATAACAGGAATATGTCGGGTTCTTTTGTTGGTTTTCAGTTTTTTGAGAGTTTCGAATCCAATCCCATTTTCTAAATGAAAATCCAGTAGAATGATGTTTGGTTCTTTCTGCATGCATAGTTTAATACTCTGTTCTCTGCAGGAGGAAATGATGTCGAAATTTTCATTTGCTAATAAGTTCCTTAAAGTTAGAACCGATCTGATGCAATCTTCAATAATCAATACTTGGGTAGCTTCCTTCTTCCTCATATGCTTTCAGATTTTTAGTGATGCTTAATTTTTCAGGAACGCAGTCTTTCGAATTATAACGGAAGAGAATTGCGTTTGCAGTTTCTTTAGAACAGTAATTTTCAGTTGAGGCATCCATGGAATGTAAGGGGTATTTTTCCCAACTTATTTAGAGAATGAGCTTTTGTGCTGCTAAGAACAAAAAAGAAGGAATGAGAATCAAAGTGTACGATTTTCATTTTGGGAAGCTCTTTATAGGTTGAAGAGTTTTTGGGGAATAAATGATTTGATTTTTTCATAATTGTTTGTTTAAGGTTTGAATTTACATCTATTTTAAGTTACTGGAATTTGAATTAATAGTGTGTGTTGTAGCTGTTCATTTTGTATTCATTTCGTTCACTTTATTCTTTTGTATATGAATGAAATAACATAAGACATGCAGTCGTATTCCCTTGTAAATGATGATGGTTTGATGTCTGAAAGTAAGGCAAGTGTTACTGATTTTTTTAAGACTTTTGTCGTATGTTGTAATTTGCCGGAAATTAAGGTGTTGGCTGTGAGGTTTGGGGATGAAAGCGTGGTGGTAGTAAAAAGTTGTATTCGATTTAAATTTATGAAAATTTAATGGTTCGGAAATTAATTGTTTACCGTAAATATTATCCTATTTATTCATTGCTGTTGCAGGATTAAACCCATTTACAGCTAGTTTTAACAAAGATGGCAAGTTAATGTTTGTAAGATGGTTAATTTTAATCCTGTAATTTAAGCAAGTGTAAATAAAAAAGGCTGCTATTTTTTTATGCAGCCTTTTTTATTCGAATGTGATTATTTATCGTCTTGAATTATCCATCAGCTTCAGATCAGCCAAGGCAATGGCAGTAGCCGCTTCGATAATCACAGGAACTCGTAGAGCGATGCAGGCATCATGACGGCCTTCAATTTTGAGATTTTCCATACGATTTTCACTCACATTCATTGTCCGCTGGACTTTGCCAATGGATGAGGTGGGTTTAATGGCCACTCGGAAAAACAATTCATTTCCATTAGTAATTCCTCCGTTAATACCACCAGCGTGATTGGTTTCTGTTTTCCCAGTGGTACTGATGATGTTGTCATTGTGTTCGCTGCCCTTCATTTGGGCAGCAGCAAAGCCGGATCCGAATTCAACTCCTTTGGTGGCTGGAATGGAAAAAATCAGGTGGGAAATGATTGATTCTGCAGAATCGAAAAAGGGTTCGCCCCAGCCTACAGGAAGGTTATTGGCTTTGCATTCTACGATTCCTCCAATGGAATCATGCTCTGCCAGTGCTTCCTCAATGGCTGCACCAAAATCTTTTCTTCCTCCAATTTCAGTAAGTTCTGCTTTAATATTTACAGGGTTGATGATCTTTTTTGCAATGGCTCCGGCTGCAACAATACCCAGAGTAATCCTTCCGGAGAAATGTCCACCTCCTGTGTAATCGTTATGTTTTCCGAACTTTTTCTGGGCTACGAAATCGGCATGACCAGGTCGGGGCGTATCCAGTAAATTGCTGTAATCCTTGGATTGGGTGTTTTTATTGTGAAACAGGATGGTAATGGGGGCGCCTGTGGTTTTGCCCTGAAAAGTACCGCTTACAATGGTTGGTAGATCTTTCTCTTTTCTGGGAGTCGTTCCCCGGGCACCGGCTTTACGGCGCTCCAGATCGGGATAAAGGTCTTCCTCTGTTAAATCAATACCGGCGGGACAACCGTCGATGGTGATTCCTACACCTTTCCCGTGTGATTCTCCAAATATGCTGAGTCTGAATATTCTTCCGAAGTTGTTCATTTGTATACTATTTTCATGTTAAGGTTAGAGGGAAGATACCATGAATTCAATAGTTGTGCCCTTGTGGGATCCTCTAAGAATTGAATACTTAACCTTTCTTGTTAATATTTTATTATAGTTGTTCATTCAAATCCAATTGTCGCAGATTTATAGTTTTGGGATTTTGGTTGAATAAACAGTCTAGGATTGCCTTTGTTAAAGATCAAATATAATGATTATTGTTTTGTCCTTAATTAGCTATTGTAATTTTATAAAGAATAGGCTACCGACTATTCTGACGGAAGCAGAAGAAAAGCGCTAGCTAGTATTTGTGTTTTTCCTTTAAAAAATTTTCCTCGTTGAATAACTGTACGCCTTGTTCTTTTAGTGCAGATGCACATAGTCCTTTTCCGGGGATTAGTTTTCCGGAAAAGCTTCCATCGTAAATTTGATCAGAGCCACAGGAGGGTGATCTTGATTTTAAAATGGCTGTTTTACAATCAAGAATTTGTGCAATTTTGGCCACTTTATCAACTCCCGTTTGGAATTCCCTGGTAAGATCTTCTCCCTTTTCGCTGACAACAGAGTTGCGTCCATTAATTTTACGAATTTCACATGAAATTCTTGGTGTTGGTAATCCTCCCAATTCTTCAGGACAGAGTGGCAAGGCTTTCCCTTCCAGTACCATTTTTTGGATTTCCGGTACCAGATTGTCTTTTCCGTCGTACCGGCACTTAATACCTGCCAGGCACGCGCTTACTATAATCATTTTGATTAAGATTATTGAGTTAGTATTGCTGTTTTAGTTCCATAGTTTTGAGTTTATTATTTCTGGTTTTTAGAATATAAACCTGAAACATGGAGCGAGAAACAATATTTTACACAAATTGTCCTCTAAAGTAGAATTGAGCTACGCCTGCTCCAATTTTTTGGAGATCTCTAAAGAAATTGGGGTAGGATTTAGCAACGCATTCATGATCTACGATCTCTACAGGATATTTCGCTGCCAAAGCGGCAATGGCCAGAGCCATAGCGATACGATGATCATCGTGACTATGTGTTAAGCCTCCACGAAGTTTTCCACCAGGAATCACCATTTCATCTCCTTCCAGGGTAATCTCAACACCTAATTTGCCAAATTCTCTGATGAGAGCTTTTGCTCGGTTACTCTCCTTGTGTTCCAGGCGGTGAACACCTTTTATTCTGCTAATTCCGTCGCAATGAACGGCCAGAGCCACCAAAGGAGGAAATAGATCAGGACAATGTGTAGCATCTAGTTCAAAGGCTTTCAATTCGCAGTGTTCAATAAGTAGGCTGTTGTCTTCCCAATGAATTTTGGCTCCACATGCTTCCAATGCAAAAAGAATATCTTTATCGGCTTGAAGTGAATCTTTTTTGAGATTGTTCATTCTAACTTTTCCCTTTAGTGCAGCTGCTACCATCATTGGGGCTGCAGAACTCCAGTCTGCTTCAATGTTGTATCGACGGGCCTGGTAGTTCTGTCCGCCTTGAATGGTAAATTGTCTGTAGTTCTGGTGTTCAATCTCGATTCCAAAATCCTTCAAAAGTTCCAGTGTCATATCTACGTAAGGAATGCTTCTTAGATTTTTTACCTGTAGAACTGTATTCTCCTCCCGGCAGGGAAGTGCCATTAATAGGCCGGTTAAAAATTGAGAACCAAGAGAGCCGTCAATTTCTGCAATTTCCTTCTTGTATCCACCTTTTAGTTCAATAGGGAGCAAGCCTTTGCCCGGATTTTTGCAGTCTACCCCCAGGGCTTCCAGTCCTTCCAAAATATTTAGGACAGGTCTTTGCAGTAGACTACCACGGCCATTGACTTCTACTTTTTTCGGATTCAGGGCTGCAATAGGGGAGAACATTCGAAGAGATAGTCCTGATTCTCCACAGTGTATCCTTCCCGGTGGTTTCATTCCTGCGCCCCGAATAATAACATCGCGGGATTTATCTTCAATGATGGCTCCCATTTTCATAATGATCCCCGTTGCTGCTTTTGCATCATCACAACGACTTGGGTTGTGAATGACTGTAGTCCCTTCTGCAAGTAATGCTGCTGCAAGAGCGCGTTGCATCATACTCTTGGAGGATGGAGGAGTAAGGATACCCTGGATGTTGGATGGTTGAATTCTAACTCTCATGGTTTAATGTTTTTGTGGTAATAAGTTGGCTTTTTGCTTTAGGGTAGGGACACAGGTATTCAGAGATTCAACAGGGATTGCTTGTATAATGGCTTTCCCAATTTTTTCCAGCATAATAAAGTTGATTCTATTGTTCTCCTTCTTTTTATCTTTACTTAAATATTCAATTATCGTTTCATTCTTTACACCAGTAGCCACTGGTAATTGATAAGCGTTCAAAAGATCCTGGATTCGAATTATCTCCTGAGAAGTTAGTTTCCCCATTTCATTAGAGAGGAGACAGGCCAACATCATTCCGATGGAGACTGCCTCCCCATGGGTGAGAGGGGAGTTGTTTTCGATTGCGTGTCCGAATGTATGTCCAAAATTTAGCTTCTTTCGTTCTCCCTTTTCCAATGGATCCGTTTGTACGACATCTGCT
Source organism: Marinifilaceae bacterium (assembly GCA_041725895.1). GTDB lineage: Bacteria > Bacteroidota > Bacteroidia > Bacteroidales > Marinifilaceae > JBGRQA01. Next base: position 20,352 of record JBGRQA010000026.1, read on the forward strand.
TTTATGCGGACGGCACGGTAGATTAAATCTTTCATAAGATCTGCTTCAAGGTTGAGAAGGTCTTCCCGGTTACCCTCCAGGTAAGTAAATAATTTTTCGTCTTGAATTAGGGCATGTTTAATAATTTCTCCAAAGCCACTCCGTACTTCTCTTGCCGGGAGGGTGTTTAATAATCGGGGATCACAGATCACAAATTTTGGAGGATTAAACACACCCACCATATTCTTTAATCCTCCAATGTTTATGCCATTTTTTCCACCCAGACTAGCATCCACTTGAGATAGAAGTGAGGTGGAGATGAAACCGAATTCCATTCCCCGCATATAAACCGAAGCTACAAAACCCGCAATGTCACAAACCACGCCACCTCCCATTCCCAGGATGAAGCTGTTGCGGTCTGCACCCAGTTCAAGGAGCTGTTCTATGATACTCTCCACTGTTGTCCAGTTTTTAATTTTTTCCCCTGTTTCGATGATGATATGGGGAAACTGTTCTACAAAATCCTGGTAGTAATTGTGAATGTTGCTGTCACATATTAAAAAACATGGTTTGTCTGGGAGATATTGTCTTACATTCTTGTAGTTCTCTCCGATGTAAATTTGACTGTTTTGATTCTCTACGTTAATGATTCGCATGGTTTTGATTCTATGCTTTGAGTCGAAAATGAGCAAGTAATCAGCGATTTGATCTTCAACAACTCAACTTTAAAGACTACAGAGTTGTTGAAGATCACATCTGCTGTGATTTGGATCCCCTTCTTCCGGAGGGTGGGAGTCTAAAACTTCTTCTATTAAAAGTTAGCAAAGATTTATGAATTCATAATGTCGGTTTGCTGATTAATTGATTCCTGGTGAATGGCCTTGAACAATGTATTGATGAACTGTTCGCTGAATCCTTTTGATTTTCCCACGGCCAGGTTGTTGTCCAGCAGTTGACTCCAACGCTTGTTTTGCAAAACGGTTATGCTGTTTTCCTTTTTGTAGTGTCCAATGGTTTGGGCTACTTTCATTCTGTTCTCCAATAGATCCAAAATCTTATGATCGAAATCGTCAATCAAATTCCGTAGTTCAGAAAGTGTATTGTTAATTCTTTCGTTGTTTGCTTCTGGATTTCTCAGTACCACTTTGTTTAGTAGTTCATCCAGTACCTGGGGAGTAACCTGTTGTTTGGTATCACTCCATGCTTTGTCTGGATTGCAGTGTGATTCCATAATCAATCCATCGAAGTTCAAATCCATTGACTTTTGAGCAACTTCCTCCAGTAAACTGCGTTCCCCTGTGATGTGACTTGGATCACAAACCATTGGCAAATTAGGCATTCTACGTTTCAACTCAATTGGAATCTGCCATTGAGGGTCGTTTCTGTAGCGAGACTTTTGGTAGGAGGAGAATCCCCTGTGGATTGCAGCCAATTTTTTAACACCAGCTTTGTGCAATCGCTCAATAGCTCCAATCCATAGCTCCAAATCCGGATTGATAGGATTCTTTACCAATACGGGGATGTCTCTGCCGTGCAAGGCATCGGCAATTTCCTGCACAGCGAAGGGATTGGCTGTGGTTCGGGCTCCGATCCAGAGGATATCCACACCGGCTCCAAGTGCCAGTTCTACGTGACGTGCATTGGCTACTTCGGTTGCTGTTAGCATTCCTGTCTCCTCCTTTACTTTCTGCAGCCAAATCAAACCAGGAGTTCCAATTCCTTCGAAACTGTTGGGACGTGTTCTTGGCTTCCAGATTCCTGCACGGAAGATTGGAATACCTGCTTTTTTTAAGTCTCTTGCTGTTGAGAGCATCTGTTCTTCAGTTTCGGCACTACAGGGGCCTGCGATTACCATTGGGCGTTTCCCGTTTAAATTTGGCCATTCGTTTAATCCCTGGATTTCTAATTGCGTTTTCATATTCATTTCTTTTATTTGCTCAAATTGATTGGAGCTCGTATTATTGATGTTTTTAATTTCTTTTAAAGGGAAAGAGTAGGGCAAAAACTTTTACGATCAACCTGTTTTGTCCCTGACTCTTTCCTCGGAATCACTTATCCCAGATGCTTAATTTTTTGCCTCTGTACAAGGGTTTCCTTTTCTTTCTTTTCCTTTTGATCAAGAACTCTTCTAATATCATTTGCCTCTTGTATTAAGTGGCCAAGTCCTGTCATATCATCTTGCTCGATTCGTGCTTTGAATTCTTGTAAACAATCGATATATCGTTGTAAAACTTTGGTGATATTCTTTTTGTTTTGATGGAATATTGGTGTCCACATTTCCGCTGAACTTTTGGCCAGGCGAACAGTGGAATCGAATCCACCGCTGGCCAGTTCAAAAATGTGCTTGTCTTTTTTCTCCTTGTGCAGTACTGTAAGGGAAAGAGCAAAGGCACTGATGTGTGAAAGATGCGATACGTATGCTGTTTGTCGATCATGAACCTCTGCATCCATGTATACACAGCGCATATTCAAACAGTGAAACAGGTCTGCAACTTTTTCAACTGCTAGCTTATCAGAATCTTCCGGGTTGCAAATAATTGCACATTTACCATCGTATAGGCCGGAATGGGCTGCTTGCGGGCCTGAGAATTCTGTTCCTGCCATAGGGTGAGCCGGTACATATTGCTTCCGTTTGGGATGATGAGCAACTGCTTCAATCAAATTCAGTTTTGTTGAGCCCATATCGGTAACTACCTGGTGAGTGATCAGATCCATAACTTTGGGTAGCAGTTGCAAGCACGCATCTACCGGAACGGCCAGGATTACCATATCACTTACGGCTATTGCATTCTCCAGACTTGTGGTTTGGTCTACTAAACCTAATTTTTTAGCCGAATGAGCATGAAGGGATTTGTTATCCACGCCAATTACTTCGTTTGCCAAGCCTCTTTTTCTGATATCCAGCGCGATTGATCCTCCAATTAGTCCTAATCCTACTATTGCAATTTTCATCTTCCTTCGTATTAATCCTGTTTTTCAATGATTTTCTTCTCAGGGGTACACATTGGGTGTTCTTTGATTCGTTGTATCGCTTCTTCCAGAACTGTCATGCTGCTGCATAATGAAATCCGTATGTATTTGCTTCCCTGTTGTCCGAATATTGCTCCGGGTGTGATAAATACTTTGGTGTTTTTTAAAATTTCGTCACTCATTTGATAGCTGTCTGAATAATTACCAGGAATGGCCGCCCAAACAAACATGCCGCTTTGATCGGGTGTTGGTCGGCAGGACAGGAGTTTAAGTAATTCATACACTTTTGTTCTTCTTTTTTCGTAAACCTTGTTGATGGATTCGTACCATTCCGGTCCCTGACTCAAAGCCTTAATAGCTGCTTGTTGAACCGGGTAAAACATGCCTGAATCCATATTTGTTTTTACCTTTAACACCGGTTCAAGCAAATCTTGATTACCACAGATCATTCCTACTCTCCATCCCGGCATGTTGTGGGATTTGCTCAATGAATTGAGTTCCAATGCACATTCTCTAGCTCCCTTGGCATTCATAATACTTATGGGTTCCTCGTTGAGTATGAAACTGTATGGATTGTCGTTGACAATTAGAATTTTGTGTTTCCGGGCAAAGTCTACCAGATTCTGCAGTAGTTGCTTGCTTCCTCTTGCTCCTGTTGGCATGTGAGGATAATTCACCCACATAATTTTTACCTTTTCAAGGTTTTCTTGCTCCAATTGTTCCAGATTCGGCTGCCAGTTGTTCTCCTCTTGTAAAGGGTAAGTCATGATTTCGCCACCAAGCAATTGAGTTACCGACCTATATGTTGGATATCCGGGATCTGGGATTAATACTTTGTCACCGGGGTTTAGGAAGGCCATAGAAATCATCATAATCCCTTCTTTGGACCCCATCAACGGAAGAATCTCTTTTGTTTCATCCAATTGAACATCAAAGTAGTTTTGATACCACCGGGCAAATGAACTACGAAGTTGCGGAATCCCCTGGTAACCTTGATAGCCGTGACTAAGGGGGTGATTACAGGATTCTCGTAAAGTTGTCCAGGTTTCTTCTGATGGTGATAGATCCGGATTCCCAATGCCAAGGTTCAAAACTTTCTCTTTACCCTGGTTGAGCTGTGCAATCTCTTTGAGTTTAAGGGAGAAATAGTATTCCTTGACGTGATTGATTCTGTTGGCGGCTTGAATCATGGTTTTTGTTTTACTGATTAATAGATGTGTTTTAATCTTTTGCTAATTGGTGAAATATTGAGAATGGTTACAAAAAAAAGTCCTGCTTGTTCGGCAGGACTTTTTTTACTCATTCACATTAGGGTAAAAGGCATCCTGCCCGGCTTTTTTGGATAAAACCAGAAATAGTAAAAGAAGAAGTTGTAAATGAAATTTCGCATTTCTCTGAATATTGGGTAAAAAAAAAGATCCTGCCGTTTGGGCAGGATCTCTTGTTGTATATTTCGTTTGTTTAATACATAACAATGCCTGCCCCTATCGTTTAAAATAGAAGTAAAACCAGAAAAAATAAAAAGAAGCACTGTATGTATTTGCTATTTTCATCTGTTTATAATTTGTTGTAAGGGAACATCTAAAATTTATCTCCTCTATTGTGTGTTACCCAATTGCTATTGTAATTCAGGGGATGTTCCGTTAAAAAAAATGTAAAAAAAAAATCCCGCTTTTGGCGGGATAAATATTTTGCACGTAAAGCTACCCCGCTATTGTTTCGCAGTAAAAAAATAAAAAAAATATGAGTAGCTAAATCGTTTCATTTGTCTTTGTTTCTTGGGTCAAATGTAGGGATTAATTTTTTCCCTCCAAATTTTTTTTGAGTTTTGATTGGAAAAAATGCTGTAAAAACTGGGTTGTTGTGTTGTGAATGGCCTTGAAAAACAAGGCTTAATGGTTTGTTGGTTTTTTGTGTGATTTTTTTTTGTTTTTGAGGAGCGTTATTTTATCGCATCCTTCTGTTAAGAATTTTTAATCCAGTAATTGTGCCGGGGTAGGTTCGGGATGGTAGTCTTTGGGTTTATCGAATTTTGGATCTTCAGCGCAAGTTCCCGTGATGGATTGCGATAAAATGCAGGGTGAATGGTTTATGGAAAAAACTGAATCCAGTTGTAAAGTGATCTAAAAAAAAAAGGAAAGTGTGATTCACTTTCCTTTCCAATTCTATTTCAATCCCTCAAGTTCTTTTTGAAGCTCTTCGATTTGTTTCTGTATTTTCTCTTTCTGAGTATTCTTTTTGGCATCCTTTAAGTATTCGATGTTCTTGATCAATTCATCCAAATCTTCAAACGCAAATTGATTTACCTGGTATTTGAAGATGTATTTCAATACTTCTTTGGTTTCTGCTTCTGAAAAGGAACTTAGAAAGGTTTTGTAGGCTCCGGACTTCAATTTGGCTCCGCCTACAACGGTTTTAAATATTTTTCCTGCTTCGGTTGGAGTAAAGCTTGAAAAACTCATCCCTATATCCTTAAGGGCCTTTTCATGTTTTGTCGTTTTTTTCATTTCTATTTAGTTTTAATTGTAAGTTTCTATGTTGTTATTTCAAAATTACATCAAAATATATAAAAATTCTAAATGTTTTACAAATTTTAAGATAATTCAATCCTATAGTACAGTTTAATTACTTATTTTTAGTCTTCCTAAACCTTATAACATTTCTTGCAGGATTCCTGTATAAACCCTATCGTTTTTATGAATCGAATTCTTTTTCTTGTTGCATTCAGTTTTATCTCAATATCTGTTGTTTTTTCACAGAGTAAGGTGATGAAGGGGAGAGTTGTAGATGTTGAAAGTGGTAATGGCCTTCCATTTGTTAATATTCTTTTTAATGATTCTCAACAGGGAACAATTAGTAATATTGATGGTTATTTCGAGTTTGTGATTCCTTCGGATTTGAATACTCTTCGCTTTAGCTATGTGGGCTATAAAGAGAAAACGCTTATGTTGGAAGGTGAATTGCTCCAGCAAATGCTAAAGATCTCTATGGAAACTCAAGTGGAGGAATTGGAAGAAGTTAAAGTTTTGCCAGGAGAGAATCCAGCTCATCGGATTGTTCAAAATTTGGTTCGAAACCGGGCAAAGAATGATCCGGAGAATCTGAAATCTTTTTCCTATCTAGGGTATCATAAAATGAAGTTTAATTTGAATTTTCAGGAATTGTTGGCGAAAATTCCGGTAGAAGAAAGGAATAATCCTGAGCTGGAATGGTTGAAAGATCATGACCTTTTGTTTATGGAATCCCTTAGTGAACGGAAATTTCTTAGGCCTGATCATAGTAAGGAAAAGGTTATCTCTTCAAGAATATCCGGCTATAAGAATCCGGAAATGGCTTTGTTGTCAAGTCAATTGCAATCCTTCTCCTTTTACAAGGATTTTGTTGAGCTTTCGGAAACCCGATACTTGAGTCCGGTTTCTCCTGGTAGTCATCAAAAGTATTTGTTTCTTTTGGAAGACACCTTGTATAATGCTCAAAAAGACACAGTTTTTGTGATCTCTTTTCGACCACGGAAGGGGAAGAATTTTAAAGGTTTGAAGGGAACCATATACGTTAATTCCAGGGGCTACGCTTTGCAAAATGTAATCGCCGGTCCGGCGCAAAAGCAGAGGGGGTTGAACCTCTCAGTTCAGCAAAAGTACGAATTGGTGGATGGAGTTCACTGGTTTCCGGTTCAGTTGAATACGAAGATTCAAATGGACGGATTGGTATTGAATGGCCCTTTGAAAGATGTTGCTATTGTAGGTGATGGTAAGTCTTATCTTATGAATGTTTTGATCAATCCTCCTCTAAACCGTAAGGATTTTGATGAAGTAGAGGTGGAGGTTGCTCCCGAGGCGTATGAAAAAGGGGAAGAAGTTCTTTCCGGTTACCGGGTTCGGCCATTAACCAAGCAGGAATTGGAAACTTACCATAAAATAGACAGTCTGGGGGCAGCAAATCACCTGGATCGAAAGTTGGATGCTATTATGTCCCTGATGTGGGGGAAGATGCCTTTGGGGGCAGTGGATCTTGATTTGAAACGATTGATTGGTTTTGATGGGCATCAGGGGTTTCGCCTGGGGCTGGGGTTAACCACTAATGAGAAACTGTTGAAATGGGCTGAAGTAGGTGGCTATACCGCTTATGGCTTTCGGGATAAGGAGTGGAAGTATGGTGGACATTTGAAATTGCATCCTTTTTCCGATAAGAATAATTATTTGTTAGGAAGCTATGCCAATGATTTGAGGGAAACTGGAGGTAGCTGGTTTTTGGATGATAAGGCAGTTCAGTCTTCCGAAAGTTTCCGACCCTTTTTGCTGAAAGAATTTGATCAGGAGGAGGTGTATCGGCTTGGTCTTGGAACAGTCCTGTTTCCTTCACTCCGTGTGGAAGGTTATTGGGAACACAGCCAGCGTAAAAGTTTGGATGATTACCGTTTTCTTGAAAATGCTGCCCAAATCAATCAATACAAGTTTAGTGAAGCTGGTCTGATGTTTCGTTTTGCTTACAATGAAAAATTCATGAAGACGCAAAAGCATAAGATCTCTCTGGGAACAAAGTACCCAATGCTTTGGCTGAACATAGCACGCGGATTGAGTGTGTTGGATGGAGAGTACGAGTATACCCGTTTGGAAATGAAAGCGAAGGGCAGTTGTGTATGCAGGGGATTAGGGAAGAGTTATGTAACCCTTATGGGAGGATGGATTGATGCGGATTTGCCCTTGACGGCCCTGTTCAATAACCGTCCAGGGTTTAACAAATCTGAACCTATTGCAGTCGATAACAACTTTAATACCATGCGAATAAATGAATTTGCATCCGATAGGTATGTTGCCCTGTTTTTCAAGCAGGATTTTGGCAGTCTTCTTTTCAAAACACCCTATTTTCAACCGGAATTGGCTTTGGTACATCACATGGGCTGGGGGGATCTTTCGCATCCCGAAAGCCATTTAAATTCAGATGTGAAAATTATGAATAAAGGCTTTTTCGAAAGTGGAGTACAGGTGAATTCCATTCTAAAAGGTTTGTTCAATATTGGGGTGGGGGCCTACTATCGTTATGGTCCTTTTGCCTTTGATCGGTTTTCTAATAATTTGGCAGTAAAAATGACTTTAAGTTATAGTCTGTAATTTCTTCGGTATGCAATCCTGATGTTTATGCCAGTAATACCAACTGGTGGTTTTACTCTGTATCTCTATTTTTTTGTCATTACGAATTTCTTTTGATTGTAAATGGTCTTTGTGTCGTTTTTATCTGTTCTTTCAAAGTAAAGATTCTTTATCTTTGGGCACTTTTGAAACCAAGTAATTGAATCAATGATTGATTTTAAGATAGACGAGGAGAAATGTATTTCCTGTGGTTTATGTGCACAGGAGTGCCCTATGGGGATTATAGAGATAAAGGATTTGCCCCTGATTCGTAAAGGAAAAGAAGCCTTGTGCTTGAGATGCCAGCACTGTTTAGCGGTTTGTCCTACCGCAGCTTTGTCCATTTTGGGTAAAAAGCCGGAAGATAGCGTATCGGTAAATGGAGCAATGCCTAAGCCGGAGGAGTTGACCCGAATGATCAAAACCCGCCGATCCATTCGAAAATACAAGGACGAAAATGTGGATGCCGATCTGATTCGGGAGTTGTTGGAAACTGCCTCCTATGCACCTACTGGTCACAACGACAATGCAGTGTTGTTTTCTATCCTTGATGATAAGAAACAGATGATGAAATTCAGAGAATTGGTCTATGCAGCCATAAAAGAGGAGGGGGATGCCGGCACTCTGGAGGAGCGTTTTCGTTTTCTGCAAGGCATTCAAAGAGTTTGGGAGAAAAAGGGAGTGGATGTAATCTTCCGGGATGCTCCGCATGTTCTGATTGCCAGTGCTCCCACTGATGGCGGTTCGGCCATGTCAGACTCTATGATTGCTCTTTCCTACTTTGAATTGTTGGCTAACTCCTATGGATTGGGTGTTCTTTGGAACGGGATGATTCAATGGGCTATCAACGATATTTCTCCAAAGTTGAGGAAACACATCGGAATACCGGAGGATCATGAAATTGGGTATGTCTTACTGTTTGGAAAACCGACAGTGAAATATCCTCGGGGAATTCAAACCGAGGGAACGCATATCAATCGAATTACATTGGATTAGCATTTGTGAGTGGAAAAAAACAAGAAAATTTATTTTTTTTGAAAGCCTTGATTCTACGAGTCTTTTAGGGAGGTAATTCCTTCCTGAAAGGGATAGAAGCCGAAGAATGAATTTGGAAATCTGAAAAATTATTTCCTAAATTTGTTGCAAACGAATAAGACAAAATGAACGGATTAGTATCTAAATATTGGTGGTGGCACAACTGTAATCTCTCAAATACCCTGAGCAGATGTGTCCGTCCTGTATGCAAAATTTAATCCATTAAAATATTAATCGAGCATGAAGCGGTCTACTGAGAACTCAGTAGACCGCTTTTTTTGTGCCAATTTTTTTAATCTCAGTCATGATCAAATTTAATTATGTGAAAAAAGAGTTGCTGGCCGATGTGATTACCCCGGTGAGTATATACCTCAAACTTCGGGATCGGTTTCCCGGAAGTCTTCTTCTGGAGAGTTCCGATTACCATAGCCCGGAGAATGCAAGTTCCTTCATTGCCTTAGAACCAATTGCTTCTATTCGTTTGGACGAGGAAGTGATTACAGAAGAAATAGGAGGAGTGCGGAATGAAATATCCCTGAAAGGAAAGGAGGTTGGTTATGTGGCCGATCGATTAAATTGCTTTGTGAAGCAATTTGATTTGGAAGATAAACAGGAAGTAGCAAAAGCCAATGCTTTGTTTGGTTTTACTGCTTACGATGCGGTGCCGGGCTTCGAGAGTCTGGAATTTGACCATTCGAAACCAGGTGTGGCGATTCCGCAAATGCATTATGCTTTGTATCGTTTTATTATCGAAGTGAACCATTTTCACAATACCTTGAAAATAGTGGAATTGCTGCAGGAGGGAGAGGATTCTCGTCTTCGGGAGGTAGAAGATCTTCTTCGCAATCGCAATATTCCTGTTTTTGATTTTACCCCGACAGGGAGTGAGGCTTCCAATATGACGGATCAGGATTTCAAAAATCTTGTGAGTAAGGGGAAAAAACATTGTCAGCGTGGGGATGTGTTTCAGATCGTACTGTCCCGACAGTTTTCCCAGGAATACAAAGGGGACGATTTTAACTTGTATCGTGCATTGCGATCGGTAAATCCATCACCCTACCTTTTTTACTTTGATTATGGTTCCTTTCGTATTATGGGCTCCTCGCCGGAGGCTCAGCTGGAAGTTCGAAATGGTAAAGCTTTTATTCATCCCATAGCAGGTACTTTCCGAAGAACAGGTGATGCTGTGCAGGATGCTCAGTTGGCTGAGAAACTCTTACAGGACGAGAAGGAGCAAAGTGAACATGTAATGTTGGTGGATTTGGCCAGGAACGATCTAAGTAGAAACGCCAGCGATGTGCAAGTGGAAACCTTCCGGGAGGTACAATACTTCTCTCATGTGATTCACCTGGTATCCAAAGTGTCTGGCGAATTGGCCGAAAACTACAATCCCTTCCGGCTGATGGGTGATACTTTTCCTGCGGGAACACTTTCCGGGGCTCCCAAATATAAGGCTATGGAGCTGATTGATAGGTACGAACCCACCAAGCGGGGATTCTATGGTGGTTGTATAGGTTCTCTTGGATTTAACGGAGAGGTAAACCAGGCCATCATGATCCGGACTTTTCTTAGTAAGGACAATCGACTCTACTACCAGGCAGGGGCTGGCGTAGTGGAGAAATCCTTCGAGGAGAGTGAGTTACAAGAAGTGGATAACAAATTAGCCGCTCTGCGCAAGGCCATGGAGCTGGCTCAAAAGATATAGCTCATGCGAATATTGGTATTAGACAACTACGACTCTTTCACCTATAATTTGGTGGAGTACTTGCGAAAATTGAATCCGGGAAGTATTGATATCTGCCGCAACCGGGAGATTGGCCCGGATCAGGTAGACAATTACGATAAAATACTCCTTTCACCCGGTCCGGGAATTCCTGATGAAGCTGGAATTCTGAAGAAAGTAATTCGGGATTATGCCGGTAAAAAATCCATTTTGGGAATTTGTTTGGGACATCAGGCCATTGCCGAAGTGTTTGGGGGCAAATTGGAGAATCCTGAAAGGGTTTATCATGGTATTGCCAGTCCCATTCGGAGAATGAGCGGAGAAAAGGGAGTTCTGAGAGGCATTGGTAAAGAATTTATCGCCGGGCGTTACCATTCCTGGAACGTATCCCGGAAGGAATTACCCGATTGCCTTGAGATAACCTGCGAGGATGAGCAAGGCATGATTATGGGGCTTCGGCACAAAGATTTTGATGTGGAAGGACTTCAGTTTCACCCCGAATCCGTACTTACCCCCAACGGCCTGGAGATGCTCCGTAACTGGATAAAGGCTTGATATTAGGATATAGGTATTTATAGTAAGGACAGGATACATCCAGTCCGTTTTACCAAGACAACAAAACCATGAAAAACATACTTCATCACTTATTCGAACACAAAACTCTTACGGCCGGTGAAGCCGAAGAGGTACTGGTACGTATTGCCACCGGCAATTACAACGAAGCGCAGATTACAGCTTTTCTAACTGTGTTCAGAATGCGCAGCATTACGGTAGAGGAATTGAAAGGCTTTCGGAATGCCTTGCTTCGTCTTTGTACTCCCGTTGATCTTTCTGAATACAATGGCATTGACCTTTGCGGTACCGGCGGCGATGGTAAGAATACCTTCAATATCTCCACTTTAGCTTCATTTTTGGTAGCCGGAGCCGGTGAGAAAGTTACCAAACATGGTAACTACGGGGTTTCTTCTTTCTGTGGCTCCTCCAATGTGATGGAGAGCTTTGGCTACCGGTTTAAGCGAACTGAATTGGAGTTGAAAGAGGATCTGGACAAGGCCGGTATTTGTTTTTTACATGCTCCTCTATTCAATTCTGCGATGAAGAATGTGGCCCCCATTCGTCGCGATCTGGGTGTACGAACCTTCTTCAACATGCTGGGGCCACTGGTGAATCCATCTTGTCCCCGACATCAGATTGTTGGAGTCTTCGATTTGGAATTGGCTCGTTTGTACCAATATCTTTTACAGGAGACCGATACCCGTTTCACGGTGATTCACAGTATTGATGGTTACGACGAGGTTTCCCTTACCGATAAGGTGAAGTTGGTTGGCAACTCAATGGAGGAACTGGTCGAACCCCGGCAGCTGGGCTTTGAGAATTTGAAACCGGAAGATTTGTATGGAGGCACTACGGTTGAAGAAGCCGCCAAATTATTCGTAAAGATTCTGAAGAGAGAGGGTACAGAGGCTCAGAATTCCGTGGTAATTGCCAATGCCGGTCTGGCCATTCATTGCATTCACCCTGAAATTTCACGAGCAGAGGCCATGGATCGTGCTAAGGAATCACTTGAATCCGGCAGTGCTTACCATGTGCTAAATACCCTTATCAACAGGCAATAGTGGGATTTGTATATCCTGGCATAGTATAGAGTCAGGATACATCCTGATATAGGTATAGAGTAAGGTCAGGACATGTCCTAACCGAATTACAAATCATGAAATCATGCAAAACACAACCAACATCCTTAAAAATATAGTCCATCGAAAGCGGGCTGAAGTGGCACTGCAGAAGGTGCAGCAGCCCATTTACACACTGATGGAATCTCCTCACTTTTTACGTGCATCCTTTTCGGCAAAAGAGGCCCTATTGGGAAGTAGGAGTTCGGGCATAATAGCAGAATTCAAACGTCAATCTCCATCCAAAGGCCTGATCAATGGGAAAGTGAGGGTGAATGATGTGGTGACTTCCTACCAGGAGGCCGGAGCTTCTATGGTTTCGGTACTTACCGATGAGCATTTTTTTGGGGCACAAAGCAATGATTTTGCCATTGCCCGTGATGTCTTGAATATTCCCTTGCTACGAAAAGATTTTACTGTCGATCCTTACCAAATCTACCAGGCCAAAGCCATGGGGGCCGACGTGATTCTTTTGATTGCAGCCATTCTGGAACCGGATCGTTGTCGAGATCTGGCTTTTCTCGCTCATGATTTGGGAATGGAGGTATTGCTGGAACTTCACGATGAATCGGAACTGGAATATGTGAATGAATTTGTTGATTTGGTAGGCATCAACAATCGGAACCTGGAGGATTTTTCGGTTGATACCGAACGTTCTCTACGTTTGGCCAAACAGTTGCCTTCAAATCTGATTCGTGTTGCCGAATCGGGCCTTTCGGATGTGGCAACCGTTCAGGAGATGAAAGAGAAGGGATTTCAGGCTTTCCTCATGGGAGAGTATTTCATGCGTCACGATCTGCCAGGTACTGCTTGTCGTGATTTCATTCGAAACCTTCAGCGACAGTCTTAGTTTTATAGTAAAAGATACATCTTGATAGAGTAAGGACAGGACATGTCCTGTCTCAAAGAACCAAACAACATGCAAAAGATAAAAATCTGCGGCCTCCGCTATCCAGTAAATATCAAGTCAATCAGTCAGTTGCCCGTGCATTACCTTGGCTTCATTTTCTATCCCAAATCTCCCCGTTATGTGGGGGTGAATATGGATCCTGTGGTATTGCAAAATATTCCTCAACACCTTAAAAAAGTCGGGGTCTTTGTTAATGAGGAGGCGGAATCACTTTTGGCAATCAAAGACAGGTATGGATTGGATCTGTTGCAGTTGCATGGGGAGGAGAGTCCCCAATTATGTGGAAAGCTGAAAAAAAGTGGAGTTCGAATTATCAAAGCTTTTCAGGTGGACGAACATTTCGATTTTAAGATACTTGAGGATTATGCTGAAGTGGTGGAATACTTTCTTTTTGATACCAGCAGCAAGCAATACGGGGGGAGTGGTAAAAAGTTCAACTGGCAAATGCTGGAAAATTACGATGGAATGGTACCCTTTTTTTTGAGTGGAGGAATTGGGCCGGGGGATGTAAAGGCCATCCTGGAATTTCAGCACCCTATGCTTCATGCCCTGGATTTGAATTCCGGTTTCGAAGATTGCCCTGCGTTAAAGAATGTAGGCCATCTGCAATGTTTTACTGAAAAGATAGGCCATTAATAGCAAGAGAATGCAAAACCAAGATGGGAATTGAAGCACTCCACTACTGAATTTTTAATTAATCTTTTAACAACATAATACATGAAATATACAGTTGATACCAACGGCTACTACGGAAATTTTGGGGGTGCCTTTGTACCCGAATTGCTCCGCAACAATGTAGACGAATTGGAAGCTTGCTATTTGGATATCCTGAAATCCGATTCGTTTCGAAAAGAATATACTCAGCTATTAAATAACTATGTGGGACGACCAACTCCTCTTACCCTTGTTCGTAATCTGTCGGAGCGATACGGAGCGAAGATCTATTTAAAACGGGAGGACCTGAATCATACCGGGGCGCATAAGATCAACAACACCATTGGTCAGATTCTGCTGGCCAGGCACATGGGCAAAAAGCGAATTATTGCCGAAACCGGAGCAGGTCAGCATGGAGTTGCAACGGCTACGGTTTGTGCTCTTTTCGGAATGGAGTGTGTGGTGTATATGGGGGCCTTGGATGTGAAACGTCAAGCCCCCAATGTGGCTCGAATGAAGATGTTGGGGGCTAGCGTGGTTCCTGCAACATCCGGCAACCAAACCTTGAAGGATGCGACCAATGAGGCCATTCGCGATTGGATTGCCAATCCATCCTCCTTCTACCTGATTGGATCGGTGGTGGGACCGCATCCCTATCCTGATTTGGTAGCCCGTTTGCAGTCTGTTATTTCGCAAGAGATCAGGGACCAATTGATGGTTGAGAGCGGAAAAGGCAACCCCGACTATGTGATTGCCTGTGTGGGTGGTGGAAGTAATGCTGCTGGTGCCTTCTATCATTTTCTGGAGGAGAAGGATGTGAAGCTAATTGCTGTGGAAGCTGCGGGAAAAGGTCTGGATAGCGGAGAAACTGCCGCTACAATAAGTCTTGGTAACGAAGGTTTTATTCACGGTAGCAAAACTATGCTGATGCAGGATGAGGATGGGCAGATCACGGAACCCTATTCCATTTCTGCCGGATTGGATTATCCGGGAGTCGGTCCACTTCATGCTTACCTGGCACAAAGTGGTCGTGCTCAATTTCTGTCCGCTACCGATGATGAAGCTTTGACTGCTGCTCAATTGCTGGCCCAAAAGGAGGGCATCATTCCCGCATTGGAATCCGCTCATGCTCTTGCTGCCCTGGAGAAAATTCAATTTCAACCCGATGATGTTGTCATCCTGAACCTCTCCGGTAGGGGCGACAAAGATATGGCGACTTACATGCAGAAACTGTAGAAACCAGAAACTAAGAACCAGGAACCAGAAACATCTTGCCTCTTGTCACCTGAAGCTTGTGGCGTGAGGCTTGCGGCTTGTTCGTAATAGAAATAGGGTTCAAGAACTCAGCTCAATTTATTAATAACGAAAACAAAAAAACAACAACCTCATGAACCGAATCGATCAACTCTTTCATCAGAAAAAGAACAACATACTATCCATCTACTATCCGGCTGGTTATCCAAGCCTGAACCAGACAGTGGAAAATTTGGTGCTCCTTCAGAATAGGGGGGTAGACCTTGTGGAAATTGGCATTCCCTTTTCCGATCCTTTGGCCGATGGGCCTGTGATACAGAAAGCTGCCAGGCAAGCTCTGGACAATGGTATGAGATTGTCCGTTCTGTTTGAGCAATTGCAGGATGTTCGCCAAACCATT
This sequence comes from Marinifilaceae bacterium, assembly GCA_041725895.1. Classification (GTDB taxonomy): domain Bacteria; phylum Bacteroidota; class Bacteroidia; order Bacteroidales; family Marinifilaceae; genus JBGRQA01. The sequence goes on from JBGRQA010000026.1 coordinate 36,079, forward strand.
ACCCTACCTTTGATTCTGATGGGCTACTGGAATTCCGTTTTCCGTTTTGGAGTTGAGGCATTTTTGAAGAAGTGTCAGGAAGTAGGGATTGATGGTGTTATTCTACCCGATCTTCCTTTGGAGGAATATCAGCAGAATTACGAGGAACTATTCCGGCAGTATGGAGTACACAATATTTTGCTGGTGGCTCCTCAAACCACCGATGTCCGCCTCAAAAAAATAGAAAGCTTGGCCCGGGGATTTCTCTACATGGTTTCCTCTGCTGCCACTACGGGGGGAGTGCTTCAAAAGGATCAGGCCCGTGAAGCCTATTTTCGTAAAGTAGGCCAATTGAATATTCCTTCCCTCATTGGATTTGGAATTGGCAATGGTGAAAGTTTTCGGCATGCTTGTCAATTCGCTAACGGAGCAATTATTGGAACAGCATTTATTCAAGCCTTGAAGGAAGGAAAGGCTGAAGAGTTTTTGGAGGGATTCTGCTCCCTCAAAGTATCGATTGAATTGTAAATTCCATCGATTGACTCGATATTTAAGCTTTCGCCCCACATTATTATCCGATTTGTTCTGGTTGAAGTGAAATTTGAACCAAACGAAAAACTCTTTTCATTGTTGAACAGCAGGGCGAAATGTTAAGTTTGCGGGGTTGTCAAGGCTCTGAGAATAGCATGAAAATTCCGTTCCCGTAAATTGGGGCGGAATTTTTTGTTCTGAATAGGGGTTGAAGAGGAATAGGGAAAGGTTTGAAGATTTTTTGTTACCATTGTAAACTCAATTCCGTGAAGTGTCGTATTTCGTAGTTTTTATAAAACAGAATTTACTCCTTGGTAGGTTTATTGATCCGGTCAATGGAATATGAAAAGCAATCGATATCCTATATTATGGGATTTTATTTGCCGATAACAGTTTTGGTATTGCAGTCAAAATTTTTTGCTGAATTGTTGTTCTAAATTTTTGATTGTATCGCGTAGCAGTTATTGTAGTGTGCACAAAAGTTTAAGATTTTTAGGTTTCTCCAAAGGAGATAGGCCCGGATCAAAAGATCAAGAATCAAGACCTATACCTTAACTCCTACGGAGTATTAGGATGTCGTCTGGAATATTATGCTACAATACCTAATGCCCTCGTATGTTTGATTTATTGACGGAAAATCATTTTGGCTTTCAACCAATTTCCATATCTCTTACGGAGAAAACGGAAGAGAATAAATGCGCAATTCTACAATACTCTATGCTCCACGAGCTATACTTCCAAACCTGATCTATTTGGTGCACAGCAACAATCTTTCTGTAGCAATAATTATACAGCTATTCCCATTGTCGCGAAGCGACCATCTATTTTTTTCTCTAAAGGAATGTTTTTCGCAAAGAAAAAATGGATCGGAAGTAAACTTGCTACGATATCGCAGCAAGCCATAAACTTTCCAGCCAGATCCAATTCGAACCATTGATTCCTATTAAACCAGATCTCCCTAATATTGCAATGCTGTTTTGATGTTTTCTTGAAAAAAGATAAAGAATTATCGAAAAACAATAAAAAATAATTGAAAAACGGAAATATATCATTATGTTTGTTGTATTGATATTAAACAAAGAATCAAAATATGAAAAACAACAAACGAATTATCGGATTTTTTAGCTTTCTATTTTCTCTTCTGTACTACGGTGGGGTATTAATGATTGTACTAAGTGCTGGTTTTGAATTGATCAAACTGATTTTTAGTGTCGAAGATGTGGCAAGAATAGGATTTCACATCCGTAGTACCATTGAAGTTCCATCGACCTATTCCTTTTGGGGAGGAGATCAATTTGATGGGGTAAATAAAGTAGTATTAAATCCGGAATCTTTCGTTTCCTCTGATTATGGCTATCGCATTTTTAGCTATTTCGATTTTTTAGTGACCATGGGAGTTGTACTATTGGTTCTAAAGAAATTCAAAGACCTCTTTACTTCTCTTGATGAGAAAAAACGAAATGAAAATTACTTTATCGAAGACAATTATTACAGGATTCGAATGATTGGTTTTTTGACCCTATTAATGGCAGTATATCAGTTTATCAAATCTTTGTGCTTTTCACTTTTTTTCCTGGAAAAGTTGGATGTTATGGGGAAAGCTGTTAGTTTCTGGCCTGAATTTGAGAGGTTGGATGGGGTTTTTAGTGGCCTAATCATCCTGGTTATTGCCGAAGTATACAAGGCCGGCTTGGATTTGAAGAAGGAAACAGAGTTAACAATCTAATAAAAAAGGGAATACAATATGCCAATTATAACGAATTTGGATGTGATGCTGGCCAAACGCAAGATGAGTCTTACCGAACTCTCCGAGCGAATTGGAATAACCATGGCCAATCTGTCCATACTTAAAAGTGGAAAAGCCAAAGCCATTCGATTCTCTACCCTCGAAGCTATTTGTAGGGAGCTGGATTGCAAACCGGCAGACATTCTTGATTATGTAGAGGAGGAGGACTAGGTTTTCGTCTCAATTCTACCTATTCCTTACTTATTTTCAGGTAGGGGGGCGATTGTAATGGTAAGGAAAGTGTCCATCACAGGGTTTCTCTCTACGGTAACGCCATTCTAGCAGTGAATCACGCATTTGAACCTGTCCGTTACGTCAATTTTGCAGGCAATCACGCACCTGGAGCTCTCCGTCACGTGATTTTTGCATTCGATCACGCGGATGCCCCATCCGAAACTTAAATGGGAAGGAGAAAGATAGGAGAAGAATGAACAAAACGTGCAGAGAATTAATCTCTGCACGTTTTGTTTAGGGGTATATTTACTCTTGCTTAAAATGCAATGAATGTTAGGATTGCTGGTTCAACTCCTCCTTTTTATGGCGGTAGTTGGCTCCTCTTCTTCTGATGTAGGGACTGTAGTAACCATTTAAGCGCTGCTCCTTGTCCGCAAAAACATATTTTCCGCATTTTCGTATCTCATCAACAGCCTCCTTTAGGTAGGTATAGGCCTGGTCGCGAAGAATTCGGCCCTTGTTTCCACTTAATCGCTCCCCATTGTATTCTGCCAGTAAATCGCCCATTTCCGTTGCCAATTGATTTGCTTCGTCCAACAGGTTGATATCAAAATGAATGGCTTCCAGCAAGGGGATGTTGTCACGCCCCAGAACCGAAAGAGTAACCAGATCCTGAATCATGTCGGCGTGGGTAGCCCCCTTGGTGATGTCTGCAACTACATTCAGCAAGTCCTGCTCGTTTCGAAAGGCAAAGCGGAAGGCTCGCAGCAGTCGGTTGCGCATCTGGTAGGCGAAAGGAGACTTTCCCTTCCAAAGCACCTGGGTGTCATGCTGTTGAACCCGCTCTTTGGTCCAGCGGGCCTGGGCATCCCTGCAGGCATTGATGCGGGCAGGAAGGGAGTCGATCAATTCTTCACTCAAGCCTGCATTGATAAGCAGGGAGCGATCATCTATTATCCAGTGATTCAGGTTGTAGGCCTCCTGAATGTAGGTTTCCATGGGCATGGAAGGAATCCGGACCTGATCCGTGGGAATGGACTGCAATAGGTCCATTAGATTCAGTAAATCCTGTTCATTGCTCATACGAATTTCATTTTAGGATTGGAAGCAACTCCAATCGTGTGAGTAATCCCGTTAATAAACACCTTGATTCGAATCTCTATTCAAATTAGTTATTTTTAATGAAATTGAAAAAATAATTTTTGGGGTTGGGGAAAATTTAAGTTGAAGAGGTTGATCATTTGGGGAAATTCAAGCTGGAGAAACTTCACCTAAAAGTGGTCTGAAGAGAAATTTTGATAATATTGTAGAGTTGAAAATAGTCGGGATGGCGGGATTACTTGCTTCGGTCATCAACATGTTATGAATCCGCGAATTCGGATCCCGAACGATGCACGCTGACCGGGCTACGCTACATCCCGTAAGGAATACTAAAGATAGTAAACTTGTGTGAAATATCCTGAACGAAGAAATGTTTATTATGTTGTGTCCTTTGTTGGGAAGCATCTGGCGAAAAGCCACAATATTTTGTTGAGCGAAATCAGATAATCTGGGCAAATTCTGTTAAATTTATGGAATTGAACCAAAATAGTAATCATGATTAAACGACTCTCTCTCAGTCTTGCTCTAGTACTTGTTTGTCTAATGCCCCTGATGTCTTCAGCACAGAAAAACGGCAAACTTCTGGAGCAATCCATCCCAACTGATACCAACTATTTGGAGGAGCTCTACTTGCACCTGCACCGGAACCCTGAACTTTACATGCAGGAGAAGCAAACGGCTGCCCGTTTGGCCAGAGAACTGCGGGATCTGGGTTTTCAGGTGACCGATAATTTTGCCATTCATGGTTTGGTGGGAATATTCCGGAATGGCGAGGGGCCGGTGGTGCTCTATCGTACCGATATGGATGCCCTGCCGGTGAAGGAGGAGACAGGGATGAATTACGCCAGTACGGCCAAAACCATCGACGAGAACGGGAAGGAGGTGCCCCTGATGCATGCATGTGGTCACGATCTGCACATGACTGTCTGGGTAGGAACCGCCCGCCAGTTGGTGAAGCTGAAGAAGCATTGGAAGGGTACCCTGGTGTTTATCGCCCAATCGGCTGAGGAGAACGGACAGGGCGCCAAAACGATGATCGGGAACGGTCTGTTTGAGCAATTTCCCTTACCCGATTACAACATCACTTTTCACGACAGTCCTACCCTGGAGGCAGGAACTGTGGGAATCTGTCCCGAATACGCCATGGCCAATGTGGACATGATGAAAATCACCGTTTTTGGTAATGGAGGTCACGGGGCTATGCCCAATGTTACCATCGACCCGGTGGTTCTGGCCTCGCGTATGGTTCTGGCTTTCCAAACCATTGTGAGTCGTGAGCTATCGCCCCTGGACAATGCCGTGCTAACTGTTGGTGCCATTCATGGTGGTTTTGCCGGCAATGTTATTCCCAACGAGGTGGAGCTGCAGCTAACCCTGCGTTCCTTTTCCGATGAGGTTCGCCAGGGATTGATCGACCGAATCAAAAGGGTAGGGGATGGGATTGCCCAATCGGCCGGTTTATCCAGGGAGAAATTCCCGGTTTATCAGCTCAAGGATCAGTTTACCCCCTCGGTATACAACAATCCCCAAATGGGCGAAAGATTGCACAATGCTTTCCAGCGGGAGTTGGGTGCGAAGAAGGTAAAGTTGGTACCTCCCTTAATGACGGGAGAGGATTTTGGTCGGTACGGACGTACTTCACACCGGATTCCCTCCTTTATGCTGTGGTTGGGCACCGTGAAGCCGGAGCGAATGGCAAAGGCACAAAGGGGAGAGCTACCCCTTTATCCCTTGCATTCCCCTAAATTTGCACCGGATTACCGGGAGAGCATCCGTGGGAATGTGAAGGCCATGACCGTTGCCTTAATGGAGTTGCTGGATTCCAATTGAGAAATGGGCCATTTAAAATTGTAGAGTATAGCAATGTATTTGTACTTTTATAGAATGTTGTAGTGGCTGAAATGGATGGATTTCAACATTAACAATTGAATTTTCCAGCAGTTATAAGCCAATAGCTAAAAGCTTGTTAATTACTATTTGGTTCTCTTAATTTAGAGCCTGCCGAAATTTGGGCTACAATAGTCAAACCTGTTTTTTTATATTATATAAACCAAAATAATTCTGAAATCGTTTTTGAGATTGAATCTCAAGTATTACTTTTGCGGCAAACTTAATCTAGTATTATGGGAAGAGCATTTGAATTTAGAAAAGCGCGCAAATTCAAGCGTTGGGATAAAATGGCGAAGACCTTTACCCGAATTGGAAAAGAGATTGTAATGGCAGTGAAAGAGGGTGGTCCTGATCCTGCATCCAACTCTCGTTTGCGTGCCGTTATTCAGAATGCCAAGGCAGCAAACATGCCCAAAGACAATGTTGAGCGTGCCATTAAACGTGCATCTTCGAAGGAGCAAAAGGATTACAAGGAAATCGTGTATGAAGGATATGCTCCTCATGGAATTGCTGTTTTAGTGGAAACTGCTACAGATAACCACACTCGTACTGTGGCTAACGTTCGTAGCTACTTCAACAAAACCCACGGTAGTTTGGGTACCGCAGGTAGCGTAGAGTTTATGTTTGAGCACAAATGTCATTTCAAAATTGAGAACACCGGCCAGGATTTGGAAGAATTGGAGCTGGAGGTGATCGATTTCGGTGTGGATGATTTGTTTGAGGAAGAGGATGGCATCATGTTGTATGCTCCCTTCTCTGAATTTGGAAAAATCCAGGCTTACTTCGAGGAGAATGAGACTAAGGTGATTACTTCCGGTTTCGAGCGCATCCCAATGGACATTAAAGAGCTTAACGAGGAGCAACAAGCTGATGTGGAAAAGCTGCTTGACAAACTGAATGAAGATGATGACGTACAAAACGTTTATCACAACATGGCTTAATTATCAAGCTTTATAATATTCGAAGCCTGCACGATTCATTGTGCAGGCTTTTTTTATACCCCGTATCCTGCATGGCGGTGCAATTCAGCCTATTCTTTTAATTTTGGTCACTGCGGCACCGCTAGAAACGCACATTATACTACAATAATGCTTCCCCTCCTGGGAAGAAATGGTTTTGTAAAAAAAAATCTTTGTCCTGTATGCAATTTGAATGCCGGAGGCATTCCATTATTGTAGCACTAGCGTATCGGTTGCAAAATCAACCCTGGAGGGGTTGCATTATTTCTATTTCATGATCTATTTTGTATAGATTAATTTTTCTTTGAAAATGGAATTCATTGCATGGCGGTGCAATTCAACATATTCTTTTAATTATGGTCACTGCGGCACCGCTTAAAACGCACATTATAATACAATGTGCTACAATAATGCTTCCCCTCCTGGGAAGAAATGGTTTTGTAAAAAAAAATCTTTGTCCTGTATACAATTTGAATGCCGGAGGCATTCCATTATTGTAGCACTAGCGTTTCGGTTTCAAAATCAACCCTGGAGGGGTTGCATTATTTCTATTCTATGATTCATTTTATGCCCATTACACCTCTCTGTGAATCCCGATTCAATTGCTCTTTTTTTCCCTCCCAAAATCTTAAATACACTTAACAGGGATTTAGAGGTCCGTTAAACTTTTTTTACCCCTTTCAAATCCCCGTATACATTGGGATTTGAATAGAAATAACTGATTCATAATACGAATGACTTTTGTTTTGCATGGGAATTTAGTATATTTAGATATATAGATGCCAAGCCTTATTTAACCTATGGATTATACACACTTAAAGTTTGAAGAAATCGATCGGGTTGGAATACTGAGTATTAATCGTCCCGATGCATTGAATGCCATAAATCAGGAACTCATGCTGGAGTTGGCTCAATTCCTTGACGACCTTTCAGCCAAAACTCATCTGCGTGTTCTTATTGTGACAGGTGTTGGAAAGGCATTTATCGCCGGAGCCGACATCAAAGCCTTTCAGGATATGAGTCCGGAGGAAGCCTATGATTTTTCAGAATTGGGGAAACGGGTGTTCAATGGATTCTCCTCATTGGATATTCCTGTAATTGCAGCTATCAACGGTTACGCTCTGGGTGGTGGTTTGGAACTGGCACTTGGTTGCGATATTCGTGTAGCCAATGAGAAAACCCGTTTGGGGCTGCCGGAGTGCAGTTTGGGCTTGATTCCCGGTTTCAACGGTACCCAAAGGTTGACCCGTTTGATTGGTTTGGGCAATGCTTTGTATATGATGCTGCTGGGGGAGGGGATTTCTGCCTCAGATGCTTATCAAATAGGGCTGGTGCAAAAATTATGTGCTCCCGAAACACTTATGGAGGAAGTAATGGAAATGGCCCGCAAAATGACGGAAAAGGGGCCCAATGCCCTGAAGCGAATCAAGGAGGTGGCCCGCAAAGGTTTGGAATTGTCAATGAAGGAGGCTTCCAAAATGGAATCCAAGGAGTTTGGAAGAATGTTCAAAAGTTCTAATCTGGAACGAAAGGAAGGCATTTCAGCTTTTATCGAGAAACGGAAGCCGAATTGGTAATCAGCGGGGGATGGAATTGCCTCAGCTGTTGTATTCCCTTGTTTGATTCGTTGCAAATAAAATCAAGGAAACCCTTAATCAAATAACTACTATGAATTTGTCTCAAAAATTGGAGAAAGTTAGTGTACTGGGAGCTGCCGGTAAAATGGGGAGTGGAATTCTGGTGCTCCTTGCCATCGAAATGGGAAAGTATAGGCTTTCTTCGCCTGAAAAATCAAAGGAATATGTGTTGAATGCGATTGATGTATCCAATATCGCTTTGTACAATCTGATTGAGTATGTAAGAAAACAGTTGGAGAAGCATGCGGAGAAACGAATCGTGGAGATGAGGCAGTTGTATAGGGAGCGGGAGGATTTGGTGGAAAACGGAGAGGTGATTCAGGAGTATGTGAACGACATCCTTGGCATGATCAAGACATCAACTCGTTTGGAAGCAACTTACGATTCCAATTTGGTGTTTGAGGCCATCAAGGAGGATAAGGACTTAAAAATTAAATTATTCTCGCAAATAAGAGATAACAATCCCAATGTATTGATTCTGACCAATACCTCTTCCATCCCTATTGGTGAGATCGACAGGGAGGGAGGACTCAATGGACAGATTATCGGTTTCCATTTCTACAATCCTCCGGTAGTTCAAAAGCTGCTTGAAATTATCAAGGCAGAGAATACCCAGGAGGAATTGGCACAATTGGCAGAGGAATTGGCCAAATCCATGCGAAAAGTTATTGTTTACTCCAGTGACAAAGCCGGGTTTATCGGGAACGGTCATTTTATGCGTGATGCACTGTATGCCTTGAATAAAGCCGAAGAGCTGTCCATAGAGATGGGATGGGCCAAAGCCATCTATATGATAGATATGATCACCCGCGATCTTTTACTTCGGCCCATGGGCATCTTCCAACTGATCGATTATGTGGGGATTGATGTCACCCGGTTCATATTGCAGAGCATGCAACCATCTTTCCCCGATGAAATACTGGAGCATTTCCTTTTGAATACGTTGATGGATCAGTCCGTAACAGGTGGACAGTATGCTGATGGATCTCAAAAGGATGGATTCTTTAAGTACGAGAAGGGGAGAATTGTAGAGGTCTATGACCCCAAAAGTGAAGAGTACCAGGTAGCCGAATTGGTGAAAGTGGATTGTCTGGAGAAGTTGGGAACACTGCCTGGCTTGAAGATCAACTGGAGAATGGTGGTTCGGGATGCCAACAAGAAGGAGGTACTGGAGAAGTTTTTCCGTCAGTTGAGGAAATTGGACAGTATGGGTGCTGAATTGGCTATTGATTACGGACGAAATTCCGGGGCCATTGCCAAAATGTTAGTGGATACGGATGTGGCCGCAACGGAGCAGGATGTGAATACGGTATTGGAAACCGGGTTTTATCATGCCTACGGTCCCATCAACGAATACTTTAATTAGAACTAGTTCCTTTTAGTTTAGAATCGAACCAGAAAAGTTGGAGACATGAAGAAGTTAAGACGAAAAATATATATGGTGGCCGGTTACAATACCATTTCCCTGGGAACCGGACGTAAGGAGTTTCATCCCAAAAAGGCGAGACCGGGTTTGGAGCATTACATCAGGGAAGCCGGACAAGCTACCTTGCAGATGATTGGTGGGGCCGAAAATGTTGATGAAGGAGTGATTGGAAACTTTATGGCTTCCCGCTTCAACAAGCAGGCCAACCTTCCGGCCTTTCTGCCCACCATTGATGAGGGATTGCGGTACAAGCCTGCGGTAAGTGTAGAGGGAGCCTGTGCTTCGGGGGGATTGGCCCTGACTACAGGGATGAAATCCATATTGGCGGAAACAGCTGATGTGGTACTGGCGCTTGGTTTTGAGGTGCAAAATACTGTGAAGGCCATGTATGGAGCGGATATTTTGGCCGGTGCCGGTTGGTTCAAAACCCGCAAGGAGGGACATGCTTACTATTTTCCTGGAAAATTCAGCGACCGGGCTGGAGCTTACTACCGGAAGTACGGGCAGGAGAAAACCAGGAAGGCCATGGCCAAGTGGTATTGCAATGCCATAGAGAATGCCCGTTTGTGTAAAACTGCCCAGGAGTATCACAACAGCAATTCCGATTTGGAGGGGACTGCCAATGCTCCCCTGAACCCAAGGTCTTTTGTGGAGCATCTGAATGTATTTGATTGTTCCAAAGTATCCGACGGGGCTTCCTCCATAGCCATTGTTTCGGAGGAGGGGTTAAAAAGAATCGGAATGAAGCCTGAGGATGCAGTTGAGGTTGTTGGCTTTGCCCATATCGAGGCGGATATTACCCGGGAACCGGAAAATATGACTCGTTTGACAACTATGGAGCATGCTGTGAGGAAAGCATTGGATGTTGCAGGTGTTTCACTGGATCAGATTGGGACTATGGAGGTTCACGATTGCTTCTCCATTGCAGGAATCATGGCGATTGAAGCCATCGGTCTGGCACCTGAAGGAAAAGGGATCGATTACGTGATGCAGGGGAATACATCCCGATGCGGACGGTTGCCTGTGAATACAACGGGAGGTTTGATTGGTTGGGGGCATCCCACCGGAGCTACCGGAGTTCACCAGGCGGTAACCGTATGGGAGCAGTTGACCGGTAAGGCAGGTGATGCTCAAATAAAAATACATGCCGAACGTCCCTATGCACTTTCGGTGAATATGGGCGGGGACGATAAATCATTGGTGGCCATCGTGTATCGACGAGGTCAGTAGAAAGTATCAGTCGGATCTTAGTGGAGAGGGATTTTAAGGGGGAGATCGATTCCGAAGGATTGGTGAAAGAAGGAATTGAAGAGTAGTCACACCTTAAATATTGAACTATGAATTTTGACTTTACAGAGGAGCAAATCATGATTCGGGATGCGGCCCGTGATTTTGCTCAGCGGGAACTGCTACCGGGCGTAATCGAAAGAGATAGTAAGGCTCTCTACCCTGCCGAGCAGGTCAAGCGACTGGCTGATCTGGGTTTTTTGGGCATGCTCGTGGATCCCAAATACGATGGGGGAGGAATGGATACGGTCTCCTATGTATTGGCCATGGAGGAAATATCGAAAGTGGACTCTTCGGTTTCCGTTATTATGTCGGTGAACAATTCCCTGGTATGTTGGGGAATTCAAAAATATGGATCGGAGGAGCAGAAGGAGAAGTTCCTGAAGCCCATGGCCCGGGGCGATAAAATTGGAGCCTTCCTGCTTTCGGAACCCGAAGCGGGATCGGATGCCACATCTCAAAGAACTATGGCTGTGGATATGGGGGACCATTACCTTGTGAACGGGACCAAAAACTGGATCACGAATGGAAATACCGCCTCTACCTATATCCTAATTGCCCAAACGCATCCTGAGAAGAAGCATCGTGGTATCAATGCTTTGATTGTTGACAGGGATTCGGAAGGGATCTCCATTGGGCCGCATGAGGACAAGATGGGGATGCGTGGTTCGGATACTCATTCGGTAATGTTTAACAATGTAAAAGTACCGAAGGAGAATCGATTGGGAGAGGATGGATTCGGCTTTAAGCTGGCCATGAAATCCCTGGAGGGCGGTCGGATCGGAATTGCCTCTCAGGCCCTGGGAATAGCTTCCGGAGCTTATGAATTATCGCTGAAATATGCCCAGGAACGGAAAGCATTTGGGACCGAAATCTTCAACCACCAGGCCATTGCGTTCAAGCTGGCCGATATGGCGGTTCAGATTGAGGCGGCTCGTCATTTCTGTTTAAAGGCAGCTTGGCTGAAGGATCAGGGGAAACCTTACGGACAAGCCAGTGCGATGGCAAAACTTTATGCAGCTGACGCAGCCATGAATGTAACCACCGAAGCCGTTCAGATTCACGGTGGTTACGGCTACGTAAAGGAATATCATGTGGAGCGCCTGATGCGGGATGCCAAGCTGACCCAAATCTACGAGGGAACTTCCGAAATTCAGAAAATAGTGATCTCCCGGGGATTGCTGGACGGTTCAGTCTAGCTCGGAAGGGAGCAACCAGAAATAGAAACTCATTCTTACTAAAACAGATCATATTATGAAGATATTGTTGTGCTTAAGTAATGTGCCTGACACTACCACGAAGATAAGGTTTGTCGAGAGCGATACTCAATTGGATACTGCCAATGTGCAGTGGATTATCAATCCCTGGGATGAATTTGCGCTGACCCGCGCTCTGGAATTGAAGGAAGATACGGGGAATCCTGTGAATGAGGTTTGTGTTGTGAATGTAGGAACTGTGGCTACTGAGCCTACCATTCGCAAAACTTTGGCCATTGGAGCCGATCGTGCGGTTCGTATCGATGCAGAACCCCTGGATGCCTACTTTGTTGCCTACCAGATTGCCGAATTTATTAAGAAGGAACCTTTCGATATTATCCTCTGTGGAATTGAGTCCAGTGATTACAACGGTTCCTCTGTGGGTTCCATGTTGGCTGAATTCCTGGATTGTCCTTCCATTTCATCGGTGACCACTCTCGATTTTGATGGCGATCAGCTGCAAGTGGCTCGTGCCATTCCCGGCGGGAAGCAGGTAATGGAAACTCAAACCCCTTTTGTGGCTGTGGTTCAGAAAGGAATTTCCCAGGAGCCAAGAATCCCTTCGATGCGAGGCATAATGATGGCGCGGAAGAAGCCGCTTCAGGTTATGGAAGCTGCTCCTGGGGAGGCTCTCACCAAGTGTGTAAAATACGAACTACCACAGGCCAAAGCAGCCTGTAAGATGGTTGAGGCGGAGAATGTGGATCATCTTGTGGACTTGTTGTACAATGAGGCCAAGATTCTCTGATGATTGAAAATTATTGTTGAACATTGAAAATTGTAGCGTATGTCAGTAATAGCATTTGCCAAAAATTGGGAGGGAAAATTCAAAAATTCCAGTTACGAGCTGGTATCCTATACAAAAGAGTTAGCCAATCGAATGAACACCCGGGCTATTGTGGTCTCCATCGGCCAGGTGGACGAGTCGGAACTAATGGTGTTGGGGGAGTACGGTGCCGACCGGATCATAACTGTGGAAGATGAACGTTTGAATTATCTGAACAGTCGGGTGTATGCCGAGGTGATTGCCCAGGTAGCCCGAAAAGAATCGGCCAGGGTTGTGGTTCTCACGGATAACAATTCCGGGAAAGGGATTTCTCCACGTTTGTCTGTTCAGCTGAAAGCCGGGTTGGCTTCTTCTGTTCTGGATATCCCCTTGTCCTTAGATCCTTTTGTGGTTAAAAAGAAAGTGTTCTCCGGGAAAGCCTATGCTCATGTCCGGATGGACTCCGAGGTGAAGATTCTGTCCATTGCCAAGAATTGCTTTGGCCGGGTGAAGAACTCCAATCAGGCCAGCATTGAAAAGTTTATTCCCGAATTGAGTGAGAAGTTCTTTAAGATCAATGTGAAAAGTGTTGAGAAGTCGCAGGAGAAAATCATTCTAACGGATGCGGATATCGTTGTGTCCGGAGGCCGGGGAATGAAGAAGTCGGAAAATTGGGGGCCGTTGGAGGAGCTGGCCGATGTTTTGGGAGCTGCTACTGCCTGTTCCCGTCCTGTTTCCGATGAGGGCTGGAGAAGCCACGAGGAGCATGTGGGGCAAACCGGTAAGGTGATTGCGCCCAATCTTTACATTGCCGCAGGAATTTCGGGAGCCATCCAGCACGTTGCCGGGGTGAGTCGTTCCAAATGCATTGTGGCCATCAATACCGATCCGGAGGCTCCAATTTTTGAGGTCGCCGATTACGGTATTCTTGGTGATGCCCAGGAAGTGTTGCCCCGATTGACCAAGGCCTTTAAGGAAGCTAAAGTTCATCAATAATCATTTTCAAGTTCTTGCACCATGCTAAAACAAGTGATTTTTAGTCTGATTCTTTTAATAACTATCGGGGTATTCGCCTGGACGATGCGTCGCCTTTGGGCCTTTTTTAAACTGACCAGGCCCGGATATCCTATTCAAAATATTTCGGCGCGCATTTCCCACACCCTTAATGTGGCCATAGGACAGAGTAAGATTTTTCGGAAGCCCATTGTTGGTTTGATGCACGCCTTGGTCTTTTGGGGGTTTATTGTAATTACCCTGGGAAGTATCGAAATGGTAGTGGATGGTGTTACAGGAGCCGAGCGTGTTTTTGCATTTACCGGATGGTTCTACGATTTTGTGATTGCTTCCGGAGATATTTTTGCCTATCTCATCCTGGTTTTTATTCTAGCCTTCCTGGTCCGTAGATTGTTTATGAAGATTCGAAGGTTTCAGGGGGTGGAAATCAATGGAAAAGCCAGTTGGGATGCCAATATCTCTCTGCTTCTCATTTTATTGCTGATGGTATCCCTTATCGGTTACAATTTAGGTTACCTGGAATATCATTCCGGAGAAAAGGTAGGAGTTTATCCCATTAGTCACTTGTTGGTGGGGCAGTTGGGTTGGTCGTGGGGTATTATTATGGAAGTCAGCTGGTGGTTTCATATCCTTTTGATTTTTCTTTTTGCCAACTATCTGCCCTATTCCAAGCATTTTCATGTTTTTCTTTCGGTGCCCAATGTTTTTCTGGCCAATCTCAAACCTCTGGGGTATTTGCCCCACATGGAGAGTATTACCCGTGAAGTGAAGCTGATGCTGGATCCCAATGCTGCTTACGATGAAACCCAGGAGGTGGCTCGTTTTGGTGTGAAGGATGCGGAGGATGTTACCTGGAAGAATTACTTCGATTCCCTTTCGTGTACCCAATGCGGCCGTTGTACGGATGTTTGTCCTGCCAATATTACCGGGAAGTTGCTTTCCCCCCGAAAGATATTTGTGGATCTGCGCAAGCGGATGGATGAGAAAGGGCCTTTGCTTTTGAAGGGAAAAGAGGATAGTAAATCATTGATTCGGGATTACATTAGCCTTGAGGAGCTTTGGGCTTGCACTACCTGTAATGCTTGTGCACAGGAATGCCCCTTGGATATCAGTCATCCCAATCTGATTGTGGATATGCGACGTTACCTGGTGATGGAGGAAGCAGCGGCTCCTGCCGAACTGAATTCCATGTTTACCTACATTGAAAACAATGGAGCGCCCTGGCAGTTTTCACCCGAGGATCGCTTGAAATGGACAGAATAAACGAAGTAGCAAGTTACATGTGGCAAGTCACAAGTATCTCTTGCTTCTTGTGACTCGAAATAACCAATTATTGAACTATGGAGAAAACCACTAAGATAGATGTTCCTGTAATGGCGGATTTGGCTGCTAAAGGCGAGAAACCCGAATACCTTTTCTGGGTAGGATGTGCCGGAGCTTTTGATGACCGGTATAAAAAGGTAGCCCGTGCCTTTGCCAAAATTTTGAATCACCTGAATGTGAGCTATGCTGTGTTGGGACAGGAGGAAAGCTGCACCGGTGATCCTGCGAAGCGTGCCGGCAACGAGATGCTTTTTCAGATGCAAGCCATGCAGAATATCGAAATTCTGAATGCTTACGAGGTGAAGAAGATCATTTGCACCTGTCCGCATTGTTACAATATTCTAAAGAATGAGTACCCTGCACTGGGCGGGAAGTATGAGGTAATCAATTATACCCTGTACCTGGAAGAGCAGATCAGAAACGGAAACCTGAAGTTGGATGGCAATCCGTTCAAGGGGCAGAGTATTACCTATCACGATCCCTGCTACCTGGGACGCGGCAATAAAATCTACGATGCCCCAAGGAATGTAATAGCTGCAGTGTTCGGTGAAGTAAAGGAGATGAGGCGGTCCCGAAGTTTCGGATTGTGTTGCGGAGCTGGGGGTGCTCAGATGTTTAAGGAGGCAGAGAAAGGTGAAAAGGAAGTCTATATGGAAAGAACGGAGGAAGTCTTGGATCGAAAAGTAGATAAGGTTGCAACAGCCTGTCCTTTTTGCATGACGATGCTTACCGATGGAATTAAATACAAGAACAAGGAATCGGAACTGGAGAACCTTGATGTCGCGGAAATTGTAGAAAAGGCACTGGAACTGTAATGATATTGTAGGCAAACAAAACCAAAGGAATGCTAAAGAAAGACACCTATATTCCTGCCAATCCCGTTCGGGTGGTTACGGCCACCTCGCTCTTTGATGGACATGATGCTTCCATAAACATCATGCGAAGGATTCTTCAATCATCCGGAGCTGAGGTGATCCATTTGGGACACAATCGTTCGGCGGAGGAGATAGTGAATTGTGCTATTCAGGAGGATGCTCAGGCCATTGCCGTTAGCTCCTACCAGGGGGGACACAACGAGTTCTTTCGCTATATGTACGATTTGTTGAAGGATAAGAATGCTGGTCATATCAAAATTTTTGGTGGCGGGGGAGGTGTGATCCTGCCGGAGGAAATCAAGGAGTTGGAAGCATATGGAATTGCTGGTTTGTATAGTCCGGATGATGGGCGGAATTTGGGGTTGCAGGGAATGATTAACGAGGTGATGAAGAACTCGGATTTTCCTTTGACTCTGGAGGAGTTGCCCGATTTCGAGTCTTTGACCCCGGAAACACCTCATTTGTTGGCCCGCTTGATTACTATGGCCGAAATGGGTGTATTGCAGAATACCAAATGGTTCAACAAAGCGCAGCAAAGGGTTTCTAAAATACAAGTACCGGTGATAGGGATTACGGGAACCGGTGGGGCTGGTAAATCTTCTTTGACGGATGAGTTGATCCGCAGAACATTGATTGATTATCCCGAACTGAAGTTGGCTGTAATTTCCGTGGATCCCTCCCGGAAGAAAAGTGGCGGAGCTTTGTTGGGCGATCGTATTCGAATGAATGCCATTAACAATCATCGGGTGTACCTTCGCTCCCTGGCCACGCGTCGATCGCATCTGGCCTTGTCGCTTCATGTTGCAGAAGCAATTCAGTTGGTGAAACTGGCTGGTTACGATTGTATTTTCCTGGAGAGTTCTGGAATTGGGCAGTCGGATACCGAAATAGTGGAACACAGTGATCTGAAGCTCTATGTGATGACTCCTGAGTTTGGAGCCGCAACTCAGCTGGAAAAGATTGATATGCTCGATTTTGCAGATTTGGTGGCTATTAACAAATTTGACAAACGGGGGGCCCTGGATGCCCTTCGGGATGTAAAGAAGCAGTTGCAGCGAAACCAGCAGCTTTGGGAGCAGGATCCGGAAACGATGCCGGTGTATGGGACTATTGCCTCACAATTCAACGATGCGGGAGTGAACCGGTTCTACCATGCACTGGTGGAACAACTGAAGCTCTTGGATGCTGCCGGTGGCCGTTTTGAGCACAATGGCAAATTGTTGCTGCAAACCACTCATAAATTGGAGATTGTCCCCCCGGCTCGCTCACGTTACCTGTCGGAAATATCGGAAACGGTACGAAAGTACAATCGGAAGGCAGAGGAACAGGCTGTTCTGGCGGATAAGATGTATGCTTTGAACCAGACCATACTGGAGGCTGAAAAAGGAAAATGGTTCCCTACCGGGGAGTCAACGAAGAAATTGCGTGAAGAATTATCCCGACTGGAGGCAACCTTTCTACATTCTGATATTCTTGAGAATTGGGAGGATAAGAAGAAAAAGTACCAGCAGGACTATTTTGCATACAAAGTCAGGGACAAGGAAATCATTATAAAAACGTATAACGAGACCCTATCGCACAATCGGATACCTAAGATTTCTCTGCCTAAATTTCGGTCATGGGGTGATATTCTGAAATGGAATTTGAAGGAGAATGTACCGGGAGAATTTCCTTATGCAGCAGGCGTTTTTCCTTTCAAACGAGAGGGGGAGGATCCGACCCGGATGTTTGCAGGTGAGGGAACTCCAGAACGAACCAATAAGCGTTTCCACTACCTGGCTTATGGGCAACCTGCGGTGCGATTGTCTACGGCTTTCGATTCGGTAACCCTGTACGGAGCGGATCCTGCTATGCGTCCTGATATCTACGGGAAGGTTGGTAATTCCGGAGTGTCTATTGCCAGTCTGGATGATGCCAAGAAGCTCTATTCCGGATTCGATCTCTGCGATCCCAAGACCTCGGTTTCCATGACCATCAACGGACCGGCACCCATGTTGGTGGGCTACTTTATGAATGTGGCTATTGATCAACAATGTGAGGTGTACATCCGGGAGCAAGGAATGGAAGAGGCGATAGAGCAGAAAATTGCTAAGATCTACAAGGAGAAGGAAAGGCCCCAATATCAGGGGGAATTGCCCAAGGGAAACAATGGTTTGGGCTTGATGCTTTTGGGTGTTACCGGAGACAGGGTGTTGCCCGCTGAAGTTTACGAAAAGATTAAATCGGATACCATTTCCAAAGTAAGGGGTACGGTTCAGGCTGATATGCTGAAGGAAGACCAGGCTCAGAATACCTGTATCTTCTCCATTGATTTTGCCCTAAAGATGATGGGAGATATTCAGGAATATTTTATTCAAAACCGGGTTCGGAATTTCTATTCTGTTTCCATTTCGGGCTATCACATAGCTGAGGCGGGTGCTAACCCTATCAGTCAGCTAGCCTTCACTTTGGCTAACGGTTTTACCTTGGTTGAGTACTATCTGGCACGTGGCATGAAGGTGGATGATTTTGCGCCCAACCTTTCCTTTTTCTTCTCCAATGGGATGGATCCGGAATTTACTGTCATAGGTCGTGTGGCCCGGATTATCTGGGCCAAAGCAATGAAATATTTGTATGGGGCCAACGAACGCAGTCAAAAGTTGAAGTACCACATCCAAACTTCCGGTCGTTCGCTGCATGCTCAGGAAATCGAATTCAATGATATTCGAACGACCCTTCAGGCGCTTTGTGGGATTTACGACAATTGCAATTCTTTACATACCAATGCTTACGATGAGGCCATTACTACGCCAACCGAGGAGTCGGTTCGCAGAGCCATGGCTATCCAATTGATCATCACCAGGGAATTGGGGCTGGCGAAAAATGAGAATCCCTTACAGGGAGCCTTTATCATCGAGGAATTGACCGATCTGGTAGAAGAGGCTGTTCTGATGGAGTTCGATCGTCTGACGGAGCGTGGGGGAGTTTTGGGGGCTATGGAAACCATGTACCAACGAAGCAAGATCCAATCGGAATCCCTTTACTACGAAACACTAAAACATAACGGTCAGCTGCCCATAGTTGGAGTGAATACTTTTTTGAATTCGCAAGGTTCTCCCACGGTTTTGCCCAAAGAGGTAATTCGTTCGGATGAGGAGGAGAAGAAAGCACAGGTGCATTTTGCCGAAGTGGTTCAGAAAAATAATGCAAGGGAGGGAGGATTAGGCCTGAAGGAATTGAAGCGAAAAGCACTGAATAACGAGAATATATTTACTTCCCTTATGGAAGTATGCAAATACTGTACCCTGGGCCAGATTACAGATGCTCTGTATGAAGTTGGGGGCCAGTATAGGAGGA
Organism: Marinifilaceae bacterium; assembly: GCA_041725895.1. Taxonomy (GTDB): domain Bacteria; phylum Bacteroidota; class Bacteroidia; order Bacteroidales; family Marinifilaceae; genus JBGRQA01. Next base: position 55,419 of record JBGRQA010000026.1, read on the forward strand.
ATATGTAAGAATAGTTCCCGATAGGTATCGGGATGTTAATGTGTGAATGAGGAAGGAGCTTGCTTCTTGCCTCTTGCTACTTGTCACTAAAACAGAATTATTTTGTATCGATTAAGTTCAAAAATAGATCCCAAATCCGGGGATTTCACCCGAAACAGGGAGGAGTACCGGAAGCTGATGGAGGAGTACCGAAGTCGATTAACTGAAGTGCTTGACGGTGCGGGAGCCAAAGCGAAAGAAAAACATTTGGCCCGTGGTAAGCTGCTGGTGCGCGATCGGATCGATCTACTTGTTGATAGGAATACGCCCTTTTTGGAGTTGTCTCCCATGGCTGCCTACGATCAGTATGAGAATCAATTTCCTTCTGCCGGTATTGTGACCGGAATTGGTGTGATTCATGGACGAGAGTGTGTTATTGTTGCCAACGATGCTACGGTGAAAGGTGGAACATACGTAAAGGAGAGCATAAAGAAGCACATTCGTGCTCAGGAGATTGCCATGGAGAATCATTTGCCCTGCATATACATGGTGGATTCGGGGGGAGTATTCCTGCCGGAACAGGCCAATGTGTTTCCTGATAAGTTCCATTTTGGACGTTTCTTCTACAACCAGGCCCGAATGTCGGCCAAGGGCATTCCGCAAATTGCAATTGTAATGGGATCTTGTACTGCTGGTGGGGCCTATGTACCTGCTATGAGTGATGAAACCATTATTGTGAAGGAGCAGGGAACCATTTTTATCGGAGGTCCCCCTTTGGTGAAGGCGGCTACAGGAGAAGAGGTTTCTGCAGAGGAACTGGGAGGAGCCGATGTACATACCTCTATTTCCGGTGTTGCCGATCACATGGCGGAAGACGATCGGCATGCCATTCGGATCTGTAGAAGCATTTTTGAATCTATGCCACATGGGAGAAAACAGTTTCTGGAACGATCGGTTGCGGAGGAGCCCTTGTACGATCCGAAGGAATTGTACGGTTTGGCCCCCCTCGATTACAAAAAATCGGTGGACTCGCGGGAGATTATCATGCGCTTGGTAGATGGCAGCAGGTTTCACGAATTCAAGAGACGCTATGCACCTACCATTGTAACCGGTTTTGCAAAAATTATGGGTTACCCTGTTGGCATTATAGCCAATAATGGAATCATTTTTTCTGAAACATCCTTAAAAGCGGCTCACTTTATTGAGCTCTGCAGTCATCGAAAGATTCCTATTCTCTTTTTGCAGAACATTACTGGTTTTATGGTGGGGAAGCAGTACGAGCATGGTGGAATCGCCCGTGACGGAGCCAAACTGGTTCATGCCGTTGCCAATGCCCAGGTGCCCAAATTTACCGTAATTATTGGGGGATCTTTCGGTGCCGGAAATTATGCCATGGCTGGACGAGCCTACGAACCACGCTTGCTATTCATGTGGCCCAATGCCCGCATCTCGGTGATGGGTGGCGAACAGGCTGCTGGTGTACTGGTGCAGGTAAAGGAGCAGCAGCTGCTTCGGAGGGGACAGGAATTCCCGAAGGAGGAGCAGGAGGCTCTGCGTGAAAATATTCTGAAAAAATATGAAGAGGAGGGATCGCCCTATTTCAGTACTTCCCGCCTTTGGGACGATGGGATCATCGACCCTTTGGATACCCGAAAGGTGATTGCCATGGGAATAGCCATGTCGCTTAATCAACCTTTCCCGAAGCCGCAGTTTGGCGTGTTTCGAATGTAAATGATAATGAAGAACCTATAGTATTATTGAAGATGAAGAAATTTAGAACCATTGATTTTATAAAGCACGATCATGTAGGCACCATTTGGTTGAATCGTCCAGAAATTCATAATGCCTTTAATGAGGTGATGATTGGTGAAATTCTGAATTGTTTTGAAGACATTCAAAAGATGGATTACCAGGAGCTTCGGGCTGTAGTAATTCGCGGTCAGGGAAAATCTTTTTGTGCGGGTGCCGATCTCAATTGGATGAGAGATGTGGCCAAGTACAGTCATGAAGAGAATTATGCGGAGAGTTACCGTTTGTCGGCTTGTTTCAATGCCATTTACTCCTGTAAGTTTCCCACCATTGCTGTAGTACATGGTGCTGCCATTGGAGGAGCCAATGGCTTGCTGGCTGCCTGTGATTTTGCCATCTGTGAAAAGAATACCATCTTCTCGCTGAGTGAGGTGAAGATAGGAATTGTTCCGGCTTGCATTTCACCCTATGTGATCAAACGAGTGGGAGAGTACGGGGCACGGGAACTTATGCTGACAGGGATGCGATTTCGGGGGAAAAAGGCAAAGAAATGCGGTTTGGTGAATGGTTCCTACAGTCACAGGAATTTGGAGATTCGGTTGGAGGATCTGATTATGGTGTTAAAAACCAGTGGTCCTGTTGCGGTGTCGCAATGCAAGGAGTTGATCGATGATGTAAAGAACAACCTGTCGCATGAGGAAGCTATGGAGTATACCGCTAAAATGATTGCAGATATTCGCCAATCGGCGGAAGGACAGGAGGGAATGACTGCTTTCCTGGAGAAGAGAAAGCCCAACTGGGTAATTGAAGAAACGCTGTAAGTAAAAATCAGACTGAATGTACTACAAAAGATTACTAATAGCCAACCGGGGTGAAATTGCGGTTCGTATCATTCGGACTGCCCGAACACTAGGGATTCATACCATTGCGGTATACTCCCTTGTGGACCGTGAAGCACGTCATGTAACAGAGGCGGACGAAGCCTATGCTTTGTTGGGAGATCGATTGGCTGATAATTATCTGAACATAGATGCATTGCTTGATGTTGCAATAAGAGCTGAGGCTGAAGCCATTCATCCCGGTTATGGATTTTTGGCGGAGAATCCCGTATTTGCTCAAAGATGTCAGGATGCTGGAATTGATTTTGTTGGGCCTTCCCCGGAAGCCATTACCCTTATGGGGAATAAGGTGAATGCTCGTAATTTTGTTAAATCGCTTGAGATTCCTGTCTTGGAAGGGGCTGTTGGTGAAGTTGATGAACTTGTACGGCAATGCAATGGATTGGCCTATCCTTTATTGGTAAAAGCAGCTGCTGGAGGTGGAGGAAAAGGGATGCGAATTGTGGAGAGGCCAGGAGAATTGAAGAATGCTATTGCGTCAACCTCCCGTGAGGCTCAGACTTATTTTGGGGATGGCTCCGTATTGGTGGAGAAATACATTCAGAATCCGCGGCATATCGAAGTGCAGGTGCTTGCCGACAAGCATGGTAACGCCATTCATCTCTTCGAGAGGGAATGCTCTATTCAGCGACGGTTTCAAAAAATAGTTGAGGAGGCACCTTCTCCAACTTTGAGTGAGGAGCTACGCCAGAAGATGGGGGTGGCTGCAGTTCGGCTCGTTCGTGAGATGGGCTATTGCAATGCTGGTACAGTGGAATTTCTGGTGGATGAGAAGCTCAACTTCTATTTTTTGGAAATGAATACCCGTATTCAGGTCGAACATCCCGTTACAGAGATGATTACGGGGTTGGATCTTGTGGAAGAACAATTGGCTATTGCATCCGGAAAAATTTTAAGATACAAGCAAAAAGATATTCTCAGGAAAGGTCACGCTATCGAAGTAAGAATCTATGCAGAAGATCCCGACCAGGATTTTATGCCTTCCCCTGGAGAAATTACTTTATACCAGGAGCCTAAAGGTCCACATGAAAGAATTCGTATCGATTCAGCTTTACATGGGCCTGATCGAATTCATCCCGATTTTGATCCCATGATTGCCAAGTTGGTAGTGTGGGACGAGAATCGTGATTTGGCACGGGAGCAGTTGCATTATGCTTTAAACAACTACCACATTCACGGAATTACAACCAATATCTTGTATTTACGATCCCTTATTGATACCAACTGGTTTCAGGAAAATCAAATTTCTACCCTTTTTTGCGAGCATCATGCCGAAGAATTGATGCAGCGTATGAATGAGGAAAGGGAACGGGTTCCCGGGCAATTGTTTGCTATTGCTTGTGTGCTAAAGGATTTGGAACATAAAGATTCTCAAAATATTTGGGAAGAGATGGGCTTCTGGCGGCAGCAGGGAAGGGTATTTACTCTGGAGGTAAAAGGGAGAAGATTAAATGTAATAGTGAATGGAACAGGTTTTTGCGATTTTGTAATTGATGATTCGAAAATCCGGGTGGAAGGAGTTCATATCGAGGATCACCAGGTAAGTTTTGAATTGAATGGAAGAAGGATGGTGTTTCAGTTATCTGAGGCTTGTGGTGGAGGTTGGCATGTGGATAGTGGGGGGATTTGTCACCATATGAAGCGGTTGGATGTACTGGAAGGAGAGGATTGGACCGATGCACAGCTATCTGCTTCCGATAACATGAATAAGGGGGTTGTGGCGCCACTGCCGGGTAAGGTCGTGCAAATTAATGTGAAGGCTGGTCAAATTGTCCAGAAGGGTGATGTCCTTTTAATAGTGGAAGCAATGAAAATGGAAAATAACATTTTATCTCCGCGTGATGCTGAAGTTGCTGAGGTACGGGTTGAAGTGGGACAACAGGTGGAGAACAATATGGAGTTGGTTCGATTGGAGGCCGATGTCTAGCTTTTACCCAATATGATTGAGAACAGGAATTAAACCAAAAATGTACAACTTATGAATAAAGTCCGCATTGCCAATTCCGGTGGCTTCTGGGGAGACGACCTGGGAGTGTTGCGCCGGCAGTTAGAAGGGGGAGATATTGATTATATCTCGTCTGATTTTCTGGCTGAGATTACCATGAGTATCTTGCGAAAGCAGCAATTGAAAGATCAAAGTTTGGGGTATGTTACCGATTTTGTGGAGCAAATTGTGGATGCTGCCCCTTTGTTGAAGGAAAAAGGTGTGCGGATGTTGACCAATGCCGGGGGAATCAACCCTCTGGGCTGTGCCCGAAAGATATTGGAGGAGCTTACGAAGCAGAACATTTCTTTGAAAATTGCTGTGGTAAACGGAGATAATATTATTGATCGTATTGATGAATTGTATCCCGAGCATGCATCTTTTGCTAATATGGATAACCAGGAGGATTTTGCCCACATCCATGATCGGGTGCAAAGTGCCAATGTATACCTTGGAATTCCTCCTCTTTTGAAGGCTTTGGAATCAGGCGCTGATTTGGTAATTGCAGGGCGAGTGACGGATACTTCGGTGACAATGGCACCTATGGTTTATGAGCTGGGTTGGGCTCTCGACGATTGGGACAAGCTGGCTGCAGGATTGGTGGCCGGACACATCATTGAATGCGGGGCACAATCCACCGGAGGGAATTTTACCGATTGGCAGAAGGTTAAGCGATGGGACAACATGGGTTATCCTATTGTAGAAATGCGATCGGATGGAAGTTTCGAGGTGTACAAGCACCCTGATACGGGAGGTCTAATCAGTGAGGATACTATTCGGGAACAATTGGTTTACGAAATGGGGAATCCAACCCAATACATTAGTCCTGATGTTGTGGCGGATTTCAGTGGTCTGCAATTGGAAGAAGTAGGACCACATAGGGTTCGGGTTAGCAATGCCAGAGGCTATGCATCTACACCCTTCCTAAAGGTATCCATGGCCTATGAGGATGGTTTTAAAGCTACCAGCTCCATTGTGATTAGTGGGGGTGAAGTTTTGAATAAAGCTCAGGAGTTTGAGAGAATTTTCTGGCAGCGACTGAACCTGAATTATAAAAAGATCAATACCGAATATGTTGGTTACAATGCTTGTCATTTGCATTTGGCTGAGCATATCGATCCCAATGAAATTTTATTGAGGTTTTCTGTTTATGACAGTAATCCGGCTAAGCTTCTTAAGTTTTCTCAGAGCATTGCTCCTCTCATTTTGAGTGGTCCCCCTGGTGTTGCTGTAACTGGCGGAAGGGCCAAGATGCAACAGGTAATGACCTATTGGCCCACTCTTGTTCCCAAAAGGAATATAACAGCTCTCGTTCGTATCTTAAGTGCAGATGGTTCAATAGAGGATCAATCTGAAGTTCCCTGTTGGTTGGGCTATGAAGATGGCTCCGGAAGACAGGTTGTTTCCGTAAAATCGGAAGGAGCTTCTGAACAACGCGATTATGCCGATAAAAAGAGGATGCCTTTGCGGGAGATTTGTCTTGCACGGTCAGGAGATAAGGGAGATACGGTGAATATTGGGGTATTGGCCCGATCCGAAGCTATTTATCATTATTTGAAGGGATTACTGACAAGCGAGTTGATTGCAGAAATGTTTTCAGGTATCGCCAAGGGAAAAGTAAAGCGTTATGAGCTAGACAACCTGTGGGCTCTGAATTTCTTACTGGAAGAGGCGCTGGATGGAGGTGGAACTAAATCCCTGATGATTGATGCCCAGGGAAAGACTTTTGCTTCAGCCTTGTTAAATCAGGAGATTCTTGTTCCCAAAGAGCTTTTGGAAGGGATTGAGTCGCAAAAGTTGAATGCTTAAGCAGCTTTAGGTTTGAAGTTTGAGAAATTATTGTTAACTTATTAGGAAAAGCAACTTATGTTTCCATTTTTGAATGAAGAACATGAATTAATACGACAGTCGGTTCGTGATTTTGCTGAGAGGGAAATAAAGCCTCTGGCCCCAGAGTTGGATGAGAAGGAAGAGTTTTCTGTGGAACTGACCCGGAAAATGGGGGAGTTGGGGTTGTTTGGTATGTTTTTGCCTGAGAAGTATGGTGGTCAGAATACCGATTATCTGTCTTATATTATCGCTGTGGAGGAGGTTGCCCGTGTCGATGGATCGCACGCTGCTACTCTTGCTGCTCACAATTCACTTGGTGTGGGTCCTCTTTATTCTTTCGGGAATGAGGATCAAAAGTTAAAGTATCTACCTGGTTTATGTTCTGGAAACGAGTTATGGGCCTTTGGGTTAACAGAACCCGAAGCTGGTTCCGATTCACGGGGAAGTAAAACCATGGCTAAGGATTTGGGAGATCATTGGGAAATAAATGGTTCCAAAATATTTATCACCAATGGTTCCAATCCTTTAACCGTAGGGGTGACAGTGCAGGCAGTTACTGCTATTAATGGAGAGGACAAGGAGTTTTCCACATTTATAGTAGAAAAGGGAACTCCTGGTTGGTCCTCCAATTCCATGCATGGGAAGCTAATGTGGCGCGCCTCTGATACTTCTGAAATGTTCTTCGATAGTTGTGTAATTCCAAAAGGAAGCTTATTGGGCAATCGCGGAATGGGCTCTAAAATTATGTTGCAAACCCTGGACTCGGGGCGACTTTCTATCGCCGCAATGGGCTTGGGACTTGCTCAGGGAGCTTATGAGATGGCTTTTAAGTATGCTCAGGAACGCAAGCAGTTTGGCCGTCCCATAGCTAAATTTCAAACCATAGCTTTCAAACTGGCTGATATGGCCCTGAAAATAGAGTTGGCCCGAAATCTTTTGTACAAAGCTTGTTGGTTAAAAGATACGGGTAAACCTTTTGCAAAGGAATCTGCTATGTCCAAGTTGTATTGCTCCGAAATTGCCAAGGAAGTGGCTGATGAGGCCGTTCAGATTCATGGAGGATACGGATTGATGAAAGAATACCCTGTGGAACGTTTCTATCGTGATCAACGGCTTCTGCAAATTGGGGAGGGAACCTCCGAAATCCAACGTCTTGTGATCTCCAGACACTTGGGTTGTTAGTAATATTAACCATGTAAATTATCGCTTATGAACCGAGAACTGATTTTAACGCTGAATCCCAGAATGCAATTTACCCGAATTGCAGTTTACAAAATGTCTACGCCGGTTTTCCTTAAAAAGATCAATCATGATCCTAAGGATTTGGAACAGTACGAATGCTACAAGGATCAGACTGCCTACAGGACGAAAATTGTTATGGAAGAGTTGAAGGCAAATGATATTGACGTGGAAGATATTAAGGTGATTGTGGGGCGAGGCGGGTTAATAAAACCTGTTAAGTCGGGTGTTTATGAGGTGAATGAGGCTTTGAAGCGGGATTTGATGAATTGTGAATTTGGGAATGATATTGTAAATATTGGTGGGTTAATTGCAGACGGTATATCAAAGAAGATTCCCGGTTCGCGAGCTTTTATTGCGGCTCCGGTGGTAGTGGATGAGTTTGAGGATGTTGCTCGCTTTACCGGTCGTCCTGAATTGAAGAGACGCTCTATTTTTCACGCTTTAAATCAAAAAACCGTTGCCCGTAAATATGCTAAAAGTATTTACAAGAAATATGAAGAATTGAACCTGATTGTAGCTCACCTTGGAGGCGGATTCAGTGTCGGAGCTCATAAAAAGGGACGAGTTGTGGATGCCAATCAGGCTTACGATGGGGATGGGCCTTTTTCGCCTATAAGAAGTGGAAGTTTGCCAATGGGCGATGTCATAAGGATGTGCTATTCGGGGAAATATACCCAAGGGCAAATGCTGAATATGCAAACCGGTCAAGGTGGCTTGTTTGCTTATTTTAAGACCTACAGTGGCTATGACGTTTGTCAAATGAGGGATGCCGGAGATGAAAAGGCCGCCCGGGTTTTGGAAGCCATGGCCTACCAGGTGGCCAAAGAGATTGGTTCCATGTATGCTGTGCTGGGGGCTGAGGAAGTTGATGCCATTCTGATCACAGGAGGAATGGCAAAGGATGAAGAGTTTGTTCGTCAGATTAAGGAAAGGGTGCAAAAAATGGCTGCTATAGCAGTTTTTCCTGGTTCCGATGATTTAGGATCTCTTGGAGTTTATGGAAAAATGGTGCTGCGTAATGAAATAGATGTTTTGGAATACAAGTAAGATAAACAGTAAGAAAAACCGACTTTTTTGTCGGTTTTTTGTTTGCCTTTCTTAGATCGATTTGTGTAGGTCTTACAATGTTAGAACAGGTAATAGAGATATAGCCTCTGGGAAATTGGAAAATGTCGATAAAAAAGACAAAATAAAGCTCCGGATTTAAAAATAAAACTCTTTAAGCACTGGTGAATATCTCGCTAATCTTTAGTTGATAAGGATTCTGGATTGCTCTATATTTAATAGACATAAGTACAATTTGTATTTATGTCTTTTTTATTGAATAACCACATTGTTAATCTTATAATATTGATTATGAAGAAAGCACGTTTGTTTTATCAGGTTTTGGCCCTAGGTGTTTTTGCTATTGCGGCCATAATGTATACAGGTTGTACCAAGGATGGTCCCACAGGGCCTGCAGGAGCAGATGGTACTGACGGGGTTGATGGTACCGATGGTACAGCATCATGTATTGTTTGTCACAACCAAACTCCGCTTATTAAAAATGCAGTGGCTCAGTTTGAACTGGCCAAGCATGCAGGTTTGGTCGGTTTTGCGGCGCCTCGTGCCGATTGTAGTGGATGTCATTCAGGCGAAGGTGCAACAAAATGGTTACGTGATGAAATTACCTTTGATAGGACAGACTTGACTTTTAATTATGAGGTGGATTTTCCTAATCCTATGGATTGCAGAACCTGTCACCAGGTTCATACTAATTTTGATTTGACTGACCTGGAGCCTGTACATCCGGAGACTTTCAATTTGATTTCAAGAAACCAGGCTTTTTCTAAAGGGGATATTAATACCTGTGTGAAATGTCACCAAACCAAATATGTTATTCCAGCTGTGGATGGAGGTGATTTTGAGATAACATCAGATCGATGGGGGGCTCACCATAGCACCCAGGGGAATTTGAGACATTACGATGGTTTTGAGATTGCAGGTGATGCAACATACGTGAAGGAACATCCCCACGATGCAGGAAATTGTATTGGTTGTCACATGGCTGAACCGGAAGGAAATTTGAGAGGTGGTCATACCTTCAGTGTTGCTGATAATGATGAACAAACAGGTGAATTTACAGATCTCAATTACAATGCTTGTAAAGCTTGCCATACCAATGGGGAAGATGCTTTGTTGGCCAAGATGAATGATTTGAGAGAGCGTATTGATGCAAAAGCAGATGAATTGCGTACTGAACTTCTGCGGGTAGGTATTTTGTATGTTGTTGGTGGTGACGACAGAATTCGTGAACTTACTTTTCCTGCCAACGAGGCTGGTATTTATTATAATTACAAAGCAGTTCATGAAGATCATTCAGGCGGAGCACACAATCCTGTTTATATAGAGGCTCTGTTGGTCAACTCTTTGCAGTTTGCCAAAACTTTACCTGATAACAAGTATACAGATTAAGGATAAGGATGAAGTAGTGGAAGTGGGCAGAATTTTTCTGCCCACTTTTTTTCCGCTAGTATTTATTTTAGTAGCTAGGAGTTAATTTGCATTGGTTATATAATGAAGTGTATTATGCAAAGGGAAAAATTCTTTTCCGAATCGATTCAATGATATCAGGTTATATGGTTGTTTATTAGGGAAATGAAGGGGATAGGAAATCTGGCAAATTTTAAATGCTTTTTGCGACATTTTATTGCGGTTCTCCCATAGAAAACCATGGTAAAATACATGGTGCTTTTTCATGTAAAGGATGAGTCGTATGGCTATTTTACCTGTAACTTAATTCGTGGAAAATGATATTTGTTTGAAACTAAATGATCATCTCTCAGAATTCTATTTGTTGTTCCTGGCAAAGGGGCTGTGCTTTTTTTTTTTACTTTGGTGATGTATCTTCAAGGTACGCTACCAATTAGTTTAATGGTTTAGAATTCAAGATAAGAGTTTAATGCCAACCTGTAAACATGCTTTTGAAATTAGCTCCTACGGTAATCCCGATGGTACAAACATAAACGTGGATAAAAAGGAAGAGGGAAAGGAAAAATCCTACGATAACATGCAAAAGAGCCGTTAAAAAGATCCCACTTACCCCAAACATTTTAGGAATGATTGTCTCAGGAAAGAACAGGGCCAAACCGGTGATGATGATCACAGGAAAGCCCAAATACATAGTCACATTATAGATAACTTTCTGCAGGGGATTGAATTTTTCTTCCGGAGTGAGAGGAAAAGGGGGACCTTCCTTCTGAAACATTCCAAACAGGTAGAACTTGCTTTGCTCCATTAACCGCTTGAATAACCCTTTTCGCGCCATGCGGTAGTATTTCCCATTGGCGGTGAACAAATTGCCGAGAATAAAAAACAGATAGTTAATGCTAAGGACTACCCCCATGATGTTGTGGTATTGTACTGCCTGTTCGAAGGGGACAAGCAGGGCATTCTCCGGATCGGAGTACTGCATGCTGATGCCGGTAATTAAGAGGACAATAAATGTGAGTGCATTGATCCAGTGCCATATGCGAACCCATACAGGGTAATGATACATTCTTTCTTCAGCCATAGTTTAATCACGTTTAATAATTCGAATAATCGAATGAATGAGTATTCCAATCAGTACCAAACCAAAAATGATCACACTTAATACATTGAGGGTGTGATTGCGATTGGCTCCAATTACATAGGATTCGTTGAGTATTACGGCATTAATGAAGCCACTGACTTGACGTGCCTCCTTTGTCTGGTAACGGTAGAGGGTAGACATCAGGAGGGAGTTCTCGGAATGGCACATAGTGCACTCCCGAATGGCATTTTTCTTTGGCATTACCGCATGACTGATCAGCAGACTATCGCTGAGCAGTGTATGACACACGATGCAGCGACCATTTTTGAAATGCAGTTCCTGGTTGGGGAGCCATTCGTGTGTTGTTAGAATATTCGTTCGTTCCCTTTCGGTTAGAAGCTGGTATCGGTTGACATCGGCATGGCAGCTGATACAAATGTTGTTGTCGTAGGCTATGGTTTCAATGATATTTTCTCCTGATCTTGCCTGGGTTTTATAGTAATGAGGATTGTGACAGCTCCAGCAGGTAAAAGCATCGGGAGAACGGTTAAAATGCATACTCTCGTAGTAGGCATTTTCAATCGCTTCAAAATTGAATTCCGCATATTCCGGGTCGCCACCATGGCAATCCATGCAGGTGTATATCATTTCCATCCGTAAAAGCCTTGGGTGAGGAAAGGTAGAATAATCAGGGGAATGGCAATCGGTACATTTGAAATCCTTGTGGTTGGATCGAAAAAACGCAAGAGTGTCAATAATTCGGTCCATGCACATATTATCCTTTACCTCAATCCCCAATTCTTCGTTGGTGTACTGATAGATTCCTTTACCGTGACATTTGAGGCATTGTTGATTCTCCTCGTAATTTCTCGGGCGTGGAACCGCGTCCGTTTGACCTCTTACCTCGAAGGTCAATAGAATCAGCATTATGCAACCAATCTGAATTAGGTATGAAACAAGCTTCATAGAATTGAATTTATAGATCGAATGAGAAATGAGCAACGATAAAAACGTCAATACTTTCGATCCTGTTCTACAGACAGGGTCAATGTACGAAAGCATAAAAGATGAAAGAGGGTACAAATCAATAACAATCCTATACCCTCCTTCCCAACGATATGGAATACAATTATTTCTTGAGTGTTCTGATGTAGTTTACAACAGCCCATCTGTCCTTATCCTTTGGTATTTTTTTCTCGTAGTTGGGCATTTCATCACGACCTATGATGCTCTTGTAATAAATTTCTCCATCGGTTTGCTTTTGGAATTCAGTAGAGGAGAAATCTCCAGGGAAGGTTTTCAAACGGGCTGCTTTAGGTCCATCCCCCAGACCGGTATTTCCATGACAGGAACGGCAATGTCGGCTGTAAAGCATTTTACCCATTTTAGTACATGCTGCATCATCAACGTGAGGGTTTTCCATATTTTTATACTTTGTAGGAACTTCCCAGGGAGCAGGTTCTTTTTGTTGAATGCGATTGGGAGTAATAAAAGCATAGGCTATCAGTGTAATTCCCAGTATGGCTATAATTTGGATTGCTTTCATATAGATTAAAATTTAAGTTTTGTGTAGTTAATTTACTCTACATTTTGAATTGATTTAAAAGACTCTATTTGAGGACTTTCCTATTTTAAAGTAAAATGATTGGTAAGAATTTAGATTCTCGTTAAAATCTTACCAGAATGTTGAATCCCAATAGGAAATCCCCATCTGTAAAATCGTTTGTATTTTGTATAACGTTTTTTTGAGGTGTTATCTTGTTGTAATTGGTTGCAAAAACCTGAAATACGTGAGTACTGGTTCCTATTTCCAGTCCAAAGGAGAGGTTGTTCTCAGTTTTGAAGTGCAGCTTATTGTATTCTCTAAATTTGGCAATGTGAAGTGGTTGGTCGTATTCTACGATAAAGGCAGTAGAAGGAGTGATTTTTGCCCGCCCTGAGAAGGTGATGGCTACTTCGTCATGCTCCATTAGAGTATCAGTTTTGTTGAAATGGGTAAAACTGGGAGCGATTTGTACGGAGAAATCGTCGTTGATTTTGTGGGCAATAATCAATTGACTAAAGTAACTGATGCGGTCCGAGAAGCTATAGCTACTGCCAAAGGCTGCCTTTTTTCTTGAATCTATGGCAATGTTGCCGTAGAATGCAATGGATACAGGAATTTTATTTGATTCGGTTTGTTCCAGAAAATGCCATTTGCCATGGAATTCCTGAAGTTTGAAATCCTTGGTATAGCCATATCCTACCATAATATCATCGGTGATTCCATAGTTTAGTCCCAGTCGTATATTTGAGGGAGCATACAGTCCAAATACGTCCTCAAAGCCATTCTCCACCAGTCCGAATCGATGGTGAATCTGAAATTCGAATTCCTTGGCAAAGGGAGTTTCAATGGTTTGAGTTTCCAATAGCATGCCTGTCTCGAAAGTGCCCGAAACCGCATCTTCTGATTTGAGAATTGTTTGTCCAATTGCCTTATTTTGCATCGTAATAATCAGCAAAAACATCCCTGCACACATTGTAAGGCTTGTCAGAAATCTTAGGAATGAAGGATTTTTCTTATTTTGTTTCATGTTTCGATTTTTTTATTTTATTCAACAAAATCCGGGAGGTTTGGGCATTCTTGCCTATTTATTACGTATGGGGTGAGTTATTCTATTCATATATCCCATTAGTACTTCCCTTGGTGTTGTTTTTTTGTGCGTTCTAGCAAAAGCATCTCCTGATCACATAAAAAATCAATCGTTAAGAGCTCCTCGTTGGATCCAGGTTAGAATTAGTTCCTTTTCGCCAGCGGTAGTGCGAGATTGGTGGGAGCCTTGTTGAAGTATTATGTACAATTTACTTTCCTGAGGATTCTCAGTGTTGATATATTCATCAATGAGGGAGCTATAAGCATTCTCTGCACGAAGGTCCGGTTCTGTGGTTCCACCGTGGCAATCCAAGCAATTTTTGGTGAAAATGGGTTGAATATCCTGACTGAAACTGATGGTTTGCTCAGGTGGTATTTTTTCCGTTTCGATTGTGTCGTATTCACATGCGGAAAAGAAAAGCAGTGCAAAAAGAGCGATCGCCAGACCTGAAATGTTCCTTTTTTTCATATTGTCGGAATTTATGAGATTATGTATTTTTGTCATAGCAGTGCAGTTTGGCGGTCACATTTAAAGTAAGCCTTCATTGCACCTTACTTAAAGGTAAATAATTGGTGTGTTCATTGGAGGCTTTCTCAAGCGAGATTTATGAATCACAAAAAAGGGATATGTCAATTATTTATCGACATTTGTCTTTGATTTTCATGTGTTTTTCAACTGCTTGATCGATAGCGAGTTGAGGCGAATGCAAGGAAGTGCTTTATTTATAGGGATTTGACTTTGATTTTTGAGGATTAATTTATATTTTGATATAGAAATTGAACCTTATCAATAAAAATACCTATGGCTAAATTTGCTCGCTCCCAACATTGTACAGACTGCGTTGATTGTAATAGGAAATTACCGCTTTTTCAACTGCTCTCGGGTGAGGAATTGGAGACAATGAATCGGAATCGTTTTGAAGTTCGTTTTAAGGTGGGAGAAACCATTTTTAAGCAGGGTACCTCGGCAACTCATTTGTTGGTGATCACTTCCGGATTAGCCAAGCTCTATGTGGAAGGTGTTCAGGACCGTCAGTTGATTATTCGAATTATTCGTCCCTGGGAATTGGTCGGTCATGCAGGTTTGTATTACGATAGTCGGCATCACTATTCTATTGCAGCCTTGGATGAGGTAACTGCATGTTTTATCGGAATAGAGGAGTTTAAAGCTTCTTTGAGGAGTAATGCTGAATTTGCCGAGGAATTTATTAAAGCTTATACAAGCAAAGGAATTTTTTCCTACGAAAAGATGGTGAGTCTTTCCCAAAAGCAAATGCATGGCAGAATTGCGGATGGTTTACTTTATCTTTCTCATAACGTATATGGGGATTCAAGTTTTAATATGCATCTTTCTCGTCAGGATTTAGCAGATCTTACAGGGATGTCTAAAGACAGTGCGATTCGGATTTTGAAGGAGTTTCACCATGAGGGGGTAATTGAACTAAAAGGTCGTAAATTAACAATCCTGAACCCGGATCAACTGGAACACATTAGTGAAACTGGATAGAAATCAGGAAACAAAGGGAGGTTGGCCCTCCCTTAATCTGTTATTGCAGTTTGAAACGTATTCTCAATACATCGTTTTCATGGCTTGTGGAAACCAGCTTGAACCTTCCTATTTCCGAAGTTTTTTTTACATGATCACCAATACACAGGCATTCATCATAATCACCGATTCGTACTATTCTGAAATTTTCTCCTGCATCTACCGGAAGGCGGGAGAGATTGTATTTGATTTCAGCATCAGCCTTACTGATGAAATTTTCCGAGATATCTAAATTCCGGGCTATAATTTCGTTCACTTTGTTCTCAATGTTCTCCTCCTCTTTCTTTGTAAGCCCTCTAGGAAATTTGTAATCACATTTTGACTTTTTCTTCTCGATGTGATTGGAGAACGATCGTTCACAATCAAAAAGTCTGACCATGGTTTGGTTCAATATGTGCTCGGCTGTGTGCATGGGAGGGTAGTATCTCTTTTTTATTGTCATTATAATATTTATTGGATAAAAATTTTTTTTGTTTTGAATCTATTGTTCGTAAGCGTCGATATCTTTTTGATTATTTATATGTTAAAATTAGAGAAAGATTCGGTTTTCGTTTTAAAATTAGTTCTTCAATAAATAAATGTAAAAATATTTCAAGAAAAGATACGTGTGGGATCCTGTTCTGTTGTCATGTACTTGTTAATTCCCAGAAAGGAATTTGTGGGATAGCAGAGAACAAACTTTGTTTGTTATGTATACATAAAATGTAATGAGTTATGATTCACAGGATTATTGAATCCTTTTGGAAAAATTCAAATCGGAATGCTTTCTGTATCCAGGGGGAGTACTATACCTATGCCGACCTGGAAAAGCGGGTGAGTGCTATTATTTCGCTAATAGATCTTAATAAATATTCCAGAGGGAGCGAATGCATTGGTATTTTAGAGCAAAATGATATTCAGACCTACGCTTCCCTATTAGCAGTTTTGATTTCTGGCAATACTTATGTTGTTTTAAATCCACATAATCCGATCTCTCGTAATCAAACCATAATTCGTTCTACGAAATTGAGGTTGATCCTTAGCTCTGTATCGAACGAATTACTATCAGATTTACCCAATGATGTGAATTGGTATTGTACACAGGATTGTAAGGAGGGTAGCCGATGTAGTCAAAGACTTGTTAATGAGGATCAGAATGCTTATATAATTTTTACATCGGGGAGTACAGGAACCCCAAAAGGGGTTCCCATTTCACATAAGAACCTGAATGCCTTTTACAAATCCTATTCTGCCCTGGGATTTAACTTGGATGAAGAGGATCGAATGCTTCAAATGTTTGATCTTTGCTTTGATGTTTCTGTTGTATCCACCCTTTTCCCTCTAACTATTGGAGCTTGTGTATATACTGTACCTATGGAAGGGATAAAATATCCACATGTATATGAACTTTTAGAAGACGAGGAGATTACTTTTGCCGCAATACCACCGTCTTTACTCACCTTTCTACAACCCTATTTTGAGGAGATCGATTTTCCGAAATTGAAATATTTGATTCTTACAGCTGAGGCGTCCAATTGTGACTTGATCAAGCGTTTCGGACCATCTATACCCAATGCTAGTATTGTAAACCTATATGGACCAACTGAAGCTACGATATACTGTATGTCGTATGAATATGACCCCGAAAAGGTGAAACATCATAATGGGATGATGGCCATCGGCAAATCCTTTGATCAGATGGATACCATTATTGTTGATCAACAAGATCGCATCCTTCCCGCCGGAGAGATGGGAGAATTATGTATCGCCGGACTTCAATTAATGGAGGGGTATTGGGAAGATCCTGAAAAATCTGCTGAAGTATTCGTTGAAATAGGAACGGAAATGGGGCCAAAACGTTTCTACCGTTCAGGAGATCTTTGCTATGTAGATCGTGATGGTTGCACGATGTATTGTGGGCGGAAAGATTACCAGGTTCAAGTAAACGGATTTCGCGTAGAGTTAAGCGAAATTGAAAATACTGTTCGTAAATACTATGACGAAGGAAGCAATGTGGTTATTCCCAAAACTAATTCTTTGGGGAATACCGAATTGCATCTTTTCCTGGAAAAATTTTCAGGAGATAAAGAGGATGTCGCTTCCTTTCTAAACGAACATTTACCACCCTACATGTGTCCCAAGAAGATACATCTTCAATCCAATTTTCCCTTAAATAATAGTGGAAAAATCGATCGGAAGAAATTACAATCAATTATTTAAATATTTAATGATGGAATTACAAGAAATATTACAACAGGTTACTGAGATTTTTAGAAGCGTATTGCAAAAACCGGAATTGATACTTGAAGAAGATACCACCGCTGCTGATGTTGATGGATGGGATTCTTTGTCCAATATTCAATTGATTACTTCGGTTGAGAAGCACTTTGGCATAAAATTCAAGCTGAGAGAGATATTGAAATTAAAGAATGTTGGTGAACTGTGTACCAGTGTCCAAAAAAAAGTGGAAGATTAGTCTATGGTTTTTAATTCCTTTGCATTTGCTTTGCTTTTTGTAGTAACGCTTGTGCTGAATTACAGTATTCCTGCCCGGTATCGGGTGGGTTTACTTTTGTGTAGTAGTTCGATATTTATTGGTTTTTATCATCTTGGATTCCTCGCAGTAGCTTTGGGAATAGCCACTTTAAGTTTCCTTTTAGGAAGATGGATTGACAGTAAGAAAGAGGAAAAAACTCGGATGTATGTTTTTCGTATCAGTGTTTTTTCCCATCTGATTTTACTTGGCTTTTTTAAGTATATTGGTTTTTTGGATCAGAATATTGGATATTTGATTCAACTTGTAGGAGGGAATTATTCATCCCTGCTAACAGATATATTTCTACCCCTGGGAATTTCGTTTTATACTTTCCAATCTATTTCCTATTTAGTTGAAATCTATTGGGAGGAGATTGAGCCGGAGAAGAGCTATACAGATTTTCTTTTGTATATGCTTTTCTTTATGAAGTTTCTTTCAGGGCCAATTGAAAGGCCTCAGGATTTTATCCCGCAGTTGAAACAAAAATTGGAATTTGATTATGAGAAGGTGAGCTTTGGAGTCAAATTAATGTGTATTGGTTTCTTTAAGAAATTAGTTATTGCCGATCGATTGGCTCCGGTTTTAAATGACGTGTTTGGCTCCGTTCAGGACTATTCCGGAGCTCAGTTACTTATGGCTACATTACTTTATCCGTTGCAACTGTATGCTGATTTCTCGGGTTATACCGACATTGCCATAGGAGGTGCATCAATGTTAGGGTTTCAGCTTTCACCTAATTTTAACCGACCTTTTCTGGCCAAGAGCATCACTGATTTTTGGCGTCGCTGGCACATGAGCCTTTCTTTTTGGGTAAGGGACTACATATACGAGCCACTGGCTGCCGAAAAGAGATATTGGGGCATCTGGGGAATTCTTTTTTCTCTTTTTGTGACCTTTATTCTTCTCGGTTTGTGGCATGGAGGAAACTGGAATTTTGTTATCTATGGTGCCATTCAGGGGCTGGTAATCTGTTATGAAATGAAGTTTGGAAGCCTTCGGAAACGGTTCGGGCAATGGTTTCCCAACTCTGTTCGATCCTTTTATGGAGTTGTTCGCACCTATCTTATTTTTAGCTTCTCCTTGCTATTTTTCCGTCTGGCAGAATTCTCTGACGTTGCTTATATGATCCAAAATTTCGGAGCCGGAATACAGACCAATTTGCATGAACTTAATTTGGGGTTGTTTGACCATGATTTAATTGTTTTGGCGGTTGCAGTGGTTCTGATGTTTAGTTATGAGAGTGCTAACGCTCGTGTGGATCTTTTACGATGGTTGGATCAAAAACCCGCCAAACTACGCTGGGCCTGCTATTACGCAATGGTTATTATAATTTTTGCCTTTGGAGAATTCGGTACAAAGGATTTTATTTATTTTCAATTCTAAGCAGGCTATCGAATCTTAAAATATGAACGGTACTTCTGTACAATACATTAATTCAGGTTATGAAAAAAGTAAATTTTGGGACTTTTCTTAAGAAGGTAATTCTTTTTTTGATTCCCGTCTTCATTCTCGTTTCATGTTATTTTATCTGTGATCCTTTCAAGGTGTTGAAAAATTATCAGTCCTACTCTAATAATCCGGTGGTTTTGAACCAAGGGTACATTTGCTGGCAAAATTATTTGAATCGCAGAGATAGCCTAAAATATGATTCCTATATTTTAGGGAATTCCTGTACAATGGCCTATCAATCTGGAGATTGGGCTGAGTTTTTGTCTGATGCTAAACCAGTAAGGCTTTTTGGTAGTTCCGAGTCACTTCAATCTATTTTGCTTAAATTAAGAGCTTTGGATAAAGATGAGGTGAGGATTAACAATGTTTTATTGCTTCTGGATAGGGGAACCCTACAAAAAATCACTTCCCCATTAAGTCATTCCAGAATTTTGCACCCGAAGGTTTGTGGTTCCGGTGTTTTCGAGTTTCAAAAGGTCTTTTTCTCTGCCTTTATTAATCCCCAATTTTTGATTCCTTTTCTTGATTATAGGTTGTTCGGAACATATCGTTCCTACATGAAGGGGATAATTGAGGTTAGAGATGAACATCGAAATGAATTGACAAATGATATCATTAACCCAAGGGAGGAAGAAATTGCTCTTTTAGGGGATAAATACTGGGAAAAGCATCGGAAGGAGTTTCCTGAAAGAGACGGGATTGAGCGTATTTATGAGCCTTCGGTCGGAAAAAAGCAGGAAGATATGTTACGCGAGATTAGTATGATACTCAAACAGCATAATACGAATTATAGAATCGTAATTAATCCGGAGTACAAGCAGTATCGACTCAACCCTATGGATTTTGAGAAATTGAAACAAATTTTCGGGGAGGATTCTGTTTTTGATTTTTCCGGAGTGAATGATTATACGGATAATCCTAAAAATTTTTACGAGAAGTCGCATTATCGACCTCTCTTGGGAAGAATGATTTTGAAGGAGATTTACAATTAAATTTATAAAAAACGGCTGGATTGTTCAGAGAACACCAGCCGTTTTTTAATTACTTAACTCTTCCAGGTTTTTCTGAATGATCTCTTTGTTCAACTGCTTTCCGATGATTACCAGCTGGCTAATTCTTTCTTCCGAATTGTCCCAGGGACGACCAACATTGGCTTGAATTCTTGTGTGGACCGATTGAACTAAAATGCGATTGGATACACCTTTGAAATCCACAATTCCTTTTACTCGGTAAATGGTTTCGGGATTGAATTGTAGGAAAGCTTCCAGCCATAAGGCAAATGCTTCCTGATTTAATGGCTTTTTCAATGAAAAGCAATGAGCTTCGATGCCATGATTGTCTGGTTTTGGACCGGATGTATCTTTTTGTTTATTGGCTACATTAAGTACAAACCGATAGATGTTGGCCATGTTGTATGCCTCAACCCCAATAATTTGGTGGTTGTTGATGTCTGAAAAAGATGTAGTGTACAAGCGTGCTTGCGAATTCATTTCGCTTAATAATTCAGAGAGATCCTTTTGTTCCTTAGGGGAAATCAAATCGATTTTATTGAGAAGGAGGGTATCGGCTGTTGCGATTTGTTTTGCGGTTACCTCCTCCTTTTCCAGGTTGGTTTTGACATGTTCTGCATCCACCAGGCAAACTACACTATCCAGCTGGAATTGGGCTTTGATCTGAAAATCGGTAACAAAGGGTGCTATAATACTGCCAGGATTGGCAATGCCTGTTGTTTCGATCAGGAGATGATTGAATCCCAGACCGGAGCTTAGAAGTTTCTGCAAGACCTGGTACAGTTCAGCATTTAAACTACAGCAAATGCAGCCATTACTTAGCTCGAAGATGTCTTCGTTCTTGACATTGGTTACCAATTCTGAATCGATATTTGTTGCCCCAAATTCATTTTCAATAATGGCGAATTTTTTATTGGGGTATTTTTTAATGAGGTTGTTCAGTAGGGTAGTTTTCCCGGACCCTAAAAATCCGGTGATAACGGTAACAGGAATTTTACTCATGGTGCGTTTTTTTGAAAGCATAGGGGAGAAATCCCAATGCTTTTGAAAATGTTGAGACTAGAATTTTTCCCAATGGACAATTTCGTTAAGGGACTTTCTTTTTTTCTCCGGAATTGAATCGGTTGCTGGATATCCCAGAGAGAGAATGGCAATGGGTTCAATATGATCCGGCAGTTTTAAATATTCTCGGCACAAATTGGGATCGAAATTGCAAATCCAACAGGTGCCGAGTCCTAATTCTGTTGCCTGAAGGGTCATATGATCCACTGCGATGGAAATGTCAACGTCACAATGGTCCTTGTTATCGGCTTTTCGGTGCCAGGCTTTCTCATGATCACCGCAAATTACCATATACACGGGGGCTTCCCGGAACCACTCGCGGTGGTAAATAGAAGCAAAATTTTCACGGTTCTCTTTTTGGCGAATTACAACGAAATGCCAGGGTTGGTTATTAACGGCTGATGGAGCTAAACGACCTGCTTCAAGTACTTGGATTAATTTTTCCTCCTCCACCTCTTTATTTGAATAGGATCTTACCGAATACCGTTTTTGGATGAGTTCATTAAATTTCATAGCCTGTATTTTTACATGGATAATTCAAGGCTAAAAATACACAGATTTTTCCGAAAAAAGAGATCCTCTATTTTGGGATATCTGGTAGATAGATCAATGCATTTGAAGCTAAGGTTCTTAGCTAAGTACCAAAAATTTGTTTGCAATATTCTTTCTGTAAATACGACTAATCGGAAGCACCCTGTCTCCTACGCATACCGTATTGTTGGATAGATCTACTTCAATTATTTCATTTATATTCACCAGAAAGTTTCGGTGAATTCGTAGAAAATCTTTGGAGGGGAGTAGTTCCATTAGTTCTTTTAGGGAGATACGCAGAATAAATTTCCCTTTTTTGGAAAATAGGGTGCAATATTTAGATTCTACCTCCACCACTAAAATGTTTTGAGTGGGGACCTTGATGATTTTTTTATCCTTTTTTACAAAGAGA
Organism: Marinifilaceae bacterium; assembly: GCA_041725895.1. Taxonomy (GTDB): domain Bacteria; phylum Bacteroidota; class Bacteroidia; order Bacteroidales; family Marinifilaceae; genus JBGRQA01. Next base: position 77,812 of record JBGRQA010000026.1, read on the forward strand.
TGTTCCGGGTTGTTGTTCAAAGAATTGCAAATTCCTGAAGAGGGGCTTGAGATTTCCGTTGCAAAGCGGTGAAGGGCCAGTTCAATCGAATGTTGGAGAGAGAGTTGATCGAAAGGTTTTAGCAGATAGGCCGAAGGACAAACATGTTTTACTTTCTCGAATAATTCTCTGTCTTTTTGAGAGGTGAGGAATATTATGGGTTTAGCCGATCGGTGATCACCAGATATGTGTTCAGCGATCCGAATGCCATTTTGAATCCGTTCTTTACTGATATCCAAAAGAACCAGATCCGGATCCGCAGCATAATAGATCCGTACAGCTTCTCTATAATCATTTACCGATTTTATAACGGAATATCCTAACTTTTCAAGGGAGGATTCCAGGAGAGAGGGGCTTGTTAACAGATCAGAAAAGATCAAAATCTTTATTTTTCCCATGACTTCATTTTGCTAAACTTGAAACATCCATCTCTATTTGATTGGTAATGTTGGAAAATTATATGTTTATGAGTGATGTGTTGGATGGTGGTTTTCATTCAAAGAATAAGTGTGATGATTCCCATGCAACTCTATATACAATTTATTGATAATTTTTAATACACGCAAAAATTAAAATTGATTGTGAGGGATTGAATAGGAAGTAATCGCAAAGCCAGAAGATAGTATTCTCATAAAATATGCTTGTATTTTTTTAACTTTGCCCACCATTTAATGCTATTTGAATTCTAAATCAATAAATTTTGAAAAATATTTCAAGTAATCCGATGTACCGTTACCTGATGCTGTTGGTAATTGCTGCCACAGCAGGTCACCAGGGATGGAGAACGCTTTTTAACAATCTTGCCGTAGATGTTGTTGGTATCAACGGATTCCAGGTTGGTGTTATCCAGTCGATACGTGAAATACCAGGATTTCTTGCTCTCCTGGTAATCTATGTATTGTTGATTATTCGGGAGCATCGCCTGTCTGCCATGGCGGTTTTGCTGGTTGGCGTAGGGGTTGGATGTACCGGTTTTTTCCCTTCCTATGTGGGGTTGATTTTTACGACCTTCTTGATGTCATTGGGTTTTCACTACTTTGAAACCACGAATAAATCCTTAACACTACAGTATTTTTCGGTAGAGCAGGCTCCCTATGTGTTTGCAAAGCAGAAAAGCTGGAGTGCCGTGGCCAATATTAGTATGGGGGCGATTATTTGGGGTGTTTCCAATTTTATCTCTCTTGAATTGAGTTTTATCTTAATTGGTATTGTTGTGGCTTTGATGGCAATTTATGCTTTCTTTGCCGATCCGGTTGATCGAAATCTGATTTCTCAGAGAAAAGGCATGGTTCTTCGCAAGAAGTATTGGCTTTTCTACCTGCTTAATTTTTTGAGTGGAGCACGACGACAGATTTTTGTGGTGTTTGCCGTTTTTATGTTGGTGGAGAAGTACCATTACAGGGTGCAGGATATTGCGATTCTCTTCATAGCCAATAATGTGATAACTTGGTTTGTTTCACCATTAATTGCAAAAGGAATCAATCGGTTTGGTGAACGCCGGATGCTTACCATGGAATATTTTAGCCTGATTTTTGTTTTTCTTGGATATGCCTACCTAGAGAATGCTTATGTTGTTGCAGTTCTGTACATCTTAGACCATATTTTCTTCAATTTTTCGATGGGAATCAATACTTATTTCCAGAAAATGGGAGATCCTCAGGATATTGCTCCTTCTATGGCAGTGGGATTTACAATTAATCATATTTCAGCAGTTGTAATTCCCGTATTCGGGGGAATCCTATGGATGATCGATTGGCAAATTCCCTTTATTGCAGGAGCGGTCTTAAGTCTATTTTCTCTCTTGATGGTACAAAAAATGCAGGCTAAAAAAACAGTCATGCAGTAATTTCTTTTATTTTTGCGGCAGATAATAAAAAAGACAAGGATAGTAATGCAAACAATATATTCTGAGCTTCTGGCAATCTACAACGATGGTATTTCTAAGCAGGATCCTGCTACAATTCGTAATTTTCTGAATGATCGAAAAGTAGATGAATTGAAATCTTCTCCTGATCATTATTTACATATTCTTCAGCTACGGGCGAGTGCCTTTACTCTTTTTGGTGAATTAGAGAATGCTGACAGGGAGTATCTGGAGGGATCAGATTATTGTCCCGAAGTCTATAAGTGGGAATACATGCTGAAGTGGGCTCAGATGTATCTGGCTGAATTGTCTCTCAATCGTGAGGATCAGTTGCGTAAAAATTCCTTTTCGGTTGCTATTTCAATTCTGGATAAGGCACTGGATGTAATCCCTGAGAGCAAGGAAAAGAGATTTCATCAATTAACATTATGGAATTTGAAGGCTTTCTTCCTGCTTTGCAATAATGAGAAAGAAGCCGCAAAAGCTTGCTATAAGGATTGCGCTTTCGAACCCGTTCCAATTCCTGCCTACAATGATAAAAATGCTTTGGTTCATCTTTTTTCCAATTACTTTAAAGGATTAGCTGTAGCTATTGAGTTGAAGGATGTAAGACTTTTGATGAATCTTTTGCGGGTAATATCCATTGACGATCGGATTTTAATGGAGGAGGAGAATCTGTTTAAGTTGTTCTACGACACCCTTTTGAATACTTTTGATTTGCGTTCTGAATTTAGTGCGGAATTTAATGCTCTTTACCGTCAGAAAGATAATTTTGGGAATATTTGTCCCGGCTTTGCACGGTTCATGGATTTAATCGGTGCACAAAAATTTGGAGAGCTTAATGTTTTCTTTGATCTTTTTTACCAGTAAAATAAAGTCGTATGGAGAATTGTCCTTGTGGATTAAAGAAAAGTTATCAGGATTGTTGCGGATCCATTATTGAAGGACGTCGCATTGCCGGTTCACCGGAAGAGTTGATGCGGTCCAGGTATTCAGCTTTTGTGAAACAGGAAACGGATTACCTGATGAGAACTCATGTGGCTGAATACCGCCCTGTAAATTCATTGGAAATTTCTGAATGGAATGCTACTGTTGAATGGCTTGGCTTGGAAGTGCTACATACCAGTTGCAACGATGAGGTCTCTGGTTGGGTGGAATTTAAGGCTCATTTTCGTGAGAATGGAAAGAGATCTGTGATACACGAAAACTCTTTTTTCCGGAAGGAAGAGGAGCATTGGCTGTATGTAAATGGTGAAACACCCCTTGTGCGACCAGCTGTTAAGAATGATAAGGTAGAGAGGAATGCACCCTGCCCTTGCGGAAGTGGTAAAAAGTATAAGAAATGTTGTATGAAGGGATAGAAATATCCCTTTTTTACCCTGTAATATTCTTTTTGCAAAAGATTTAGTTTTTCCCCTTTATTCCTAAAAAATTACCTTCTGTTCCCCATAATTCCTTCTTAAGGACAATCTGTCGAAATCTTCACAAAAGTTTCGTAATTTCTAACTGAAGCTTTGGACCTGTGTAATCGGTATCCAAAGAAGAGTCACTTGGAAAAATTATACCAAACAGTGTGAAGATATGGGCATTCCCGCATTGGAAAAAATCAAATTATTGGATCTGCTTATCTTTTCAGAAAGAATTGTATCGAAGCTGGAAAAGAAACAGGATGATTTTTCTGCTTTTTTTCCATCCTTCAACGAGAAGTTTTTCCAGAAATTGAAGGAGTTGTTGGAACGGATTCAACAATTGCCTTCCAATGAACGACTCGCAGAACAGTATCATCAATTTTCAAAGCAGAGAGAGGTTCTGTTAGAACGTGGCAGAATGGTTATTCGTACGATACAGGATACTTTGCCATTGGCTTTTAAAACCTCCTCCAGCCAAATTGAATATCTTAAAGAGTTGTTTAAGGAAGAGCAGCAAAGTGAACAATTTCTTAAGTTATTAAGTTTGATAATTGTCAGATACAGGGAATATCAGGTAGAGTTGTCTGGAAATTTATTGAAAGACTCCTGGTTGTTGGAATTGCAGAAAGTTCAAAATGGTTTGAATCGATTGAATCAGGAATATAGGAATTTCTTAAAGTACCGGGCAATAAAATTTCAAGAGCGAAAGCTAATGACGAAATCTTTATACAGACGAGTCGTCGAAATTAGTCAGATGTCGAGGGTTATATACTCGCAGAGTTCACAGGAATACTCATGGTTTCAATGGGGTGAAACCGGTGAACTTCAAAATACAACGTGTAAAATTGAGGAGGCTGCTTGGTAGTCGGTGTAGTGTGAGTGGGGTAGAAAAGGGACTGTTAGTTTTCCGGCGGGTTCGCTTTCAGTCCCTTTGTTTATTTAAAATTGTGCATCCAGGTTTTTAAGTACAGAGAAAGTTTTGTCGATATCTTCATCTTTTACCACTAACGTAAACTCATTGGTGGTGGAGATTACTTCACTGATATTGATTCCTGCCCAGGCAATTTTCTTCAAGATAAAATAGTAGAAACCCGGTTGTTGACTGTTATCGATTGGCAGTTTAAGAGTAACAGCTGAAAGGTTTGACGTTTTGGTGATCAATTGTTCTTCGTTGAAGAATTGATTTACCGATTCAACAAGTGAATTACTTACGACAAGGTTGGATTCAAAAACACCTTGAACCATGGTGTAGAAAAACTCCTGATTTCGCCCAATGGTTTCCAGAAGTTGAGTGTGTTTTTCGATGAGTGTTTTTGAGTTTTTAAAGGTGTAATCCGAAAGGTGTGAGCGTACAATGATGTCGCCCAGATTCTGGATCAGTTGAGTGATACCAGTTTGCATTTTCACTTCCAGATTGGGAATTAATCGGTTTAAAGCCATTACTATAGCTCCGGCTTTGATAGGTTTTCTGAGGGCTTCTTCTACTTGAGGTTGAATTTTTCGGGCAAGAGATGAGACATTTACGATACCTTCTACCAATGCTTCAGCCAGGAAGGGTCTACTATTTACGATGTTTTCAACGGTTTGGGATACAGTAATCATTCGTTTTCTAAATTTTGTACTTGCATTGCAAAAATAACAAAAAGTTAAAAGTCTAACAATTTGTGAGAACATAGATTAATTAATCTAAAAATTTTTATAGCTTATTCTAACCATCTACTTTTGTATCCGAAAGGGGACAATATCATTTCTAGTTTGAAAAAAAAATAGGTTTTGATAGATTGTTTTAACTTTTTGAGAGTCTTATTCAATAAGCATGCTAAAATGAGGATTTTTTTTGAATTTCACAGAAAGTTTGACATAAATTCCTCGAATGAGCCTTGAATTTTAATTCATTTGAGAAACGCCCGAATGAGAATGAATATTGTCCGAGTGGTTGAGAGGCCACATATAAATTAATGAGAAAAGTAGTAAATCGAATGAATAAAGCTTGGAGAGGATCAATAGTTGCTGTGGTAACACCTTTTTCATCAGATGGGGAAATTGATTTCGTTGCCTTTGGTAAACTTCTGCAATTTCATCTTGAAAACCAAACCGATGGGATTGTGGTATGTGGTACCACAGGTGAAGCGGCAACGCTTACCAAAAAAGAATATACGAAGTTGATAAAATTTGCAGTTGAAAAGGTGGACAAGCGTATTCCGGTAATTGCAGGCACCGGTTGTAATTCTACATTAGCAACTATTGAAAACTCCTGCCTGGCGCAATCTCTTGGTGTTGACGGAGTGCTAGTGGTTACTCCCTACTATAATAAACCAACCGGCAAGGGATTGTATGAGCATTTTGCCCGTGTTGCCGAAGCAGTTACCATTCCGGTGATTTTATACAATGTTCCCGGAAGAACAGGAGTGAATTTACCACCTGAGGTGACCATTCGATTGGGAATGGATTTTGATAACATTGTAGGTGTGAAGGAAGCTTCCGGTGATTTGCTTCAAATGGCGGAGATATTGGCTGATCGCCCCGAGGGATTTTTGGTTTTTTCAGGCGACGACGGATTGGCTTTTCAAGCCGTATGTCAGGGGGCTGATGGAGTTATTTCTGTTGTGGCAAATTTGATTCCGAAGGAGTTCCACCGCTTAATGGAGCAAGCTCATGGTGGTGAGTTGGAATCTGCCAGAGCGATTTATTATCGTTATTTGAACTTGATGAATCTTTGCTTTGTGGAATCCAATCCCATTCCTGTAAAAACAGCCCTGAGCCTGATGGGTAGAATCGAGGAAAACTTTAGAGCTCCGCTGTGCCGAATGGAGGAGCAGAACAGAAAGTTGTTGAGGCAGGGGTTGCTTGATCTTGAACTTTTGTAATATGCTTTGCAGACGGAAGAAAATCTGAATTCTGTGAAGCGCATCCTGAGGTGAATTCCAATGGATGAAATATCATAATAAAAGTTAGTTGTGTGTATTAAAGGAAGCCGCTCTTTTAGGAGTGGCTTTTTTCGTGAATCTCATGGTTTTCCAATCGGTCGATAATTGCAGCCCCAACACTATCTCCCCAAACATTAATGGTGGTACGGAAACGATCCAGCAACCAGTCGATGGTGAGTAGAAGACCAATTCCCTCAAGGGGGAGATTTACGGCTTTTAATACGATTACCATTGTGACCAATCCGGCTTCGGGGATTCCTGCAGCGCCGATAGCAGCAAGTGTTGCGGTGAGAAATATGATTATCATATGTACTGTTGACAACTCAATTCCATAGACCTGTGCAATGAAAATGGCGGCTACCGCTTCGTAGAGTGCTGTCCCGTCCATGTTGATGGTGGCGCCTAAAGGTAGTACGAAACTTGCAGTGCGATTGGATACTCCATTCTCTTCCTCCACACCCTGTATGGTGAGAGGAAGGGTAGCGGTGCTGGATGCGGTGGAGAAAGCATTTAGTAATGCCGTGGCAACACCTTTCAGATAGGATAAAGGTTTTTGTCTGCCCCAAATGCGGAGCAAAAGGCTTAGTACGATTAGGCCGTGAATGAGGAGACCAAGGAGGACTGTAAAACTATATTTGCCCAGGGAGAGCAATTCCGGTAAAAACTCCTGGAAGCCTCCGGCATTGCCAATTCGGGCAGCTACCAAACCAAAAATTCCAATGGGGGAGACATACATTACCCAATGTACCAATTGCATGACCGCATCGTTGAGAGTACCAATCAGTCGAATGGTAGGTGCTGCGCTGCTTCCTAATACCGATAGAGCTGCTCCTAATAGAAGTGAGAATATGATGAGGGGAAGAACATCCATTTTGACCATCGCCATGAATATGTTTCGTGGAATTAATCCTTGCTGATTTTTCTCCGGATTCCCCACCAATAGTTGGCGGAATGTTTCTGATAATGGCATCTGTTTTTCAGCGGCTATTTGTCCCAATGTTGATAGCTGGATGGCCACTCCTGTGCCCTGGACTTTTATTTGAGGTTCTGCTGAAATTAATTGGTTGCCTGTTCTTTCGAACGGAATCCGGCGACCATCCTCCGAATGGATATAGATTTTATTTTTACCGTTGAGCTCTTCCCAAAAGTTAATCCTTATTGTGCTATCAGTGATCGAATGGATACTTCCCCGGACCTTTTGGTCCAACAGAACCAATTGGAAACGATTGGAGTAGGATTTGCGCATCCAGGTTGTATCTTTTATTCGTATGGTTCGAAGGTTGGGCCCGCTTACTTCATAGCTGACTTCGGGATGATTCTCTCCCGGGGATATTCCTTTTCCGGGTTGTACCAGGTTGACCAGGAGAATACCAATGATTACCGATACACTTGTGGTTGTGAGATAGTAAACCATGGTTTTGCCGCCTAGGCTTCCCAGGTTTCGAATGTTTTCCAAACGGGTAATTCCCACAATCATGGAAAGCATTACAAGAGGAACCACAAGCATCATTAAAGAATTCAAAAATATTTCGCCCAGCAAAGAGGTGCGAACAGCAAGTTCAGGAAACCATCCCCCCAGAATTACTCCTGTGAAAATTGCGAGTAGAATGGCAGGAAGCAACCATTTGATCCGGTGTGGGGAAGAAGCCTCTGCTTTTGGGGCTGTGTCGGATGAAGAATAATTTTCGGTTTCATTGATCATATTGATAATTACGAGTGCAGTATCAGTATGTTACATTTTGGTCAGGGATAAAGCTTTCTCTTTTTTACCAGGTATGAAATAAATTGAAGCCCCAATGTTGTATTGTTGCAAAATTTTTCTGATCAATTCTTAATTGTTCTGTAAATTTGGTTGTAATGGATGATGCATCTGTAATGCTTATCATGTTAATGAAGGCATCGTAGCTATCAGTTACCTTTCGGAAAGCATGCTGTAACTTCCAGATTTGAAAGGGGAAGCAGAAAAGTTTGATTTGTTGTTAACTTTATTTTATCCGACTTGAAAATAATTGGAAAAAAAACAATTTATTTGCAAAACAGATAGTAATTATAAAATAGTATTATGAATTAATTGATGAAGAACACCTATTTTAATCTTGTAGAGCAAAGCTACTATTTCCCCCAGGAGGGATTTGATTTGCGTGATAGGTACCTAACTTTTCATGGGATATCTATAAAATACCTGATTGAAAAATACGGCACGCCATTTAATTTGATCTATCTTCCCAAGATTGGGGATCAGATTAAGAAGGCGCGCAATTTGTTCAACAGGGCGATCCGGAACAACAGCTACTCCGGAGCCTATAATTTCTGTTATTGCACCAAGTGCAACCATTTTCACCATGTGATAAGTGAGGCGTTAAAGCACAATGTGAATCTTGAAACCTCTTCGTCCTTTGATATCGATCTGATTCTTTACCTGTACAAGCAGGGGAAAATTGATACCGATAGAGTTATTGTGCACAATGGTTACAAGACAGATGATTACATTCGGAAGATTTTGATGCTTCAGGAGGCTGGTTTTTCCAATTCCATTGTAATTCTTGACAGTGCTAAAGAGCTATCCCGCTTACTGAATCTGGCAGGGAAGCGAAAGGTGAAAATTGGATTGCGGATGGCCATAAACGAGGAGTCTCAATCCTCCTATTACACTTCCCGTTTGGGCATTCCCCATAACGAAATGTTGGAGTTTTTTAATGAACACATTAAAGAAAATGAGAACGTGGAATTGAAGATGTTCCATTTCTTTGTGGATTCAGGAATTAAAGATAGTCTCTACTACTGGGGAGAATTTCAGAAGGCCCTGAAGTTATACATCGAACTCAAAAAGCAATGCCAATCGCTTGAAGCATTGAATCTGGGCGGAGGGTTTCCCATTCGGAATCACCTGGGTTTTGATTACAATTATGAGTACATCATCAATGAGATTGTAAAGAACATCAAGGAGGCATGCGTGAACGAAGGTGTTAACGAGCCGGACATTTTTACGGAGTTTGGGAAATATACAGTTGGAGAGAGTAGTGCGATTATTTTCGAAGTGTTGGAACAGAAGCAACAGAACGATACGGAATTGTGGTACATTATCAATAACAGCCTGATGAACACCATTCCCGATGCCTGGTCCATTCATGAAAAATTCATTCTGTTGCCGGTGAACAAATGGGACAATGAATATACCCGGGTGAATATTGGAGGAATTAGCTGCGATCATTCCGATTATTACAATTCAGAGGATCTGAACCAGGAGGTACTGCTCCCAAGATTTAGGGAGGAAGATAAGGAGCCCATGTACCTTGGATTTTTCCATACCGGGGCTTATCAGGATTCCATAAGTGGTTACGGGGGAATTAAGCATTGTTTGATTCCATCACCAAAACATGTGATTATTGACAGGGACGAGAAGGGCAACTTTGTGGATTACATCTATCGCCATGAGCAATCCGTTTCTGAAATGTTTAATATTTTAGGCTATACGGAGTGAGAAACTTTGCAGGAATAGAAGACGATTATACCCGGTTCGATACCTCAAAAGTTGTACTACAGTCTATCCCATACGATGGAACGAGTACCTGGGGAAAGGGAGCCGACAATGGTTTTGATGCTTTTCTGGAAGCTGCCGAAAATATGGAGCTTTACGATATCGAAACGGATTCGGAAGTGTACCGCAATGGGGTTCATATTTTACCGGCCATTGAGGAGAATGCTTCTCCGGAGTCGGTGTTTCAGGCGGTTTACAGGAGTACCAAAGAGTTGTTGAAACACGATAAGTTCTATACTTTTCTGGGAGGGGAACACTCCATCAGTATCGGAATCATCAAGGCCCTGTATGAGAAGCACCCTGATATTACCATTCTTCAGCTGGATGCGCATGCCGATTTGCGTTCCAGTTATATGGGGACACCCTACAATCATGCTTGTGCGGTGCACGATGCCAGCCGAAATGCCAACTTGGTGCAGGTAGGTATTCGAAGTATGGACAGCAGCGAAAAGCAGTTCCTGAATCGGGAGAAGTGCTTTTTTGCCGAAGAGATGTATGGTAATTTGGAATGGGTGGAACAATCCTTAAGCCAGATGACCGATAGGGTATACATTACGCTGGATTTGGATGTTTTTGATCCTTCCATAATGCCGGCCACGGGAACTCCGGAACCGGGTGGACTGGATTGGAACACCACCATTCAATATCTGAAAAGGGTATTTGTTGAGAAAAATGTTATTGGTTTTGATATAGTTGAACTAGCGCCTATTGATAATTTGAAGGCCCCTCAGTTTCTGGTTTCGAAACTCTATTATAAAATGTTAAGTTACAAATATAAATACGATGGAAAATAAAGGAGCCATTGGCAAATTCATATTAGAGCATTACAAGCATTTTAATTCCGCTACTTTGGTGGATGCTGCCCAAGCTTACGAGAATCACCTGGCTGATGATAAGAAGATGATGATTACCTTGGCAGGTGCAATGAGTACCGCTGAACTTGGAAAATCTTTGGCCGAAATGATTCGCCAGGATAAGGTCCAGATTATTACTTGTACCGGTGCCAACTTGGAGGAGGATATCATGAACCTGGTGGCTCATTCTCATTACAAAAGAGTACCTCACTACCGTGATTTAACACCTCAGCAGGAATGGGATCTACTGGAGCAGGGATTGAATCGTGTAACCGATACTTGTATTCCCGAAGAGGAGGCTTTCCGACGATTGCAGGGACATATTCACGACATCTGGAAGGATGCCGAGGCCAAAGGAGAGCGGTACTTCCCTCACGAGTATATGTATAAGATGCTCTTGTCCGGAGTATTGGAGCAGTACTACGAGATCGATCCGAAAAACAGTTGGATGCTGGCGGCTGCAGAAAAGAACCTGCCCATTGTGGTTCCGGGTTGGGAAGATTCCACCATGGGGAATATTTTCGCATCCTACTGTATCAAGGGGGAGCTAAAGCCATCAACCATGAAATCAGGAATTGAATACATGACCTG
>JBGRQA010000027.1:0-86406 GCA_041725895.1 Marinifilaceae bacterium
CCCATTAAAGTGGCACGCGAGCTGGGTTCAGAACGTCGTGAGACAGTTCGGTCCCTATCTGTTGTGGGCGTTGGAAATTTGCGAGGATCTGACTCTAGTACGAGAGGACCGGGTTGGACGAACCTCTAGTGCATCTGTTGTGGCGCCAGCTGCATTGCAGAGTAGCTACGTTCGGAAGGGATAAGTGCTGAAAGCATCTAAGCACGAAGCCCACCTCAAGATGAGATTTCCTTTAAGGGTCGTTGGAGACGACAACGTTGATAGGCTGCAGGTGTAAAGGCGGTGACGTCAAAGCCGAGCAGTACTAATTACCCGATAGCTTTCATTGATGGGAGTCCATCGCTGGTTGACATATCAGTGTTATTTCTACTTTCAGCCATGTCTATAAAAATATTGATGATTTTTAGGTGTCTATTGCAATGGGGTTCCACCTCTTCCCATCCCGAACAGAGAAGTTAAGCCCATTAGCGCCGATGGTACTGCCGAGAGGTGGGAGAGTAGGTCGACGCCAACCTTCAAGAGAGTTCTGATTTTCGAATCGGAACTCTCTTTTTTTTTGCCTGTATTTTTGTTCTGTTGCTTGTCTTTACCAGAACAGCTCCCCATAGTTAGGTTGCGTAATTCATTTAATCCTTATGGATGAATTATATATTTTTAACCTATAATTTCATAAAACTTTATTTGAAAGTGTTCAGTTTGTATATCTTTGTAGGCTATGAAACAACATCTTATCATTCTTTTATTGATTGTAGTGAATTCGTTAGGCGCTACTGCTCAAAAATTCGATCCTTCTGGAAGTAAATCTCTTGGTAGTCAGGAGAATTTGAAGGGAAAATCAGATAGTTTAGGGTATGGTACTGTGAAGGCCGATGTGAAATCATGGCGGCTGTCATTACAATACAGTCGGAAGGATTCGGTAGAAGTAGATACGGTTTTTAATGAACTTCAGAACTACAATCCCATTTATAGAAGAAGTGTTTCTAATGGCTACCTGGGTAATTTGGGTTCTCCCTATCAGAGCTATGTTTTTAAGGAACGAAAAGGTGAGATGGAATTTCTTTTTTTAAAGCCTTACGAGGCCTATTTAAAACTTCCTAAGGATAATGCTTACTACAATACTAAAACTCCTTTTACAAGGCTTTCATATGCTACAGGAGGTCCACGTGGTAGGGCAGAGAATCTATTACGTGTTTTGCATACGCAAAATATTACTCCCAACTGGAACTTTGGTGTAAATTATAATTTAATTTCCAGTGATGGCCAGTATCTGAATCAAAAGACCAAGATTTACGATTTTAATTTATTTTCCAGCTATGAGAAGAATCGTTATAGTCTGCATTTTTTCCTGAATCAGAATCGGGTTTCAGCAGAGCAAAATGGAGGTATTACCAATGATTCTCTTGTTCGCGAAGCTAACGAAGAACCGGAAAACATACAGGTTAATTTAACCGATTCCCGATCGAAATTGACGAATTTCAATTTTGCCATGAGCCATAGTTATTCTGTTGGACCAGAAAAAACTATAACTACTGAAAAAGATACTGTGGTTTACTATCCCGGTAGAATTATTTATTCATCGGAATATGAATCGGATTCTCATAAATTTACTGAAGGTACTATAAACAAGAAGTTTTTTAAGAATTCTTATTTTAGTGAGGAGAATACTCTGGATAAAACCGAGTATTCTAGCTTTAGGAATACAGTGCAGTTGGTTCTAAACGAAAACCAAAACAGATGGATTCGATTAGGAGCCCGCGCATTGTTAGGAAATCAAATGATACAATACAACGGACTTTTCAATACAAATTCCGGAGACTTGGCAAAACAGGATAAAAACTTCCATAACAATTATGTGTTATTGGGATTGAATAGTCTTTCCGGTGACAAGTTGAACTGGAAGGCTGAAGCAACCTATTTCTTTGAAGGTTATCGTCAGAAGGATTATAGATTATCTTTCTCTATGACCCGATGGTTTGATCAGGGAAGCAAAACACATGGTTTAACTACATATGGTTGGGCTGAAACCAAGAGGCCGGATTATTTGTTGAATGAATACAATTCAAATCATTTTAAGTGGAGCAATGATTTTGATTCAACCAGGGATTTGGTTTTGGGTATAAAGTATCGAAATTTGAAATGGAAACTTGAAATGGGAGCACAGGTGAATCAGGTGAAAAATTACATTTGGTTTAATTCGGAAGGCCTTCCTGAGCAATCCAGTAAAAATATTAGAGTAATAACCGGATGGTTTAAGAAGGATTTTGTTTTGGGTAACTTTCATCTAAACCAAAAGTTAGTTGGTCAAAATTGTACAGATAAAAATGTGATTCCCTTACCTGAATTTTCTGTTCATAGCAATAATTATTATCAGAACACCTTTATTAATGGGGCTTTTGAAATACAAACAGGTTTTTCAGTTTTTTACAATACTAAATTTTATGCGCCAGATTTTAACCCGGCAACAGGGCAATTTTTCGTTCAAAACGGCCTAGAATTAGGTGATTATCCTAAAGTTGACTTGTATTTTAACTTTCGCATTAAAAGAACTCGCTTTTTTGTAATGTATGAACATGCCAATGCAACAATTGGAAGCCGGAATTACTTTACAACTCCTCATTATCCATTGAATCCCGCCATGTTAAAGTATGGTTTGGTTTGGACATTTTATAACTAAACGAATTTCTATTTGAAAGAAAATAGAATCAAAAAATTCTTGTTCCTGCATCCTATTTTTTTTAATTTAAGTATTATAGGAGGGGAAGGTTATGTCAAACATTAAGTACATAAGGTTAGTTATTCCGTTGATTTTCATGTTGTTTCTTCAAACTTGTCACCAGAATCGACAAACGGTTCGGGTACGGGAAGAGATTTCTCCCATTGTGGAATTAAAACATGTGAAATTGAGAGGAAAAATACGGGTTGTTACAGATTACAACTCGACTAATTATTTCATTTATAAGGGCAAGCCTATGGGGTTTCAGTACGAACTCCTGAAAGAGCTTGCTGACCATTTGAATGTTAAACTGGAGTTAACGGTCAACAACAATTTAACAGATGCATTTGATGCCCTGGAAAAGGGAAAATGCGATTTGTTGGCAATGAATCTGGCCATAACAAAGGAACGTGCCAAGCGATTTACTTTTACAGTGCCTTACAGTCAAACCCGACAGGTTTTGGTACAGAGAAAAACGAATCGAGCCGATCTTACTTCTGATCTTAACGGAGAGCCTTTGCTTATTCGCAACCAGTTGGATTTGGCCGGAAAAACAATTTATGTGCAAGAAGGGTCTGCCTTCGAAGAACGCTTGCACAGTCTTTCCAACGAAATTGGTGACACTATTAATATCGTAAACAATGGGAGCTACGAGGTGGAGCAATTTATTTCACTGGTAGCGAAGGGTGATATTGATTATACAATTGCAGAAGAAAATGTGGCTCTTGTAAATCAGACTTACTATCCGAACCTTGATGTTGAAACAGCAATTAGTTTCCCTCAGAATTTGGGGTGGGCTTTGAGAAAGGGCTCTATAAATTTGAAGGAAGACATTGATAAATGGATTACTGAGTTTAAAAAAAGTTCCAAATTCAAAAAGATCTACCGAAAGTATTTCAGGAATAATCGTTCCGTTCGAATCGTCAATTCGGAATATTTTAGCATCAAAAGTGGAAAAATATCCAGATTTGATCCGATTATTAAAAGGAAAGCCAATATGATTGGTATGGATTGGCGCTTGTTGGCATCGCTTATCTATCAGGAATCCCGATTTGATCCTAAAGCTGAGTCATGGGTAGGAGCTTTTGGTTTGATGCAGTTGATGCCTGAAACGGCTTACCTATACGATGTGGACACACTTTCTACACCGGAGCAAAATGTTGAAGCCGGAGTGAAGTACATTGAATATTTGAATAAGCGATTGGATAAAACCTTGAAGGATCAGGCTGCAGATAAGCTACAGTTTATACTTGCTTCTTACAATGTTGGTTTGGGCCATATTTTAGATGCAAGGAGATTGGCAGAGAAAAATGGAAAAGATCCCAATAAATGGGCCGGTAATGTGGATTACTATCTGTTGAATAAATCAAAGCCTGAATTCTATAACGATCCGGTGGTGCGATATGGATATTGTAGGGGAGAGGAGCCCTTCAACTACGTAAATGATATTTTGGAACGTTACAAGCACTACCAAAATATTCTTACCAATTAAATTCCGGTATTTTTTTGAGGATTTCGTGAAATTCACTAATTATCATTGCTGTGGCACCCCATATTTTATTGCCTTCAGCATTGAAATAGGGGGCATGAATGGTTAATCCATTTTTGGGGATTTCAAATTCGCTTCTATTTTCTGGACGAAACAATTCTTTGATTGGCGTTTCGATAACTTTTTCGACCTCAAAGGGACTGGGGTGGAAGATAGGTTGCTTTTTTGAGTAGGCTACCACAGGCAAAACAAAAAAGTTACTTACGGGTATATAAAGCTGAGTAAGTTGCCCCAGAATTTTGAGATTATTGGTGCTAATTCCTAACTCTTCCTGTGTTTCTCGGAGTGCTGTCTCGATAAGGGAGGTGTCTGTTTTCTCATATTTCCCGCCGGGAAGACTAATTTGACCGCTATGATTGTGGTTTCCCGATGTTCGTTTGATAAAACACAGGTGCAATTTTTCAGCTTTAGGGTACAAGAGCAGAAGTACCCCACTATTTAAAGCTTTTGATGGATCACTTTTCTCTAGTGAGTATTGACGAATTGAAGGTGCCATTATCTCTTGTGCAGAAGCACCTGGTAGTTCTTCCTGTAGTTCCTTGTGAAGTTTTGATATGAAATTTTCGATCCGAGGCAAAGTATCAATAATGCTCATAAATGGTTTAATCAAATTTAGTTTTCTCACTTAAATATAGCAATAATGTTACTTTGTGCCTGTTAATTTTTTTTGAAATCTGCAATAAATTTAAAACGCCCTCCGGAAAGTGGGAGAGCGTTTTACTATTGAGGAATTCTATTTTCTAAAGTTGCGTATAAATTCTTCTACTTCCGGAACACCTCCCTGATACAGAAGGTAACCATTGTAGGGTTCCCTTTTAGTGATCTCATCATTCACCGGAGTTTGCATCATTTCGACGACCTTTTCTCTTTCATTGGTTTGACCCAATACCCAGCCCAATTTAATATAGGCTGCTTCCGGAAGCATATTGTCCAACGGAACTATTCCCATCGACATTAAATCCCTTCCGGTATCGTAAACAAACATGTGAGTGTAGCCCCAAAGGGTTTGTACGGTCATGAATATGTGAACACCTTTTTCCACAGCCCTTTTTAGTGCAGGGTAAACCGGTTTGTTTACGTGACCGAGTCCGGTGCCGGCAATAATAATTCCCTTGTATCCGCAGTCAACCAATGCATCTATTACATCGGGCTGCATATTGGGGTAGTAGTATAAAATGGTAACCTTTTCCTCAAAATACGGAAGAATTTTTACGTTCCGATCCTTTCTTCTGGGATTGTAATTCTTCTTTATGGGGGCGAGTTTGTTACGGGTGATGGTAGCCAGTGGAGTATCTCCCAGTGTACGGAAGGTTGACCGGTAGGAGGAGTGCATTTTTCGTACCCTGGTTCCCCGGTGAAGAAAGCCATATTCATCCGATGTTGGACCGAACATGCAGACCATTACCTCGGCAATATCTCCGTGTCCTGCAGCATAGGCCGAGTGCATTAGGTTGAGTGCGGCATCGGAGGAGGGACGGTCAGAGGAACGTTGCGATCCCACCAATACGACAGGAATCGGGAGATTCTGACACATGAAAGTGAGCGCTGCTGCGGTGTGATGGAGCGTGTCGGTACCATGGGCAATGATGATTCCATCAATGCCATTCTGGATCTCTTTCCCTATAGCTTTGGCAAGAGCAATGTATTGTTTCGGCCCCATATTCTCGCTAAAAACGGCAAATACCTTTTCTGTGGTCAGGTTGCAAATATCTGCCAGTTCGGGAACGGAACCATAGAGTTCACCCGGAGAGAATGCAGGAATAACGGCACCTGTCCGGTAGTCCAGCCGGGATGCAATAGTGCCACCGGTTCCAAATAATTTTACCGCAGGCATGCCCTTTGTATAGGGAAATTCCTTTTCGGGAACTTTATAATTGGCTTTTTTGAAGCCGGTTTCTTTCATTACTTTAATGGTGCCAATATTAATTCCAATATTGTAACCGGTTGCAATTTTTAGAACGATATGTTGATCATCATCATTCTCCGCACGGGGAAGCACCGTTCCCTCAAAATTCCCCCGAGAGGTTTCAATTTCCGCTTTTCCCCAAACCCGTACGTTAAATTTCTTAAGAGTTTCCAGTGCCTGGCCTTTGTAGCCTTGAAATATATCTTCCATTAGTTGATTCTTTTTTCGATTTGTTCCCTTAGTTCCTTTAAATCTATATTTCCGATGGCTTGCCGATGCAGCTGTCCCATCAGCCAGGATAAATCCACCCCGTTTTGACTTGACTTTCGGATTTCCCTGAATTTTTCAACCAGGTAATCTACCGGAGCCATTAATTCGTCGACGGTACGTTTTCGGAATTTTAGACTGGTTAAAATGGATTGGAAGTCCATATTGGGATGTTGATAGAGTACAGGTAGAATGTATTTGGCAATTCCCGGCTCAAGTTGTTGTTCTCGGATGAATTTGAAAAGGCCCACTATAATTCGATAGTTGAATGGGGGCGGATTTTTTGTTTTTCCCTCCAGGTGCTTGAAATTGTGGCCCAGGAAGCATCCCAAAAATTTGGGAGAGAATTTGTACCGGGTGGCAATTTCTTCAATAACCGGCATCAGATTTTTGCTGAGCAAGTAGTTGTGGGTATCCTCCGGAATTCCCCATTCCTTTAACTGTGCGAAGCGAACCGATATATCTTTTGGTAAGTTTTCACCCAATTGGTTGATGTACTCATCCGAAAGGGGGATGGGAGCCGAATCCGTATCTGGATACATCCGGTCTGCACCGGGAAGCACCCGCTCGAAGATTGTAATCCCGTTTGTCAATGATTTTCTGGTTTCATTGGGTACTCCTTCAAAGGCCATTGCACATCTTTCCTCAATGGTTTCGATGGCAGTTGGCATATCCTCTTCCGGGCCCCAAATAATCAATTGGGCATCCTCTTGACGTGCATTCAGGAGGTGTTGCAATTCTTTCCACTGCTTCGATTCAACAACGGGTTCCAGTTGTTCGCTATGCGCTATATTAGGGTGTTCCAGGCAAGCAATTACTTTTAGTCTTTCGGCCAATTCATCTGCAAATATTTTACCCGGTTGTGTAAAATGAGACAGCAAGCCATGAAATCCCGGAAGGTTAATACAGACGATCTTGTAATTTTTTTCGTCGCAGGATGCAAGAGGAGGATAGGTGAAATTGAACTCACGACTGTCCAGCTCCAGGGAGCGAATGGCCCAACTTTCTTTGGGACGTCTTTTCTTTAATTTTTCCCGGATGGAGAGAAGAGCCCACTGGCGGAAAGCTTCGTTGTGTGAAAGTTCGGGAATCCATTTGTTGTGGGCTACCCCTTTAATTTCTACACGAGCTCCTCCACGGCAGCTAACGTTCACATCTTCTCTTCCGGCGCCCATTCCGGTCCGGACCATTCCAGTACTTCGGTTGAGAAAGCGGATGTATTCAGCAGCCTCCTTTAGTTCATCCGGGGTTACCAGTTCGGGGGCGGTAACAGTTTCGATAAGCGGAGTTCCCAGGCGATCGGTTTTGTACCATCGGTTGTGCCCGATATCGGCCATTTCACGGCAGGAATCTTCCTCAATACTCAATTGAATCAGGTTGACCTTTTTGTTGCTTAACTGAATTTGTCCGTTGACCCCTAGAATTGCGGTTCGCTGGAATCCGGTGGGAATACTCCCATCCAGGTATTGCTTCCTGGTAATGTGAACTTCTCCCACAATATTTAGTTTGCATAGCAAAGAGATTCGTAAGGCTATTTCAAGTGCCTGCGGATTGATTTTGAAGGGGGGAGTGTCATCAATTTCGTAGGTACACGCCGTCTCATTTTTGATGTGGTAGATAATGTTCTTCTGGGTTTTAAATTCCATCAGGGCTGTTCCGTCGTATCCACCCAATTCGCTCATGGCCGGACGCATGTGCCTGACAATTTCGGCGTCGTACTCTTCGTTGGGATTGAATTGACCGCAGGGGCAATGGCAGAAGAGCTTTTCTTTTGTATCTAATTGCTGATGGACTTCCAGTCCCGATTTGAAGCCGATACGTTCGTAGTCTGCTATTGTGGCCGCTTTTCGGGAAACATAACCGATGGCTTTCCGGCTTTCCTCGTAATTGCGGGCTGGAGAGAAATTATTATTCATAGGATTAGGGTTAGAATGTTCAAAAACCCTAAAATGTACTAATTTGTAATGATTTAGATTATGATATAATTCAGGTTCTTCTGTATTCCCCATGGATAAAGAGATAGAATACAGAAAAAAAAAGAGCCCCGGGATGGGAGCTCTTTATCGATATCGTATATGGGCGTTGATTTTACAAGCCGAATGGCATTCTCAATTTATAGCCTTTGTTTTCTATATCGGCTGCTATTTTTTCTCCTATTGTTTTCCCCCAAAGCATTCCCACCTGCATACTTTCGGTTGCAATGCTGGGGGTTTGTTGTGCAATGTGTTTGCCTGCAGGTGATTCAAAAAATCGAATGTAGGCTTTAATATCTTCCGGTGTCAGGAATTTTTTATAGATGGGGATAATCATATTGGTGATTTCATCTACCGAAGTATTGAGAAATTCCTGTTCTGCTTTATTCCAATACTCTTTGGGAGCATCAGATTCCATTTTTTTGAATTGAGCGAATACCGCCTTAATATTTTTCTTATAGGAGGTTTCGGTACCATTTATCTTGAAAAGGTAACGAATGTCTCTGGTGAATTCATCTTCGGGGTCGGAGTTGCCGGCGCTGAGCTGACAAGCAAAAAGAAGAAGAAAGCAAATAGTGGTAATGGTTTGTTTCATTGTTTTGGGTTTTGGTACGATGGTTTCTCTTAATTTATTCCTGGTGGGGAATAATTATGAGCACATGAAAATAGTCATTTTTTTTATCGATATGATTTTTCGTAGAGAAATAAAGACGATGAATACTACTTGCAGGTAGAATTCCTGTACTTTTTAACTAAAAACAAAGATATTTTAATCAAAAACGTTCCGAAAGGTATGTTTGTAGTTGATTCAATGAAGAATAAGTACTTGTACCACTCTTGATTAATTCTACAAATATGATTAATTTAATTCCTCGATACAGAAGCGAAACAGAATACAATTTTATCATGTCCCAGCGATCTTGTTATGAGGAGGAATTGGAAGCGATGCTTTCGATCCCCCCGGAAGAAGTAAAGGTGCCCCAAATGCCTGTCGGAACTTTTATTCAGGAGGCCATCGATCTTCGCCTGTGGGCGGAGGACGACCGGGAACAATTTCTTGCTTTGGGGTTGGAGCTTACTTTTCTGGATGCTCTTCCCTCCAGGGTGAATGCCTTGATTTATGCACAGGGCGAATGGCACAATGAGTTATGCAGCAGGGATCCTTTCTGGAAACAATGGCAGGAGGAGTACTCCCTGGCCCAGGAATTGTACAGGCAGTTGATGAGTTCCTTCCGGTTTGCTTTTCGAAATCGGCCCGATTTAAGAAAATTTCTGAATTCTTTAGCCCAGGGCCGAAGCAAGCAATATTTTGCTCAAAAATTGATCAATCTGGCCATCCTGGGCTGGGATCAGAAGGAACTCTTGCAGTCCGTCTCTTTCGATTTAAACCTCCTGGATCAGGCTCATGCCACCGGTACGCGTATCGGAAAACTGGTGGCGACGGCCAATTCTCTGCACAAGAGAAATAGCAAGAACAAGGAGCTTCGCAACCGGGCCTATACACATCTTAAATGCGCTATGGACCAGGTTCGGGATATGGGAAAGTATGTATTCCGAAAGAATCAATACCGCCGGCAGGGATATTACAGTCCTTTTCAGCAGCAACGAGGGGTGGCGCAAAGAAAACGGCAAAAGGAACATGGAATAAGCTCCCCCACAACTAAGGAACCGACTCCTCACTGATTGTAAATTACCCCCGTTTGGTTTTGACTCCCTACGCACGTGCGTTTTTGGATGGGGAACGTGCAGTTTGCTATTTGCAGCGTGCGTTTTTACGTGGGAGGCGTGCAGTTTGCAATTGTATGCGTGCGTTTGGATGAATGTTGCGTGCGTATAGCTTCGGGCGGCGTGCGTTTGATTTTTGAAGGAGTTCGGAGCGTGGTGTTGAGCGAACTGGATGCAAATTGCTTGTTCGGAAGGTTGATTGTGACGAATTGAAGCCAGGAATCAGGAGCTGGAGGATTGGGAGGGGGTGGGGATAAAAAGGGTAGGGCTTTAGTCCTTTTCCCCCAAAGGACTAAAGCCCTACCCCAAAGGCAAACAACAGAGTCTATACAATCCCCTGGGCAATCATGGCATCGGCCACTTTTACGAATCCTCCGATGTTGGCACCATCTACATAATTCACAAATCCATTGGAGGTTTTACCGTATTTAACGCAGGTTTGATGAATATCCTTCATGATTCGACGCAGGTATTGGTCTACCTCTTCGCGAGTCCAGGACAGGCGCAGGGAGTTTTGTGACATTTCCAGACCGGAAACCGAAACACCTCCTGCATTGGCAGCTTTCCCCGGTCCAAACAGGATCTCGTTTTGGAGGAAAACTTCAATCGCCTCGGGTGTGGAAGGCATGTTAGCCCCTTCAGATACACAGATGCAGCCATTTTCGACCAGGATTCTGGCCTCCTCCTCGTTGATTTCGTTCTGTGTGGCGCTGGGCAGAGCTACGTCGCACTTAACATCCCATGGACGTTGATTGGCAAAGTAGCCCACATTATATTTCTCTGCGTACTGACTGATTCGTCCTCGCTTTATATTCTTGAGACGCATTACGTAGGCCAGTTTTTCGGCATCAATGCCATTGGGATCGTAAATAAAGCCGGAAGAATCGGATAGGGTAACTACCTTTCCCCCCAGTTCATTCACCTTCTCTACGGTAAACTGGGCCACATTTCCTGATCCCGATACAGTAACAATTTTTCCTTTTAGGCTATCGCCCCTGGAGTTTAGCATCTCCTCCGCAAAATACACATTTCCGTATCCGGTGGCTTCGGGACGGATCAGGCTACCTCCCCACTCGATGCCTTTGCCGGTGAGGACTCCCGTAAACTCATTTCTGATTCGTTTGTACTGGCCGAAGAGGAAACCGATTTCACGTCCTCCCACACCAATATCTCCTGCCGGAACATCCGTATTAGGCCCTATATGACGGAGGAGTTCGGTCATAAAGCTTTGGCAGAAACGCATGATTTCGCCGTCTGATTTCTGTTTGGGATCAAAATCGGATCCCCCTTTTCCTCCTCCCATGGGAAGGGTGGTGAGGCTGTTTTTGAAAACTTGCTCGAAAGCCAGGAATTTGAGAATGCCCAGGTTGACCGTTGGGTGAAATCTTAAGCCCCCCTTGTAGGGGCCAATGGCGCTGTTCATTTCGATCCGGTAGCCCCGGTTTACCTGGATATCGCCTTTGTCATCGACCCAGGGCACGCGAAACATGATCACCCTTTCGGGTTCGGTCATACGTTCCAGAATTCGGGCATTTCGGTACTTGGGGTTTTCTTTCAGGAAGGGAAGCAAAGAATCAACCACCTCTTTCACGGCCTGGTGAAATTCAACTTCACCCTGCGTGCGGGCAATCAACTTCTCCATAAATTCCTTGCTGGAGGGTGTTTTTACGATAGGTGCCATTTGCGTTTGATTTTAGTTAAACACTATGATGAATTTTGGACTTGGATAGTAGTCATAAGAGAAACATGGGTTGTGATACTTAAAGGTAAGGAAGAAAACAATCAAGGTCAAGTTCTTAATTTGCAGGAATTTTAATTAAATTTAAGAGAGCTTCGGGAAATAAGGATTCCGAAATAAAAAAAGAGGAGATTTTTTTTGATAAGGCCTTACTGAAAAGAGTTCGCTGCTTTAATCTTCATCGTCGATTCAAATCCCTCAGCAATAAAATAAATCATATTGGTATGGAAAAAGGAACAGAAATGGGTAAGGGTATTCATAAGCTAATTGCGGAAAATATCGAACGCCTTAAAGAATTGGCAGCGATTAACCAAACCACCAGTATTATTAAGGAGGGGAAATCCATTGGCAATACGCTTCAGCAAATCTGTTTCATTTTGCCAAGAGCATGGCAATATCCCGAATTCACAGTTGTCCGAATTATTTTTAATGGTCAGGAGTATACCAGTTCCGGATTTCGGGAAACGATGTGGTACATGATACAGGAATTTCAAACCATTGATAACCGGAAAGGTCAGATCGAAGTGTACTATCTGAAGAAATTTCCCCTGATGGATGAAGGCCCCTTTATGAAGGAGGAGCGTCATCTGATTGACAATATAGCAAACATCATTACGGGGTATATCAACAGTGAAACAGGGAAGGAACTTCTCAGTCATGTGCAGAAATACGAAACCGATCGTGATTTGCCACGAGGCCCCTACGTTCCGGTGACCAATCGAAAATTGCTTCAGAATTTTTTGACCAAGAACAATGCAGACAGGGATATCTATCATGATTTGATGCCCTTTAAGGTGAAGGAGATTCTATTGGTAGCGAATTTGTACGATGCCTATAGTATTGAACGGGAGGGCCGGTTTTCGGAACAGATTCTGGGGGAATACCACCAGTTGAATTTGACCTCAATGCCCCGGGTGACCGGAGTATCTACCCTTGACGAGGCCATGGAACAGCTGCATTCCCGGCATTACGACATGATTATACTGATGGTGGGGGTGGACAAGAATACTCCCATTGAATTGAGCAAAAAGGTAAAAGATGAGTTCCCCTATATTTCTATTTTTCTACTACTAAACAATGATGCGGATATCTCTCTTTTCGAGGAGAGGCGGGCCCAGCTTACCAGTGTGGACAAGATCTTTGTTTGGAACGGGGAGTCGAAGGTATTCTTTGCCATGATCAAGAGCCTGGAAGATAAGGTAAATGTTGACAACGATACCAAAATCGGCTTGGCTCGGGTGATACTGTTGGTGGAGGATTCAGCCAAATATTATTCCCGCTATTTGCCATTGCTCTATCACAGTGTATTGGAGCAAACTCAGCGAATTATTGATGATGTGAGCACCGACGAGCAGTACAAAATACTGCGATTGCGTGCCCGTCCCAAAATTCTTCTGGCGTCCAATTACGAGGAGGCTTTGGATATCTACAATCGATTCAAGGATTATCTACTGTGCCTGATATCGGATGTGAAGTTTAAACGTCAGGGAGAAATGGATGAAGATGCGGGGGTAAGGTTGGTACGGGAAATTAAAACATCTTATCCCAATTTGCCCGTAATTCTGCAGTCGGCCGATGTTTCCAATGCCGCCAAGGCTTTTGCCCTGAAGAGTAGCTTTATCAACAAGAATTCAGAAACATTGCGCCATGATATCCGGAATTTTATCAGTCAGTTTCTGGGGTTCGGCGATTTTATCTACAAGGATGCCGAAGGAAGGGAAATTGCCATTGCCAAATCCCTGAAAGAGTTCGAAGAACATCTTCATTCCATTCCTTCAGAATCTTTGGTCTATCATGCCAATAAGAATCACTTTTCGCTTTGGTTGATGGCGAGGGGAGAGATACGTGTGGCCAAAATGATTGCGCCCTATAAGATTAGTGATTTCCAGTCGCCGGAAGATGTTCGGGACTATTTGATAAATGTGATTCAGAATTATCGGAATGAGAAGAACCGGGGAAAGATTGTAGAGTTTAGCGAAGACATCATCTGGGATGAGCACAATATTGCCACCCTTTCTACCGGTTCCCTGGGAGGAAAAGGGCGGGGGCTTGCTTTTATTCACTCCATGCTCTACAATATGGATTTTAGCCGTTACGTTCCCGATATTAACATCCGCGCACCCCGGACTTCGATTATAGGGGTGGACGAATACGAATCGTTCCTGGAGCGCAACCGGTTGCCGGATCAGATTAAAGAGGCGGAATCCTACGAAGAGATTCAAAAACTATTTCTGAAATCGGCCCTTACCGAACGATTGATCCGTAAGATCCGGGTTATTTTGGAGCGTTTCAATCAACCCTTGGCTGTGCGTTCCTCCGGATTATTTGAAGATTCTTTGCTTCAACCTGTGGCCGGAATTTTCCAGACTTTTCTTTTGCCCAACAATCATCCTGACATAGAGGTTCGGCTCAAACAAATAACCGATGCCATTAAATTGGTGTATGCCTCTGTTTTTTCCGAAGAATCGAGGGCCAATGTGGAGGCGATGAACTACAAAATGGAGGAGGAGAAAATGGCTGTGGTAATCCAGGAAGTTGTAGGGAAAAGCTACGGAAAAACTTTTTACCCTCATATAAGTGGTGTTGCCCAATCGTACAATTACTATCCCTTTGGCCACATGAGACCGGAAGAAGGATTTGCCGTTATAGCTCTTGGCCTAGGCAAATACGTTGTGGATGGGGAAAAGGCATTCCGTTTCTCGCCTGTTTTTCCAACATTGGAAAACTATTCGGCCAAGGATCAGTTTAAGAATTCACAAGTTGAATATTATGCTGTTAATATGGATAAAAAGGATCTGGATCTGCTGGAGGGGGATACTGCAGGCTTAATTCGACAGGATATTGATGAAGCGGAAGAAAACGGAAGCCTGAATCATTGTGCCTCTGTTTACAATCCCGAGAATGATACGACTTCTCCCGGTTTGAATGTTATGGGACCCCGGATTCTGAACTTTGCCAATATTTTAAAATACGATTACATCCCTCTGGCCAAAACTATCGAAGTGGTGTTGGATATTGTAAAGGAGGCCATGGGCTCGCCTATTGAGATTGAGTTTGCTGTGGATTTAACCAAAGACGGGGAGGGAAAGGCAACCTTTTACCTGTTACAAATAAAACCACTGATTGGGAATATTGAGAGTTACAATGTTGAGAGGGGAGAAATTGACCGGGAAAAACTGGTGCTGATTTCAGAGAAGGGCATGGGCAACGGTTCTGTAGAGGACGTTTGCGATGTGATTTATGTGGAACCGAAGGGCTTCGAAAAGCAGATGACGGAAGAGATTGCTGAAACCATTGCTCAGTTGAACCATCAATTGCATGACCAAAACAAAAGCTACGTTTTAATTGGTCCGGGCCGATGGGGAACCCGGGACAAATGGATCGGAATTCCTGTGAAATGGAAGGACATTTCCTGTGCAAGTATGATTGTGGAAACCAGTTTCGAGGATTATCCTCTGGAGGCTTCCTCAGGTTCTCACTTTTTCCACAATGTTACTTCCATGAATATTGGTTACTGCTCGGTACAGCACGATGCCGAATATTCGTCCATCAATTACGATGTACTTCAGCAGCAGGAATTGATTGGACAATATGGTCCGGTGAAGCACGTTCGGTTCAGAAAGCCTCTTACCATACGTATGGATGGTAAAAAGCGGTTATCGGTAATTACATGGAATTGATACTTCTATTTAGGAGCAATTGGAATTGCCTAAAAGTAGAAGGTGAAACCAAGTCCTAAATTCCAGATATCACCCAATTTCACGTAATCTGTTCGGATACATTCCAACAGGTAGTTGTCCATGGTTCCGATCTCAGCATAAAAATCAATTCCTTTTATTCCTTTATAGGGCAAAGGGTGATAGATAATCGTGCCGAAAAAAGGAGCGAAATGAATTTTGTTCTGGAAATAGTAGCCATCGGGGAAATAATCGGGTAACCGTCGGAAGGTGTTGTGGGTGGAACCCAGGTTGATGCTCAATCCTGCCGTAGGGATAATCGTAAAATCCTCGAACTGGAATTTTTTAAGCAGGAAGGTATTCTTAAAAGCGAAGGTATTGAGTGATTTGGCATCGGAATGGCTGGAAGTATTCCCATACATAAAGGATAATCGGTACAGGTCCTTCACAATGTGATAGGATACTCCTGCCGAAAGGAAACCTATGTTCCCGGCATATTGAATCTTGGCATCGTGGGGGATGTACCATTTTCGTTTCAGGCTGTCCTGCTCCGTTTTCGAGAAATTGGATCCTAAGACTTTTGTACTGAAAAGGCTTACAATTAGGAGTGTATATAAAATAGATCTGTACATTTCGTTCTTTTTAATGTTCTGCTTTTCTTTGCAGAAGGGGGATTATTTTCCTATTGCCGGAAGTTTGTCTTCTAGAAGAAGATCCGTTCAATGCTATAGTCTTTTTCGTTGATGGAGATAACCAGGTAATTTTTGTCGGCAATATCATCTCCCACCAAATAGTCTACCTTGTCGTATTTTTTTCCATGGTAAAACTTGTGGGTATGACCATGGATGGAAAGTTTTATATCGTTCTCTTCCATAATTTGATTAAAAACGATAGAGTTTCCGTAATTGTACTGATCTCCCCATGGTGGAATATGAGAAACAGGAATTACATGATCGTAATTGTTGTCATTCTTCAGATTTTGCTTGAACCATTCAAAATCGGGATCCGAATTCTTATTCTCCCAGATATTGTTGTCGAACATTACGAATTTGCAACGGTTGAAAGTAAATGTATAATTGTTCGGACCGAATGATTTCTGATAGATCTGATTCCCATTGGAAAGATGATCGTGATTTCCGATCACGGTGAGAAAGGGCTTGTTTAGCTTCTCCATTATCTCATTGAACCAGGTAAATTCTTTGTGCAAGGCACTAAGAGTAAGATCTCCTCCATGTATTACAAAATCGATGTCATCTCTTTTATTGAGGGCTTTTACAGTCTCCTCAAATTCATCGTAGAAGGTATGATTATCGGTAATCAGGGCAAACTTAAATTGCGAACTCCCCGTATCCAACTCCTTAAGTTTTGCCAGATTTTTATTGGTAAGATCTTTGTATTTATTTTCAACTACAACGTCGTACGGACTGTATTCAAAAGGAAGGTCGCATCCGGGGATAGCACCCAGTAATGCAAACATTCCAATAATTCCGGTTCGCTCAATAAATTCCCTTCTTTTCATTTATGGTCAAGATATTTCATATTTCTCCTTTCTCGGTATTGATAAGGAGAAATATTTGAGTTTTTTGTAGCTTTATTAGGTCGGTTTGAGAAAAAGAACTCATAACCTAATTTATCGTTTTTTTTCGAAAACAGTTACAAAAATATTGATTTAGCCATGATTGAAAGAGATTGTAACATCAATTAACCTTTTTAACATTTTTGAACAAAAAATGAATGTACTGTTATATTTAGGTGGTAATAATATGTATATGAGCGAACAAGTATGATAAGTTGCCCTACTCAAATTTAATGGCCCTGGAAGGACTAATGTGAGTAACAATGTAGGAGGGAAGTACCAGCATCGCTACCGTCATTATCAACGTTCCAATGTTGAGTAGCAGCAAATGGAACAAGTTGAAGTTGATGGGAACAGTGTCCACATAGTAATTGGTTGGATCCAGCGGGATCATTTTAAAATGGAACTGCAGTAGGCATAAGCTTATACCCAGGATATTTCCCCAAAGCATTCCTTTACCGATTAGCATTCCCGATTGGTAAAGGAATATTTTTCGGATGCTCCAGTTGTTGGTGCCCAGTGCTTTCAGGATACCAATCATATTGGTTTTTTCAAGAATGATGATCAGAAGCCCCGATACCATATTAAATCCAGCTACCAGCACCATTAATGTTAAAATAATCCAAACATTGATGTTAAGCATTTCCAACCAGCTAAAAATTTGCGGATTCCGACGCTTTATACTTCTAACCCTTAAACTGCTGCCATCTTCGGTAAACTGATTCATGGTGAGATTCCGAATTTGATATTCTATCTCATCCAGATGGTCGAAACTGTTCAGAAGCACTTCATAGCCACTTACCTGGTTGTTGTCCCAGTTGTTGAGTTTTTGAATGTGGCCAATATCACAAATCACGAACAACTTATCGAATTCAGTCATTCCGGAATTGTAGATTCCCGAAATGGTGAACCGGCGCATCCGAGGCGGTTGCTGAATAAAGTAGACGTTTAGTTTTTCGCCTACCTCCAGATGCAAAAGATTGGCAAGGTATTCAGAAATAAGGATTTGATTGGTCTTTAAACCATCTTTTACCAGGAAGGTATTCCCAGCTACCAAATTTTCTTTGAAGAAATTCCAGTCGTAGTTTGCGTCCACCCCGTTTAAAACAATACCCTGAATTTCATTTTTCGCTTTTAGAATTCCGGGTTTGGTGGCATAGGGGTGCAGATGTTTTACTCCGGGTACTGCAAGAATCTTGTCAGTAGCGATAAAGTTTTTATTGATGGGACGGGTTTCGAAGCTGGAGTTGTTGTCGTAATTGGTAATCTGGATGTGTGAACCAAATCCGATCACCTTGTTTTTTATTTCTGCTTTGAATCCGGTAACAATTGCCACAGATAGAATCATAATACTTAACCCCAGGGCAATTCCAATAATTGCAATGGTAATGATGGGATGAGAGATTCTTTCCCCTTTTTTTTCACCCTTGGTGATTCGTTTGGCAATGAATAGTTCCAGATTCAATGTTTTGCTTAATTTTGAGTTATTGTTACAAAAGTAGCAAAATCAACTTACTAATACCGATTATAATTTAAAATGAATTTCAAGTTCGATTCGTTCCTTTAAATTCATTGAACACGTTTCGGCTTCATACAGGGGGCTGAGAACGATGTAAGAATTGATTTCAAAGAATAGAAATGTATTTATTTTGATGAAGCAAAAGATGAAGATAAAGAAAAGTATTTCCTTGCAATGGATTCTGGTTGCTGTGGCATTGTTGTTTTCCCTTGAAGGATGCGGTCAGGCCGGTCATTCGAGGATTGTTCCCGGGGCTGAACGGACCCAGGAATACTTGCCATTATTACGGAATAGCAAAGTGGCTGTAGTGGCTAATCCGGCTTCCAGAATGGGAGGTCAGCATTTGGTTGATAGTTTGCTGGCTTTGGGTGTGAAGGTGAAGAAAATATTCAGTCCTGAACATGGTTTTCGCGGAAAGGCAGATGCGGGAGAGAAAGTGAAGAGTGGAATCGATTCTCAAACGGGATTGCCCATTGTTTCTCTTTACGGAAAACACAAAAAGCCTTACGATGTCGATTTGCAGGGCATCGATCAGGTTGTTTTCGACTTGCAGGATGTGGGAGCCCGGTTCTACACCTACATTTCTACTCTGCATTATGTGATGGAAGCCTGTGCTGAGAATGGTATTCCTGTTCTTGTTTTGGATCGTCCCAATCCAAATGCTTTCTATATTGATGGTCCTGTACTAAAGCCGGAGTACTCCTCATTTGTAGGGATGCATCCGGTTCCGGTAGTATACGGAATGAGTATTGGAGAATATGCCCAGATGATTAATGGGGAGGGATGGCTGAAGGATGGGATCCAATGTGAGTTGACGGTAATTCCTTGCGGGAATTGGAATCATCAGAAGGAGTATGCTTTGCCGATAAAACCTTCTCCCAATTTGCCAAACGCTACTTCTGTAATTCTGTACCCCTCCTTATGTTTCTTTGAAGGAACAGTGGTTAGTGCAGGTAGAGGTACCGATTTTCCCTTTCAATGTTTTGGTCATCCCGGGATGAGGAATACCTCCTTTTCCTATACGCCTCGAAGTATCGAAGGCGCCAGCAAATACCCCAAGTTTAAGGGAAAAAAATGTTTCGGTTACGATTTACGGAAGAACGAAACGGAGGGGATCAGAAGCAGAAGGAGGTTGAATCTTTCCTACCTGATTGGGGCCTATCATTCGATGGAGAATCGGGAGAAATTTTTTAATCCATTTTTTGAGAAGCTGGCCGGAACAGGAGAACTTCGAAAACAAATTCAGAAGGGGATGAGTGAACAGGAGATCCGAAAAAGCTGGCAGGCGGATCTGAAGAAATTCAAGAGCATCCGAAAAAAATATTTACTGTATTCTGATTCGAATCAAAACTAATTTTGAAGGAATTTGAATGCACATTGTTAAAATAGAAAGTGGAAGAAAAATGAAAGAGATATTTCCCGAAGAAGTGAAGCAATTGCCATTGGCAGATATTCCCATTGACGGTTTGAAAGCCTGGCTGGCACAAGAGGAGAACAACCAGATTCTGTTCATGGAATTTGATGAGGATACCGAAGTGCAGCCCCATAGCCACCGAAGTCAGTGGGGGGTTGTGTTGGAAGGAAGAATGGATTTGGTGATTGACGGCCAAATGAAAACCTACCAAAAGGGGGATCGATATTACATTCCCGAAGGAGTAGAGCACTCAGCCAAGATTTATGCCGGGTATGCCGATATCTGCTTCTTCCACCAGAAGGATCGGTATCGTTCGAAGTAGGATCGTTGCCTGGAAAAAAGAGGTGCAATTCTGGTTCCATTTAATTTACGGAAATTTTAGGGAAAGCAGTAAAAAAAATCGGAAGGATTTTTCTATGCGGCAACAGTTAACATTAAGTTTACTGTTGCCGGATATTTACACGGCCGAAACGGTTAAGTATAGGCCTCTGTTTTTCTATTTAACGGCCGGAAATCCGCATTATACGGCCGTAGATTTTTTTTTCACGGCCGTAGGAATGATTTATTCGGCCGATTTTTCTCCTCCCACGGGCGTATAACTAAATAATTCGGCCCATAATTTTGTTGCCACGGCCCTGTACTCCATTTATACGGTTCATAATATGCCTCAAACGGCCGAATAAATATTTTCCACGCGCGATTTTTTTTTAATCGCGGCCGTTTTTTTACTTCCCACGGCCGTATTTTTTTTCGCCAGGTGCGTATAAATTTTTTCTACGGCCGTAGAAATTGTATCCACGCAGGTATGAATTGTTGCCGCGGTAGTAGGCTTATTTTCCAAGCGCACAGGTTTTTCCGCTATACATCTGTAAAATACGGAAATTGCTTTGTAAGCAAAAGGATGTTGCAGAAAAAAAAAGTTGTTGGTCCTCAATCCATGTCTCTCTTCCGATTGGAAATGATTCCCAACCTTCAATTTTACAGGATGTTAATAAAGTTAATAAAATTTTATCGGGAAGTAAAAATTATGGTTTAGTAGATGGGGCGGTTGTGGCATTTTGTTGTTTTTCAGCTTGGTTCAAATTTTGTAAATTGATTGGAGCCATTCCATTCTGGTATCCCCACTTTGGGTGGGGTTACCAGTAAGACGGGTTTTAGGCTCCACAGATCATGAGTAGTTTGTGGATCCAAATTCCGAAGGTATGGGTATACCCCTGAGCTTGAAATAGGGGGGCTACGTTCTTTGACATGATGAGATTAGTGGCAATCGCATGCTATGTTTGGATCTTTTGAATCCTGTTTTGATATAGGGGCAGCCAGAAGGAAACAGGGCCATCGGAAAACGAAAGGAAAGCAACTATAAGTATAGAAACCGATGGCCTGTTTCCTGGGATATGATATTTTAATTGCGGGAAGTAGACAACTTGCGGGTGTCCTTGAATTCCAGCAGGGCCAATTGCATCTGGCTCTTGAAATTGATGTTCCAGTTCTCGAATTCATGCATGGCTTGCTCCAGTTTGTGTCGGGTCCTTCGGGTTTCCCAACTCATCTTTTGTTGTTTTTGATAGGCTTGCTGTAACAAAATAATCTGGCAAAGCCCTTTTTGAAATTCACTCTTATCCAGTCCGTGTAGCTGGATTCGTGACAAGTAGTAGCCGTCGTTCAGGAGTAACTGGTAAAAATCCTGTAACTTTTGAATCCATCCTTTCATGCCTTTCGCATTGAACTCGGCTGCTTCCAACTCCTTCCAGAATCTTTGCTGGTTTTTTAAGACCGGCTTTATTTGTCGCAGGTGCTCCACATAAGTTTGATGGCTTACCTCTTTCTTTTGATACAAATCGTTGTTGCAATCGTATTCCAAAGCAGATTGATGCTTGTAATCCTGGTAATATTTGCTTGCACGTTCCAATAACTCTTTTCCTTCCTTGATTCTGCCGGCCGAAAATCCAAATCTCAGTAGTTGGTTTTGCAGCTCCAAACTGTTCAAACTCTCATCAATTGAATGTTTGGCTTTTTTTAATTTTTCATGGATGGTAAAATTCATAACCTACATTTTGGTGATTCATTTTGATACCAACAAGTTTACAAAAGAGAAGTTGTATGCATCTAAAGCTAGCATTAATTGTCTGTTACTATTTTGTAATTCTGTTAAAGAGATTGTATGTATTCTTTACTTCCAGGTGAACGGAATGTAAATTTTTATTCCACTACAGAGACCTTGGGTCGAAAAAGTATTGCATGGGTACCGACCATAGGAAAGGGGGATAGGAAATAAGAAAATTTGGAAGATTATTTTTTAATTATTGGAGGAATAGTGATAAATTTAAGCAAATCAAATACTCTTAAAAGGAAGGAATTATGGCTTTTACATTACAGATAGGAGATAAGGCTCCCGATTTTTGTTTGGTGGGTACCGACGGAATTAAATACAAGTTGACGGATTTTAAATCTTCCAAAATTCTTGTTGTATTTTTTACTTGCAATCATTGTCCCTACGTAATTGGTTCGGATGAGGATACCCGGGCCATTGCTGATAAATATATTCCCCATGGGGTAGAATTTGTTGGGATCAATTCCAATTCGCCCAATACTTACGAGGAAGACGATTTCGATAGCATGGTACAACGAATGGATGATAATGAGTTTCCCTGGGTGTATCTTTACGATGAAACGCAGGAAGTGGCTTTGGCTTATGGTGCTTTGCGAACTCCTCACTTCTATGTGTTTGATAGAAGCAGGAAATTGATCTACACCGGAAGAGCTGTTGACAATCCAAGGGATACCTCGAAGGTGACCCGAAGGGATTTGGAGAAAGCCTTGGATGAATACCTGGAAGGGAAGGAAATATCCAACCCCGTTACCAATCCAATTGGTTGCAATGTAAAGTGGGAGGGCAAAGACAAGCATTGGATGCCGGCTGATGCCTGTGATCTGGTGTAGCTGTACAATCGAGGGAAGAGGGCCGGAAATGAAGCGAACCTGTTCTTCTGTTATATGCATAAAAAAGGGGCTGAAAACTCAGCCCCTCCTGTACAATGTCAATTGTATCGGAAAAAACTAGATCGTTCTTCCTGGATATACTTTCAATGCTTCAGCAAGTGTTTCCATTGCATTAGCTAAATCTTCCTTTTTCAAAACGTAAGCAATACGAACTTCGTTTTTACCTAAACCTTTGGTAGCGTAGAATCCGGTTGCAGGAGCTACCATTACCGATTGGTTCTTGTATTCGAAATCTTCCAGAATCCACTGGGCAAATTTGTCCGCATCATCAATTGGTAGTTTCACAACAGTATAGAAAGCACCTTTAGGAGTAGGACTGTAAACGCCTTCCATTTTGTTCAGGGCTTCTACCATGAAGTTACGACGCTCGATGTATTCGTTGTAAACCTCGTCGAAGTATTCCTTGGGAGTTTCAAGGGAAGCTTCTGCAGCAATCTGACCGAAAGCAGGAGGACACAGACGAGCCTGGGCAAATTTCATAGCAATTTTGATTACCTCTTTGTTTTTGGTAATCATGGCACCAATACGAACACCACACTCGCTGTAACGCTTGGATACCGAATCCATCAGGATTACGTTTTGCTCCAAACCTTCCAGGTTCATGGCCGAAAAATGCTCCTCTCCGTCGTAGCAGAACTCACGGTATACTTCATCTGAGAACAGGTACAAATCGTGCTTCAGGATGATTTCGCGCAGTTGATTCAATTCCTCTTTGGAGTACAGGTAACCGGTTGGGTTGTTTGGGTTACAGATTACAATCCCTTTTGTTTTAGGGGTAATCAGTTTCTCAAACTCCTCGATGGAAGGCAAACCAAAATCATTCTCAATGCTGGAAGTGATTGGTTTTACCACAACTCCGGCTGCTACAGCAAATCCATTGTAGTTTGCATAGAAAGGTTCCGGGATGATAATTTCATCACCAGGATTCAAACAAGACATCAGCGCAAAAGTAATTGCTTCGGAACCACCGGTGGTGATCAGCATCTCGTTTTCGTCCACATTAATGCCAATGTTCTGGTAGTACTTGGCCAATTTCTGACGGTAGGAAAGGTTTCCTGCCGAATGGCTGTACTCGATTACCTTTTCGGTACAATTTTTCACCGCGTCCATGGCAACTTCCGGAGTTTTGATATCCGGCTGACCAATGTTCAA
Source organism: Marinifilaceae bacterium (assembly GCA_041725895.1). Classification (GTDB taxonomy): domain Bacteria; phylum Bacteroidota; class Bacteroidia; order Bacteroidales; family Marinifilaceae; genus JBGRQA01. Next base: position 24,210 of record JBGRQA010000027.1, read on the forward strand.
GTGATAAATAGTTCTGCCTTTGGCTTTAGCTGCCTCGGCAAAAGGAACGAGTTTCCGAATAGGAGACTCAGGCATCAATTTTCCTTTATCTGATACTTGTGGCATTTGTTATGTGTTTAAGATTTTTGTTGTATAAAAAGTATCCTAAGCGATTTGCAATTCATATTGCAAGAATCAGCATGCCAAAATTAGACAAAAATTGATGTAAAAAAAATGATTTTTGCTGCTTTTCAACAGTGGAGTAAAAAGCTGATTGTAAGTTATAAAATAGGAAGAATTGGATTAAAATGGTTCAAAAATGATAAATTGTATTATTCTCTTCCCTTTGAAAGAAAAAACTCAAGGCTATTTACAGACCATTCAACACTATTAATTGGCCTTTTAGGTGCAATTTCTTTATTTGCTTTAATGGGTAATATCTCTTTTATAGATTTTATTGCTTCAATATGTGTTGTTATTGGTAAAGCACCTTTTTCAAAACCTGTTCTTTTTCCATTTAAATCATAATAAATGCCAGATTCTCTCCATCCTATAAATTTACCATTGAATCCATAAATTTCATCTTCATTGCTTTTTAAGAAATAGCAAACAGGCTTTCCGTCCCATAAGTAAATAACATAAGTTGAATCATTATTATTGTAATAAGCAACAGGTTTTCCATCCTTATTGTAAATAGATATTTCATTGCTTTCGAAAGCATCTTTTTGATCATCATCTTGACAAGAGATGAATAATAAAATTGTTATTACAAAGTAGGATAAGGTTTTTCTCATATTAGTAAAATTATAAATGAAACATCGAACTTTATGTTAGCATAAAGTTCGATGAGAGTCTAAATTTTAATATACTCTTTTTGTTTTGATGCTAAATTTACACCAGCCAGCTGTAATTTCTCGTGGATAGTATTTTGTTCCTACTTTTTTTGTAATTACAGGATCATTAAAATGCAAAATTGCTTCACCTAAATCATCCGATTGCAATTTTGTTTTAATTGTACAAGTAGATTTCTGAGATTTAGCTGCTGAAGCACCAAATTTTAATCCGATTTTCTTTGAATCACCATTATTTGCGCCAAAATTCATAGCATAATTTGATGATATTTCTACGGTTTCAGTTACTTCTTGTTCAGAATCAATTTCAGCTATTTCGAATTTCCAAGCCATTCCATAATTTTGTAAATCCCATGGGATTAATTCTAAATTAGGATTATAGTGTTTATAGCCAACAATAGATGCATATGGGAATTTGTTTTTGTACGCATAACGAATTTCATAATCAATAAGATCAAGTGGTTTTGCGGAAAAATATTTAGTTAAAGTAGATCCCATCCCATTTTTTGAGTTAATTATGACAGTTACCTGAAATTCCCATGCTCCATCAGTCCAATATTTGGCTGGATTTGTTGCATCTTTTGCAGGTATTTTTTCTTTTCTAAATGGATCTCCAGATTGCTCTGATATTTTATTAAACCAATCTCCATTCATTTGGAAGTCTGTAAAAAATTCGCTGTAGTTTGATTTAAATTTACCAGTTGTATTCTGAGGAGTTAATCCATAATAGATATGATCTCTTTGCCAATCCATACCCAAATTGAATGCTTTAATAGCTGCAGGGTCGAAAGAATTTGAAGAACTGGATGATTTTAATTTTTGTTTTGTTTTTTGAGGATTAAAACAATCATCAATAAACTCATAAGAATACGAGTTTAAAGTAGATGATTTGAGGTTCCCTTTTTTAGAAGTTCTTACTCGTTCATTTGTTTTAACTACAAGTGTTGGAAAATTTGGAATAGTACCTTCTGGTATTGATATTAGATTGTTCTTAGAATCATAAAGAAGAACGTCTTTACTTTTGTTAACTACAACAGCAACAATGGGAGTTTCTTTTTCTGTAGCCCAACTATTAGGTGTAAAGTTTGGAAGTGTAGGAATTAGAATTGTGAGTAGAGGTAATTGTTCTTCAATCTGATTAAATAACTCTTTTGATTCAGAATATGAGGAAATTAACTCAGAAACAGAAATGTTATTTATTTTCTGATCCTTTATTAAGTGATATAGAACATCGTGATCATTATCAAATTGTTTTAATGCTTCATTCTTTATAAGTTCTCTTAACTCTTTACTATCAGCTAATGCAGGAATTAAGGCATTGGCAAACTTAATTCTTAAACTATCATTTGTATTTTTGATAAATAATTCTGAACCAGAAGATGGTTTTTCATCCATAAAATCATCATTTTGGCAGCATGCAAATAAAAATGTAAGCAATATTATTGCAAAAAAATTAATTTTATTCATTTTTAGAGTATTAAGTTATTGTTAATAATTACACGCAAATATGTTTAATGAAAGTAAACATAAACAATACAGGCAAAGTTATTAAACAAAACATAATAGTGTTGTGAGTCTGACGTGTTGTTAAGCATGTTAATAATGAAAAACCATAATAAACACCTGGTGTATGTAGTTGTATAGTAGGTGTTTGTTTTTTCTCTGTGTAGGATTTAAATAATACAAAATAATTTAATGAGAAAGTGATTTGTATATCTTTAATAAGTAACTATTCTGTTTAGGCATTAGTTGTGTAGAGTTTTGATGAATTATAAATATTTAAAGCTTATCGTGAGAAACAGGAAGTCTTGAAATTTTAAGAAGTAAAGCTAAAACTCTATCTGCTAGGCATTACTATTTTTAGAAATGATGCAATATATCTTGATTTCAACAATAATATATTGTAGATATTTGTTAATTTTGTCCCAAATTTTTTTGAAATAAATACGAACTAAAGGCTTAATGTGATTTTATGGAGATGAAATATGCAAGTGCCTAAAGTATTTTGAGTACTTAAAGTATTTAAAGCGAGAAAAGAATTGGAGCAAGATTGAAATAGAATTTGCTGAATGTTGTTTTTACTTCGGTTTTTAAAAGACTTTAAGTGGTTGAAGTCAGAATTGTATAAAAAGTTCATTAAAATTTACAAAGAGTACAATTAATGCACATTACAATGTGCAAAACACTAAAAATAGAGTTAAACACATGGAAATCCCAACTAAGTACAATCCTGCAGAATCGGAGGATAAGTGGTACAAGTATTGGATGGATAAAGGATTCTTCCATTCCGTACCCGACGAGAGAGAGCCGTATACTATTGTGATACCTCCGCCAAACGTCACCGGAGTGTTGCACATGGGGCATATGCTGAACAATACTATTCAAGATGTATTGGTCCGCAGAGCCAGATTGCAGGGTAAAAACGTCTGTTGGGTGCCTGGAACCGATCACGCTTCCATTGCTACAGAGGCTAAGGTGGTGAACAAGTTGAAGCAGGAAGGTATCAATAAGGCCGACCTGACTCGCGACGAGTTTATGAAGCATGCCTGGGAATGGAAAGAGAAGCACGGGGGAATTATCCTGGAGCAGTTGAAGAAACTGGGTGCATCTTGTGATTGGGATCGTACCAGCTTTACCATGGACGAATCGCTTTACGAATCAGTAATTGATGTATTTATTGATTTGTACAAGAAAGATAAAATTTACCGTGGGGTACGTATGGTAAACTGGGACCCAGCAGCCCAAACTGCCGTATCAGATGAAGAGGTAATCTACAAGGAAGTACAATCCAAACTGTACTACCTGCGCTATAAAATTGAAGGAACCGAAGACGAGTATGTAACCATTGCAACTACCCGTCCTGAAACTATTTTGGGTGATACCGCCGTTTGTGTGAACCCGAATGATGAGCGATTCACTCACCTGAAAGGCAAGCGAGTGATTGTTCCATTGGTGAACCGTTCCATTCCAATTATTCAGGATGAGTATGTGGATATGGAGTTCGGTACCGGTGCTCTGAAAATTACTCCGGCACATGATATTCATGACTATGAGATTGGAGACCGTCACAATTTGGAAACCATCGATATTTTCAACGACAACGGAACCTTAAGCGAAGCAGCTCAGCTGTTCGTGGGAATGGATCGTTTCGAAGTTCGTGATGCCATTATTCCTGAGTTGGAAAAAGCAGGAAACATGGTGAAGATCGAGGACTACGTAAATAAGGTAGGTTACTCTGAAAGAACCGATGCTGCTATTGAACCCAAGCTGAGTATGCAGTGGTTCATGAAGATGAAGGAGCTGGCTCAGCCTGCCCTGGAGAATGTAATGAACGATAACGTTCAGTTGCACCCTGCCAAGTTCAAGAATACCTACCGTCACTGGATGGAGAATGTGAAGGATTGGTGTATTTCCCGTCAGTTGTGGTGGGGACAGCGTATTCCTGTTTACTACCTTCCGGAAGGAGGCTACGTAGTGGCTAAAAATATTGAGGAAGCTTTGGTTGAGGCGAAAGCGAAAACCGGTAAGGAATACAAGGCCGAAGAATTGCGTCAGGATGAGGATGTTCTGGATACCTGGTTCTCTTCATGGTTGTGGCCAATTTCCGTATTCGACGGAATCCGTAACCCTGAAAACGAAGAAATTAAATACTACTACCCAACCAATGACTTGGTTAGTGGTCCTGATATCCTGTTCTTCTGGATTGCCCGTATGGTAATTGCCGGATACGAGTACAGAGATATGAAGCCATTCAACAACGTTTACCTGACAGGTATTGTGCGTGACAGCCAACGTCGTAAGATGTCTAAGTCGTTGGGGAATTCGCCTGATCCATTGTTGTTGATCGACAAGTATGGAGCTGATGGTATTCGTGTGGGTATGCTGTTGTGCTCTCCTGCAGGAGGAGACCTTTTGTTTGACGAGAGCTTGCCGGAGCAGGGACGTAACTTTACCACCAAGATTTGGAATGCTTTCCGTTTGGTTAAAAATTGGGAAGTTGCCGATATCGAACAACCTGAGTACGCTCGTTTGGCTACCGAATGGTTCCGTTCCAAGTTGAACAAAACCATGGAGCAGTTGGATGAGCAGTTCAAGCAGTACCGTATCAGCGAGGCCTTGATGACCGTTTACACTTTGTTCCGTGATGAATTCTCTTCATGGTACCTGGAGATGGTGAAGCCTGCTTTTGGTCAGCCTATCGATAAAGCTACCTATGAAACAACCGTAGAGTTGTTCGAGAAATTGATGCAGTTGCTGCACCCATTCATGCCTTTCCTAACCGAAGAGATCTGGCACTTGTTGCGTGATCGCAAGGAAGAAGAAAGCATCATGGTATCTGTAATGCCACAGGCAGAGAACGCTGATGAGGCGCTACTGGAGAAATTTGAGCAGGTGAAAGAAGTGATTGTTGCTATCCGTAACATCCGTAAGCAGAAGAACATCGCTTTTAAAGAAGTGTTGGATCTGAACTACAAGGTGAAGGAAGGTCAGTACGATCCTTCATTCGACAGTGTAGTTACCAAAATGGGTAATATGACTGCCATTTCTGAAGCCAATGGCGAGCTGAAAGGTGCTATGTCGTTTATCGTAAAAGCCGTGGAGTACTTTATTCCATTGGGCGATATGGTAGATGTGGAAGAAGAGCTGAAGAAACTGGAGGAGGAGTTGAAGTATACCGAAGGCTTCCTGAAATCCGTTTCCAAAAAGCTGAGCAACGAACGTTTCGTGAACAATGCCCCTGAAAAGGTAGTGGAAATGGAGCGTAAGAAGATGGCCGATGCTGAAGCTAAAATCAAAGTGCTTCAGGAGCGTATCGATTCTTTGAAATAATTACACTGTACCAAATACATAGGCAAAAGCGTCATTCCTTCGGGGGTGGCGCTTTTTTTCTATGGTTAATGAGTGGCGGATTGTTTAGCCAATTTAGTTTTATGCTACTGCTCTTTTGGCTCTCCAGATTTCCCAGAAAAATCGTCCAATGAGGAATAGTAAGCATGCGGTTAAAAATTGACCAAAGTAATCCAGGTAGACCATTTGTTCCTTGGTGAGATGTTGCTCTATTTGATCTTCGAAGGAAAAGGTAATTCCCTGCATCAGAAAACAGAGTCCACATACCATTGAGAAAGACATTCGAGAAAGTGAAATTTGTTTCTTCCGGAATTTAGTAAGGGTATTGACAATTAGATACAGTCCGATGATAATTCTTCCAAAATCCATACTGTTGTGTGTAGTTGATTGTTTATTGACGGAGCAAATATATGGAATATGTACAATGAGTGATGGATGTTTGTGTCTGAATTTTCTTTTTGTTTCTGAGGTTTGGATCAAATTACTTAGTTTGGACCAAAATATTCAATACCATACTTGGTTGCTTCCCGAATCCCAGTTAATTGTTTCTCCATTTCCTGGTAATTTTCTAACTTGGCTCACCGAAAAAAACTTAAACACAAAATAGAATGAGCATTAAGAGAATTGATTCCACCCCAAGAATGAGTCGTATTGTAGAGCATGGTAATACCATTTACTTGTGCGGACAAACTGCCAAGGACGCGACTAAGGATATTAAGGAGCAAACAGTAACCACACTTGAAAAAGTCGAGGAGCTTTTGGAGAAAGCAGGATCCGATAAGAAGCACATCCTTTCCGTAACCATTTATGTGCGCGATATGAAAGATTTTGCTGCAATGAATGAGGTATGGGATGCGTGGGTTGAGGATGGTTATCAGCCGGCTCGTGCCTGTGTTGAGGCTCGAATGGCCCGTCCGGAATTATTAGTTGAAATGTCAGTGATTGCAGCCAAGAAGTAGGCCGTAACACGATACTTGAATAAAATGAATCCGAATTTTGCTCTGTTGGTAAGGTTCGGATTTTTTTTCGGATCGTTGCCGATAAAAGAAGTATAGTAATTATACCATTGGAAATGATATTGGTTTAAAACAGCTCACCTTCGGAAGGGGGTGAACAGATGGTACAAAAAAACCACCGTTGATAACGGTGGTTTCTTATAAGATGTATCAAAGTAAAAAGTAATTAGTCAATTACTTTTACGTTTACAGCGTTCAAACCTTTTCTTCCTTTTTCTACATCGTACTCAACTTGGTCGTTTTCTTGAATTTCGTCAATAAGACCTGATACGTGTACGAAGATGTCTTCACTTGAATCGTCTGGCTTAATGAAACCAAAACCTTTGGACTCATTAAAGAATTTTACTGTTCCTTGCATTGTTAATTTTTTAAAAATATTAAATATTCATTGAAAGTCCTAATCTCTAAGTAATTACCAGTAACGATTCTATTAATTTTTATTCCGGTAAAAGGAATTAAGAGTAATGAATGATAATGAAATTCGAAGATTGTTTTCCATTAAAACTTTTCAACAGCGCAAAGATAGGTAATACAATTTTTTAATCCTAAAGAAATATCACATAGCTGTATCTTTTTCTTCTCATTACTTGCAGATATAAAGTGTATAGCGTCCAAAACGAATGAAACCGATGGTCTTTTTTTAATTATTGGGGAGGATTAATCGTACTAAATAATCTATTCTTTGATGGGAATATGGAAAGTGTTATGTGTCTAATTATATAATCAATTTGAGTTAAGATGTTTGGAGGGATTTCTTGATCTTGTTTTTGTGTTGATCAATGCTTGTTTGGAAATGAAGAGGGGCATAGAATTATCGATCGCAACCAAATTTTGGAGGAAAGCAATGGAGCAGGGGAAAGGAAGCAAATTAGAAAAAGGACTATTTAATTCTTAACCAATTTTCAGGGGGGAGGAAATCATCATAGGAAGAGAATTGAAAACGAACTGATAATAGGACTGTTTTTGTGCTTTTCTTGCCCTATTTAACAATATGGAAAATGACTTTTTTTTGACACCCCTATTTTGAAGGGTGTATTGTTTTACAAAGTGAGAAAATGATTACAATTTTTATTCTTTTTCGCCCCTCTCGAGGAAAAAATGACGTTTTTATGAGTCGACACCCCTTTAAGGGGTGTTTTTTGAAAAACATATATTATTTGGATGTCCTCCTCTCTTTTTGTTGGGATTGATTATAGTTTTTCGCAATCGATTGAAGGGGGACCCCTGTTTTGAAATAGGGGCTGAGTGAAAACTTCATCTTTTGGGCTCCGAAAACCTTTTCGGACTCATGTTGTAAAACAGCTTTTGATTTTGTTTTCTTAATGGTTGTAGTTGTTTTAAGTGGTTGTCAGTCAATTGTATATATGGATGTTTTTAAAGTGTTCGATATTTCAATAAAATCTTGGAAATTCAATTGGAACTCGGCTATTTTATCCTTCACAAACAAACTAACAAAACGAGCTATTAATATTTAAATAAAACTGTTGAGTCATGACAGATGCTTCAATTGCTTTGAACCCTAATAAGTTGGTTCAGTACTTGCAAAAGCCAAGTAACGAGTTTACAAAAGAGGATATTATTAAATATATCGAGGAGAACGGAGTTCAAATGATTAATTTCCGTTACGTTGCAGAGGATGGAAAACTGAAAACTCTGAACTTTATTATTACCAGTCGCGACCATTTGGATAACATTCTGAGTACCGGGGAGCGTGTGGACGGTTCTAGTCTTTTCTCATTTATTGAGGCCGGTTCCAGTGATTTGTATGTGATTCCTCGTTATAAAACGGCCTTTTTGAATCCTTTCTCAGAGATTCCTACATTGGATATTCTTTGTTCCTTTTATACAGCAGAAGGGAAACCATTGGAAAGTGCTCCTGAGTATATCCTTAAAAAGGCTCATGATTGCTTTAAAAAATCAACCGGTTACACCTTTAAGGCTATGGGTGAGCTGGAATACTATATTAAGAGTGGTAAAGCGGAATTGTATCCTGGCGAAGATCAGAAAGGGTACCATGATTCTCAACCTTTTACTCAGTGGGAAGATTTGCGTCGTGAGGCAATGGTACTGATTGCACAGTGTGGTGGTAAAATTAAGTATGGTCATTCTGAGGTAGGAAACTTTATCTTGAATGAGGATGGCTATGAGCAACATGAGATCGAATTCTTGCCTGTTGAAGCCGAAGATGCAGTAGATCAGTTGTTGATAGGTAAATGGATTGTTCGTATGCTTGCTGCTCGCTACCATGCATTGGTAAGCTGGGCTCCAAAGATCACTGTTGGTAAAGCTGGTTCCGGATTGCATATCCACATGATGCTTGAAAAAGACGGTCAAAATATTTGTGTAGAGAACGGAAAATTGAGTGATGTTGCCAAGCGTGGTATTGCTGGAATCATGGAACTGTCCGGAGCTTTAACAGCTTTTGGAAATACAATTCCTACCTCTTACCTTCGATTGGTACCTCACCAGGAAGCACCAACCTATGTTTGTTGGGGAGATAGAAACCGTTCGGTATTGGTACGAGTGCCATTGGGATGGTTGGGTGCCAAGGATATGATTAAGGATGTAAATCCTCAGCAAAAAGAAGACGCCCGTGATTTTTCCAGCAAGCAAACCTTTGAGTTCCGTGTGCCCGATGGTTCTGCAGACATTTACATGTTGGTGGCAGGGCTGATTGTTGCGGTACAGCATGGTTTGGAGAATGAAAATTCTTTGAAGATGGCTGAAGAGCTTTATGCTGATATGGATATTTTTAAGCCGGAGTTTAAGGACCGATTGGACAAGCTGGAGCAATTGCCTACTTGTTGTTGGGAAAGTGCTGATTGCCTGTTGGAAAAGCGTCGTGTTTTTGAAAATAATGATATTTTCCCAGGTGGTACCCTTGATGCGGTAGTAAAAAAACTGAAACTATACGAAGACAGCGGATTGAATGATCGAATTCTTGGAAAAGAGGAGGAGATCATGGAAATTGTAGAGAAATACATTCACTGTATGTAGTTTAATTTAATAAACCCTTCTTTCAAAATAGAAACCCCCGGCTTATTAGCCGGGGGTTCTATTTTTTTATAGAAATGTAGGGATACCTGATCTCAATTCGATACTTGATTTTTTATCGTTTTTGATTTCGTCGAAAAACGATAGAATTCAATGTCATAAATAAGGTGTTTTCCTGAAAAAAAAATCCCCGACTAACTTAGCCGGGGAGAATAATTGGAATGTCTTTTTTAATGACCGTCGGTTTCTATGTGCAATTGATGGATGAATGGTTTCCCGTTGGGACTTTTTAGGAGGAAGTTGATGCGAAAGGTTTTGCTTTTGGTATAGAGTGTACCAATCACATAACGGGCTCCTGGTTTTCCTCCGGCATGTTTTATCTTGAAATTTGTAGGAGGATACTCTCTGAAGAATTTGGAAATGATTTGGGTTGCCTGCGATTTGCTGTAGATGGATTCTTTGTCTTGAATGGCCAATTCGATCCGGTCGCTGAAATAATTACCTAAGGTGATGCTATTGCCTGTTTGCAATGCTTTTACCAGCTGAGGCGGGAGATCGTTGGTTCCCTGGGCAGCTGTACAAACCAGAAACAGGTTCAGGAGAACTAGAGTTATAAAACTTGTTTTTAAGAGTTTCATGTGTTTTTGTTTTAAGTTGTTCTTGGAGGCCTTTGCAGCCCTGTCCTAAAAATGTAATAAAGGACGGTTAATGGTTGTCAGTTTTGTGATAAATATCACTTACTTTTACACAAATATTGTGCGAAAAGTATATCGCAAGTTAAAAAAAATATATTACCCACCATATATCAAGAGTGTGATACTCTTATTTCTGTGTTGTGGTAAAGGGATGAAAAACCATTGCAATAAAGCTGAATTATGAAGATTACACTGTTGGTTATAGGTAAAACGGATAAGGATTTTGTAAAGTTGGGAATTGCCGAGTATGAAAAACGCTTGAAGCGTTATATATCTTACGAAATGCGTGTGATTCCTGATGTGAAAAAGGGGAAAAATCTAACCGAAGATCTTCAGAAGGAGAAGGAGGGGGATCTGATTCTAGCTCAGATTAAGGCCGGAGATGTAATGGTTTTGCTGGATGAAGGCGGAAAAGAGTTTACCTCAGTGGAATTTGCGCGACATCTGGAACAGAAAATGCTGAGTGGTATAAAAAATCTCGTTTTTGTGGTTGGTGGGCCTTATGGTTTTTCAAAGGAGGTATACCAGAGGGCTCATGGCAAAATATCTCTTTCGCGTATGACTTTTTCTCATCAAATGATAAGAATGATTTTTGTGGAACAGGTATACCGTGCTATGACTATTCTAAAAGGAGAACCCTATCATCATGTTTAGGGCTAAAAGTCTTTGACTACCGATTCTAAATCAGAATTCTGTTTGTGCCTGTTCAATTGTCTTTTGGGTAGTTTGATTCTCAGAATTGCAGGGTGACAATAGGGCTTAATCCGTTTTAAAAACAACAAATAACTACTGTATTCCATTTGAATGTTTGGGGAATTATGCTAATTTGTAGCTGCTTTAGCATGGTATTTGCGGTTCAGTTCATAAATTCTAAAATTTTTCAAGTTGAAAAGATTGAGTCTTCGTCAAAGTCTGGGAATAGTTTGCATGCTTTTGATCCTGGCTGCAGTAGTAACAGAATACGTATCCATTAGAAGCCATAAGGGAGGTATTCCGGTCGATTCGGTCCAGGAAATTCTTTTCGATAAAGAAAAGCTGGCGGATGATTACCTTCTGGCTTTAGCAGATACGTTGAAGGATGTTGAAGGTTTTGTGCAGCATAACGAGGATTACAGCGAGTATACCGAAGATATTGAGGAGGCAGGAATCACTCTTTTGGTTTATAAAAAAAGGCAACTGGTTTTATGGACGGATAATACCATCTCCCTTCCCAGTTTGAGGCACCCCTCATTGCTCAGTAAAAGATTTGCACGTCTGGGCAATGCGTTTTATCGAATTAAGCGATATCATAGTGATTCAACACTGATTGTAGCCCTAATTCTTATAAAGACCGATTATCCTTATCAAAACCAATATCTACGCAATAAGTTCCATCCGGATTTTGATCTTCCACCTTCAGCAGAATTGGTTGTGGATTCGAGGAAAGGACAAGCAATTTACGATGAAAATGGAGAGTACCTTTTTAGCCTCGAACCTGGACCGGAGGAAATTATTCCCGTTTCAGAGTTGAATTGGGCCACTGTTCTGTATGTGCTGACCCTGTTTGTTATTTTGTTGTTTGCCCTTGTTTCCATTCGGGAAATAGTGGACCCTAAACTGCGACGCTGGGCCATCTTAATTTTCGGAGTTTTACTTTGGGGCGTGCGAGAGGTTATGCTTGCCTGGGCTGTACCGGATGCTTTCTATTCTCTGGAGTTGTTTTCTCCGGTACTTTATGCCAAATCGTACTATTTTTCTTCTCTTGGAGATTTTACCCTGAATGCTTTGTTTGTGTTTGTGTGGGTGTATGCCATTGCGAAGTATGCTGATTTTCCTGCTTTGGTTTCCTCCATCTCTTCTTTTCGTTTCTTTCTTTTGTTCTTTGTCCTCCTGGGAGTTACATTTTTGCTTTTCAATCTAGTAGTTTTCTGGTTTAAGAGTCTGGTAATCGACTCCAGTATCTCTTTTCAGATGTATGAATTTACTGATATAACAATTTATACCTTTTTAGGATATTGGGCTATCGTTCTTTTGTTTTATGCATTGATTTTGTCTTGTGATGTATTTATTTCGGTTTGTCAGCCGAATTGTTCCATGAGCCATTTCTATATTTTGGTCTTGATTTTGGGAGGTATTTTTACCCTTTTGAATATCTGGATTGTTCCTTCCTTTGATTGGTTGTATGCGATGTTTCTTTTGGGATTGCTCTTTCTTCATGGTCTGATTATTTATCGGGGAGATCCAGGATTTCGGTACTCTTTGTTTATTATGGTGCTGATTGGAGTCTCCGTTTTTCTGGTGTATTGCATTAACGATTTTTCTACCCAGAAGGAGAGAGAGGGCAGGATGATTGCTGCCATGAATCTGTCAATGGAATACGATCCCACTTCCGATGCCATGATGAGTGATTTGAGTGATGCTTTGGAGTCTGATACGAAACTCAAGGAATGGTGCAAGGAGCCCTACGTGAATGAGAATCGAATCATGGAGTATATTCAGGAGAAGTATTTTAAGGGGTACTGGGAACAGTTTCAGATTCAGGTGACACTTTGTGAATCAAGAGATGATTTGCGAGTGGAGCCGGATGGCCGAATTCGGAATTGCTTTGAGTTTTTTACTGAAATGATTGTGGAGAGTGGGGAGAAAATTCCGGGTTCAAATTTCTATTTCCTGAATAATTTTAATGGAATGGTTTCCTATTTGGGGGTTCTTGATTTTATTACCGCTCAGGGGCGAAATGTGAATATCTATTTGAGAGTCGATTCACGTCTTAGTGACGAAGGACTTGGTTATCCTGATCTTTTGCTGGATGAGAAATTTAACAGGACTCCCATGGCTTCGAAATATTCCTTCGCAAAATACAAAGAGGGAAAGTTGATTGCCTCTTCGGGCAATTTTAATTACTACCTGAGCAGTGACCGGTTTGGAGAAGGTGAGGGAGAGTATTTCTGGGAAGAGAAGGACGATTACGAACATCTGGTTTATCGTTTTGACAATAATCGTGTGGTGGTAAGTACTCCTTCGTTGAGTTGGTATAACCGTTTCATAACTTTTCCCTATGTTTTCGTGTTTTTCTACGTATTTGCAGTACTTGTATGGTTGCTCGAAAAGTTTCCCTGGAAATTTCCCGGAGGCTACAGTTTTAAGTACCGTATTCAATACTCCCTGGTTGGGGTATTGATGCTGTTTTTTATTCTTCTGGGAGGGGGAAGTGTTTTTTATAACATCAAACAGTTTCAGGATAAGCACAGTATGCAACTGGGTGAAAAATTGCGGTTGGCCAAACGTGAGCTTTTTGAGGATATGTATTCAGGTGAGGAGTTGAATCAGGATCGAAATCCTTATCTAACCAGTCGATTAAGGAGATTTTCAAATGTTATAAATGCTGATATTAACCTGTATGATCTAAAGGGGAATTTGCTTGCAACCTCCCGCCCCGAAATTTTTGAGAAAGAGCTTTTGGGGCGTAAAATGAATTACAAGGCATACTATCAGTTGAACTATCAGAAGCGGAGTCAGTTTATTCACCAGGAGAATATGGGTGAATTAACCTATTTGTCTGCTTATGAGCCCATAGTTGATGAGCAGAATAAGATTGTTGCCTATCTGAATTTACCCTATTTCACGAAGAATCAGGAACTTCAGCAGGAACTGTTTAATTTGATAATTGCGGGGGTTAATCTTCACCTGTTCATGATTCTCCTGGCGATTTTTCTTTCGGTGATAATATCCAATAAAATTACTTATCCACTCAAATTGATTCAGGACCGGTTTAAGAAGACAAAGCTTGGGACAAAGAATGAGCAGATCGATTATTCCAAAAGGGACGAAATTGGGAGTTTGGTTGGGGAGTACAACCGAATGGTTGTTGAATTGGAGGAAAGTGCCAAATTGTTGGCGCGATCGGAACGGGAATCTGCGTGGCGGGAAATGGCACGGCAGGTGGCCCATGAAATTAAGAATCCTCTGACCCCGATGAAATTAAATATTCAATTTTTGCAGAAGTCCTTGAATGACGAGTTGCCCAATTGGGAAAAATATTTCAGCCGTGTAAGTAAATCATTGATTGAGCAGATCGATAATCTATCAGCCATTGCTACTGCATTTTCTAATTTTGCCAAAATGCCCATGGCCAAAAATGAAAAGGAGAATTTGGTAGATGTATTGCGGAAAACACTTGAGTTTTTTCACAATGATGAGGTGGATATTAGTTTGGATTTGAATGCAGTAACCGAATCCTTGGTGTATATCGACAGGGAACAATTTGCCCGGGTCTATTTGAACTTGATAAATAATGCAATTCAAGCCATACCGGAGGGGCGGGAGGCTCATATAAAACTGGAACTTTGGCAGGATGAGGAGCAGGTTTTTACCGCTGTTCATGACAATGGTATGGGAATTTCTGATGAGGTGAAGGAGCGTTTGTTTGAGCCGAATTTTACAACAAAATCAAGTGGTATGGGGCTTGGGTTGGCTATTGTGAAAAATATTGTGAAAAATGCAGGAGGACAAATATGGGTGAAAACTCAGCTAGGAAAGGGAAGTAGTTTCTATATTTGTTTGCCGTTGATGAAAACAGAAGAAGAATGAGAGTAAAAGTACTTGTTGATAATACTGCCGGTGTTTTTTGTGAGGCAGCACATGGATTTTCCCTTTGGATTGAAGCAGACCGAAAAATACTATTTGACGCGGGGCCATCTGATTTGTTCCTGCGGAATGCTAAAAAGTTAAACATTGATTTGGATGAGGCGGATGCTATTGTACTGAGTCATGGCCACTGGGATCATGGCAATGGACTGGAGCATCTCTCCGGAAAATCCTTAATAACGCATCCCCATTCCTTTATTAAAAGGTTTCGTGAAAAAGATTTTTCTCATATTGGATTACCATTTAGCAGGGAGCAGGCCATGCAAAGATATGATTTGGTTGAAAGTATCGGTCCACATTGGTTGTCGGATAATATGGTTTTCCTGGGCCAAATCCCACGTCGTTTCGATTTTGAGGAGGGGCCCAGCTTTTTTGTAAAAGAGGATGGCTCACCGGACCCTGTGGAAGATGATTCTGCATTGGTCGTCAAGCATTCGAAAGGATTGGTGGTAATTACTGGTTGTGCTCATTCCGGGGTATGTAATACAGTGGCTTATGCCCGGGAGGTGTGTAAGGAGGAGCGCGTGCATGCCGTATTAGGCGGTTTTCACTTGAAAAAGCGCAATCCCCGAACTATGAAAACGGTGGAGTATCTCAAGAATTTGGGCGTTGACCGGGTGTTGCCTACCCATTGTACAGGTATTGAGCCCTTAATGGAGTTCTACCGTGAGTTTGGTGGCAAACCCTTGCATGCAGGAGCATGTTTGCTGTTTTAAACCAATTTTCTGATTTTGATAAAGAAGGGTTTTGTATCAACCATTGATACTGTCTAGGGATAATCCTTTTGGGAAGAACGCATTTTGCTTTTAGCACTTAGGACAGGGTATCAGCCAGTGGCTAATAGCTTGCGGAATAAAGGACATCCAGCCTGGATAACCAATCAAAAACTTAATTTCGAATAGAGTTTATTTAATTTCATCCATACTAACCAGGTTGTTCAGGATGGCATATACCGTTAATCCGGAAACGGATTTAATTCCCAGTTTTCGGGTGATGTGCTTCCGGTGGGTTACCACTGTATGAATGCTGATGAATAATTTATCAGCAATTTCTTTATTGGTCAGGCCCTGGGCAATATGTTGCAGGATGTTTTTTTCGCGCGAACTTAATCCATTGGTATCCTTTTCAAGAGGTTCTCGAGTGTCAATGTTGGATTTGATTTCTTTCAACAGATCGAGAATCTTGTTCTGTGGGTCCATGTATTGGATAACTCCATCAGCAATAAATGGGGTGCATTCATTTTGGCTGGAAGAGAGTAAAATCACCTTTAGGTCGGAGTTTTTGAACGAATCTCTGGGGCAGTTTTGGGAATGATCCAGTAGGGTGGGATTTACAATTAAGATATCAGGTTTCTCGTGATTCATTATTTGAGTCAGTTGGTCTTTACTTTCAATTTCGTGAATCGTTTCGGTGTTTTCTAATTTTTGGATTAGTAGCTTTAAGCCTTTTCGAATTAGAAACGAGGGATCTGCTATGATAAAGGTGGTTTTACTCATAAGGATCTTATAACAGGTTTTTAGCCAGTTTTTCCATTGTTTTTACTTTCGGTATCAGAACATTGTTTTCAATCCGGGAGTGATAGTTCAAATCTTCCTCCAGTTTGAACAATTCCTGTATGATTTTGTGATAGAGTAAGATGTTTACCGGAGGATTCAGGTATTTGATCATTATGGTTTTTAAATCCAATAGTTTTTCTTCAATATCGTCATGTTCGTCATGAAAAGTTTGAATGGAATAGGAATTCAGGAGTTTGCGGTTGGAATCACTAACGGTTTGTGTCAAAACGGTCTGTTCCAGTGCAATCACATAGGGGAAAACTAGTTCTTCTTCCCGAAGAATATGTTCGGTTAATTCGGATCGATACCCTTCAAAAAAGTTTTTGATCAGGCTAATGTATTTCTGGTCTTCATCCTTTTCGGACCGAAGTTTGTCAATCTTCGATTCGATCTCTGTTAACCATTCATTTAAATAATTGGCATGGGTCATTTTTAGATAAGCCACAATGTCCTTAGCTGGTATGGTTTGAAGTTTTTCGTTTGGGAAATAGTCACTATCGTGATAGGCGTTTACCAATTCCAGAAAGAAATTTAGATCGATTTGGCCTTCCTGGCAAATTTCCTCAACCGTTTTGTCTCCAAAGCCAAGATTGATTCCGAAGCGATGGATGACGGGGATGAGCATGTGGTTTAGGAGAACCACATCAGCCATTTTCATGTTCTTTTTAATAAGCATAGAAAGTTATTTTTATTGTGACTAAATTAATAAAAAGAAGAAGGAAAATGAAATGGGACGGGAGATTGTTTTGAAAAGCCGGATTTACCGAAACCATGAGAGATAGTACACTAAAAAATGAAAAAAAACTATGGCAAAAGATTTTTCGATTCTCCTGTGATTTCGGCAATCATCAGCCCTTGCTTCGTATTAACAGTGGCAAAGATAAGTGGTGGTTAAATTATGGGCAATACCAAGATGTTGGTATATTTTAATCGAATCTAAATAAAAAACCCGAAAGCCATTTTTTTTATGGTCTTCGGGCTATGATATTAAAGCTGATATTTTTTATTTTTCAAAATGTATCCTCTCTTTTAAGTGTAATATGCGGCTTCTGGCGTACTCTTTTCTCTTTTCATCTTTTCCTTGATACAAGTTAAGATATTGAGAGTAGTAGTTGATGGCTTCCTTTTTATGATTTCCAAACTCTTCATAAGTTGTTGCAATATCGTAAAGGATGTTTGGACTATCTTTATCGAGCTCCCAGGATGCGATATAGGCTTTGACCGATTTGTCAAACTGTTTTACAAATCCATAAGCTCTGGCCTGGTATAGTTTAAGCGAAGCCATATATGGGGGGATAGAGAAGGTTTCGGAATCTTCAAATTTCTCGAGACTCTCTTTGTGGCGGCCTAATTTCTGTAGGGTGATACCGAGGTAAAGATTCACCATGGGGTCATTTACAGACTTTGGTCCTACTGATTGGAGTGCTTCCAGGGCCTTTTCGTAATCTTTTGCATTTAAGTAACAGAGTCCAAGTTGTTTGTATGTTACATCATCGGCTTTCTCCAGTTGACGGATTTTTTCAAGCACCACTTGTGCGTTTTCAAACCATTTTAAATTGATGAGGAGTTGAGCTTTTTTCTTAAGAAGGATAAAATTATTGGGGAAATCTTTCAAGCCTTTGTTACAGTAGAGTAATGCTTTTTGATACACGGCGTACTGGTAGTAGGTTGAGATTAGTTTTACCAGAGTACCTAAATCCCGAGTATTTAATTCGTAGGCTGTTTTAAGATGATCTATGGCTATTTGAGGTTGGTATAGTTTTTCGGCTAAAATTCCATACTGTTTGTGGTAGTAGGGATTGATAGAATCTTTAACTATAAGTCCTTTATAGAGATGAATCGCTTTTTTGTATTCCTTTTGTACTGTATAAACTTTAGCAAGTAGCAAATTGTTTGATGCATTGGAGGAGTCCAGTTGATAAGTGCTCTCTAGGAGTGTTTGTGCGTCGGGGTACATTCCACTTGAAAAATAACAATTACCAAGAGCCAATCGATTTGAGATATACAGGGAATCCAATTCCAGAGCTTTTTGGAAAGCAGAGATTGCTTTCCTATTCTGTTGCAGGGATTGGTGGGCTCGTCCTAATCTGTAAAAAAGGCGAGGCTGAAGGCTGTCTTTGCTCGTTTTTTGCTCCAATAGCTGAATTGCTTCCGGATATTTTTTCTGGAAGAGGAGTTGGTCTATTTTTTGGAGTTTTTGTGCTTGAGTCGAGTTGGAGTAAGCAAACACCATACAGATAAATAACAGAGAGTAGTATTTCATAATAATAGCTTAATTGTTAATTAAAGTGAAGTAAAACTAAGAAATTAGTTGATGAAATCAAATTTTGAGAAGAGTTGATTTAAAAATGGAGGTACAAAAAAAGGACGGCCAACCGACCGTCCTTGAGTATATCAATAATATAAAATCTATTTTTTACGCATAAAAATCTGGATGGGAACTCCTGTGAAATTCCAGTTTTTACGAATTTGGTTTTCCAGGTAGCGTTTGTAAGGATCTTTGATGTACTGGGGCAGATTACAATAAAAAGCAAAGCTTGGAGCGAAAGTAGGCAATTGGGTTACATACTTAATCTTGATGAATTTCCCTTTTACGGATGGTGGGGTAAAACTTTCAATAGCTTCCAGCATAACTTTATTTAACTCCGAAGTTTGAATTTTACGCATGCGGTTTTCAAATACCTCAACGGCTGATTCCAGCACCCTGATCAAACGCTGTTTGTTGATGGCAGAGGTGAAGATAATGGGGACATCAACAAATGGAGCAATTTTCTCTCTGATATCTTTCTCAAACTCCTTCATGGTGTTGGTCTCTTTTTCAATCAGGTCCCATTTGTTCACCATTACAACAACACCTTTGCGGTTGCGTTGGATAAGGTGGAAGATGTTCATGTCCTGAGCTTCCACTCCACGTGTTGCATCCAGAATCAATACACAAACATCTGCGCTTTCAATGGTTCGAACCGAACGCATTACCGAATAGAATTCAATATCTTCGTGTACCTTACCTTTCTTACGTACCCCGGCGGTATCTACCAACATAAAATCGTGACCAAATTTTTGGAAACGGGTATGGATGGAATCTCGGGTAGTTCCTGAAATGTCGGTTACAATGAAACGTTCCTCTCCAATTAAAGCATTAACGGTAGAAGATTTTCCAACATTGGGACGACCAACAAAGGCAATGCGGGGGATATCCAACTCTTCCTCTTCTGGTTTTTCTTCAAAGTCAGCAACTACTGCGTCCAGAAGGTCACCGGTTCCTGATCCGTTGACGGACGAAATGGGGTAAACCATATCACCAACTCCCAGGGCATAGAATTCTGAGGAGGCGAAGTTTAATTCATGGTTGTCGGCCTTGTTGGCTACCATGTAAACTTTTTTTCCTGAACGTCGAAGAATGCGTGCTACAGCCTCGTCCAGATCAGTGATGCCATGCTGAACATCGGCCACAAACAGAATGGCATCAGCTTCATCAATGGCAAGCAAAACCTGCTTGCGAATTTCTTCCTCGAAAATATCATCCGAATTGATGGCGTAACCACCAGTGTCAATTACGGAGAATTCTTCCCCATTCCATTCAGATTTTCCATAGTTTCGGTCACGTGTAACCCCGCTACTTTCGTTAACAATAGCTTTCCGGGTTCCGGTTAACCGGTTGAACAGAGTTGATTTTCCTACGTTGGGTCTTCCAACAATTGCTACTATATTGCCCATGATTCTAATTCTTTTTCTTGTTTTTGGGTTCGGACATAATCTTTCCGTAGACTATCTGCTTGTAACAAAATTACAAACTCCAGTCCAATGTACGAAAAGAAAGCGTTTTTCCTTATTGATGCTTTATTTCTGGTTGTATCCGAATCCTTTTAGTTGATTGTCTTTGTTTCTCCAGTCCTTAGCTACTTTTACGTAAATTTTCAGGAAGATTTTTTTACCAAAGAAGGTTTCCAAATCCTTACGGGCTTCGGTTCCTACTTTTTTAAGGGCTTTCCCCTGGTGGCCAATGATGATTCCTTTCTGGGAGGTTCGTTCTACGTTGATTACCGCCATGATGTTGATAATCTTTGGTTCCTCCTTAAATTCCTCAACTTCCACTTCTACAGAGTAGGGAATTTCCTTGTCGTAGTTGGTTAGGACTTTTTCACGGATGATTTCGGTTACGAAGAATCTGGCCGGTAAATCGGTCATCTCATCCTTGGAGAAGTAAGGAGGTCCTTCAGGTAACAACTCTAATATCCGATCGAATAAATTTGTTACGTTGAAATTTTCTTTAGCTGACATGGGGAAAATTTCAGCTCTGGGGATCAGCTCTTTCCACTTGTCAAACAATTCCACCAGTTTGTCCTGCGTTGTCAAATCAATTTTGTTGATGATTAAAAGCACAGGTGTGTCTGAGTTCTGTACCTTCTTCAGGAAATCCTCATTTTTGTCCATTTTTTCCACTACATCGGTAACGTAGAGGATGATGTCGGCATCTACCAAGGCAGAGGTAGAGAACTTCATCATGGATTCCTGAAGTTTGTAGTTTGGTTTCAGAACACCAGGTGTGTCGGAGTACACAATCTGGAAATCATCTCCATTCACTATTCCCTTGATACGGTGGCGTGTTGTTTGCGATTTGGAGGTGATAATAGATATCCGCTCCCCCACCAGTTGGTTCATTAGGGTTGACTTTCCCACATTGGGATTTCCAATAATATTTACAAAACCTGATTTATGAGGCATGGGTACTCGATTTATGGAATTTGAAAATTTCTGCAAATATAAGACAATTAATTGAATTTGTTTTTAATACCGAAAAACCTATATTTGTACCAGATATCTCAATACGAGAGGTATCATTACATAATTTTATTGTTTCTTCAGGGCAGGGTGAAATTCCCGACCGGCGGTATAGTCCGCGAATCCCGATTTAGGGATTGAACTGGTGTGATTCCAGTACCGACAGTATAGTCTGGATGGGAGAAGAAAAAAACAATTGTCATTATTGGTGATAATTGCTGTTGGGATTAATCCCTCAGATAAAATATTTATCAAGCCCTGAATAGTATTAAAACTGTTCAGGGCTTTTTTGTTTTTTTGAATTTTTATGAAGCAAGAACTACAATACATGCAAAGAGCTTTAGAGCTCGCCAAAAAAGGAGTGGGTGGAGTGAATCCCAATCCTCTGGTTGGTGCTGTAATTGTGAAAGATGGTAAGGTGATTGGTGAAGGCTACCATGAAGTGTTTGGTGGACCTCATGCCGAGGTGAATGCCTTTGCTTCGGCCACTGAAGATGTGGAGGGAGCAACAATGTATGTTACCCTTGAACCTTGTTCCCACTTCGGGAAAACACCTCCATGTGCCGAAGCCATTGTAAAGAATAAATTAAGCAAAGTATACATAGGAATGCTGGATCCTAATCCTCTGGTTGCAGGAAGAGGAGTGAAAATCATGGAGGAGAACGGTATTGAAGTGGAGCATGGTTTTCTTGTGGAGGAATTGACCCAAATGAACCGGGTATTTTTGAAATTTATTCAAACCAAACTTCCCTATGTTGTGATGAAAACCGCCATGACACTGGACGGGAAGATTGCAACACATACCGGCGATTCCAAATGGGTTTCCAACGATCTTTCCCGGGAATTTGTGCACCGATTGCGAAATGAATTGGCCGGAATTATGGTAGGAGTGGATACGGTGATTGCTGATGATCCCATGCTGACGACCCGTTTGCCTAAGAAAGGACGTAATCCTATTCGTATTGTGGTGGATAGTTCGGGACGAATTCCATTGAAGTCAAAAATTTTGAACTCAGCGGAAGAGGCTGTTACTATTGTTGCTGTGACCGAAAAAGCAAGTTTGGAAAAAATTGAGGCGATTCAAACTCTTGGAAACGAAGTGTTGGTGATTGAATCCAAAGAGGATCGGGTAGATATCCAAAATTTAATGCAGAAGCTAGGAGAACGGGGTGTGGATGGGATTCTGTTGGAAGGAGGAGCTACCCTTAACTTCTCGGCCTTGCAAGAGGGGGTTGTAGATGAAGTAGTATCCTTTATTGCGCCCAAAATTGTGGGAGGAGCTACCGCAAAGACACCAGTAGGTGGAGCAGGAATCGAAAAAATGAAACGGGCCATTGCCCTTGAGGATATTCAAATCTCCAACTGGGACAACGATCTCATGCTGGTAGGAAAAGTTAAAAAGGAGGTTTAGTAAGATGTTTACAGGATTAGTAGAAGAAATCGGAACCATACGATCGATTCAGCAGGGAGCCAAATCAATAAAGCTGACTGTTTCGGCAACGAAGATTATGGATGATGTAAAGTTGGGGGATAGTATTGCTACCAATGGGGTTTGCCTTACGGTTACTTCCTTTGATTCCAAAGGATTTTCGGCCGATGTGATGCCGGAAACCATGCGTCGATCCAATCTGGGGGATCAGAAAACAGGAAGTCGTGTAAACCTGGAACGGGCACTTCGTGTTGGAGATCGTTTGGGTGGTCATATGGTGAGTGGCCATATAGATGGAGTGGGACAGCTCGTTGGTTTTGAGGAGGAGGACAATGCCATTTGGGTGAGTATTGCCGCTTCTAAAGAGATTCTGAAATATGTAATTGAAAAGGGGTCGATTGCCATTGACGGTATCAGCCTTACGGTTGCCTATGTGGACGATAAGATATTTAAAGTATCGATTATTCCCTTGACGCAAGAAGATACTACACTTACTTCCAAAAAAGTGGGTGAAAAGATAAACCTGGAGTGTGATTTAACTGCCAAGTACATTGAAAAATTCATGTTCTACCGTGAACAGGAAGAGGAAAAGCAGGGATCGAGAATCTCTATGGATTTTTTAAAGGAAAACGGATTTGTATAAAAATTATAGCAATTATGACTTTTAATACCATTGAAGAAGCGATTGAAGACATCAAGCTGGGCAAGATGATTGTTGTGGTAGATGATGAGGATCGTGAAAATGAAGGTGACCTTTTGATGGCTGCCGAAATGGTGACCCCTGAGGCCATCAATTTTATGGCGCGTCAGGCCGGTGGTCTGATTTGTATGCCTATTATTAAAGAGCGTTTGGATGAGTTGCAGGTGGACATGATGGTTTACAACAACACCGATGCAAAGCAAACTGCTTTTACTGTGTCCATCGATGCGGCAGATTGTTCTACGGGTATTTCCGCCCACGAGCGAGCACATACTATTAAAAAGGTATTGGATCCTCAGGCTAAGCCGGAAGATTTTACTCGTCCGGGGCACATCTTCCCTTTGGTAGCACGGAAAAACGGGGTTCTGGTTCGTGCCGGACATACTGAAGCAGGTGTGGATCTGGCCCGAATGGCTGGTTTGTTTCCTGCTGCTGTAATTTGTGAGATCATGAACGAAGATGGTACCATGGCTCGTGTTCCTCAGTTGATGGAGTATGTGAAAAAGCATGACCTGAAGATTATTACTATTGCCGATTTGATTGAATACCGCCGTCGTACCGAGGTTTTGATTGAGCAGGTAACTCAAACCAATATGCCTACCAAGTACGGTGAATTTAGAGCTTATGGCTATATAAATAAAATCAACGGAGAACATCACGTTGCTCTTGTGAAAGGGGATATAACTACTGATGAACCCGTATTGGCCCGTGTGCACTCCGAATGTTTAACCGGGGATGCTTTCGGTTCCTTGCGATGCGATTGTGGAGATCAGTTGCAGGAGGCTCTCCGCCGAATTGATGAGGCTGGACGTGGAGTTCTTCTGTACATGCGTCAGGAAGGCCGGGGAATTGGTTTGATTAACAAGTTGCGTGCCTACCAATTGCAGGATATGGGCATGGATACTGTAGAGGCGAATTTGGCTTTGGGATTCAAGGCTGATCTTCGTGATTATGGAATCGGTGCAGAGATATTGGCTGACTTGGGGATTAAGAAGTTGAAGTTGATGACCAACAACCCTCTGAAAATTGCAGGTCTGAAAGGGTATGACATGGAAGTTGTTGATCGGGAGCCTATCGAAATGACTTGTAATGAGAAGAACGAGTTTTACATGCAAACCAAGATGAAGAAGATGGGACACTTGTTGCACCAGGATATTCGCTGGAACATGCAAAACGATGATAAGAAAATAGGATAATCAAAAAATAGAAAAAATAAATTGTAACGATATGAATTTAATTGAAGGCAAATTAATCGCTAAGGATCTGAAATTTGGGATCGTGGTAGGACGATTCAATGAGTTTATTGGAGGAAAACTATTGGATGGAGCTTTGGATGCTATTAAACGTCATGGTGCCAACGAGGAGGATGTTGATGTAGCATGGGTTCCAGGTGCTTTCGAGATTCCATTGGTAGCAAAAAAAATGGTCAAATCCGAAAAGTACGATGCTGTTATCTGTTTGGGAGCAGTTATCAAAGGATCTACTCCTCACTTCGATTACGTATCCAATGAGGTAACCAAAGGTGTAGCTCACGTTTCACTGGAGCAGGAGGTGCCTGTAATCTTTGGTGTGTTAACTACCGATACGATTGAACAAGCGATTGAAAGAGCCGGAACCAAAGCAGGAAACAAAGGCTTCGAAGCTGCAGTTACTGGTATTGAAATGGCTAATTTGCTGAAGCAATTCTAGACTTCGAAAAGTACTAAACAAAAAGAAACCCGGGAATTTCCCGGGTTTTTTTGTGCTTTCTTGTTGTCTAATTTGAAAATAGAAGCTTCCAATTGTATTTTAATAGGTTTGCAACATTTTTATTTCGTCAGCAGAAAGGAAACGCCAGCGTCCTCGCGGAAGGTTCTTTTTGGTGATTCCGGCAAAGAACACTCTGTCAAGTTTGTCAACATTGTAGCCTAGATGTTCAAAGATACGACGAACAATACGGTTCTTACCAGAATGGATTTCGATTCCCACCTGACGTTTATCGTTAGGGTCTACATAGCTAATGGCATCCGATTGAATGAATCCGTCTTCCAGTTCAAAACCGTCAGCAATCTGCTGCAGTTCATTTTTGCTGATTGGGTTGTTCAGAAAAACATGATAGATTTTCTTCTTGTTGTAGCTTGGATGGGTTAGTTTTTTGGTCAGTTCACCATCATTGGTAAAGAGCAAAACACCGGTTGTCATTCTGTCCAGGCGACCAACCGGGTAAACGCGTTCTGAGCAGGCATTTTCGATTAGGCTCATTACGGTTTTACGTCCCATAGGGTCATCCATGGTGGTCACAAAATCTTTTGGCTTGTTCAAAACCAGGTAGACTTTCGCTTCAGGGGTCAGTCGCTTGTTGTCCATTCGAACATCATCCTTCAAACTTACTTTAGTACCCACTTCGGTAACCACTTTCCCGTTGATGCTGATTCGTCCCTCGGCAATGTGCTGATCGGCTTCCCGGCGTGAACATATCCCGGTGTTGGCAATAAATTTATTCAATCGAACCATTCCATCCTTGGGAGGTTGCATTAAATGGTGCTCAAGTTGTTTCTTTTTGCTGTAATGACTTTTGCGTAGAGTTTCACGGTCAAGATTTCTTTTTTTGATGGAAGATTTTTTTCCCTCAGAAGAACCAAATTCTTGGTTAGATGTATCTCCTGATCGTTTTCTACTTCCGGAATCATTGTTTCGATCCCTGTAGCTCCGGTTGTCTTTATTGAATTTTGATTTTCTGTTGGTGCTAAAAGAGCGTTCTCCCCCTTTGTTTTGGAAGTTGGATCTTTCTCCACTTTCCTCTTTTCGGCGGTTTCTGTTACCAACTTTATTGCGAGTTCTGGGATCCTGTATTTCTTCTCCTCTTCTGTTTGAATATCTAGATTTTCTCTCCTGCTCTCCTGCTTCCTGCTGACCGGAATAATTTCGTTTTCCAGATTCAAAGGATCTCTCCTCATCTCTTCTGCCGGCGCGGAAAGGTTTTCTTCCCTTGCCCGGTTTTTCGCTTTTGCGGAATTTCTTACTGTAGCTTCTGTCTTCCATCTCTTGAACGCTTAAAATTCTGAACCTGCAAAGGTATTAAATATCAACTAATATTTACCAATAGCTTCTTAAAAAGACACTATAAATTGGGTAATATCCTTTGGGGTTTTATTATTTTTACGGGAAAATTTGTAGTGAATGGAAATCTGAGGCAAAGAAATGTCTCTGATTTAAAATATTTACAAACTTTACTTATCTTTGAAAAAAGATTTAAAAAGATTAAATTGATCTATTGTTTTATAAAATTATAATAAAATGGCCTTAATTAAGTCAATATCAGGAATACGTGGAACCATTGGAGGTAAAGTAGGGGATGGATTAAGTCCTCTCGATGTGGTTAAGTTTACAGCAGCTTATGGAACCTGGGCAAAGCGAAGAAGAAATCAGGATAAAATTCGGGTTGTAGTTGGTCGCGATGCTCGTATTTCCGGACCAATGGTGAATCAATTGGTGGTTGGCACCTTAGTTGGGTTGGGTATTGATGTAATTGAAATTGGCTTGGCATCGACACCTACCACCGAGGTTGCAGTTACAACTGAAAAAGCAGACGGAGGTATTATTCTTACAGCCAGTCACAATCCCAAGCAATGGAATGCGTTGAAATTATTGAATGAGAAAGGGGAGTTTTTGAATGACCAGGATGGGAAAGAAGTGTTGACTCTTGCTGAAAACGAAGATTTCCTTTTTGCTGACGTTGATGATTTGGGATCCATTGATATAATTGAGGATTATACAAAAAAGCACATCGAACAGGTTTTGGCATTGAATCTTGTGGATGTAGATGCTATTCGTAAAGCCAATTTCCGTGTAGCAGTAGATGCGGTTAATTCAGTGGGAGGGACAGCTATTCCTCAATTACTGAAAGCTCTTGGAGTTACAGAAGTAGTGGAATTGTATTGTGAACCCAATGGACAATTTCCCCACAATCCTGAACCACTGCCGGAAAACCTGACTGCTATAGCAGAAGTAATGTCGCAGGGAAGAGCCGATGTTGGTTTCGTAGTAGATCCGGACGTAGACCGTTTGGCTATCGTTAACGAAGATGGTTCTATGTTTGGAGAGGAGTATACTTTGGTGGCCGTAGCAGATTACGTACTAAGCCATACTCCGGGAAATACTGTATCTAATCTTTCTTCGACTCGTGCCCTTAGGGATGTGACCGAAAAACACAACGGACAGTACCAGGCTTCAGCCGTGGGAGAGGTTAATGTGGTGACCCTGATGAAAGAGAATAAAGCTGTGATTGGTGGCGAAGGAAACGGGGGAGTGATTTACCCGGAAAGTCATTACGGTCGGGATGCTTTGGTTGGTGTTGCTCTTTATTTGACTCACCTGGCCAAAAGCGGATTGAAGTCTTCCGAAATGCGAGCTCAATACCCTGACTATTTCATCTCAAAAAATAAGATTGAATTGACTCCGGATATTGATGTGGATGCAGTTTTGGTAGCCATGAAAGAGAAATACAGTAATGAACAGGTGAACGATATCGATGGGGTGAAAATTGATTTTGCCAACGAATGGGTTCATCTGCGAAAATCCAATACAGAGCCTATTATTCGTATCTACTCGGAGAGTAAAAATAAGGAGCAGGCAGATGTTTTGGCTCAAAAGATCATTGATGAGATTCAGGCTGTGATTGCCTAATTTGGATCACGCATCTTTATGTCAACTATTCTTAAGATTCCAAATCAATAACTGTTTCTATCGCTTTTGAAAATCTTCACGGTATATTCGGTTGGTGGGATTTTGGAGATTGAAGGATCGTTGGCACGTGGATGAATGAAACCAAATACAACTTAACTTAAATTGCAATCGGATTTTTCCGGTTGCAATTTTTTTTATACTGAGTTTTTCCCTGTATTTTGGTCTTTTCTTTTAAGCTGGTACTGTAATCCACTGATTTCGATTCATTATTCCCAGGATAGTGTAGTGAAAGGTATTTGAGGTTCCGGTTTTTGATAGGATTCATAAAAACTGATATCATGAAGCGAAAGCTATACTTAGGGGGAGGTCTTTTGGCCTGCTCGCTTTTCATTGTCTGGTTTCTGAGCGGAGGTTCTTCCGACGAAAGTGCCAATATTCAATCTGTAGTTAAAAAGGGGCGCTTTGATGTAGTGGTGACGACCACCGGGGAGTTGAGTGCAAAAACATCAGAAAATATTAATGGCCCCGAAGGTTTACGGAATACCAGGATTTACCAGGTGAAGATTACAGATTTAGTTCCGGAGGGTACTTTGGTACAACCTGGTGATTATGTTGCCACTCTTGATCGGTCTGAGGTTGAGGCTCGATTAAAGGATGTGGAGAGTGAGTACCAGAAGAATGAATCCCAATATACCAAGACACGTCTGGATACAACCATGCAATTGCGTACGGCAAGAAATGAATTGATCAACATGAAGTTTTCTCTGGAGGAGAAGAGAATCGTGTTGGAACAGTCTAAGTACGAGCCCCCCGCAACCATTCGACAAGCACAAATAGATTTGGATAAGGCGAAGCGATCCTATGACCAGGCGGTGAAAGATTACGACCTCAAACAGCAACAGGCTGTTGCCTTAATGCAGGAAGTTAAGGCAACTTTTTCAAAAATCACTCGTCGGAGACAGGAACTGATGGATGTGATCGATCAGTTTGAAATCCATGCGCCCAAATCGGGGATGGTGATCTATTATAAGGAGTGGAATGGGAATAAAAGGAAGGTGGGGTCGCAGATTTCTCCCTGGGATCCTACGGTGGCAACTTTGCCGGATTTGAGTTCCATGGTTTCCAAGACTTATGTGAATGAAATTGATATTAGTAAGGTAAAGAAAGGGCAGAAAGTAAAAGTTGGTGTGGATGCCTTTCCAGACCGAAAATACAATGGCGAGGTAATTGAAATAGCCAATGTTGGAGAACAATTGTCGGGTAGTGATGCTAAAGTATTCGAAGTTGTTATACAAGTGCATGAGTCTGATTCTATTTTACGACCAGGAATGACCACAGCCAATACTATTTATACGGCCAGCCACGAAGACGTTCTATATGTTCCCTTGGAAGCCTTACATGCCAATGATAGTTTGAGCTATGTGTATTGTAAGGATGGCTTTTCTTTTGTAAAGCAGATTGTAGTTCCCGGGATATCCAATGAAAATGAAGTGATCATTACCCAGGGACTGCAAGAGGGAGAACAGGTGTTGCTTAACAGACCGGATCGTGCAGAGGATTTGGATTATCAAGGTTTGGAACTTGTAGGTACGATAAACAGGAATTAATGAAATTACGCGTAACAATTAATAGGTATTTTCACAACATCGAAATAGCTGTTGAAGCTATTCTTGACAACAAATTGAAGTCCTTGTTGACGGCTTTGGGGATAATATTTGGGGTGGCCGCTGTGATTAGTATGCTGGCTATCGGAAATGGAGCTCGCCAGGAAATTTTGAAACAGATGGAATTGGTGGGCGTTAATAATATAATTATTTCCCCACTGGAGAAAGGAGATGAGGGAGGTGGAGAGGAAGCTTCTTCCCGTAAGTTTTCCCGAGGATTACATCTTTCTGACGTGAGAGCCATTCAGGAAATTCTACTCTCTGTGAAAAATGTGACTCCTGAAATTGGGATGGACGTGCAATTGGTTGGGGATGGCAAGCGGCAAAAAAGTCGGTTACTTGGCGTAAATTCCGCTTATTTTAGACTCTTTAAAATAAGATTGCAGGAAGGGGAACTATTTTCTGATTTTCAGATGGATCATGGTATGTCTGTTTGTATCATAGGGGGTGATATTCGAAAGCGAATGTTTCCGAAGGGAAATCCTTTGAATCAGTACCTGAAATGTGGTAAAGTTTGGTTGAAGGTGATTGGAGTGATCGAATCCCGTCCTCAAGCCAGTGAAACAACTTTGAAGCTCGGTATAAGTAATCGGAATGACAAAGTGTATGTTCCTACCAGGACTATGTTGTTACGATATCAGAATCGCAGTCTGGTTACCCGAAAGAGTCTTGATGAGAAGGAGGAGCGGTCTTCAAAGCCCCAGCTGGATAAAATTATTGTCCAGGTAAGAGAGACGGATCAGTTAGTAGCCAGTTCCGAAATTCTGAATCGAATGTTGCTCCGGCGCCATTCCGGAGTAGAGGATTTTGAAATCAAGGTGCCCGAGATGATGCTTAAACAGCAACAGCGTACCAAAGATATCTTTAATATCGTACTGGGTGCGATCGCCGGAATATCGCTATTGGTGGGGGGGATTGGAATTATGAATATCATGTTGGCCTCGGTATGGGAGCGGATCAAGGAAATTGGAACCCGACAGGCACTGGGTGCCACTCAAAAGGATATAATTGTACAGTTTTTGGCAGAGTCAACTCTGATTAGCATGTGTGGTGGTGCGATTGGTGTGTTGTTGGGGGTGTTGCTGGCCGGTCTGATTACCCGTATTGCAGCCATTGAAACCATTGTGTCACCGGGATCGGTATTGGTGGCTTTTGGAGTTTCGGTTACTGTAGGAATCGCTTTTGGATACATGCCCGCACAAAAGGCGGCGCGTCAGGATCCTGTTGTATCGTTAAGAAACTAACATAAACTATTAATAATATTAAAAATCTATACTCTTTTGGATATTAATAAAAGAATTTTTTCCGTAATCGTTTGCGTGAATTTGTTATTTAATGGTACAGCTTTTGCTCAAACCATGGTAAAGAGTCTTTCCCTACCTCAGGTGATTCAGTTGGCGAAAGATCAATCACTGGATTCTTATGTTGCTAGAAATAAGTACATCGGGAGTTATTGGCAGTACCGTACCTATAAAGCGGATTACTTACCTTCCATAAGTTTGGATGCTACTTTGCCTGATTTAAATCGTTCTATCGTGAGGCAACTACAGGATGATGGGACAGACAAATTCGTTTCTCAGAAAACCCTGAGCAATTACGGGGGATTATCCATTTCACAAAATGTTGGTTTTACGGGAGGTGCTCTAAGTGTGAAAAGTGAATTGGAGCGAGTTGATTTGCTGGATATGGAAGGGGAATCCAGCTCCTATCGGGCAATTCCTCTTTCCCTTACTTATGTGCAGCCCTTGTTTGCGTTTAATCCCTACAGATGGGATCGGAAAATAGAACCCCTAAAATTTGAGGAAGCGAAAAAGAATTACCTTGCCGAACTGGAAGGCATTGCTCAAAAAGCTGTTGATCTTTTTTACGACCAGATGCTGGACCAGATCAACCTTCGTATGGCGGAAACCAATTATGCCAATGCAGATACGATTTACAAAATTGCGCAGGGACGTTACAACATTGGGACGATTGCTCAAAATGAACTCCTGCAGACCGAATTGTCCTTTCTGAATGCTGGCTCTTCGCTAAATGAGGCCCGGCTGAATCAAGAGGTGAGTAGGGCTCGTTTGCGGTCCTTCTTGGGGTACAATGAAAAAATGGATCTCAATTTGGTGTTGTCCGATGAGATCCCTCAGTTTGAAGTAGATGTTGTGAAGGCGAAAGAACTAGCTCTGGCTAATAATCCTCTAATGTTTGGGTTGAAGCTTGAGGAAATGCAGGCCGAACGCCAGGTAGCTCAGGCTCGTGCAGAAAATAGATTCCGGGCGGATTTGAATGCCAGTTTCGGTCTGAACCAATCGGGAGCTTCCTTGAAAAAGGCTTACCAATCGCCAGAGGATTGGGAGCGTCTTCGGGTTGGATTGAGTATTCCCATATTGGATTGGGGAAAAGGGAAAGGTAAATACCGTATAGCACAATCCAACAGGGAAGTGGCTCGTTTGTCTGTTCGTCAATCTGCGGTTGACTTTGAGCAGAATGTTTATTTGCAGGTAATGCGATTTAATATGCAGGATGAGCAATTGAGTATTGCCATTAAGGCCGATGCTATTGCTCAGAGTCGGTATGAAGTAACCAAATCCCGCTATTTTATTGGGAAAGTTGGTGTTCTGGATTTAAATGTGGCCTTAACCGAAAAGGATCAGGCGAAGCGAGCCTATGTGGAGGCCTTACGTCGGTATTGGTCCTGCTACTATAGTGTTCGAAAGCTAACCCTCTTCGATTTTCAGAATCAGGTGTCTTTGCAGCAGAACTTTGATGATATTCTGAACTGATTTTCGTAACTTATAAAGAGTAAAATTTGACCCCGAAACCTCTCTCGTTGGTTTGTCTGGTTTGTAGAAGCCAGACATAAATAGATGTATAAAACCTTAAACAATTACAGGGATATATTTTAAGATAATAAGGTGTTTTTATATATTTAAACGAACTACTGTTGAAAAGCAGGTTTAATTTCTTATGGAATTATTTCTCTCGATGAAAATACTATTTATATTTGCTGATGTAATAGAGAAAAAATTCCGTAATTACAGGTTAGAATTTTAACATATAAAAGAATAGAAGCGTTATGAAAATTACTGTTGTCGGTGCAGGTAATGTGGGAGCAACCTGTGCGAATTGCATCGCTCAAAAAGAGCTGGCCAATGAGGTTGTTGTAGTGGATATCAAGGAAGGCTTGTCAGAAGGGAAAGCTTTGGATATGTGGCAAACTGCTCCTATCAATTACTACGATACTCGCGTAAAAGGGGTGACCAATGATTATGCTGCTACAGCCGGTTCCGAAGTTGTTGTAATTACCTCGGGATTGCCTCGTAAGCCCGGGATGAGCCGTGACGATCTTATTGCTACCAATGCTGGTATCGTTAAAATGGTTACCGAAAATGTAGTAAAATATTCTCCGGATGCGATTATTATTGTAGTTTCCAATCCTTTGGATGTGATGACTTACGCTGCTTTTCTGACTGCTAAGAAAGCTTCCAATAAAGTGTTTGGTATGGCTGGTGTTCTGGACACTGCCCGTTACCGTGCTTTTCTTGCCGAAGAATTGAATGTATCACCTAAGGATATTCAGGCCCTGTTAATGGGAGGACACGGAGATACTATGGTTCCACTGCCTCGTTACACTACAGTAGCTGGTATTCCTGTTACCGAATTGATCGAGGAGGAGAAACTGAACGCCATTATTGAAAGAACTAAATTCGGTGGTGGTGAATTGGTAAATCTGATGGGAACCTCTGCATGGTATGCTCCTGGTGCCGCTGCTGCACAAATGGTAGAAGCTATCGTGCGTGACCAGAAACGTATTTTCCCAGTGTGCGCATTGTTAAACGGAGAGTACGGAATGAAAGATATCTACCTGGGAGTACCTGTAAAATTAGGTAAGAATGGTATCGAAGAAATTATTGAAGTGAAACTGAACGAGGACGAGAAAGCTCTTCTGGAAGGTTCCGCTGAAGCCGTTAAATCGGTAATGAAAGTGCTTGATGAAATGAATATCATTTCCTAAAATTTTATTTTAGTATTTAAGGGGAAAGGCCAGCCTTCGGGTTGGCCTTTGTTTTTTTGTGTATTTGGCAGTTACTTGCGGAAATATACACAGGAAGGTTTGTTTCTGTCTGGAAAAAGGTATATTTGTTTTTCTTACCATAAAAAAAGGAGCAAAATGCTTATTGAAGTGCCTTTCGAGGTGGTGGAACTGGAGAAAAACAGCTATCATCTTTTTGTTAAATGTAAATTGAACGGTGAACAGTACGGGGACCTGGTGATTGATACGGGAGCCTCCAAAACTGTGCTCGATCGAAATTTTGTCGATCAGTACCGGTCAATGGAGAAGGAGGAGGAAAGCGTTCAATCCAGTGGATTGGGGGGAGGAAAGATTGATACGGAAATGGTTGAAGTTTCGAGTTTACAGATAGGAGACCTTGAAGTTTTTACGATTCGTCTGGCTTTAATTGATCTTTCTGAGATCAACCAGATGTATGAGAAATATTGCAATCGAAAAATTTCAGGACTTTTGGGGAGTGACTTTCTGCTCCAGCATCAAGCCTGTATCGATTACCATCGGAAAAGATTGGTTTTTCGTAATAGTGATTAATGTTTCATAACAGCCTAATATTTACATTGATTTAGTTGCTATTTTCGAGGAAAGTTATTTCAAAAAATTTAATATATTTGTGCGATAATTTACGGTTAAAAATATAAAATACCACATAATAAGAATTTATTAAACCTAAACACATGCGAAATAAAGGAGCGATTAGACTACTTGCTATAGCTTTTGCTTTAGTGAGTTTGTATCAATTGACTTTTACCTATTATGCGAAAAAAGTTGAGAAGGATGCCGTTGAGTATTCAGCGGGGGACGAGAGTAAAAGACTAGCCTACCTTGATTCCATCCGGGGTGAATCTGTTTACAGTTTCCTAGGATTGAAGGATTACACCTACAAGGAAGTTAAGGAGTTGGAAATGAACCTGGGGCTTGACCTGAAAGGGGGGATGAACGTAACTATGGAAGTTTCCGTGGTAGAGATCATCAAAGCGATGGCTAACAACAGCAAGGATGAGACCTTTGTTGCAGCTATCGAAAAAGCCAAGCAGATGCAGGCCAACAGCCAGGAAAGTTTTGTTGATTTGTTCGCGAAAGCATTTGAGTCGATCGATCCTAATGCACAGTTGTCTTCACCTGATATCTTTGGAACTTTGGAGTTGAAGGATAAGATTAAATTTGGTGCAACCAACAAGGAAGTGATTGAGGTAATCCGTAAGGAAACCGATGCTGCTATCGATAACACCTACAACATCCTGCGTACTCGTATTGACCGCTTTGGTGTAACACAACCGCAAATTCAGAAAGCTGATATTTCCGGTCGTATTATTATCCAGCTTCCAGGGATTAAGGATGCTGCTCGTGTAAGAAAGTTACTTCAAGGTACTGCAAGTCTGGAGTTCTGGGAGACTTTCGATAACAGCGAGATCTATCCTTACTTGCTGCAGGCAAATGCAAAAATGGTTGAGCTGAATGCTTTAAGTGAGCCTGTTGCGGAAGAAGCTAAGGCTGAAAAGAAAACTGAAGCTCAAGAAGGTGAAGAGGTTGCTCTTTTGGATAAAATTGAAAAAGAAGGTGAGAAGGATTCTCTGTCTAGCTATGAAAATGAAAAGGAATTGGCTAAGAAATATCCTTTGTTTGCTAAATTACGTCCCAACACTTATGGTAACGGACAGTTGATGAAAGGTTCTGCTATTGGTATGGCTCACTTCAAGGATACTGCAGAGGTGAATCGTATGCTTGCCATGGCACCAATCAAGTCTTTGTTCCCAAGAAATTTGAGATTGTATTGGGGTGTGAAATCTCCAAAATGGGAGAAATCAGGCAACCTGTTTGAATTGTATGCCATCAAGGTAACCAGTCGTGATGGAAAGGCTCCTTTGGATGGTGATGTGATTACATCCGCTCGAGGGGAGTTTGGTCAAAACAAGGCAGAAGCTCAGGTTTCGATGACCATGAATGGTGAGGGAGCTAAAACATGGGCTCGTTTGACCAAAGACAATATCAACAAATCCATCGCAATTGTTTTGGATGGTTACGTATATTCTGCTCCAAACGTTTTGAGCGAAATTAAAGGTGGAAATTCTCAGATTTCCGGAAACTTTGACATTGCCGAGGCAAAAGACCTTGCCAATATTCTAAAGTCAGGTAAATTGCCTGCTCCTGCACATATTATTGCTGATGAAGTAGTTGGTCCTTCTTTGGGTGCTGAATCCATTCAAAAGGGGATGTGGTCTTTCCTTATTGCTTTTGCTTTAGTGTTGGTTTACATGTTCTTCTTCTATAGTAAAGGAGCTGGTTTAACAGCCAACCTTGCTTTGATTGCCAACTTGTTCTTTATCTTTGGTATTTTGGCTTCCTTGGGTGCGGTGTTAACACTGCCTGGTATTGCCGGTATCGTATTGACCATC
The DNA here is from genome assembly GCA_041725895.1 of Marinifilaceae bacterium. Lineage (GTDB taxonomy): Bacteria > Bacteroidota > Bacteroidia > Bacteroidales > Marinifilaceae > JBGRQA01. The sequence continues at coordinate 60,471 of JBGRQA010000027.1, forward strand.
GGTATGTCGGTGGATGCGAACGTACTGATTTATGAGCGTGTTCAGGAAGAGTTGAAAGCGGGTAAAGGATTGAAGTTAGCTATTTCTGATGGTTATAAGAATGCTTATTCTGCAATTATCGATGGTAACTTGACTACCTTACTAACCGGTATCATTCTTTACGTATTCGGTGAAGGTCCAATTAAAGGTTTTGCAACTACATTGGTGATCGGTATTTTCTCTTCTCTGTTTGCTGCGATTTTCATTACCCGATTGATTTTTGAAGGTTCCCTGAAGCGTAACCGTAACATTACTTTCTCTACTACCTTTACTGATAACTGGTTGAGAAATGCAGGTGTGAAATTCCTTGAGAAGCGTAAGATTTTCTATGTGATTTCCGGTATTGCTCTTGTTCTAAGTATTGGATCCTTGGCAACTCGTGGTCTGAACCAGGGTATCGACTTTAAGGGAGGTAGAACTTATGTGGTTGCTTTTGATCAGCCTGTAGCTGTAGAGGCTCTTGCCAAATCTTTGGCTGGTGAGTATGGTGATGCTCCTGAAGTGAAAACTTTCGGTGGTTCCAACCAGGTGAAAATTACCACTAAGTACAAAATTGACGAGTCGGGAACCGAAGTGGACGACGAAGTGGAAAGCAAATTGTACACTGGATTGAAGCCTTACTTGGCAAAGGATACCAGTAAAGAGTATTTCCTTGAGAACAATCGCAAAATGTCTCAGAAGGTAGGACCTACCATTGCTGATGATATTCGTCAGTCTGCTATCTGGTCTATTCTGTTTGCGCTGATCGTGATCTTCGTATACATTATGGCTCGATTCAAGAACTGGCAGTATGGTTTGGGTGCGGTTGCTGCCCTGACTCACGATACATTCATTGTATTGGGTATTTTCTCTTTGGCTTATGGCTTCCTGCCATTCTCACTGGAGATTGACCAGGCATTTATCGCTGCGATCCTTACTGTAGTGGGTTACTCTATTAACGATACCGTGGTTGTATTTGACCGTATTCGTGAGTACCTTGGTTTGTATCCTAAGCGCGATCGTGATGAGGTAGTGAACAACGCTCTGAATTCAACTTTGAGACGTACCTTTAGTACATCATTGTCTACTTTCGTGGTATTGTTGGCCATCTTTATTTTCGGTGGAACTTCAATCAAAGGATTTACCTTTGCTCTGTTGGTAGGGGTTGTAGTAGGTACCTACTCATCGCTGTTCATCGCTACTCCAATTGCTTACGATACTCGTATCCGTTTGCAGAAAGTAGCTGCTAAAAAAGCTAAGAAATAATCTGATATATTTCACAGGAGATGCCCCGGTCATAAGATCGGGGCATTTTTTTTGTTATCTACTGTTTATTGTCTAAAAAGAAGATTGGCTGGAGTATTGTCGGTAAACCATTACAATCCGTACCATTGTTCGGCCAAATATTTTGCTTGGTATTAAATGGAAACTTTCTGGTTTTAAGATTTCTTGGGTATATTTGTTGAAAATACACTTCAAATGGAAAATATGCTTTTATTTATCAGTGGAATGGAGATTGTTGTGATCCTTTTGGTGATAGTCATGCTCTTTGGTTCTAAGAAGATACCGGAGCTGGCCCAGGGGTTGGGAAAAGGAATGAAGGAGTTCAAGCGGGCAACCGATGACATCAAGAAAGAGATCAAGGACGAAACAGAAGTGATTGATAACATCAAAGATTTCAAGAACGACATTACCAAGAATTTGTAAAACCTCAAGTATTTATTGTAACCCTCTGCTTTAGGGCTATGCCCCCAGGGAGAGGGTATTTTATTTTGTAATATGGACTATATCTACCTCTTGTTGGGATTCTTTATCCTTTTGTATAGTGGCGATCTATTGGTAAAGGGTGGTGTTGCCCTTAGTCAGCATTTTAAAGTTTCGACCCTTGTTGTTGGAGTCACCGTGGTTTCTTTTGGTACTTCAGCGCCTGAATTGTTTGTGAGTCTGGATGCGGCCCTTTCAGGTAGTCCCGATATTTCGATTGGAAATGTGGTAGGATCCAACATATCCAATATTGCACTTGTACTTGGATTTACTGCAATCCTTTTGCCTTTGCCGGTAAGGAGTAATTCCATCCGGTTCGATTGGCCGGTAATGATGGGGGCTTCTCTTCTGTTTTATGTATTTGTATTGGATGGATATCTTAGGTTTTGGGAAGGTGTGATTTTTATTGCTCTTTTGATCTGTTTTATGGTTTGGACCATCCGTAAATCGCGAAAAGAATTTTCTAGTTTTTCCGAAGAGGTTCGCCCCGCTAAAATTTCTATTCCCAAGGCGGTTTTTTTAATCGTACTTGCCTCTCTGGGCTTGTACTTTGGAGCCAATATGTTGGTGGAGAGTGCTAAAAGTATAGCTTTGGATTTTGGTGTAAGTGAACGGGTTATTGGACTTACCCTTGTTGCTTTTGGGACTTCGGTTCCTGAATTGGCAACATCAGCAGTGGCAGCTTTAAAAAAGGAAATGGACATTTCTGTGGGGAATATTATTGGTTCAAATATCTTTAATTTGCTTGGGGTATTGGGTGTAACTTCCACTGTTCACTCAATTCATGTTGGAGATCGAATGATTTCTTTCGATATTCTCTGGATGCTGGCCATTTCATTTCTCCTCTTTCTGCTTATTCTTCCACTAAGGAAAGCGAAGTTGCATCGATGGAAAGGGATTTTGCTCTTGATGGTATATCTCTCTTATGTTTACCTCGTGTTTTTTCGATAAATATAACTCATTAAGCCTCAGCTTCTCTTGCTGGGGCTTTTTTTTGTGGAAACAAATTGTATTATGTAACATACTTGTTGGAGGGCATTGATTTAATGTTGTTTAGGCATGGCTTAACCGGTTATTTTGTTATCTTTAGGGCTGACAACCGCTATGACCATGAAAAAAATTTTATTATTGCTAACAGTACTACTCGTAGTACAGTCGCTTTCAGCTACCCGAAATTCTGAGAAGCGACAGATGGATGCCCTACGGGTGTCCGATCGAATTAAAATTGATGGATTTCTGGATGAGGAAATCTGGCAGAAAGCTTACTACGGTGCCGATTTCAAAACTTATGAACCACTGATCGGTAATTCTGCAAGTCAGCGAAGTGAAATTCGCATTTTGTACGATAACTCTGCCATTTATGTGGGGGCCTTGCTATTGGATGAGCAGCCGGAGAAGATTTATCGCGCTTTGTCCAAAAGGGATCAATGGACCATCAATGCCGATAAGTTTTGGGTAACTATTAGTCCATACAACGATGGGCAGAATTATTTTCGGTTTGAAGTTACTTCTGCCAATGTTCAGTCGGATATTAAGGTTTCTTCCCGTGCACAGGATCGGGCCTGGGACGCTGTTTGGTTTTCCGAAGCCCGTATTACGGATGAAGGATGGATCGTTGAAATGAGAATTCCCTACGATGCTATTCGATTTCCAAAGGAGCAAGTGCAAACCTGGGGAATTAATTTCTGGAGGATGGTAGGTAGAAGTAAAGAGATTTCTACCTGGAATCCGGTGGACAAAACCTTGGGGAGTTGGCTTGGGCAGGCCGGTGAGTTAACAGGAATCGAAAACATCGAGGCTCCTTTTCGTTTGGCTTTGTATCCTTATGTCTCTTCCTACGTTCAGCACGATAGTGAAAATGGAAAATCGGACTTTTCCCTTAATGGAGGGTTGGACCTAAAGTATGGTATCAACGAAAGCTTTACCCTTGATATGACTTTGATTCCTGATTTTGGGCAAACCACTTCAGATAATAAGGTGTTGAATTTGTCTCCTTATGAAACCAAGTATTCTGAAAATCGGCAGTTTTTTACCGAAGGGACTGAGTTGTTTAACAAAGCAGGATTGTTCTATTCCCGCAGAATTGGAGGGAAACCGGAAAATTACGGGAGCGTGGAAGATGATCTTGCCGATGGTGAGGAGATTCTGGAGAATCCAGCCGAAACGGAATTGATCAATGCGACCAAAATATCCGGTCGAACCCGAAATGGATTGGGTATTGGTGTTTTCAATGCCATGACTCGTGAGATGAGAGCGACCATTTCTGATGAGGAGGGAGATACGCGAAAGGTCGTTACACAACCGTTTACCAACTACAATATGTTGGTGTTGGATAAGACAATAGGGAATTATTCCTATATCAATCTTATCAATACCAATACCTACAAGCCTTCGAACCGTGACAGGGATGATGTGTTGGGAACAGCTTTTAAAATGGCAGATCGGAACAATGAATTTGTATTCCAGGGAAATATGGCCATGAGTATGAAGTACGATCCCCAAAGTTCCAAGACTGAATTTGGGGAGTATTATGACTTAAATGCAGGAAAAGTGAACGGGAGTTTTTATTACAATTACAATTTTAAATTGTTGAGTGATACATATAATCCCAATGATATGGGGTACTTGTCCCGAAACAATGAGTTGATTCACCGAGTGGATATTCGTTACCGTATCTTCGAACCTTTTTGGAAGATGCTTAACATGTCCGCCAATTTTTTGTTTGTGGAAAAGGAACTGTATGCACCCCGCCGGTTCTCCGAAAGATTACTCAAATTTGAATCCAGAGGAACATTTCTGAATAATTTAAGCATGGGCGGAAGTATAACCTTTCGTCCCGGAGAGCAGTATGACTACTTTGAACCCCGTGTTGACGGGTATCGCTTTGCTTTGCCTTCAAGTCATGTTCTTCGGTATTGGCTTTCATCCGATTATCGAAAAGTGTTGGCTATCGATGCGAGTATGGGCCTCAAGGAAATGGATGGAAAGGGCGACACAGAAGTTTTTAAGAATACTAATTTTTGGTGGAGTTTGGGCCCTCGTTTCCGGTTCAATGATAAATTTTCCGTAAATCATAAGTTTGAATATTCCCGTAATGACAACAACCTGGGGTATGTAGCCGAACCCGTAGCAGATTCGATAGTATTTGGCGATCGGGACATTCAGAGAATCACGAATACCCTATGGGGATCGTATGTTTTCAATAACAAGTCCTCTTTAAGTTTGAAGATGCGACATTACTGGTCAAAGGTGGAGTATAACAAATTCTACGATTTGGAAGATTCCGGATATCTTACTTCTAATATTGACTATCATGAGAACAAGGATCAGAATTACAATGCATTTAATGTAGACCTGGTTTATTCATGGAATTTTGCACCCGGTAGTTTTATGAATGTGATGTGGAAAAATAGCATTTTTACAGATGATAATATTGTGGAGCCAGACTTCTTTAATAATTTCAATAAGATGTTATCTAGTTCCCAATCCAATAGTTTTTCTGTGAAGATATCCTATTACCTGGATTACAAGCAGCTTCGGAAAAGACGTTCCTAAAATTAACGAATAAATTTAAATCATATAAAAAGCCCTTTCGGAGAAACAAGTTAACTTCGGAAGGGTTTTTTTATAGGATGAAATCAGAGATAGGAGTGGTTTTAGAATTGTAAATTGCATATAGAGATACCTTTGATGTGAATTCACCGGGAATTCTAATGCATGCAAAATTTTTGCTATCTTATGCTGAATATAAAATGGATGAAGAGAGTATCTTCCGTGGAGATTTTCTAAATTTGAACGAATTCTTCCCTCAGACACAAATTGTTTTTTGGGAACCATAATTATTGAGAATGATTTTAGCAGAACAGATAAAAAAATCTTTTGGCAATGTAGAAGTTTTAAAGGGCATTGACTTAAGTGTAAACAGAGGGGAGATTGTGTCGGTTGTTGGAGCCAGTGGGGCCGGGAAAACCACTCTACTGCAGATAATGGGGACGCTGGATAAACCGGATTTTGGAACGATTTCAATCGATGGGATGGATATCACCAGTTTTAATGAAAAGGAACTGGCTGCTTTTCGGAATCAGAATATTGGTTTTGTGTTTCAATTTCATCACCTCTTGCCTGAATTCACAGCTTTGGAGAATGTTTGTATTCCTGCATTTATTGCCAAAAAGAGCAAAGTACAGGCTGAAGCTCGTGCAATGGAATTGCTGAAATTGTTGAATCTGGAACATCGGATCGATCACAAACCGGCCGAAATGTCGGGGGGAGAAAAGCAGAGAGTAGCAGTGGCCCGTGCTCTGATCAATGATCCTTTGGTGATATTGGCTGATGAGCCTTCCGGTAACCTGGATTCCAAAAACAGGCAGGAATTGCATGAATTGTTTTTTCTGTTGCGGGAGAAATTCAACCAGACTTTTATTATTGTTACTCATGATATGGAACTGGCCGAAATGTCGGACCGGAAAATAATTATTTCAGACGGACGAATCGAGATATAGTGATGGAAGGTCTTACCCCAATTGAGTTGAAGGAATTTTTGGAGGAAAAGTTTGATCTGTACAATCGGGAAAGTTTCATTCAAACCGATCCCATACAGATTCCCCGTGCTTTTTCCCGGAAAGAGGATATTGAGATTGCTGGATTTCTTGCTGCCAGTATTGCCTGGGGGCAGCGTCCAACTATTATTCGCAATGGGCGATGGTTGATGGAGCAGATGAATCATCAACCCTATCAATTCCTGATGGATGCTACCGAGGACGATCTTCAAAAATTTTCGGGGTTTAAACACCGTACTTTTAATGGTGAGGATTGTGTTTTTTTCCTGAAGTCCCTTCGAAATATCTATCAAAATCATAATGGATTGGAAGGTGTTTTTCTTACGGGACTTGAGTTGGGAGAAGGGATGAAGGGGGCTTTGGCCTATTTCCGAAAGATTTTCTTTGAAATTGAACATCAACAGCGGACTACTAAACATGTTTCCAATGTGGAAAAGAAATCCTCAGCAAAAAGGTTGAATATGTTCTTGCGCTGGATGATCCGATCCGATCAGCGTGGAGTTGATTTTGGCTTGTGGAAAGGAATTTCACCTGCAGAACTATACATTCCTCTTGATGTCCATTCAGGTCGTATCGCAAGAAAGCTTGGGCTTCTGCAAAGGAAGCAGGATGATTGGCCTGCTGTGGAAGAATTAACTCAAAACTTGAGAGCATTCGATCCTACTGATCCAATTAAATACGATTATGCTCTCTTTGGTATTGGAGCCTTCGAAAAATTTTAATTGTGCTATTTTTGTGGCGAATTATTAGTGATGTAGCGAATGGCAAACAACTATTTTGAATTTAAACAATTTACCATTTTCCAGGATGGATCAGCCATGAAAGTGGGGACCGATGGTGTTCTGCTTGGTGCCTGGGCGAATGTAGAAGGAGCATCGCGAATGTTGGATGTGGGAGCCGGATCCGGTTTGATTGCCATTATGCTGGCTCAACGTACCAACCCCGGTTGTGAAATAGAAGCAGTTGAGATTGAGGATCAGGCTTATCAGCAGGCTGTTGATAATATAAAGGCGTGTCGTTGGAGCAACCGGATTCAGTTGTTTCATCAATCCTTTCAGAACTTTTCGGAAAGTGCGAATTCCCAATACGATTTAATAGTTAGCAACCCGCCCTATTTTGTAAATGGTTTGAAAAACCCGGAAATTGCCAGGTCAAAGGCTCGTCATTCTGATTATTTGCCCTTTGAAGAATTACTGGATGGGGCAAAACAGTTGTTAGCTTCCAGAGGAAAATTGGCAGTTGTACTTCCGGTGGGGGAGGGAGAGCTTTTTATTCGTCTGGCTCGAAAAAGCGGATTTTATTTGTACAGACAAGTGAAAGTATCGCCCAATCCAGGCAAGCCGGCCAAACGCTATTTGCTGGAATTCAAGTTGGAGTCTTGCGAAACAAAGGAGGAGGAAATGGCTGTAGAGAATGGTCAGCGTCATGTTTATACTCCTGAGTATATTGAACTGACAAAAGATTTCTACCTTAAGTTTTAGATTATGTATTTTGGATCACGAACAGAAAAAAAACAGGTCCGTTGTAGCGGATCAAATTGAGGGGGGATTCGTGTTTTAGAATTCATATTATAAAAAAAGAGGATAACTCGATCGTTCAAGATATCCTCTAAAATATGGTATTTGATGGTTATTCCTTCAAATCTCCCACCAGGTAGGCAGAAACCAGCCAGTGATTCAATTCATTCTTTTTTATTGGTTGTGCTTTCGGAATACTGATGGTGAGTTGGTGTTGGCCGAAAGTTAATCCTTCCAGGGGGATCTCTACCGGAGGAATATCGGTTCCGGGACACCAGTTGGAGCGTGAGTAATCGGAGGACGCAATTCGTTCATCAATTTCTTTGCCTTTCCAGGTAGCTTTTTCAGTCCAAACCCCTGAGTGCGGATTGAAACGACGGAAGGATGCACAATCGTCTCTCCAGGGAATGAAACGGTATACCTCTCGTCCATCAATAGAAATAACATTCTCATTTTTTACAAATTCATCTCCGCCGGAATGACCTCCATGGCCTGAAACAATGTATTTCAATCGGAGATTTTCAACATTTTTGGGAACTTCGAAGTTCATTGTAAGGTCGTTTCTTGAAAAGAAATCAGGATATTCCATCGGGCCAAAATAGTTAATTGTATTAACCAGTGGCGAAGTCCATTGAATTTTTCGTTTATGGTTTGGAATTTTACTTTCCTCAAAAGTTAGATCCAGGCTTACTTTGTATCCTTCCCTAGTCCAAACATCAATCCAGATTCCAACCCATACCTCTCCTTCCAATTGGTTCAACCTGTCGGTAATATCTTGTTCCCAAACTACTTCTTTCTCCCAGTGGGGAATATATACCGGTTTGCGTTGCATAATTTTGGGATCTTCACTGTAGAAGCCTACACCAAAGGGTGTCATGAAACGCATTAATTCCAGGGTGGGAAGATAGTCTTTGCCCTGAACAATACCAGGGAAATCTTCATTGCCTACTTTAAAGGATGGAAAATCAAGTTCTTGCTTTTGAATGTTGAGTAGATTGATGACCGATTCTTTTGGTAGAACAAATAGGGAACCGGATTTGTCCCAGGGATCTCCATTACTTACTAAACGTAAACGGGCGTTCACTTTGGTTGATTTTTCGAAATGAGGAACATTGATTTTCTTCAAAAGGATTCGTCCTCCGGTTAGTCGGATGATTCCATCCCTGTTGGGCAGAATGCTGTCGTTTGATTCGGGGTGCCCCCAGTTGATTTGCTCGTCCTGGAAAATGGCAATGTGTCGGTCTCCCATTGTTTTAATGGGTGTTGATGTACAGGCCTGTACTAGCACGATAACGCTGAATAAGGCAACTTGGTAATAATTCTTCATTTTTACTATGTGGTTTTGTTTGTAGGTTTGAAATTTACTAGGGAGTGGCCAGCTCAAAAGTCATCCATTGCTCCGTGATCTCCTTGGTCGAAACGTTGCCGGCTTTTAACTGATCCATTTTTTTTCGAATGACTTCCCGACTCGACATTGCAGAATAGTATTCCGAATCCGGTTCATTTACTGAGGAGATTCCAATGCTGAGTTTGGTTCCGGCTTTCAGTTCATCCATTTGTGGATACAATTTGTTTAGGAGGATACTTAGGTTATAGCGGAAGAGTTTGTTTGGAAGGCTCAAAAGTTGAACTGAAACTCCCTCTTCCGTTTCGATTCGTGATATTGTAAGTGTCTCATCAGGAATGAAATTGACTAGTTCAATTTCATTCAAATTTTGAAAAACAGCGTTTAGATGGTCGGGAGTCAGTGCATATCCAGGCAGTCTATCGGATAATTTGGCTTGATCCTCAAAGGGAAGAGGGAAGTTGACACCTAAATTACGATTGTTTTTTCCCGATGGGTCGATCCAGATGCTTAAGCCCAAACGGAGAATTTTCTCAACGGTGATTGGAGTATTGGATTCCAGGATAAGATTTATTTTTTCCCGGTTGTTGAATACTTTTAGACTAATATCGTCCCTGGAAAAAAGGAAACTTGCAGGAGTTTCATTGTAAAGTTGGTCAGCATTTCTTGTTTTTGGTTTCCAGTTGCTTTGAAGGATAGAGGGACCGGCACAGGCCTGAAGTAGGTATGCTACTGCCAGGAAAAAAATTGTTCTGTATATTTTCATGAATGAAGAATAAGATAAATTCCATCAAATTTAAAGAAAAAATACAAAACCGGTAAAGTTAAAAATGAATAAAAGCTAAAAAGCTGTTTGTGTGTGTGTTAGTAGTTGTTTGTTTGCTGGGGATTACAAGCTTATTTCTTCTTCGTTGAATTGAATGCCTAATTCTTCCAATTCATCCAGTATTGGATTGTACAATTCCGGAGAGGTAGGGATTTGTACTCCAGTTACATGAATGTGTCCCTGGGCCAGAAGTTTGGTTGCGATGGCCAGTGGAGTTCCAACTGTATAAGACATAGCTGTGTTTTCGCTGTCTTTCCCTTCGTAGGTCATTGAGGAGATGATCCGCTTTTTTTCTCCCTTCAGTTCAAAATCAATAATGTGTTGCATCACCAAAAGATCCCGATCATTAGCGTCCAGAATCCACTTTTCCTCCAGTATTTTTTGCAGAATCATGGCTGGGGTTGCATTCTTGATGCCAATAATATCATCGGAGAAAAGGCCCAACCATTTGAATTTTGCCATTACAGGAGAGTCTTGTTTGAGTTTTGCAACATGAGCCAGGGTTTCCTCCGTGGTTTTTCCTTTAATGTAGGGAAGGAAACTTTCCAGGTATTGTCTGTAGCTCAATTTATGCGAATCTCTCATTGTATAGCTGTCGTCGGTACAGCCCAGTTGCACAAAAACATTCCAGGCCTTTGAGTAGCCCGGGCGCCGCATAGTGCCTCGGATGATGGATGGAATGTCTTCAAGATTGTATAGTTCGCAATATTGTAGTGAATCCCTGTTGGGATATACTTCGAATGAACCATAGCCGGGAATTTCAGCATTGGTTATGGTCGAAAACAGTTGGTTGTAGGGAACATATTTGTATTGTCCCTTATCTTTGTACTGGGCTGTTCCCTGGCCAGCCAGTACAACATTTCTTGGATTCCATGAAAATTTATAATGCCAGGGATTGTTATCACAATCAGGCGCTACAAGGCCTCCACAATAGGATTTGAATGCCAGTAATTTGCCTTCTTGGGTTTTAATCCTGTCAATGATTCGCATGGCCGACATGTGGTCGATTCCCGGATCCACTCCCAGTTCGTTCAAAAAGACGACACCCTTTTCTTTGGCTTCAGTATCCATGTTTTTTATTTCATGGCTAACATAGGAGGGGGTTAACAAGTGTTTTCCATGTTTCAGGCATTCCTGAGCTACTATTGGATGCATGGAAGTGGGTACCATGGAGACGACAATATCTGCCCTGGCGATTTCTTCTGTTCTTTGTTGCAGATCTTTAATGTTAAATTGAATGGATCGACCATTTGGGTGATCGGCCACTTTTCGTTTTACTAAATCAAGAGAAATATCTCCAACAGTGATTTGCCAACCATATTCAGTGGAATGCTGCAGAAGGTATTTGATGAGACTGGTAGCCGAAAGACCGGCACCAATAATTAGAATATTCTTCATCGGTCAATACGTTTTCTCCGAGAGAGTTCTGTAGGCAAAACCGGCAGGGAACCGGTTTTGCCGTGAAACTCGTAACAAATGGTTAGATATTATCATACTTATATGACATGCATTAAAAATAAAACATATTGAAGAGAATTAACATGAGTTTTGTTAGAATTTTTGAAAATTTTGGAAAAGAAATGATATGGAATCAATCATAATAGGTTGATGAAAATTCTGAGGGGAAGGCTTTCCCGACTTTTTGCCTATATTTGTTTTTTAGCAATTTAGACTAGTTGTAAACAAAAAATATTATACCATTGGCAAAGAAAGGAAAAGCGGTTGAAACCCCATTGATGAAGCAGTATTACCAGATGAAGGAGAAGCATCCTGATGCAATATTGCTGTTTCGAGTGGGTGATTTTTACGAAACTTTTGAGCGGGACGCAGTTAAAACGTCCGAAATACTGGGCATTACGTTGACAAAACGAGCGAATGGATCGGCCTCCTATGTGGAGTTGGCCGGTTTTCCCCATCATGCCATCGATACCTATTTGCCCAAGTTGGTAAGAGCCGGGCAAAGGGTGGCTATTTGTGAGCAGTTGGAAGATCCCAAGAAGACTAAAAAATTGGTGAAGCGGGGGATCATCGAGTTGGTGACGCCCGGGGTTTCTTTCAATGATAATGTACTTGAACATAAAGAAAATAATTTCCTGGCCTGTATTCACCTGGAGAAGAAAGTGGCGGGGATTGCCTTTTTGGATGTTTCTACTGGTGAATTCCTAACAGCCGAAGGTGATTTTGAATATATTGATAAGCTACTGGGAAACTTGCAACCCAAAGAGGTGCTATACCAGAAGGGGAAGGAGAAGATATTCAATGAACTTTTTGGTGGAAAGTTCTACACCTTTACCATGGACGATTGGGTATTTACAGAGGATGCTGCCCGGGATCGTTTGTTGCGACATTTTGAAACCAACTCACTGAAAGGGTTTGGGGTGGATAAATTGCGTAATGGTATCATTGCTTCAGGTGCTGTTCTTAATTATTTGGATTTTACGAAACACAGTCAGATAGGTCATATTACTCAATTGTCCCGAATTGAAGAGGACAGATATGTTTGGCTGGATAAATTCACTGTTCGTAACCTGGAACTTTTTGGCTCCCTGAATGAAGGAGCTGTACCTCTTGCGCAGGTAATGGATCGAACGCATTCGCCCATGGGATCTCGTTTGCTGAAGCGATGGCTTGCTTTGCCATTAAAAGATACTGCCCGAATCAACAAACGATTGGACGTGGTGAAATTCTTTACCAATAACGAGGAGATGGGTTTCCATCTGGAGGATGAGATTCGTCAGATTGGAGATCTGGAACGTATCATTTCCAAGGTGGCAGTAAATCGAATTTCTCCCCGGGAAGTAATGCAACTTAAGAATGCACTGCGCGCCATTGAACCCATTCGAGAGTACTGTCTGAAATCAGGGAATGCTAATTTGGAGCACATTGGAGAGCAATTGAATCCTTGCCAGAGTGTGAGCGAGAAAATTGAGAAGGAAATCATGGCCGATCCTCCCAACATGATCAACAAAGGTGGCGTTATTGCCGAAGGAGTGTCCAAAGAATTGGATGAGTTGCGTCAAATAGCTTATGCAGGGAAGGATTATCTTCTGCAGATGCAGATGCGGGAGAGTGACCGAACGGGTATTCCTTCCCTGAAGATTGGATTCAACAATGTTTTTGGATATTACATTGAGGTTAGGAACACTCATAAAGACAAAGTCCCCGAGGAGTGGATTCGCAAGCAGACTCTTGTGAGTGCTGAACGATATATAACCCAGGAGCTTAAAGAATACGAAGAGAAAATATTAGGTGCGGAGGAAAAGATTATGGTACTCGAAGGCCAGCTTTATATTGATCTGGTGTTGAGTATTGCCGATTATATCTCCTCCATTCAGTTGAATGCCAATTTGATTGCCCGTTTGGATTGTTTGCTGTCTTTTGCGAACCTGGCCCAGGAGAACCATTACGTTTGCCCTGTTGTGGATGATTCCCATATTTTGGATATCAAGCAGGGGCGACATCCGGTAATTGAGAAGCAGTTGCCAATTGACGAAAGTTATATTGCCAACGATGTGCAGTTGGATGATGAGAAACAACAGGTTATGATTATTACCGGGCCCAATATGGCAGGTAAATCAGCTTTGTTGCGTCAAACAGCCCTGATTGTACTCATGGCGCAGGTGGGTAGTTTTGTTCCTGCCCAGGCTGCTCGAATTGGTTATGTGGATAAAATTTTCACCCGTGTTGGAGCTTCCGATAATATTTCGTTGGGCGAATCAACCTTTATGGTGGAGATGAATGAGGCAGCCAGTATTCTGAACAATCTTTCCTCTCGGAGTTTAATTTTATTGGACGAGTTGGGACGGGGAACCAGTACCTATGATGGTATTTCCATCGCCTGGTCCATTGTTGAGTACATTCACGAACATCCCAGGTACAAAGCCAAAACCCTGTTTGCAACTCATTACCACGAACTGAACGAGATGGAAAAATCCTTTGGAAGAGTGAAGAATTTCAATGTATCGGTTCGTGAGGTGAACAACAAGGTGATTTTTCTAAGGAAGTTGGTACCTGGAGGATCTAACCATAGTTTTGGGATCCACGTGGCACGAATGGCGGGAATGCCCAAGTCGGTTGTGAAACGTGCCGATGAAATTCTTGTTCAGATGGAAGGCAATGGTAACGGAGATCCCAGCGAGACTATCGCCAAACCGGTGGGAGAGTTGGCTCAACAGCGTGAAGGGTACCAGATGAGCTTTTTCCAATTGGACGATCCGGTTTTGCAACAAATTCGGGATGAAATCAGTGGTATGGACATTAACAACCTGACTCCTTTGGAAGCTTTGAACAAGCTGCATGAGATCAAAAAAATTTCCGGAATTTAGAAGGATTGAATTACCATATAGAATTCCAGCATTTTTAAAGAATGCTGGAATTTTTTTTTGCAATGAAATAGAAGTGCAGTTTGTGTTGATCCTCAATTAGTCCAGTATGCTGAATGTTTCCAGGTGTTTTATGATGATCAAAAATTTCTTCCCGAATTGAGATTTTTCTTTTGCAGAATAAAAAATTAGGTATATATTTGCAGCACCAAACGAGAAAACAACACATCATTTGTTTCAAGTCGTGCTGTTGATTTCTAAAGAATGCGAGAATAGCTCAGTTGGTAGAGCACAACCTTGCCAAGGTTGGGGTCGCGAGTTCGAGTCTCGTTTCTCGCTCCATCCATTTAAGGATGCCCGGATGGTGGAATTGGTAGACACGCTGGACTTAAAATCCAGTGGCTTCACGGCCGTGCGGGTTCAAGTCCCGCTCCGGGTACCATCACAAAGCTTCAATCGAAAGGTTGGAGCTTTTTTCTTAGCTGTAGATTTGTGTTATGTTTAATGTAGAGTAAGGAGAGATGCAGAAGTCTGCACCTGCTCTTTCGTAGTTTTTTTACAAAAATTCCAAGGCAATTGTGATGTAAAAGCTTCGCCCGGGTGCAAAAATGGGTAAAGGACTACTTCCTTTTACCGCCCGGTTCAGGTGTTCGTAGTATGCCTCGTCGAAAAGATTACGAATCCCACCCGAAAGGCTGATGTTTTCTGTTGGAAAGTAGGAAGCATTCAGATCTAAAACAGTAAAATCGGGTGTTTTGCTTTCCCCAAAATCTGTAGCAATTCGGTTTTGCTCCAAAACATGCCGAAGGGAGAGTTCCGTATGGAACTTGTGTTGGAAGAAATTTCCGCCCAGGGAATAGCGAAAGTCCAATGGAGGAATTTCGGGTAGTGGCTGATTGAGTTCCTTGTTTTTTCCGTAGGTGAAAGCCATATCCGCTCTGTGGTACAAGTTTGAAGCCAATTCTTGCTGCCAGCTCACTTCGAATCCTCTCATTTCTGCTTTGTCGATATTGATGTACTGCTTTACTCCCGGTGCAGTTGGCATTAAAGGACTTAAATCTTCACGAATGCTTGCGCTGATGTAATCGCGAAGAAAAGAGGCAAAAACATTGATGCTCAATTCTGATTTTTCCAGTCTCCACGAAAAATTGTAATCGATTTGGTAGTTGACCTCCGAATCTAAATCGGTGTTCCCGATTCGTTCAAACGGATCACGCCCTACGGGAATGTGGTTGATGAAACGTTCGGTAAGACTTCCGCTTCGTTCTGCTCTTCCCAGCCAGAGTCCCATTCTTACTTGTTTCGAGAGATCTTTGGTTAGGCCCAGACTCATGGATGTGTTCAGATGATCCGATGGATCCGATGGATTTGCCAGAAGGAATTTTTCGGCTTTGTCCCTGCTTTTGGCTCTATTGTATTCCAAACGGGCCGAAGCCACAAAGTAAAGCTCATCGATTGGAAAATGATATTCTCCAAACAGACTGCTTTTTTCCATGTAGCTATCCTGCCAGATGTTGTCAAAGATTGTTTTTCCTTGCATCTGCCCCATTAGAAAATTGCGGGTTCGGATCCCTTCTGCTTCCTCTCTTTTGAAGTCAATGCCTGCAAATAGGGTGCTTTCCCCTAACTGGAAGATAGCTTCGGATCGGGCGCCATAGTTTTTGGTTTCCGCCTTAGTGACTGCATTCACCTTCCGTGGATTTAGATCTTTGCCCAGATTATCCATTTCATGATCTACAAAGGAACCAAAAGCTGAGGTGGTAATGGATGCCAGTTTTTTTTCTTGAAAGTTAATTTTATGATCCAGGGTGACCAGCCATGTGTCATCTTCCCGAAGGTCCATGTTGAGGGCAGGGAAATCTACATCTTCTGCAAAATTATTGTTGGCCGATAGTTTGATGTTTTGTGTCTTTGATAGCTTGAAAAGACTGCTTAAGCCGACATTACGACGGTTGAAGCCTGAAGCCACTCTGGTTCCGTTGCCGTCCTCGTAATCGTTGCCCTGGCTGTAGGCTCCGAAGACTCCAAAATTGTAAAAATTTCCTTTGATTCCGGCTAATGCTTCGGTGCGGTAGATTTTGCCATTGCTTTCGTAGCTTCCGGTGGTTCGTCCTATTGCTTTTGCTGTTTTGGAGAAGGTAGTCGTGGAGGATTTGAAATGCAGGGTTCCTCCAAAAGCATTTCCAAAGCGTAAGGAGTGAGGACCCTTTACGATTTCTACCTTGTCGACCATGTTCAAGGGAACCTGGCTGATGGGAGGATCCATGCGATTGGGACAGGCCGCAGTAGCGCTCACTCCGTTGTCCATAACGATATTGATTTGATCGTATTTGAATCCCCTCAAAACCGGATCGAAACCATAGCTTCCACTTTTGCGGATGCCGTTAATTCCCGCACTCTGGCTTAAAAAGTCTCCTGCATCATGCGAAAGTTTGTCATTGCTGCTTACCTGTATGGTTTGGCTTTCGGCTTTGCTGTTGCGGCGGGCGATAACTGTGGATGGAAGCAATGAAATGTGTGTTTGGGGAAGTTTTAGGATCCCGGTGTGAATAGCGATTCGAAGTTTTTCGTACGGAACTTCCACTTTTCCGTAGTTTACATGGGATAGAATTAATTTTGCATTTTCGATAAAGTTGATTCTGATAATACCTTTCGGGGTGGCAACGCCTTTCTGAGTGTCGTATAAAAAGTGTGCAAAAGCAATTGGAGTGTCGCTCTGTTTGTCACTCAACCGAATTTCTATGGTTTGAGCGTATCCCTTAATTCCCATTAAAAGAATACAGATAAGTAATATTTTTTTCATCTAAAATATTTCATGAATTAGTTACTTGATTTCGAATGGTGTCGAAATCAATTGTTTTGCTCAAATGAAAATGATAGATACCAGGTAGTGCATATTGAGTGACAAAGAAATTGTTTCACTCAATACGTAGATCCTGGAAATGCAAGGTAAATTTTGGGAGGATGAAAAATCTCGAAATAATTCAGTCGGTGTTTTAGGATTTTACAATAGGAGGGGAGTGTTGCGCAATTAGGACTGATAGCATGGTCTTGGATAGGCAAAACAGAACAAATAAAAGGTGAATTCTCTTTTTGGGGCACTGTTTTTTCTTTGGGCGGTTGATCCTCTTGGTGTTTGCGAAATTGCTTTTCCAATTGGCAGTGTCCATTGCAATGCAGATTCTTTTTGTCTTTATTGATGCAAAGTTCTGCAAAATAATCTCTGTTGATTTCAAAATGAAGGATGAGGAGGTCTGTCTCAAATAGGTTGAGGAGAAATATGCTTAGTAGTGTATATGTGAGCAGAATCTTCAAATTAGATTATTTGGAATTTGTCTTATTAAATATAATAAGCTTTCCATTGATAACCAATTTTATTGCTTCGCTTTAATGGGGGAAAAAAAATAGGGCATAAAAAATCCCCAAAGTCTGGGCTTTGGGGATGAAGTGTATTTCGATTTTATTTTTACAGGTTGATCACCTTGTCGGCACTGTATTGCAATGTAATGATGTCGGGCATTGAGCCTACGGTTCCCACCTTAATTTTTTCAGAGATTCCAAAGAAATCAAGACAGGTTTTACAGGCCAGCATTTTAACACCCTTCTCTTCTAATGTTTGCAGCGCTTCCAGGGCAGGCGATCCTTCGCAAATCAATTTTACACCGCTGTTGTAAAAAACAATAATCTTTGGCAATTGATTGTCTGCTGAGATTAGTTTCAGATAGTTGTTAATCAGTTTTAGTCCCAGTTCGTCACTGCCATCGCCCATACCGTCTTTGGTAATTTGCAGTAGGGTATTATTAGAAATTCCTTGTGTCATAGTTGTACCATTTTGAAAATTATGGTGTGGTATTATTACGATAAATCTTTAAAAAGGCAGAAGGAGTAAAGCGACTTCGTGGCTTTTTAAAAATATAATTGATATTATTGAATGCTTATGTAAGGTTGCTCGTTTTCGTTTCGTTCCACCAGTTGCCCGATTGGGTTCAGTTGGAATCCTTCTTTTTCGGCAACTGCAAGGAATTCATCAATATGATTGTTTTCTACAGCTACTAATAGTCCACCGCTGGTTTGTGGGTCACAAAGCAACGCTTTTTGATCTTCGGTAATATCTCCGATGAGGTGACCGTAGGAGTTCCAATTGCGTCGGGTCCCACCGGGGGTGCATTTCTGTTGGATTAGTTCTTCTACACCTTCGATTTTTGGAACAGCATCATAATTGATGATGGCATTTACCTGGCTTCCTTCGCAGATCTCACTCAGGTGACCCAGCAGTCCAAATCCGGTAACATCAGTCATAGATTTGATGTAGTCCTGCTTTCCGAATACTTCCCCAACTTTGTTTAATGTACACATCAGGTCAACCACCAGTTGGTTGTCTTCGTGTGCTCGTAATTTTTTCTTCTCGGCGGTGGTGAGTACACCAATCCCCAATGGTTTGGTCAGGAATAAAGTACATCCGGGAGTTGCCGTATTGTTTTGTTTGATACGTTTGGTTTCTACCAATCCGTTCACCGATAGCCCAAAAACAGGGTCGGAGATGTCGATGCTGTGTCCTCCAGCCAGGGTGATTCCTGCATTGGCACATACATCTCGTGCGCCTTCAATTACTTTCTGGGCCAGATCGGTGGATAGTTTTTCAAGAGGCCAGGCCAAAATGGCCAAAGCCATGATGGGTTTTCCTCCCATAGCGTAGATGTCGCTGATGGCATTGGTGGCGGCGATTCGACCAAAATCATAGGGATCATCAACAATTGGAGTGAAAAAGTCAGTTGTACTGATCACAGCTTGTCCATTGCCCAAATCGAAAACCGCAGCATCATCCTTGGTGTCGTTGCCAACCAAAAGGTTGGGATGAGCTTGAATGGGAGAGCTGCTTTTTAGAATGCACTCCAGATCTTTTGGTGAAATCTTGCATCCACATCCGGCGCCCGGACTGAATTGTGTCAGTTTTTTTGTTTCCATGATAATATCTTGATGTTGTATCGTTTATTTTCGATCCCGATACTTGCAGGGATGAAATACAAATCGGTGTAAATCGTGTTGACGATTACCGATCGTTTCGTAAAAATTTGGACAAAGGTAGGAATTTTTTACTGCCTTTGTTCTATTCCTGAGTGTCTAAGAGAGGAAGAGGCAAGGGAAATTTGTTAAATTTGTACAATTAGTTTTTTCTTTAGTGACAAAATTTATCTCATCGAATGAACAATCTTTCCAAATATAGTGTGTGGTTTGTATTACTTCTTATCTGTGTTTCATGCGCCTCCACGAAGCTTTTGAATGGGGATGAAGAAAAATATCATCTGTCTACAGAGGAGATTTATGGTCGGAATTGTGCTGCTTTTACCTGTGTTCGCGAGGTAGATGAGGAGTTTCAAAGTGAATTGAAGAAAGAGGGCAAAAGATTGCTTCAGATCTACCTGATTCGCCATGCTAAGCCCAATTTAAAAAAGAAAGCTTTCTATTCCGTACAAGAAGCCCAACAATATATGACGAACTACAATCTGGTGCCCATTCATCCCATTGATTCGGGTTTGGTACGGGTTGATCTTGATAGGAGACATACGATTCACTGTTCCAGTTTGCGCCGTTCACAGGAAACGGCCCAGGGAATTTTTGGAGACAATTTCCCCATTGTTGCCGATTCTCTGTTTCGTGAGTTTGAAATTAAAGCCATTCGGGCAAGTAGCGTGATTAAGGTTCCCCTCGTAGTTTGGCAGTTCTTCAGTAGAGGAACTTGGTTTCTAGGCTTCAATCATCGGGGCATCGAAAGTTTTAAGGAGGCTAAGAAGCGTGCCTACAGATGTGCTGAAAAACTCATAGAGAGTGCCATCGAGGAAGAAACTTCAATTCTTGTAGGACATGGAATGCTCAATGGAGCCATAGAAAGGGAGTTGGCAAAACAGGGCTGGCAAACTATTAAAAATAAAGGTCATGTCAACCTGGGAGCAACCATACTCGTTAAAGTGGTGGAAAGGTAGAAGGATCAATATTAGTTCTTTGTTTCTTGCTCCGGTCAAACCAGGAACAAGAAACAATTTTGAAACTTATTTTTTTCTGAGCACCATCAACCCATGTCGAATGGGAAGCATCAGGTTTTCTACGCGGGTATCCTGGTGAACATGATCGTTAAAGGCAAGGATGCCTTGGGTTTGCTTGTCGTTGGCTTCCACTTGTTCAACAACCTTTCCATCCCAAAGTACATCATCTGCTAAAATGAAACCACCCGGACGAAGTTTTGGGAGTACGGTTTCGTAATAGTCCACGTATTGGCGTTTATCTGCATCAATGAATACCAGGTCGAAAGTTTCATCTATTTGGGGAATAACTTCCAGAGCTTCCCCAATGTGGAAATGGATCTTCTCCTGTAAACCCGATTTTTCTAAAAATTGTCTGGTGAATCCCTCTATTTCGTCATTGATATCGATGGTGTGAAGTTGACCTTCTTCTGTCATTCCCTGCGCCATGCTGATGGCTGAATAGCCGGTATATGTTCCGATCTCAAGAATTCTTTTGGGTTGAATCATTTGGCAGATCATCTTCAGAAATTTGCCTTGCATGTGTCCCGAAAGCATTCTTGGGCGCAGCATTTTTACATGAGTTTCCCGATCCAGTTCTTTCAGTACGGTATCTTCCTCTTCGGTGTGGGTTAGGATATAATCTTCCAATTCCCGGTTAATCTCCAACATGCTCTATTTGTAAATCAGGGTTGTTAATTTGTCTTTGTTTAATATTTCGTTGGCAACTTCCATGAGTTGCTCTGCCGTAATAGCTTCCACTTTTTTGTATACTTCAGCAAGAGTGTCCACTTTGTTGTACATCATGTAGCTTTTCCCTATGCTCAGCATCAGGTTTTCGTTGTTTTCGGAAGAAATGGCAATCTGGCCGATCATCTGGTTTTTAGCCCTCTTGAGTTGCAGTAAACCCAGTTTCTGATTGCAGAGGCGGTCCATTTCCTTGTAGACAAGGTTTAGGCAACGGTTCAGATTGTCCTTGTCGGTTCCGAAATAAATGTTGAGCACCCCGGTATCAAAGTATGGGGTATAGTTCGATTCCACATTGTAGGCCAAACCGTGCTTTTCTCTCAGGGAAAGATTCAGACGGGAATTCATGCCCGGCCCTCCCAATATATTGCTCAAAAGGGAAAGAGTAATTCTTCTGTCATCGTTTAGGTCATAAGCTACATTTCCTACAATGCAATGACTTTGATAGGTGTTTTTGATCAGAGTTTTGGAGAATGGTTCGTAGGAATTTGGTTTCTGTCGCTTCTCTACACGAAGGTTGGTTGGAACGTCTCCAAAATATCGTTCCACCTGTTTCACCAGTTTTTTGAAAGGAATATTTCCCACGGAGGCAATTACCATCTGATCGGTGTGGTAATTGTTCTGTATAAATCGAAGGATATCCTCCTTGTTAAATTTTTTGATGTTTTTGGGTGTTCCCAGTATGTTACGGCCGATGGGATCCTTATGGAAGATCAATTCCTCAAAATCATCGAATATTAATTCTGAGGGGCTGTCCTTGTAGGAATTGATTTCATCGATGATTATTTCTTTTTCTTTTTCCAGTTCTTTTTCCGGAAAAACAGAATTAAAGGTGATGTCGCTTATCAATTCCAAAGCGCGGTTGTAGTCCTTGTCCAAAAAGGTTGCGTAGATGCAGGTTTCTTCCTTGGTGGTGTAGGCATTGATTTCTCCACCCACATCATCCATTCGGCTTAGAATGTGGTAAGCTTTTCTTTTGCGCGTCCCCTTAAAGATAACATGCTCAATAAAATGGGCCATTCCCCATTCGTCCTCCTGCTCATCGCGCGATCCGGTGTTCAATAGAATGCCACAGTGGGCTACATTCAAATTAATGGGCCTGTGGATTAATCGAATACCATTGGATAATGTATGAGTTTCAAATACCATATATCAAATTAATTAGGCTGCAAAGGTAGTAAGAAGTTTAGAACCCTACTGCGATTTTTTTTGCTATTTTTTACGATTTTATTTGGAGCTTATAATTTTTTGCGTACTTTTGCATCGCTCAAGTAAAGAGGGTACCATAGCTCAGTTGGTAGAGCAATGGACTGAAAATCCATGTGTCCCTGGTTCGATTCCAGGTGGTACCACTTTCTTTTTCTGAGTTTATAACCAATTTAGGGTACCATAGCTCAGTTGGTAGAGCAATGGACTGAAAATCCATGTGTCCCTGGTTCGATTCCAGGTGGTACCACGAAAAAGGATCAATCTTTTGATTGATCCTTTTTTTGTATCTTTAAATTCATGGAAATAGAGGTTTATATACTTTTCAGTTCTTCATTGAATCAATACTACATTGGTTATACGAAAGATTTAGAAGAACGGATTTCAATGCATCGGAATGGAGTTTAGGCAAGATCCTTTACTTCAAAAGTGAAGGATTGGGAATTGTATTTTTCACAGGAATGTGAAACTATTGCTCAGGCTCGACGAATTGAAGAGCATATCAAGCGGATGAAAAGTCGCAGGTACATTGAAAATTTACGCCGCTATGCGAATATTATTCAAAAGCTATTGGAAAAATATAGATATACGCCTGGTTCGCCCCGATAGCCATCGGGGCAAGGTGGTACCACAAAAGAGATCAATCTACAGGTTGATCTCTTTTTGTTTTTACGGCTCTTGGTGTAAATGTTTTCACTATAGAGTGGGGACAGGATCTGCGAAAATCAGTTTGATCAGTGTCATCTGTGTTCTATTATTTCCAAAGCTACTCCAAAAAATGGCCGTTCCTGTTCAGAAACGGCCCAATGTAGTAAATAATGGGGCTGGAGTAGCTTTATTAATCACTGAACTCTGTTTTTCTTGGTTTAGAAAGCTCCAATCATTTCTCTGAATCCCTTCAATGGCAATTCTCTTCCTTTGGGGGCTCCGGCTTTGAGAAGCATTGCCTGGTCGAAAATTCCGGTCTCAATGTAATTGAGAGCTGCTTTTAGATTGGTTTCCTCCTGATCACCCCAATCGTGGGTTAGGTCATCGGCAATTTCAAAATCGACAGGAATCCCATCGAAATATTCTCCAATATCATCTTTGTTCGTTATTTTGAAGCTGATGGGGACCACAGCCAAATTGAATTTTGGCACTTCAAAAACGTACATTCCTACGGGCTTTCCGTGTGTTTGGGTTCCGATTAGAATAACATTCTCGGCTCCCAGGTATGGTTCCAGACCGTTAATAACCATTTCGCTGGCAGAGGCAGTGGAGCGGGTAGTGATGATAAAAATCCGTTCGAAATTATAGGCTGCTGGTTGGGAGAGAAAGAGGTCGATGGTATCGGATGCCGATTTGCTCTGATTGTGAAATATTTTTGAATAGACCTGTCCGGTGAAGGTATTGCCTGTTATTAGTGCACTCAACTGATTCGAAATTTTAGTACTTCCTCCTCCGTTGTATCTTAAATCCAGAATTAATTCGGTAGCACCTTTGGTCTTAAAATCCGAAAAGGCAGCATTCAATTCTTGCTCAGATGAATCCAAAAAGCTGTCGAATACCAGGTAGGCAACTTTAGCTCCTTTTTCAGTTGTGATTACATCTTGATGAAGAACCGTGTTTTGCTGCATTTCAGTCTGGGATAAGATCAACTCTTTTTGTTCTCCGCTACTATTTTTGAATACAAATGAATTGCCGGGACGATTTAATTCGTTAATGATGTCATCGTCATTCATGCTACTTGGGGCTTTTCCGTTAATTCTGATAAGTTCCCATCCGCGGGTGATACCTTCTGTTTTTAGGACAGATGCATCGTATACTAGTTTCACCATTAAATGCTCCTGGTCTTTCCATTTAAGAGCAAAGCCATATCCTTTGTAGGTTCCGTTTTCCAGAAAAGCCATCAGTTCGTCCAGGTTGTCGATAAAGCTCCATTTATCCTGAGGTGCCAGAAGTTTGTCGAAGTATTCATTGGCAGAGTCAAAACTATTGGGGTTGATTTCCGGAAGGTCTTCATTCCAAAGGTACCATTCCTTCATGATCTCATCAATTTCGGAAATTACGCTGGACTGGGATTCGATTCCTGGTAGGTCTAAATCATCATCCTTACTACAGGATACTATTAGTAGGGATAAAAAGAATGGGAGAAAAAAAAGATATAGGATTATAGGAAATTTTCTGCGATTCATGATAAAATCTATTTTATTGAATTGAAGTTTTACTTTAGTTGCTTAAGATATGAGGCTTACAGCAATAATTGTACCTAAGGGGCTATCTTTTTAGAGGAAATTGTTTGTTAAGATGAAATACCCGCTCATTTTAAAATTGTATTTAGATGAAATCTAAACAAGAAGAAAGGGCTTTGATTTTGAATGCATTTCGCGCAATGTGCCATTGGGTGCGGCTTAGAGAGTGAAAAAAATATTTTGTGGCAAGGATTATTTGTTTACTTTTGTAGCAACAAAACAAACCAACGGTACCATAGCTCAGTTGGTAGAGCAATGGACTGAAAATCCATGTGTCCCTGGTTCGATTCCAGGTGGTACCACCCGTAAAGCCGCTTCTTAGAAATAGGAAGCGGTTTTTTTTTGTCTTTACTCAAGTGTTTATGATTTTTTTTGGAAACTTTTTAATTTAGAAGCGAAACCACAATTACCTGGCTATGTCGTTTGAACTTCTTTCAAATTTTCTTCTGTTTTGTATTGGACAAAGCTTTGTTCTGATGGGTGTTCTTGCGCAAAAAAAATTTCGTAAAAGACACAATCAACTTTTACAGGGTTTTCTTTTTCTTCTGAGTATTTACTACCTGCTTTCCTTTATTCAGATCAAAGAACTTTTTATCCCGGTAGGATTAATGAGTGCTTTGGCTCAACCCCTGGAACTGGGAATTGTGATTTTGTTCTTTTTCTATTGTAAAACTCTAATTGGGGTTAAGAGGAAAATAGGATGGCTACAGGTAGCCAAGAATGTTTCTTTTGTAATTGCATTTGGATGGCTTTTCTTCTCTCTTTTTCTTTTTTGGAGCTCTGTAGAAAGGGAAGTTGTTGTGATTTATCCTTTGGTTGGTAAATCTGTTCAACTTCTTGTTCGTAGCTGGTATGTTTTTCTACCTGTGGTGTTGCTATTCCAATTTCGAAAAGATCGTCCTTGGGGCAAGTTCCTGTTGGGAGGTATTCGGCAGGGAGAGGATTGGATTCGATTGGCTTCGATGGTGGTGGTGATACATGGCTTATTTCGTATAAGTGCGGTTTTGTGCTCCGGAACCAAATTTGTTTCGATGTTGGAATGGATTGATCTGGCTTTTTTTCTAATCATTACTTATTTGTTGAGCTTTATTTTTATATCTGCACCGGAAACCATGTATCCCAAATTAAAGATGGAACGAACGAAAAGAGAGGGGGATCGAAAGGGACGTTTTTCTGCGGACGAAATTCAGAATTTTATTCAAAGGATGGATTCTCTGATGCAAAATGAGAAATTGTTCCTGGATAGTGAATTCTCCTTGAACAATCTTTCCGATCGGATGGGGCTGCCTGTTCATCATCTTTCCGAAATTATTAACCAGGGACATGGCTTAAATTTTAACGATTACATCAATCAATTCCGGGTAGAGGAATTCAAGAGATTGCT
>JBGRQA010000028.1:0-83216 GCA_041725895.1 Marinifilaceae bacterium
TTTGTGATCCCTCTGGGGTTCGAACCCAGGACCCCAACATTAAAAGTGTTGTGCTCTACCAGCTGAGCTAAGGAATCAGTACCTGTGCTTTTCAAAAGCGATGCAAATATAGAGCGATTAAATTTAAATCGCAAACAGTTTTTCTTGGCCGAAGCCACATTTTTGCTCGGTTTTCTGCCGAAATCAGGCATAGTCTGCTGGTTCGTAAAATGATAAAGAGATAAATATTTTTTTGAAAAAAAGTACAGCTTTTGGTCAATTGTACAGGTTTTACAAATGAGGCTTTATGATAAGGCTAGTTTTCCTGTTTTGAATGAATGATAATTGAAATTAATTCTATTTTTGTACTTACAATTTGAAATAGTTTGATTTGTTTTGGTAAATCTCAGGCATTGAGCTGTTTCGGTTGTGTTGGAGAGGAGAGGTGTCTCAAAAGGTAAGTTTTTGTTGTTTCAACAATGAAATCGAAAATACTCCAGTTCTTCTATTTCTCTCCCTAATTCTCAGTATTCGAAAAAAAAAGTAGTCTTAATGAAAGATAAAGTTGTAATTGTTACTGGTGCTTCTTCTGGTATAGGAAAAGCCTTGGCCTTTGAATTTGCTCAAAGGGGAGCAAAATTAGTGTTGGCCGCCCGTAGTCTGGATAAATTAAAAGAAGTGGAACAAAAGTTGACCCAGATGAATGCGGAATCCATATCGGTACGTACTGATGTAAGTGTGGAGGAGGATTGCCAGAATCTAGTAGATAAAACCCTTGAGAAATATGATCGAATTGATGTGTTGGTAAACAATGCTGGTATTTCAATGCGAGCTCTTTTTAACGATATGGAACTTTCAGTAATGAAGAAGCTCATGGATGTGAACTTTTGGGGAACGGTTTATTGTACAAAATACGCATTACCCCATTTATTGGAGACGAAAGGTTCTGTTGTTGGGGTGATTTCTATTGCGGGTTATATAGGTTTACCTGCGAGAACAGGCTATTCTGCATCCAAATTTGCCATTCGTGGCTTCCTGGATACGCTGAGGGTAGAAAATCTGAAAACCGGACTTCATGTTTTGGTGGCCGCTCCCGGTTTTACTGCATCCAATGTAAGGAATGTTGCTTTGACGGCTGATGGTTCCAGCCAGGGGGAAACTCCTCGTGATGAATCCAAAATGATGTCTGCAGAGGAGTGCGCACGGTTGATCACCAATGCTGTGGTTAAGCGCAAGCGTGAACTCATCATGACCTTTGTAGAAGGGAAATTTACGGTATGGTTGAATAAATGGTGGCCATCCTTATTGGAGAAGCTATCCTATAATCATATGGCCAAAGAACCTGATTCTCCATTAAAGTAGTTTTCGATTCAGGTTTTAGTTGCCGCTAATAATGTCAAAAATACCTTTACAATAGTTCGTCAAGCTTTTGTAGAGGTATAAATTCATATCTCATCCCGAAAGCTTTCGGGACAATTATTTAATGATCTATTGTTATATGTATTCTCACGAAACTAAATACCGTGTTTGTTATGGTGATACCGACCAAATGGGCGTAGTGTACTATGGAAATTATCCCAGACTATATGAAATAGGGCGGACGGAATTGATGCGCACTCTTGGTTTAAGTTATAAGGAGATAGAGGCGCAGGGAATTGCTTTGCCGGTTTGTAGTTTGAATGTGAGGTATCACCGACCGGCTCTATATGATGATGTACTTACGATACGAACAATTGTGAAAGACATTCCCAATGCCAGAATTCAATTCTACTATGAAATATTGAATGAAGCGGGGAAAGTAATCAATACCGGTGATACTGTTTTGGCTTTTATTGATACGCAAACTCAGCGACCAACACGGGTTCCTGAAACAATTTTGCATCTGTTTCAGGAAAATTTTGCAGTCGACTAATCCTAAAAGTAAAAAATGAATTCATAATTTACTTTTGAAGTGTCATGATTTTTAGAATAGTGTGGCGAAGCAAGAAAAAACTATAAAATTGATGAAACCTTTTCAGAGGAGTTTGTGTATTATCAATCTTTTATGTTAGGTTTGCACGCCTAGCTATTATTTTATAATATATATTGAATGAATCGCACTTATTTTAACAGTTTTGTATTACCATTTTCCGATAACCTTTATCACTATATCAAAGGGCTTCTAGGTAATGGGGAGGCTGCTCTGGACGTTTTAAAGGAGTCCATATTCTACTGGTGGGAGCATCGAAAGGAACTGAAGGAAGAAAATTTTAAAGTGATCGTACTGCAAAAAGTGAGGTCACTGGCTCTTCATCAAACAAAAAATAAAAAATTCGAAAAACGACCTTTCCATAATTTGGAATGGGAGGAGGGAGATTGGGAGTCGATACAGATTCCTCGTTGCGATGATGTAAATGAGCTTTTGAATTACCTGCCTGAATTGCATGCTGAGGTTATTTGTTTGCGTGGAGCAGGTCGTTTGCAGGATGATGAGATTTGTCAAGTAACGGGACTGGGATTCAATAATGTTCATTCTATTTTGGCTAAGGCCAGAAAATCTATTTGGAAAGGACTTGGAGGTTCTTTGGGTACTAGGTCTGAGGCTTCCGATTTGTTGAAGAAATACTATACAGGAACCACTACCTTGGATGAGGAGGAACAATTACGACTTTATTTTAATAAGGTAGAACATCGCGATGCCCATCCTGCGGACTATAAACTATTTAATTATTTCATGGATTTGAGTATGCTGGAAATGCCTTTGGAGTATAAGAAGTTGTTGGAGGAGCATGTGTATGAATTGCAGAATAACACTTGGTTGAGAAGGTTGGTTCTGAAACTAAAGGGAAAGGAGTAATTAATCGATTCCTCGTTTGTTGAATAGTATATATCCAAAATTGAAGAGGAAGAAGAATTTTGTGCCTTCCTTTTCGTAGTAGTTAAGACTAATACTAGCCGGACCAAAACGGGAGTGAAATACAAGGGCATTCATAGAATGGAAGTAGAAATCCTTGAAACCTTTTTTGCCATAGGCGGGCTGAAGGTTTTCCTCTTGATAGATTCTTTGGTAGGGTGAAAAGTAATAGTTCTCGGATCGGAGATGAAGGCTTGAAGACAGGTGAAATAAGAATTTCAGACCTGATGCCAGGTATTGATTGGCTCTGAATTTTGGCATAAATAGAGTTTTGCTGTGAGGGGTGGGCTGAAAAGCTGGAGCGGCCATAACGGTTGACATAAACTGAGGCTGGAGTTTCCTGTTGGAGTACAGTCCGCTGGCGTGAACTCCTACTCGAAACAGGGAGTTCAACTTGAAGTAGTTGTCATATACTCCCTTTATTTCGATCCATTTATGATTGTGACGGTAGGGGGTGCCTCCGTTTGGAAGTACCGGTTTTAAATCCTTTTGGTAGGCTGAAATGCCTCTGATTTGGATTTTTTTGTGGGAACCCATGGTTGGATGCTGTAGATAGTTGTATGTTTTGCGCTCCATCATAAGGTGAGCTGTAAGAATGTCGTATTTGGTAGTGCTTAATTGTCCGTTTTCGCGGAAATCCAGGGTGGGAGAAAATCTGTTTTGCATGTCTGCAACAGCAAGCCCTATTTCGAATTTTCCATTTGTATGGACAGGGATGCCAAAATTTATCCTTAGGTTGATTTCCTTTTCAATAGCAAAAGTGCGCAGTTCGTTTTCAAAAAAGACACCGCTGCTCCCCTTGAAGTAATCCCAACGATTTTGGGTAAAAAAGGCTTCAAGGTAGTATGGTAGATTATCAGCATGGTACATGCGAGCTCCAAGGTGAAGGGAGTTGTATAATCTTCCGAAATAGAAATTGCCGGAATAGGTAAAGGCGTGTCGGGTCACAGTATTGTATCGAAAACCACCATAAGCTTGATTTACGGATTGTGACGATATGTTACCCCCTAGTTGGATTTCAATTTGACTCTCTGGTTTGATGTGTAGATTTAGATTAAAAAGTTTCTTTTTGGGGTTGTATGTAGCTCTTGGAAATATGGTTTCGATGTGTTCGTCTGCAATAAGTTTGAAATAGGACTTTTTGAATTCCTCAAGACTGACAGGTTGAGGGTACTTCCCTTTATTATCTTTCGTGAGACTTTTTAGAAAATACAGGTTTTGGATCTTGTTGACTCCCTGGGTTTCGACTTCATCAATTTGAACTTGTGGGATTTTGCTGCGGAAGGCCATTCTTTTCTTTTGTAATTCAGCGTACAGGATTCTTCGACTAATTCTTTCTTTAATCTGGTCCATGTATTCCATGGCTCTATCGTACCCTTTTTGTGCGATTTGATTGTATTTTTTAAAATCCAAAAGATTGATGTTGGTAAATTTGGTTTCGATTAGAATGCCGAGTGAATCGGGAATTTCGTATTTTGTTTCGCGTGTGAGCATGTTGCCCAGTTGAGATTCGATATCATCCAAGTTGGGTTTGTCAAAATTGTGGGCAACCTGATTGCCGATGATAAAATCCGGTTTAAAATCTTCGAGAAGAACATCTACTGGGAAATTGTTTACCAACCCACCATCGAAAAGAACAACGCTGTCAATTGCAATAGGTCTATAAACCAGGGGAAATGTAGAGGAGGCTCGTATGGCAGCTCCCAAGTCTCCTTTTCGAAAAACAACTTGTTCATTTTTGAAGATATCAGTTGCAACACACCGGAAGGGGATGTATAAGCTGTCGAAATTGTTATTGGCAGCAGCGCTTGCACTGGCGTAAAGTTTAAGAAATTGAAAATCAATTTGAAATGTAGGGATTAGATTGGTTGGGATTTTAAGTTTGTAGCCTTTCCCCTTTTTCTTAAATTTCAGCCGGAATTGGGTGGCGTTGGGATCTGGTTTTTTAAAGTAGTAGTAATATTTGTTCTCCATTTTTCCCTGTACCCAATTGTTGAATTCCTCTGAAGTAAAAAGAGATTCCAGTTGGTTTGGAGTGTATCCTATGGCATACAGGCCTCCGACAATTGCACCAATTGATGTTCCGGCAATGCAATCAATGGGGATATTGTTTTCTTCCAAAGCCCGAATCAGCCCGATGTGGGCCATACCTTTGGCGCCTCCACCGCTCAATACAAGTCCCACCTTTTGAGCCCTGACAGGGAAAAGGGTAAGTAGAAAGATAAGGACAATGAATCCAAGCTGTTGGTTCATGGTATTGGAATTCCAATGTAAAGAGTTAATAAAAAGGATTTATTTGGGATGCTTAAGCAAAGCGTAAAGGGTGTTGGAAACAGATATTTTGATCCATGGTGATTTAGGGGTGGCTTTGCATGTTACAGGCATCTTTATAATCATACTATTTTTCTCGATTATGGTTACAAAAAAAGGTGGTCAATCGACCACCTTTTTTGTTATTGTTGAATAAAGAATTAGCCTTCCGATTCTTCTATTTTTGTTGTTAGGGATTTGAATCCCTCCCCCAGAATTTCATTGGTCTCCATTACTGTTACGAAGGCTTTGGGGTCGATGGAGTGGATGTAGTCTTCGAGCATGGAGAGCTCTCGGCGGTTGACAACAGTGAAGATCAGGGTTTTTTCTGCACCATTGAACATTCCATTTCCCTTTATATAGGTGCCACCTCTATTCATATCTACGATTACTTTGTGGCGAATCTCCTCAAATTTATCAGAAATTATGAATAAAGCCTTTTCAAAATTGGTGCCCTGCAAAGTGGTGTCGATAACTTTACCAGTTATGAAAATAACAATCCATGAATAGAGGGGGATTTGCCAATCCATTTCTATAAATAAGCTGCATAGAACGATAGCTGAATCAACATAAATAATTAGATGGCCCAATGATAGTTTTGTGTATTTTGCGATGATCATTGCGATTATATCTGATCCAGCTGTTGTGGCGCGGGCTTTTAGGATGAGCCCAAGACCAAAACCGATTAGAATTCCCCCAAAAATACAAGAGAGTAGAACGTCGTCAACCAGCGGAATTAATCCCCACCAGGTTGTTAGTGTATCTATGAAGATAGAGCAGAGAATAAATCCGATAATGGTTTTTATTCCAAAACGGGGGCCCAGAACTTTTATTCCAATGAAGGTTAAGGGGATGTTTATCATTAAGCCGGCAAATCCAATAGGAATCCCTCCCCCGTATTTTCGGACGAGATCATTACAATAATCCATTAAGGGATAAACTAGCTTCATGAAAAAGCCATCAAAATTGGCTGGATCCTGAGGTCCAAATGGGCCGTGTGGAAACAGTCCTTGTGTTACTTTGTTTATGATGATGCCAATGCCGTAAACACTTCCGGGAACTATTCCATGAGGATCAATAAAAAAAACGAAACCGGCTGCCAGAATGAAGCTGCCCGCAATTAAAAGACCGTAGTTCGAAAACCATTTCCGGGAGAAAATTTTGTCTTTTTGTAAGAATGCCATATTGGGTTTGGATTACTAAATTGTGAAGTCGAAGTAAATTTTTGTAAAAAAAGTAAGTTTTTTCTAATAATTATAACTTTTGATTGTTTTTTCTGGATCGGTTTAGTTTTGGAATGGATTATTGTTCTGAAGTAGGAGTAGATGGTATAATATGTCAGGGGGCAGCACCATTTTTATAGGTTCGAGAGTCCATGTACTACGTTTTTTTGTTTATGGAATGATTAGAATTATGTGGGACTTATAAGGATTGTTCCTGAATAAAATTTTTAGTTCCTTTGGATTCGAAATTTGGGAAATTGATTTGTTCCAACGTATAAGGAATAGTTGGTTTCGCTTGATAACTTAAGATAAACTTGCACGGTAGAAATGATCAAGGGATGTATTCTGCAATGACTTAAAACATATTAGTATACATGAAAGCTGCAATTTGTAAACGATTATTGCATCTGGGGGGATGGAGATTTGTTGGTGAAGTTCCGACTGAAAAAAAGGCTGTAATTATTGCTGTTCCACATACTTCGAATTGGGATTTTGTTTGGGGAAAATTAGCTTTTCTTTCTGAAAAAGTATCCACAACAATTATTATGAAAAAGGAGCTTTTCGTTTTTCCTTTGGGAGGTATTTTGCGTTCGTTGGGGGTGATGCCTATTGATAGAAGTAAAAGTAGCAACCTGGTGGAACAGTTGGCACAAGAATTTGCCAGAAGGGATAGCTTGTATTTGTCCCTTGCTCCTGAGGGAAGTCGAAGTAAACGTCCTGTTTGGAAGAGAGGGTTTTATTATATAGCACTTGGTGCCAAAGTTCCCATATTTTTAGGGAAAATCGATTATAAAAATAAAACGCTTACATTGAGTGACCCGTTTTATCCTACCGGGGATGTGGAAGCAGATATGAAAAAAATCAAGGGATATTACCGGGATTGCAACCCAAAATTTCCAGATAAGTTTTCTCTTGGAGAGGAATAGTTGTAAGCGCATAAGATAAATAATTAAACTGTTATGATTGACGATTTGAAGGTGAGTTTAGTACAGGCCGATTTGGTCTGGGGAGATGTGAACGCCAACCTTGAAAAGTTTTCTCAGCTTTTGAACGACATGAAGGAGGATAGCGATTTGATTGTTCTTCCTGAGATGTTTACGACAGGATTTTCTATGGAGGGGAAAGAGGAGACGGCTCGTCAGGAACCTGTTACCCTGGAATGGATGAAGAGGATGGCTGCCCAAAAATCGGCCAGTTTGATTGGGAGTATTGTTGTAGAAGATCAGAAGCAGTTTTACAATAGATTGTTTGTTGTGAATCCCTCTGGAGAGTATCAGTACTACGACAAGCGTCATCTTTTCCGGATGGGACAGGAGCATCGTCACTTTGGACAGGGAACCACTCCTCTTATTGTGCAGATTGGTAACTGGAGGGTGCGACCTTTGATTTGCTACGATTTGCGTTTTCCAGTATGGAGTCGAAATCGGAATGATTACGATTTGTTGATATATATTGCCAATTGGCCTGAAAGTCGCAGGGATGTTTGGAATACCTTGCTCAAGGCCCGTGCTCTCGAAAATCAGGCCTTTGTGACTGGAGTGAATCGTGTGGGTAGGGATGGAATGGGATTGCAGTATTCAGGCGATTCTGTTCTGTGGGATGCTCGGGGAAAAGCAATTGGACGATGTGACGATTTTGTGGAGATGGTACAAACAGTAAACCTTTCACTGGCCGAATTGAATGAATTTCGGAAAAAGTTTCCGGTTCATTTCGATGCCGATTCATTTGAGATACTTCCTTGATCTAAAGAAGAATTCAGTGGCGTACAAATGCCAGCTGAATTGTTATTTTGTAAAATGACTAAGAATATAGTTGGAAAACTAATAGAATAGTTTTATATTTGAGATTATGAGAGAATTGACAAAAGCAGAAGAACAGGTAATGCAAATCCTGTGGGATTTGGAGAAAGCCTTTGTAAAGGAGATCATTGAACTGATCCCTGAACCTAAACCGGCTTATAATACCATCTCAACTATTGTTCGTATTCTGGAAAAGAAAGGATTTGTTGGGCATCTGGCTTACGGAAAAAGCCATCAGTACTATCCTTTAATGTCGAAAAAGGAATACACCCGACGATTTATGAAAGGATTTGTGCGAAACTATTTTTCCAATTCTTTCCATGAGATGGTTTCCTTTTTTGCCAGGGAAGAAAAGATGAGTCTTTCCGAACTGGAAGAAGTGAAAAAGATGGTAGAGGAAGAAATAAAAAAGAATCAAAAGGCCAATGAGTAGCATCAGCATCTATTTTTTACAGTCGGCAATAGGCATGGCGTTTTTTTATGCGCTGTACTGGATGTTCCTGAAGAATGATACATTCTTCAGGGTCAACCGGATGTTTTTGCTGCTGACTTTGATAGCTGCTTTGCTTATTCCAATTCTGGAAATTCCGTTTAAGATAGCCCCGGCTCAAGAGGTTGAAACACCTTCAAGTCTTCTGGATGCTGTTGTGGTTACTTCTCAACAATATCTGGGGCCCGGTCAACTAGAGGAGGTTGTGGTTACAGCCACTGCTCCTGCTCAAACATCATTTCCTTATTTTGCATTTTTTACTGCTTTTTATCTTGTTGGCGTTCTTCTCTTTTTGCTTCGGTTTATCAAAAATTTAGCCCGGTTAAGTTTTTGGGTTCGAAATGGGGAACGAGTTGAGAGAGAAGGTTACGTTTTGATTATTGTGGATGAGAACTATCCCCCTTTTTCTTTTTTGAATTATGTCTTTGTGAATAAAGGGGATTTTCAAAGAAAAAACCTGAAACCGGTTTTAGCTCATGAATTGGTTCATATCCGTCAACATCACACATTTGATCTTTTAGTGGTTGAAATAGTGTGTATGGTATTCTGGTTTAATCCTTTGGTTTGGTTGTATAAATATTCCTTGCAAGAGGTGCATGAGTACCTTGCTGATGATTCGGTTGTGAATAGTGAGGTGAGTACCCTGGACTATAAAAAGCAGATTGTGAATCAGGTTTTTGATGGGGAATTGTTCAAATTTGCCAATAACTTCGGACAATCGGCCATTAAAAAAAGGTTGATCATGATGAGCCGTATGAAAACACCTCGGTTTGCTATGGTAAAACTCATTCTCGTTTTTCCCATAATAGTGTTTCTGTTATCCGCATTTGCGTTTACGGTTTACGAGGAGACCAAGATTGTTAAACAGCTTCATCTGGCTAGCCAGGAGATAGTAACTGACGGAGAATATTCCCATTTTTGGGATAATGTAGCATTCTCCGGAATATTGGGTTTCAATGGTGATTCCGAAACGCTAACCAATAAAGGAATTAGTCGATTGCAGCACAAGAGTATGAAGGTGGGGGAGCGACCTAAAGAGTATGCTGTGGTGGATGAGATGCCCATGTTTCCTGGAGGCTCAAAGAATCTTCAAAAATATCTGAATAAAAAGTTAGATTATCCCGCCAAAGCATGGGAGTCAAATATAAAAGGTCGTGTTTTTGTAGGGTTTGTGGTAAGTAGTAAGGGAAAGGTAGAGAATGTAAAGGTAATAAAAGGAGTACATCCATTGCTCGATCGCGAGGCTTGCAGGGTTGTCGAGAGTATGCCTTTGTGGAAGCCCGGAACTCATAAGGGAAAACATGTTAGAGTTTTCTATACTGTTCCGATTCAATTTATGATTCCTGATTTTAAAACAGAGCCACTGGAGTTTGCAAACCTGAATTTGATTATTCAACCTGTGAGAGGGAAGGAGACCGGGAAGCAAAAGTTGATTCTTCCTTTCCGAAAGGATGAAGTCTATATTGCTGCAGAGAAAATGCCTCGTTTCCCCGGTGGTAAAGTGGCATTAAAAAGTTATCTTCATAAAAAGGTACGTTATCCCCAATTGGCTATTGATCATGGTAATGAAGGGAAAGTTTATGTCAGTTTTGTGGTCGATAAGGAAGGTAATGTTGATAAAGTTCGGATAAAAAAAGGTGTGAGTAAGGCTTTGAATCATGAAGCATTGAGAGTTATTGAATCAATGCCTGCTTGGGAACCGGCTGAACAATTGGGACGAAAAGTTGCAGTAACTTATACTGTGCCCATTCGATTTGCTTTGCAATAGCTTACAAAATATATTTTTTTGCACATAAAAACTAAGAAATTAGTTAAATAACTAAGTTTTTAGAAGTAGATGTGTTTCAATAATTGAAATGTAGGATTTGTTTACGAAAAGAATGTTTAGTTGTTCTTCTTGCCTTTTAGAAACAGTGCTATAAGAACACCAATATATTGTTTAACCAAAACTTTTAAGCTATGGAAGTAAAAAAGAACCCCAATTATGATTTGGAAAAGAAACGAGGTGTTTTTTTACAAATCGGATTTGCAATTAGTTTACTGTTTGTCTTATGTGCATTTGAGTATAGTGTGCCGACAAATAAAGTTAAGGAGATGGTTGTTACTGAAACTTTGGTAGAAGAGGAATTGATCCCGATTTCCAGGCCGGAAGAAAAAATCCAACCCCCACCACCCAAAGAAATTCCTCAGCTGACTGATATGTTGGAAGTAGTGGATGATGATGAGGAGATTGAAACGGAATTGGATATTGTTGATGTGGAGGCGAATATGGAGGATGAGGTAGAAATTAAGGAGATAGATGATGAGGAGGAAGAGGTTGAGGAAGTTCCTTTTGTTAGAGTGGAGAATATGCCTGTATTTAATCCCCGAAAGAACAAAACCTATGAAGAGGGCTTGCGTGATTTGTTTCAACACATGCAGAAGAGTGCGAAATACCCGGTAATTGCCCAGGAAAATGGAATTCAGGGGAAAGTTTTTGTTCGCTTTGTGGTTACCAAAACAGGAAAGATATCAAACGTTCAGGTTGCAAGAGGAGTGGATCCTGCTTTGGATAAAGAAGCCATTCGGGTTGTGAATAATCTGCCCCGTTTTAAACCCGGGATGCAACGCGGAAGGCCTGTGAGTGTTTGGTTTAGTGGCTTTATATCTTTTGTACTTCAGTAAGTAGAAGATTTGATAGTTGCTATAGAAAAGGGAACCTTAAGGGTTCCTTTTTTTGTAATTCTATTTCAACTTTTAATTAAACCTGTAACCCTCCAATTCTTTCGCCGTATACATAAAAAAACATATATTTAGGAGTGTAAGCTCTTTTATCCTACCTCTCACCTCCGATTAATTTGTCGGAAGATTATAAATATTTTCGGTGTTTCTCTAAGACGCTGGAAAATCTTCGGAATATGGTATAACTAATGAAAAAAGCAACGTTATTATGATTCCTAAGAAAAATCCCAAAGTAGACCTTGAAAAACTGAAAACTTTGTTTTTCGAAATCGGGTTGTTTTTAGCAATTGTAATCATACTTATCTCTTTTGAGTGGCGGGTGAAAGTAAAGGAAGCTGTCGAAATTGAAAGTGTTGAAGAGATGAAATATGAGGAAGAATTGATTCCCATTACTCGTCAGGAGACTGAACCTATTAAAGTGAAGCCCCCACCAAAAATTTCTATGATGGAAGTTATATCCATTGTTGATGATGAGATGGAGGTGGAGACCGATTTGGAATTGGGGGATGTGGAAGCTACCCAGGATGAAGAGGTTGATATTGTGATGTTGAAGGATATTGAGGAGGAGGAGGAAACGCTCGATGAAGCTGAAATTTTTGTTATTGTGGAGGAGATGCCTCTTTTCCGTCCGGATATTTGCAAAACACGGAAAGAGAGTGATGTAGAGTTGTATCGTTACATTTATTCGCACATTAAATATCCGGCAGTAGCTCAGGAAAACGGTATATCTGGAAGAGTATTTGTTAAGTTTGTTGTTGATAAGGATGGGAGCGTTACAAATGTGCAGGTGATACGGGGTGTTGATCCTTCTCTGGACAAGGAGGCCGTTAGGGTCATTCAAAGCTTGCCTAAATTTTCACCGGGGAAACAACGCGGAACGCCGGTTCGGGTTGCTTATTCTACTGTAATAAAATTTGTTTTGCAATAAGATATAACTGGAGGTTAAATTTGTTTTGCAAATGTGAACGGGGCCATCGATGTTTTTCGAAAGCCCCGTTTGTAATGGTGTTGGTTCGATCAAAGCAGAGAAGTTTTCCGCTAAAAAAGGCTGTTGTTACGGTTTTATAATTCGTGTTTCGATTTCTTTCCCATTTGCATATTTGATTAGCAATTCCTTTGCAAATTCAATGCTTGGTGAAAGATCCTTTTCCCCTTGGAAACTGATGATAATCATCAGGAATTTCTGGCAATTTTCATCTACCTGGGTTCGAATAGAATCGCTGGTGGGGCATCCAAAAGCTCCAACTTCATCCCGAAACATGGGTAAATTTTCGATGTTTAGCTTTCCGCGGCCTATACCTTCGTATTCCTCATTTGCTTCGCCTTTTCCGAAATTTACCTGCCCCACGATTTTATCTTCGTTGTAACCTCCAATGGAGAATCCGCTTGTAATTGACACCAGATTCAACAAATCAACCACATTGTTTATCTGGTATAATCCTTTCCCATTGACGATACGACGAAGCAAGCTTTCTGCGGATGGTCGGTACCTGTTTGGATCTTTTCCCAGCTTCTTGTAGGCCTGTTTTGAAGAGTGGATTGTTTCCATCTCACGAATGGAAGCATTACTTATGTCTTTAGAAATTTCCTCTATTTTTTCATTGGTAAATTCCCAGAGTGCTGGATTGTAATTAATTGTTTCTACTTTGCAGCTGATGCACCCCAGTGTTAGTTCCGGGCATTTTAGTGCGATTTCTTCTCTAATTTTAATGTCAATCATGATCTACTTGTTTGCGTTTTAAAAGTAGCAAAAAAATCAGGGCCTTTTGTATGTTCCCTGTCTTGGATTAGAGACCTATCATAAAACTTTTATTTTAAAGTAGATTTTTTTATCTTTAGTATTACTCATCAATAATATTAAGGCGAATGACTGAAAAAACCGCTTTAGTAACCGGAGGTGCCAGAAGGATTGGAAGGGCAATTGTTAACCATTTGGCTCAGACAGGTTGGCACGTCGCAATACATTGTAATACTTCCAAATCAAAAGGAAGAGAATTGGTAAAGGAATTGGAATCGATGTTTCCTGTCCGGAATTTCCGGGTTTTTACTGCAGATCTTGGAAAAGAAGCAGAAGCAACAAGTTTGGTTGAGGACGTTGTAAGCGAAATGGGGGCGCTTGATATGTTGGTTAACAATGCTTCCGTTTTTGATCCGGGTATTATTCGTAAAACCACACCAGAACTATTCGACCAGCAAATGAATATAAACTTAAAGGCACCTTTTTTTCTAACTCGTGATTTTGCCAATAGATGTCGGAAAGGAGTGATTGTCAATTTGCTGGATACCAGAATTCGTAGCAATAGTAATACTCATGCAGCTTATAGCTTGTCTAAAAAGGCCTTTGCTGATTTTACCCTAATGGCAGCTCTGGAGCTAGGTCCTCATATACGGGTGAATGGAATTGCTCCGGGTGCTACTTTACCTCCCAAGGGACAAGGGAAAGAATATCTTGTTGAAATTGCAAGTCGAACTCCAATGGGGGTTTTAGGAGGCGTTAAGCCTATTTTGCAATCCCTGGATTATATTCTGGAAAATCAAAATCTTACCGGTCAGATCTTGTATTGTGATGGAGGCCGGCAATTATTGTAAAATATGTTTCAATTGATATGGCTGTAATACGAATTAAAAATCTTCTGTTAAGAACCTATATCGGATTTAATCCTATTGAAAAGAAGGATAAGCAAGATGTCCTGATCAATATGAGAATTCGTGTAAATGTTGAGCGAGCGATTCATCAGGATGATGTAAACGGCTCGTACAATTATAAAACGGTCACAAAACAGGTGATTCGCCTGGTGCAGGAGGGACGCTTTAATATGTTGGAACATTTGACCCAGAAAATACTGGATACTATAATGGAGGATGAGAGAGTTGAGTATGCAAGAGTGGAGGTGGATAAGCCTCATGCCCTACGCTTTGCTGAATCTGTATCTGTAGAACTCGAAACCAGTCGAAATGAATGAATGTATTATAGGAGTGGGGTCCAATATCGATCCTGTAAATAATATTCAACGGATGTTAGTGATATTGGAACGAGAAACAAGGCTTCTTCAGGTTTCTTCCTGGCTGAAAACGGCCCCAATCGGAATTACTGATCAGGCCGATTTTGTAAATGGTGCAGTTAAAGTGCAGACTTTGCTAAATCAGGTTGAATTTAACATTTTTTTGAAACAAGTTGAGGATACGATGGGACGGGATCGAACTTTGCCCAAATATGGTCCGCGGATTATTGATTTGGATATTGTTGTCTGGAATGGAAATATTGTGGATGAGGATTATTACAACAGGGATTTTTTGAGAAACGCCGTGGATGAGATTCTGACCTAAATATTTAAAAATTGGAAGAGTCCCTGATCTGCTTTTGCGAAATCAAATTTAGGGAAATCCTTTTTATCAATCCAGCATATCGCTTGATGTGCATTTAAATTTAGTCTACCTCCTGGATATTGTACATAGTAAGCCAGCAAACGAATTTTTTTGTCCCCGTAATCAAATCGACTTTCTCCCACAAAACTTCCGATGGTGGATTCAATGTCGAATTCTTCCTGCAATTCCCTTCTCAGACACTCTTCAGGACTTTCACCTATTTCTATTTTTCCTCCCGGAAATTCCCATTTTCCTTCCTGGTCGCTTCCTTTTCTTCTTTGTCCAATCAGGTATTTGTCATTATGGATAAGGATAGCGGCGGTTACCTCAATATAGTTCATGGTAGTTGATAATTTTCATCAAATCTAATAAAATGGTTAACAGTTTATAGCCTTGTGATGTTGGAAATTTACGAATCTTTCTATATTTGTAGTTTAAATTAATCCTCTTTAACCAAGCTGAATGCCCCAACTTGTAAACATCAAAAACGAAAAGGATCTTGAATTTCTGTTTACTACCTATTATGCAGCCTTGACGGCTTTTGCGAATAAGTATACAGGAGATTTGGATGTTTCCCGTGAATTGGTTCAGGAATTTTTCATATATCTTTTTGAAAAGCGTGAACAATTGCAAATAGAACAATCTGTAAAATCCTACCTATACCAGGCTGTGCGAAATCGTTGCTTGAATTATCTAAAGAAGCAAAAAACAGAGATGCAGCAGAAGGAGGATTATCGAAACGAGGCTTATGAAGACCGGGTCGATTTTCATGATGAAATTGAATGTGTTGAATTTGAGCAGCAAATCCATTCCTTAATTGAATCCTTGCCGGATGCATGCAAAAATATTTTTAAGATGAGTCGGTTTGAGGGAATTAAAAATGATGAAATTGCTCAGCAATTGAATATATCGAAACGAACTGTGGAGACTCAGATTAGCAAGGCTCTTAAAATTCTGAGGACTGAAGTGAAACAATTGAATACTTCTCAGTCGAATCGGTTCTATCTTGGGTGTCTTCTTTTTTAAAAAAAAAATTAATTGTTCGTACGTGTAAGACCACTCATTATTGTCAAATAAATAGAGAAGCAAAATTCAACAAGATTACAATGGAAGATTTGTTGCTAAAATATTATCATAAAGAACTTAATTCGGAAGAAATCCAACGAGTAGAATCCTGGTTGAAGGAGGATGAGGAGAACCGTAAAAATTATGAAATGATGGTTCGCATCTGGGAACATGCTCCTGGGGCAGCCGTTTTTGATTCAGTGCCGGTAAAAGAAGATTGGGATAAGGTGAAATTAAGAATCCGATCTAAAGGTTCATCAAAGGGAAATGGGGGAACGTTTAATTTTTTCCTGAAAGTGGCTGCAGGTATTGCATTGCTTATTAGTTTGGGAGTAGCTGGGTATTATTCCTTTTTTGGAAATCGGCAGCAAATTTTCATGGTTGATAATTTGGCCGAAATTTCAAAAAATCAAATCCTGCTATCCGATGGAACAAAGGTTACATTGAATGTGGATTCTCGTCTTTATTATCCCGAAGAGTTTGGAAGAAAGAACAGAACCGTGAAATTGGAAGGGGAAGCCTATTTTGAAGTTCATCGAAATCCAGAGAAGCCCTTTATTATCCAGCACGGAAATACAGAGACCAGAGTATTGGGAACGAAGTTTAATTTGCGAGCCTATCCGCAGGAAACTGAAGTAAAGGTTGCCGTTACCGAAGGTAAAG
The DNA here is from genome assembly GCA_041725895.1 of Marinifilaceae bacterium. Classification (GTDB taxonomy): domain Bacteria; phylum Bacteroidota; class Bacteroidia; order Bacteroidales; family Marinifilaceae; genus JBGRQA01. The sequence continues at coordinate 16,510 of JBGRQA010000028.1, forward strand.
TGAAGCTTTCTGAGCGAAAGAATACGGGAAAACATGTTGTTCTCACTAAAGATAAAGTTGGAGTTTATCATCGGGATACCCGGACTATGACACGGTTGGATCAATTGGATGAAAATTTTCTTTCCTGGAGAACTGGTGTTTTGAATTTCAGGAATTCCAGTCTAAGTAAAGTGATCAAAGATTTGAAAAGGCATTATCGGGTTGATTTTGTTGTAGAGGATATAGAGCATGTTGAGAAGCTAAAGGTTTCTGCCCGGTTTGAAAATCAGGAATTGGAGGATGTGCTCAATGAGTTGAGTCTGTTTATGGGAATTAAATTTACCAAGAAGAAGAATTTTGTTCTGGTCGAAAAATAAACTTTCATTCGAGTCAATCAGGAAAATAAATTATTAGCCAATACAATTACTTTATAGAATTTTAGAACGGTTTATTTTTTACCTTTGAATTACAGGAAGATCATAATACTACTGGTGTGTTGGATTTCAATCCTTGGTGTAAAAGGACAATCCCTTATGGAGAAGTCTTTGAAGCTGGATGATACCAAGGATATGACCTTGCAGTATTTTCTGGATCAGGTTGCTGCAAAAGCAGGTATCTCGATTTCCTACAGCTCAAATCTTCTTGATGTGGATAGGAAGGTGAAATTCACCGGTCGTGAAATTACTCTTGGACAGTATCTTAAAAAGGCAATAGAGGGCCAATTGATAGAGATAGTTGAACGAAACGGCAAAATTATTTTGGTCCCGGTTCGTAAAGGCAAGGCTCCACCCAAAGTTAGAAGCGTAACTTTAAGTGGGTACATCAAGGATAGCAAGAGTCATGAGGCAATGATTGGTGCCACTCTTTATGAGCCTAAAAGTTTAAAAGGAACTACTACCAATGTATATGGTTTCTATAGTATCTCTCTGTTACCCGGGAAATACGATTTTAGAGTTTCCTACGTTGGTTATAAGAATAAAAAAATCAGTGTTGAGCTATTAGAAAATACCGTTCTTGATATTTTTATTGATTCGCAAAACGAGTTGGGTGAAGTGGTGGTTAAAGCCTTTGAAAAAAGGGAGGCGGTGGAAACCAACAGGATGAGTATTAATAAGATTCCCCTCTCCAAATTAACCAGTCTACCCTCTTTGATGGGGGAAAAAGATATTGTTAAGACCATCCAATTATTTCCTGGCATTCAATCCGGAAGTAATGGCAGTGGTCTTTTTGTTCGTGGGGGAGGTCCGGATCAAAATCTGATGCTTTTGGATGGAGTTCCCATATACAATTCCAATCATTTATTAGGATTTCTATCCGTTTTCAGTGGAACTGCTGTTAATTCAGCCGAAATAGTGAAAGGAGGTTTTCCAGCCCGCTATGGGGGGCGACTCTCTTCGGTTGTGGATGTGAGAATGAAAGAGGGGGATATGAATGATTTTCACGGAGAACTTTCCCTGGGACTTTTGGCGGGGAAATTACGTTTGGAGGGGCCCTTGATCAAAGGGAAGACCTCGTTTAGTTTTTCGGCCCGGCGTACCTGGGCCGATTTGGTATTGGATGAAGTCCTGAAGAATTCCGATTACAAACTTCACTATTCCTTCCACGATATAAATGCCAAGGTTAATCATCGTTTTTCCTCCAGAAGTAGATTGTATCTGAGTTACTATACAGGGAACGATTTTTTTGTGGTAGATGATCAGGCGCCCATTGAGGACCTGCACCCTCGTTATCGCAATACTCTTGATTGGGGCAATCAGGTGGCTTCCTTACGTTGGAATTACGTGCTGAATCCTAAATTATTCAGTAATTTTACTCTTACTTATAGTAACTACAATTACGAAACCAACGATTTCTTTGTCTCTGATACAAAGCAAACGGATCGCAATCAATTGGAGGAGTATGATTTTGATTCCCAATCGGATATTGAAGATCTTGGAATACGTTTCGATTTGGATTATCTTCCTGCTCCCAATCAATACGTGAAATTGGGAGGTGGTTTTATTCGACATTTGTATAAGCCTGTAGTTCAGCAGATCTATAATCGTTATGGGAAGATTGAGAGTTACGATCAACCGGGATCGATAAAGGAATATGCCAACGAGTATTACTTCTACTTTGAGGATGATATTAAAATAGGAAAGAACGTAAAGATAAACCCTGGGATGCATTTGGCTGGTTTTCATGTTGGGGGAGTTAACTATCTTTCGTTTCAACCCAGGATAAACGCACTGCTGAAGCTGAACAAGCGGAGCTCTGTTAAATTATCCTACTCAAAAATGACTCAGTTTATTCATCTTTTATCCAATCCTGGAATTGGTTTGCCAACGGATTTGTGGGTTCCCAGTACAGATAAGGTTAAGCCGGAGAATGCCCATCATTTTGCATTGGGATTTACCCGACTGTTGCCACGTTCTTTTGAATTGAATTTGGAGGCTTACTACAAGGAGATGGATCATTTGATTGATTACCAGACGACCTCTTCCTATTATACGAGTCGGAAAAATTGGGAGGAAAAGGTTGAAATCGGGCAGGGGCAGAGTTATGGTATTGAATTCTTATTGGAAAAGAAAAGAGGTCGAACCACTGGTTGGTTAACGTATACATGCGCCTACGCTAACCGAAAGTTTGATATGATTAATTTTGGGAAGAAATTTGATTATAAGTACGATCGGCGACATGAGTTGAACCTGGCATTTACTCACCGTTTTAGCAAAAGGTTTGATTTTGGCGGGGTGTTTGTTTTCGGAACTGGTCATGCTTTAACTTTAGGGTTGGATCGGTATCGTTCTTTCGAGAATGTTATTGGAGATCCCAGTTGGGGCGCAATTCGAAATGTTGAGAAACGAAATAACTATCGTTTGCCTAATTATCATCGATTGGATTTGAATGTTAATTTTCATAAACAGAAACGATTTGGAAAACGGACCTGGAGCGTGGGGGTATATAATGTTTACAATCGGAGAAATCCCTTTATGTATTACGTAGATAGTAAGGAAAACGGAACTTATCAGTTGACTCAGGTGAGTTTGTCTTCTATTTTGCCTTATTTTAGTTATACTTATCAGTTTTAAAATGACAAGAGTAGTTGTGTTTTCGGGAAGGTTTATGGCTTTGATGGTTTTTCTGTCATGTCTTTTTTTATATCTGGGCTGCGAGGATGAGTTGAAAATTGACGCAGAGAAGCGAAGTTCCAAGTTGGTAGTGAATTCCGTGGTTAATCCCGAGGCTATTTTTGAAGTGCATATTAGTCAAAGTTTAGGTCTTACTCAGCCTGGTGACCTTAAATATCTGGAAAATGCTGTAGTAAAAGTTACGAACCGTAAAGATCAAACGAAGACAGTATTGCCTCATAATTACCAGGGGTTTTATTTTCTTGATGGATTCAAACCAGATGCGGGAAGTAGTTATTCTATTGAAGTCAGCCATCCCGGTTATGTTTCGGCCACTTCTTCTACTCAGGTGCCCAATCCTGTTACTGCGGAATTTATCGATTCTTTGAGGACTTTTAGGCACACGGTTAAAGTACTGGATATTGATTTGAAGATAGTTGATCCCAATGAGGAACAGAATTATTATATTATTGAAGCATTGCGGAATTTTACTGTAGAACAGGAAGGACAGCCTATCGAACAATACTATATTGCAATGCTGCTTACTCAGGATCCTGCCAGTGAGAATGATGATTTTGGAAGTAATGTATTTTTGAATCGGATTTATCTGCCGGATCAGAAATTTTCGGGTAAGACATACCAGTTGAAGATTTCTTCTGAGCTGTTTTTTGAAGATCAGGGAGGTACCCTGGAGATTTTGGTGAAATCGGTATCCAAAGACCTCTATGATTATTTGAAAAGTTTGGAGCAGTTTCGGATGTTTGGCGATGATCCTAATTTCTCGAGTCCTATACAGGTCCGGAACAATATTGTTGATGGCTTAGGGGTCTTTGGATCTTTCACACAGGAAAGGATTGTACTGTCCTTTGCAAAAAATGGAAATGATTAGTTGACCGAGTACCTATTTTTTTGATTGTTTATTTATCTTGCAATTCTTCCACAAGATTTGCGGTAAGTTCAACTAATTTTCTGCACGGAAGCTTTCGTTTCCCTCTAATATCTGAGCATTTAGGAGATCCGGTGGTGGAGGTGAAATGTTTTTCCAGCTTATTTTGAAGTTCGGGTTGGTCTTTTAGAAGTTGCATTCCTGCAAAAAGTGCTCCGCAGTACCCATCCTGGGCTCGTCCTCCTCCGTAGCGTTTAAAATCTTTAATTTGAATTTCTTCTACTTTGAACTCCTTCTGAAATGTTTTCAGTATTGATTGAGCGCAATTGAAAAAGTTGGGTGCTTTATGAAATATGTTAGCTGCCTGATTTCCTTTTCTTTGTTTTTCTATTTTTTGCTCCAAAAAACTCATGAGCTGTTTTTGTTATTTAAATTTGAAGATCAAAGATAGTTCTTTTCCGGTATATTGGTTCTGCTTTTTTGTCTTTCCTGCTGTTCTGTATCGTTTTTTAAATACTTTTGGGGTTTCAAAAATAATCAATGAAGAAAGTAATTACATACCTAAAGAACCTGTTCTCCTTTGGTAGACGAGCTGAAATAGAGGAGATTATTAATTGGGATATGCCCACCACTTGTGATAATGTTGAATCCAGATTTGAATTGTTACAGGAGGCCTACAGAAACCAGTTGTCATCAGAGGAAGAGGATCCGGATGTTGATATGACCAGGCCATTGGAGGAAGTTTATGGAAATTATTCTGTTGAGGGACACAATGTCGGAAACAGGGAACAGAATTATTTTGGGGAATTGGAGTTAAATGAGCTTCATGAAAAATTATACAAGGCCAGTTGGAAGATTGGTTTTGGAGGGCAACTTCAGAAAGGAATGGGATTTCTGAGTGGTGATAAATTAGCTTTGGACTTTTACTATACGGAGGAGGGAAAGCGATACTATGGTTTGGTAATCTATCAGGTGGTTTCAAACAGTGTTTTGCATGGATATTGGATTGAGCCAGGAGTAGAGGGGGTAGGATTTGAAGAGTGTAATCTCAAGAATTGTCTGTAAGAGGGATGCCAAAGTTTACCATTGCGGCAAGATGAAATGACATCCCTTACTATGTATTTTAATTTATTAAAGCTTCGTATAGTATTTCAACCGGATGCTTTGCCTCCCGATGGGCGCCATCCTTTATCTGATGACGACACGAGGTCCCGGAGGCAGCGATTAGGGTTTGTTCCGGTGTTTTGCGAATTTCCGGCAGCAGAACCAATTCTCCTACTTTCATACTTAAGGCGTAGTGCTCCTTTTCATAGCCGAATGAACCTGCCATACCGCAACATCCCGAGGGAATCTCAACTGCAGTGTAATTTCTTGGAAACGAAAGTACCTGCTGAGTTGGTTGGGTGGAGGCAAGTGATTTTTGATAGCAATGCCCATGGAATTTGACCTCCTTTTCCTTTTCGGTAAATTGATCTTTTGAAATGTTGCCCTTTTCCATTTCCTGCCAAAGAAATTCCTCTATCATCAAGGCATTTGGAGCCAGAGCTTTGGCTTCTGTTCGTAGATCTTTTCTCACCAATTCCGGGTACTCGTCACGGAAGGTAAGAATGGCCGAGGGTTCAATTCCGATTAAGGGAACCTCTTCTGTTACTATATTGCATAGGAGGCTGATATTTTGGTTGGCCAGTTTTTGTGCTTCTCTCACCAGACCTTTAGACAGATAGGTTCGCCCGCTTTCCACATGATCCGGGACAATTACCTGGTAGCCCAGTCGGGTAAGGAGTTTAATTGCTGTGATTCCGATGGAGGTATCGTTGTAATTGGTAAATTCATCGGCGAAAAAGTGGACCTTTCCTTTTACTGTTGGATTGGGTCTTAATTGTTCCGTATTGTTTTTTACCCATCGGCGAAGAGTGGTGTTGGAGAGTTTGGGCAAACTTCTTTCTGTTGCAAACCCCAGGCTCTTCTTCAATAGTTTTCCACTCAATTTGTTTTGATTAACAAAGTTGTAGAGAGACGGAACTAGTGATCCTAAGCGGTTTAGTTTGGAAATATTGGCAATCATTTTGGCTCGTAGTGGAACTCCATTGGTATCGTAATAATGTTGCAGGAATTCTGCCTTCAGTTTGGCCATATCCACACTGGATGGGCATTCCGACTTACAAGCCTTGCAGGAGAGACACAAATCCAAAACATCGTATAGTTCTTTGTGGTCGAAAGGATTTAATTTGTTCGAGTTGGTAAGGAATTCCCTAAATGTATTGGCTCTGGCCCGTGTAGTAGTTCTTTCGTCCAGAGAAGCCTGGTAGCTTGGGCACATGGCTTTTCCGGTTTTCGATGTATTTCTGCAATCTCCCGAACCATTACAACGTTCCGTGGCCCTAAGAATTCCCATATCCTTCGTGAAATCAAAAATGGTGGATATATTCCTGGTTTCCGCGCCCGGTTCATAACGAAGGTGGGTGTTCATCTTGGGAGTGTCGGTAATCTTACCCGGATTGAAGATTCCGTTGGGATCCCAGGTCTTTTTGATCTCTTTTAGCAATTGGTAGTTGTGCTCTCCAATCATCAGAGGGATGAATTCCCCTCTTAATCGACCGTCCCCATGTTCCCCGCTCAAGGATCCCCTGTGCTTTTTCACCAGTTGAGCCGAAGCTTTGGCAACCTGGTGAAACCGTTCCACATCCTCCTTTGCCTTTAAATTAAGGATGGGGCGAAGATGGATTTCTCCGCTTCCCACATGGGCATGGTAAACACACTCCAGTTTCTGTTCTTTCAGTAAGGCTTTTACTTCTCTGATGTATTCAGGCAGGGCATTAGGATGAACCGCAGTATCTTCAATTACGGAAACCGGTTTGGCATCTCCTGCCATATTGGACAGAACCCCCAGGGCCGCTTTGCGCAGCGCCCAAACCCTTGCAATATTCTCCGTACCAAAAATAACAGGAAAATGGTAGCCCAGCTTGGCTTTCTTCATATCTGCGGTGAGGGCATCCGCAATGTTTTGAATTTCGTCCCTGGTTTCCCTGGCAAATTCAATGATCAGAATCGCCCCGGGCTGACCTTTTACAAAAAATCTGTTTCTATTCTGGAGCAGGTTGCCTTCGGTTAGCTTCAGAATTTGATTGTCCATCAGTTCCACAGCTCCGGGGTTGTGTTTCAGTGCTATTATATTCCCCTGCAATGATTCTTCCAGGGTTTCGAAGTGAGCACATACAACAGCTTTCTCCTTTGGTGGAGCAGGAACGAGGTTGAGCTTTATTTCGGTGGCAAGGGCAAGAGTTCCTTCCGAACCGGCAATCAGGTTGCAAAAATTGAAGGGGGATGCATTCTCGGTAAACGGTTCCGACTCCAGAAGAACATCAAGAGCATACCCTGTATTTCGCCTGGGGAGTAGAGGATCCGGGAATTCCGAGCGGATGCTTCTCTGGTTTTCGGGGTTCTTCAGAATTTCCCTGATTTGCCTGTACAGCCTTGTTTCAAGAGTGAGGTTTTCTTCCTGGGTTTCGTCCTGACATTTCTCCTGAAATTCATTTGTCGCAATTGATTTGAAGATAGCTTCCGAACCATCGCTTAGCAAAGCCTTTACTTCGAGAGTATGATCGCGTGTGCTGCCATATATTATGGAGTGGGATCCGCAGGAGTTGTTCCCCAACATTCCCCCCATCATACAGCGACTGCTGGTGGAGGTTTCCGGCCCAAAGAACAAACCGAAGTCTTTTAAATAGTGATTCAACTCATCCAGAATGACCCCGGGTTGAACCTTTACCCATTTTTCTTCAGGATTAATATCCAGAATTTTGGTGAAATATTTGGAGATATCTACCACAATGCCATCCCCAACTACCTGTCCGGCCAGGGATGTGCCTGCGGTACGGGGAATTAGAGAAGTGTTGTTAGCATTGGCCAGATGGATCATTATTTTCAGGTCGTTTTCATCTTTGGGGAAGGCTACAGCCTGAGGCAATACCTTATAGGCAGAGGCATCGGTGGCATAAAGTAAACGAGTTGCGTAATCCTGGTGAAATTCTCCCTTGAAATTTTCAAGAAGATCAGCAAAAGATGTATTTTTAATGGTGTTGTTCATCTGTATTAATTTTCTTGTTGTGGTCATCCCGATGGTTATCGGGCGGAACTTATCACATGCTGAAAAGTAATCATTACCTATGGTGAGCTCGGAAGCCCGGGTATCGTGTGTGTAATAATTATTTTAATCATGCTTATTTCATTTTGAAAAGTGTCACCCTTAACCGTCAATAGTGGATTCAAACTACTTTAGATCCCTTAAATATGCAGTAGCAGGTTTAAAGGGAATACAAAGTTCCGATTTGACGTTTAACATTTACAACTTAAATTACATTTTTTTTCTAAGACTGGTTATCAAGAATGAATATTTATTAATTTTTTTTCGATCTACTTTTCAAATATTGCATGCCAGAAAAGGCTTTTCTAAACATTTATTTTTAAATTTGCAAAGTCGAGATTACAAAATTATATAAAACACTGACTCACAATGGACTTATTGCAGAAAATTAAAGAGAATGCCAAGAAGCATAACAAACGTATTGTTCTTCCTGAAGGAGCTGAGGAACGTACTTTGCAGGCTGCTGACATTCTTTTGGACGAAAAAATTGCACAAATTATTTTGATCGGAAACCCGGGAGAGATCAAAGCCGAAGCAGAGCGCCTGAACTTAAAGAATATCGACAAGGCGACTGTTGTTGATCCTTTGAACCACGACAAGATGGAGCAGTATGCTGATATCTTGGTTGAACTTCGTAAGAAAAAGGGCATGACCAAAGAGAAGGCAATGGAACAGATTAAAGATCCTTTGTACCTGGCTACCCTGATGATTAAAAATGGTGATGCAGACGGTGAGGTTGCCGGTGCTTTGAACGCTACTGGTGATGTATTGCGTCCTGCCTTTCAGATTGTAAAAACTATGCCTGGTATTTCTGTTGTATCCGGAGCATTTATCATGATCTTGAAGGATAAAAACTACGGTGATAACGGTATGATGGTATTTGCTGATTGTGCTGTTCATCCAAACCCTACTGCCAGCGAATTGGCTGAGATTGCAGTGGCTACTGCAAAAACTACCAAGGCTATTGCTGAAATGGAACCACGTGTTGCAATGTTGAGCTTCTCTACAATGGGATCGGCTAAGCACGAAATGGTTGACAAAGTAGTTGAAGCAACTCGTTTGGCAAAAGAAATGGCTCCTGAATTCCAGATTGACGGTGAAATGCAGGCTGATGCTGCGATTGTTGAAGCCATTGGTGCTAAAAAAGCTCCAAACAGTGAAGTAGCTGGTAAAGCCAATGTATTGGTATTCCCAACCCTTGAGGTAGGTAATATTGGTTACAAGCTGGTTCAGCGTTTGGCTGGTGCTGAGGCTGTAGGTCCTGTATTGCAGGGTATGGCTGCTCCAATCAACGACCTGTCCAGAGGATGTTCTGTGAGTGATATTGTAAATCTTGTTGCCATTACTGCGAACCAGGCAGCGGGAATGTAATTTATTGAATCAAAAAACAATTTTAAATAATCCAATCTGATGAACGTATTAGTATTAAACTGCGGTAGCTCTTCTCTGAAATATCAACTTTTAACAATGGGTGAAGAGCCTCAGTTGTTGGCCAAAGGTCTTGTGGAGCGTATTGGTTTAAAGGATGGTATCATTACTCATAAGCCAGAGGGAAAAGATAAATTCGAATTGGTTACCGATATTCCAAATCACGGAGTGGGAATCAACTTGGTTTTGGATGCTTTGGTAAATGCTGATCATGGTGTAGTAGCTGATATTAAGGAAATCAATGCTGTAGGTCACCGTGTTGCTCACGGTGGAGAATACTTCAAAGACAGTGCTTTGGTTGATGAGGAAGCTAAGAAACAAATTTCTGCTTGTTGTGAGCTGGCTCCTTTGCACAACCCTGCCAACCTGGAAGGTATTCTTTGCATGGAAAAATTGTTGCCAGGTGTACCTCAGGTAGCTGTATTTGATACTTCTTTCCACCAGACTCTTCCTGCTCACGCTTACATGTATGGTATTCCTTACGAGATTTACGAAGACATGCGTGTTAGAAAGTATGGATTCCACGGAACCAGCCACAAATTTGTAGCTAAGAAAGCTTGTGATATCTTGGGATGGAACATCGAAGACAAGAAGATTGTTAGCTGTCACTTAGGTAACGGTGCTTCTGTATGTGCTATCGATGGTGGTAAGTCTATTGAAACTTCTATGGGATTCACTCCTAACGAAGGTTTGTTGATGGGAACCCGTACTGGTAACCTTGACCTGGGAGCTCTGCTTTTCATCGCTGAGAAGAAGAACTTGTCTATTGAGGAAACCAACAAGCTGATCAACAAGGAAAGTGGTTTGGCTGGTATCTCAGGTATCTCTTCTGATATGCGTGACCTGGAAATGGCTGCTGAAAAAGGAAACGAGAGAGCTCAGTTGGCATTGGATATGTTTGCTTACCGTGTGAAGCGTTTCGTTGGTTCTTACGCTGCTTCTCTTTGTGGTGTAGATTTGATCATCTTCACTGGTGGTATTGGCGAGAACGATGCTGTATCACGTGAGAAAGTAATCAAAGGATTCGAATACATGGGCGTTGATTTCGACTGTGAGAAGAATGCCGGATTGCGTGGTAAGGATGCTGTTCTGACCAAGGAAGATTCTAAAGTGAAGGTAATGACTATTACCACCAATGAGGAATTGGTAATCGCAACCGATACCATGAACATTGTAAACGGAATCAAATAGGAAAACAACTCTTGTTTGTAAATAGCTCAACTCCCTGTCGGTAAGGCAGGGAGTTTTTTTGTACTCAATTTTAATTGGTTGGTCGAATAAGCGAATTAATTATTGCATCAAGCTATACCCAAAAAAAATGGCCATCGAAATCTTTTCGACAGCCATTAAAAAATTGATAGGAATCTATACTAAACAAGCTTTACATTTATAGCGTTTAATCCTTTTTTTCCTTCCTTAAGATCAAATTTCACTTCGTCATTTTCTTTGATGTCATCCACCAGCCCGGTAACGTGCACAAAGTACTCCTGATTGGATTCAGTATCCTTAATAAAACCGAATCCTTTTGATTCATTAAAAAATTTTACTTTACCTTCTTTCATAATAACTTTGTTTAATAATAATTCAAAAATTGTAACTGAATGTTTACGGAAATAAAAATTACTGATTTTTTTTCAAAGTAGCAGGCTTTATTTGAATAATTCTTTATCAATATGTTATGTTTTTTTTGAAACCCTCGAATCTATAGCGTTTCGGAATGTTTGACGATTTCAAAAAAAGATGAATTTGTAGTGAATTTTTTTTTTTGTTTAGCAGGAATAGGGAAGGAGTTCCCATATTACAGGAGTTGAAATAACCTGTTTTTCTTCCGGGTATGAGAAAAGCTGGATGAGGGGGGCTTGATTAAAGTGGTTTTGGAGGCAAGAGTTGTTTTTCATTTCTAGAGTAGGATGTAGAAGAAACGGTATTTTTCTCAATCGATTTCGAAGGAAATGTTCTCTTATACTGTGCTCAAATGAAAGAAAGCTCACTTTTGTTTACAAACACAAAGAATCTCATAAATTATTTTGCTTAATTTCTTACTTTTGCCATACAACTAAATAGGGGAGGAGATTTCCTCCGTAATCGAAACATAAATTCAATAAAAGATGGCTATTACTCGTTTAGAGCAAATCTTCGAAGTTCTGAAAAGTAACGAAAAGAAAAGATTGGTGGCGGCTTTTGCCAACGATTCTCACACTATTGGTGCAATTAACGAAGCGATTGAGCTGGGTATTGTGGAAGCAACTTTGGTTGGAGATAAGGATGCAATTGCAAAAACCTGTACCGATCACAACTTCAATATCAATAACTTTACTGTAGTTCACGAGCCAAATGAAATGAACGCAGCTCAGAAAGCTGTGGAGCTGATCAACAATGGCGAAGGGGATATGATTATGAAGGGGCTGGTAAGTACTGATAAGTACATGAAAGCGATCCTGAACAAGGAAAAAGGTTTGATGCCTCCTAAAGCTGTATTGAGTCACGTTACCGTGATGGAGAATCCCAACTACCACAAGTTGTTGGTGGTGAGTGATGTGGCTGTGATTCCACAACCTGACTTGAACCAGAAGATTGCTTTGACCAACTATGTGATTAGAACTGCTCAGGCTTTAGGTATTGAGAAGCCAAAAGTAGCAATGATTGCTGCATCGGAGCAGGTTCTTCCTAAAATGGAAGCTTGTGTTGATGCTGCTATTATCGCTAAAATGGCCGATCGTGGTCAGATTAAAGGTGCTTATGTAGACGGACCTTTGGCATTGGATGTTGCTATTGATCAGGAAGCTGCTGAGATCAAGAAAATGGATTCTTCTGTTGCCGGTGATGCCGACTGTTTGGTATTCCCTAACATCGAAACCGGTAATGTATTCTACAAAGTAAATACCAAGTTGGCCAAAGCTGAATTGGGCGCAATGGTGGTAGGTGCTCGTGTTCCTGCTATTCTTTCTTCACGTGGTGATAGCGTGAAAACTAAGCTGTACTCAATCGCAATGGCTGCATTGACCGCAAAATAATTGAGATATTAGATAGGGGCGGAAGAGTTTTCTTCTGCCCTTTTTTTATCAGGGAAGGAGTGAGGGGATAGACTATAGGTGAAAGGAGAGACTTGGAACTTGTCACTTGTGAATTGCAACTTTAGCCAATAGCTGTCAAGGTTTCATTGCCTGAATCAGGAACTCCGAACCTGTTTAAACCTTTATTTTAAACCCCAAGACTATGGAACCCATTCGTTCGTTGGATCAAATGGTTGATCATCTTCGCGAAAGCGGAAAGAAAAAGAAAATCGCTGTAGCCTACGCCCAGGATCCCAATACCATTGGAGCCATCTCCAAAGCCATTGAGGAAGGATTTGTTGAGGCGGTAATGATTGGTGATGAGGCTGAAATTCGTGCCAAAGCCAAAGCTGAGAACATCGATCCCGAAATTTTTACCATTGTACACATTGCCGATGATGTGGCCGCTACCCGCGAAGCAGTTCGCATGGCCCGTGAGGATGAAGCCGATGTGGTGATGAAAGGCCTGGTAGGAACCGATAAATTCCTGAAAGCGGTACTCGATAAGCAGAACGGATTGCTACCTCCCAAAGCGGTGATGAGCTACGTTTGTGCACTGGATTTGCCCAAATACGATAAGCTGCTTTTTGTTTCGGACACAGCCGTTCTACCTTATCCCGATCTGAATCAGAAGATCGCTATGGTAAACTACTCGGTGAAGATGGCTCAGCGTTTCGGAATTGAGAAGCCAAAGGTAGCTTTGATTGGTGCAACTGAAAAGCCAAATCCTGCCTTCCAGAGCAGTATCGACGATAGCATTATTTGTAAGATGGCCGACCGTGGCCAGATCAAGGATTGTATTGTGGATGGTCCTTTGGATGTTTTTCTGGCTTGTGATCCTGCATCCGTAGAGATCAAGGGAGTACCAACCCCTGTCAACGGGGAAGCCGATGCCCTGATTTTCCCTTCGTTGGAAGCCTGCAACTCCTTCTACAAAGGCTTGATGCTGTTTGGCGGCGGTGAGCTGGGTGGATTGATCCAGGGAACCACCAAGCCTGTTGTGGTAATGTCGCGCAGCGAAAGCGAAAAATCGAAATTCTACTGCATTGCCCTGTCTGTATTGATGGCTGATTAATATCTGTTTTTTAGCCCTGACAGGGTTTGTTGAATTGAACAAACCCTGTCAGGGCTAAAAAATTACAGACGCTTACTGTTCAAATACTCTTTCAATCCTTCCCGGTAACTGGAGCCAACCGGGATTTCATTTCTGTCGATCAGAACCACCCTGCCATTGAATTGTGTTATCTTCTCCAATGGGATGATGTGTGATTTATGAACCCGCATAAAATTGTAGGGGGCCAGTATTTCCTCCAGCGATTTTAAGGTTTTCAATGCCATGTAGTAGTTCTTTCCGCAATAGATTTTGGCATAGTCCTTCATGCCCTCGATGTAATCGATATCCTTCACATATACCTTAACATACTCATCGCCTTCCTTAATAAAGAAGGAGGGAGAGACCGTACTACCCTTCGGGTTGGTGTTTGGTTTCTCCTGGTTCAGGAATCGGTCGATGGTTTTGGCAAACCGATCGAAGGGCACTGGTTTTAACAGGTAATCCACCACATCCAGTTCAAAGCTTTCGATGGCATAGTTGGAGTAGGAGGTTACCATTACGAATTGAGTGTTGGAGTTGATCAGCTTCACCAGCTCCGTGCCCTGAATATTGGGCATGGCGATGTCCGTAAATGCCAGATCTACCCTATGGGTATTCAAATAGGCGAATGCCTTTTCCGGATTGGTGAAAGTAGCCAGCAGTTGAAATTGCGGATAGCGGGCCAGGTAGTTCTCAATTACATCAATGGCCAGTTGTTCGTCGTCGATTATGATTGCAGTGTAGTTGCTCATGCCTCCAGTTTAAGTTCCAGTTTTGCCAGGTAAACATTCTCCTGTTCCGAAAGTAGTAGTTTTGATGTTTTGGGATAGCTCAACGCCAGTCTCTTTTTTAAGTTCTTCAATCCTTTGCCCTCCCTTTTCCCGGTTCCGGATGGCTTGTTGGCTTGAATGCTGTTTCGGATGCTGAACTTTAGAGTTTCATCTTCCAGCTTTAACCTGATATGAACAAAAGAGGAGGGATTGTTGGTGTAGAAGCCGTGTTTGAATGCATTCTCCACCAGGGGAATCAGCAGCAAAGGTTCGATGAGCTTTCCCCTGGTTTCCCCCTCAATTTCCAGGTGAATATCGGCATTCTTTCCAAACCGGATCTTCTCAATTGCCATGTATTCCTCCAGGAATTTGACCTCCCGATCCAATGGAATTCGCTTCACATTTACCTCGTCGGTGATATAGCGCATCATTCCCGATAGTTTGAGGATGGTATCCGGTGTTTGGGGATGTTGGTTCAGCGACATGCTGTACACCGAATTTAAGGCATTGAACAAAAAGTGGGGGTGAAACTGCTGACGAAGCAGTTGATTCCGCGTGGCTTCCAGCGCCTCCTTCATCTTGTAATATTTACTGGAGAAAAAGAAATCGATATGATCAAAAAAGAGAAAAAGCAGAAAGAGAACGGTGCCATAACCAATGTATTGCAATACATCATCAAAAATGAATACAAAGGATGTATGGTCCAGATGGGGCTGTAGGTTCTTGTAGTAGGCCAGTATACTCATGAGGGTAAGCATCACAGCTATCAAACCTGCCAAAAGCGGGATTCTGTGCCGGTATGTTTCCTTTGCTCCTGCAAAATAGAGGATGTAAACAAAAAGGGTGAGCACACCATATTCAAAAACATCCCGGTAAAAGAATCTGGGAAACTCCAAAGGCCATTCGATCTCGAAGGCGGGTACATATACAAACGCAAAGCCCAGGAGGAAGAGAACATGAAATCCCATTCGGATTCGGTTCTTGATTTTGGGTCTGCTTATGAATTGTGAAAGTTCGTAATGACTGATCATTGTTACTGTTTTGGTTCAAAGGTAAAAGTAAAGAAATTGATTTGAAACAAGTCGATGAGGCCCTGCAGCAAATCGGGTGGGAGACCCCCTTCGTCGATTTGGTTTTTCTTACAAGCTCTCTCCGAATATATTCGCTCCCAATTCAGGAGAAATTGTAATCTACCAGGGGCGAAAGGGTGGAACCTTTGTCTGAGGTAATAAATTTAAAAAATATGAGGAAGATTTGTATTATTTTCTTGACATTGTTAACAATTGCAGTGAACTTTACTTATGCGCAAAAACGCGACAAGCGTACTCCTTTTGCTAAGGTGGAGTACCGCAACAATCATCCCTACATTCAGTACCGGGGGGAGTGGGTGAAGCTGTTGGGGATCGAAGGCAAACCGGTTTCGGATTACCTGGAAATGGCCCAACAAATGGAGCCCGCCGATTGGAAGTTTGGTTTTCACAGGTATCTTCATTACATCATGGATGAGATGAAGATGGAGCGGGGAAAAACGGTAGAAGTTAGTTTTGAGCAGGATGGCAGAACCATCACGCGCGATTTTGAACTGAAAAAGGAGAACCGCGACCTGGCGACCAAATTCCACGACAGGAAGATAGGGGAGTACCGGGTGGAGCGGAAGCACAGCAAACGGGTGCCCCAAAAGTGGAAATACCTGACCACCCGATTGGATGGGGAGGAGCCAACCGTAAAGGACTGGCTTTCGCCAGAGGAGGCCACGCACGATCTGGAGCATTTGGAATGGCAGATTGTAAACAACTATTCCTATGCCGAACTGACCGGATTTGATTACAAAAAAGGCATTGATGCCATTGCTGCCGATTTGAAGGAGGGAATTAGCAAACGCGATTTTGCATTACAGCTCAAACTGTTTATGGCAAATTTTGGCGATGGACACAGCCGGGTGAGCATGGGACGTTACGTAATCCCCAAAGAGGAGCGAAACAAATGGCTTCCCTTTGATATCATCAAACACGGAGAAAAGTTTTATGGTAAGGATATAAGCAGCAATGAATTCTATAGTAAGGAATACAAGCAGGTAACTGCAATTAATGGTGTTTCGATGCAACAGTTATACAAGATTGCAGAACAATTCGTTCCCAAAACAACACCGAAATTTGTGGAGCGCAATTCCGTGGAATACCTGTTCTTCATTAAGTTTCTTCTGAAACTGGCCGGAGCAGAACCATCGGACAGTGTTACCGTGACTTTTAGTGATGGAACAAAAACACGGCAGGAGGTAGTAAAGCTGGATCGATACAAATGGAACCGCCCCTCCAACCGTTACCTGTTTAGGAAAGAGGTGCTGGACGGAAACATTGGTTACCTGGCGATGAACGAGCACATGGAGAGTGCGGATGAATTTATTGATTCCCTTCATCACGCCATGCAGGATTTCAGGCATACCGACGGATTGATTATCGACATTCGCGGCAATGGGGGAGGAAGCCGGGCCCCGCTTTTGGCTCTCTTGCCCTACCTGGTTCAAAAGCCGGTGATTGCCAATGTAGCCCGCTACCGGGTAGACCGTGAAAAAGACATCCACCCCAAAAATGGGTACCTGATCCAACGGTATTCCTGGCCCGAAAACTATGCGGGTTACACCCCCGAAGAACGGGCAGCCATTGCTCATTGTAAGCAAAGCTTCGAGCCGGTTCGCAGGGTTTCCGATAGGAAATTCAGCCAGTATCATTACATGGTGGTGAGTCCCACCACCGATAAGGGTACCTACTACTACGGCAAACCGGTGATCGTTTTGGTGGACTCGGGCTGTTTCAGTGCTTCCGATATTTTTGCAGCCGGAATCCGGCAGGGCGATCAGGTTCGCTTGTTGGGTGTTACCACCGGTGGGGGAAGCGGTTTCTCCAAAAGCCGGCGCTTGCCCAATTCCCGAATCAAAGTGAAGCTATCGAGGATGTTCTCCTACCAGCCCGATGGACAGCTGTACGACGGCCATGGTGTGATTCCCGATATTCCTATGGATTACACCCTGGAGGATCAAATGGGTGCAACCGATTCACAACTGGAGAAAGCCTGTTCCATCCTTCGCGGGAAATAGTATCCTGGTTTTTTAACCGCAAAGAATCCCTAAGGAACTCACAAAGGGGCACAGAGTTAAAAATTAGAGCTTTGGACTCCTTTGTGTTGTACTTTGTGTTACTTGATGGTTAATAAGATTTATTTCTTTTCAATTCCTAATTCTTAACGATTATTCATATAGAAACCTTTTGTAAAGATTCTTAATTATGAGTAAATTGAATACACTAAAACAATCAAAATTGGCAATCCTCATTTTGGGCCTTATCCTGGGGGGAGCAATGGTTTCCGTTCCCTGGTATTTTGCCTGGCAGGCCGAAATGCGGGACGCCAATGCCACGTTCTTTGAAAAACTGTTGGACGAACCCGAAGAGTTAAAAGCCCCCGATTCCATCCGGACATTGGGGTCGAAGGAATTGGATTGGGTGGTAAGGGATCTGCACGGGACCGAAACCCGGTTAAAGGAATTCTCGGGTAGGGTGGTCTTTCTCAATTTCTGGGCTACCTGGTGTGCTCCCTGTGTGGCCGAACTTCCCGGCATGGCTGGCTTGACCCGGCATTACAAAGGGAACGATCAGATCGAATTCCTCTTTCTCACCAACCAGAGTGCCGAGCCGGTGAAACGATTGCTGAAACGGAAACCCCACCTGGCCGATTTGCCCTACTACCACTATGAGGAGGAGGGGCTACCGGAACTGTTCCATTCCACCGGGATTCCCTATACCCTGATTCTTAACAAAAGGGGGGAGGTTGTGGTAGAGCACCTGGGCAGCGCCCTTTGGGATACTCCAAAGGTATTTGCTCTCCTGGATGATTTGATTGCCGAATGATCTCCACAGTGTGCATCTTCCTTTGTATTTGTTTGAAGTTATTACAGGGAAACCGTTTGGTTTCCCTGTTTTTATGTAATTCATATTAGTGTTTTTAAATGTTGTTTTGAGGAATAAAAAGGAAGCGATCCTCTAGTGAGGAATAACTTACGTTTAGTTTTCAATTTCGCACCAAAATTTACATGGTCTAGCGTATAATTGTTCCCGAAAATTAGTTTTTCCCGGTCTTTTTACCTTTGAGTTTCCTGCTTCAATTGTTGCCAATTGCATATCCAGTGCTATTTTACAATTTGTAGGGAAAAAGAAACCCAGACTTTTGCGAACCTTTTTCCGGGGGTGATTCCCCCCCAAAACAATCACTTGTAAAAACACAATGGCACTTGTAGTTTCTGACGAATCCTATCTCTGTTGCAGATTTCTTAAATTGTTTCCATAGAACAAATTCTATTTTGCGGTTGTTGTCAATAGAATTGCGGTTGAAAATCGAGTTTGTTTGAGGTGTTGTAATAAACAGTAGAACAGTGATTAGTGTTGCTTTGTTGGGCTGTGTGCAAAACAATGCGGGATGGCCTTTTTTGGAATCTCTTAAAAATCTTTATAGATTTGTCGCACAGAAACAAATTACAAGTCAATTGAAGCTTTATTCATTAATATGAGTGCGCCGGATGTTGTGATGACCGAAAAAAACTACTCTATTTATGAAGCAAGTTTTCTGTAAAGTTTTTAATGTGTTAGTTCTTACCCTACTTGTTATAAACAGCAGTTATTCCAAAAATTCAAAACATCTTGAATTGGGAGGCGCCCTACGATCTAATTATCGGTACAAAGCATGGGATTTCAACAGTAAAGATGTTGGAGGCGATGCAGTTTTTGATGTTTTTCAGGTAAATGCAAAAGCCAGTTATTCAGAGCTATTTCATGATGCAGAATATCGTTTCTACTCGTCTGATTTTGGAGGGGGCATGTTGCAACATGGATATATTGGCTGTGAATTCAATCAGAACACACAAATACACCTTGGGGTGAGCCATGTTCCTTTTGGAATATTGCCTTTTGCTTTTCGCAGTTGGTTTTTCAATGTGCCCTACTGTTTAGGATTGGAAGACGACTACAATACAGATGTTCGAGTATTACAACTACATGCTCAAAGAGCCTAACGGAATGAATGATACCCCGACGAATGTAGCGGAGATGTTGATTGCCGCAGGTCCTGTTTATGCCTGTGTTGATTGTGCCTCATGTAAGAACCGCGACTTGTTGGGCCCGATAGGGTGTCTTTTGCGAAATTGCAGATCGTTACGGTTTGGGCTGTGGGGCCAAAGATCCGGAATGGCATTCCTGTTTCAATATCAATGTGGGCTACTATTTCTAAATCGTATAAAAAGAAAGATATGATCAACCTTAAACTATTTACCTCATTTATGAAGCCCGATTCCCACGAGAGGGGAAAGCTTGTGGATTTTCTTTTTGAACATCTCGGGCAATATGGGGACCCAAAGGGCGATATTGATAAAGCAATTGCTTATGCATTGAAGGAGCGTCCCTCGTTGGGAGGGTTCATTCTAATCTCTAAGGAGGATGAGCAAATTACTGGTACAGTAGTAGTAAATCAAACCGGGATGGAGGGATACATTCCTGAAAATATTTTGGTTTACATTGCCACTCATAAGGAATACAGAGGCAAAGGAATTGGAAAGAAACTAATGGAGAAGGCCCTTGAAATTGCCAAAGGGGACGTTGCATTACATGTTGAACCTGACAATCCAGCTCGTTTTTTATATGAAAAAGTAGGATTTTCAAGTAAATATGTTGAAATGCGTTTCCAACCAAATAAAAAGTAATGGCTTTTATAACCCTAAATCCTCAAAAATTAAAAGAAAACTATTTGCATCTCGATAAACTGTTTCAGGCGAACGATATAGCCTGGGCCGTTGTTACCAAATTGCTTTGCGGAAATAAAATATTTCTCACTGAGTTGATCCAATTGGGACTTCGGCAGGTTTGTGACTCCCGGGTATCCAATCTGAAGACCATCAAATCTCTGAACCAGGATATTGAGACCATTTACATCAAACCACCTCCCAAACGGTCCATCAAGCAAATTGTTCGGTATGCCGATATTAGTATGAATACCGAATTGGAAACCATACGCTTGCTTTCGGAGGAATCTGAAAGGCAGGGAAAAATCCACAAGATCATTATCATGATTGAATTGGGCGAACTTCGGGAAGGGGTGATGCGTGAGGATTTTATGGGATTCTATGAAAAGGTATTCGAACTTCCCAATATTGAAGTGGTGGGGATCGGAACCAATTTGACCTGTTTGTATGGGGTATTGCCCAACCACGATAAATTGATCCAGCTTAGTTTGTATGAACAGTTGATCGAGGCCAAATTTAAACGCGAAATTCCCTTTGTATCGGGAGGCGCCTCAGTAACCATACCACTAATCTATCAGAACTTGCTGCCTGCAGGGTTAAATCATTTTAGAGTGGGTGAAAGTTTGTTTTTGGGCACCGATGTTTACAACAACAACACTTTGAAGGATATGCACAACGATGTGTTTCGGTTGTATGCCGAAATCATCGAACTGATTGAGAAACCACGGGTGCCCATGGGGGATATGGGAACCAACGTTGAAGGCGAAAGCTTTGAGTTCGACGAAAAGGATTTGGGCAACACTTCCTATCGTGCCATCCTCGATTTGGGGCTGTTGGATGTGGAGGAAAGTCATCTTAGCCTAATGGACTCCGACTTGCAATTTGCAGGGGCCAGCTCCGACATGTTGGTGGTGGACCTGGGAACCAATCAGAAACAATATAAAACAGGTGACCTTGTTGAGTTAAAAATGGATTACATGGGAACCTTACGGGCCATTAGTTCCAAATATATCGAAAAGAAGGTGGTTGTAGAGTAGATCAACCAACCGTATCGAATGAAACGAATGACAAAATAAATCAAAGAAAGACAGAAGAGAAGGGGTGTATGAGAAATAATATTGCAGAGAAGTTACGAAATCAAAACACAGCGCCCAGGGCTATTGCCTGGGCAATAAAAAGAAACAGCAAAGAAGAGAAAGATTTTGTTCGGAGTGATCACAAATCGTTTTGGGGAATTAAAGCAAATGGTCCGGTCTTTGTGACCTCCTTCCTGATAATTTTTGCATTGGTGGCAACCACAGTAATTGTGGGCAAACCAATGGAAGCAATTTTTGCAAAAACACAGACTTACATAGCCAATAATGTGGGGTGGTTTTTTGTTCTGATCATGAATCTCTTCCTGGCCTTTGCCCTTTACCTTGGGTTCGGAAAATTTGGAAGAATTCGATTGGGTGGCCCCGATGCCAAACCGGAATTTAGCAAGGGCGCCTGGTTTGCCATGTTGTTTAGTGCTGGTATGGGTATTGGTTTGCTGTTCTGGGGTGTGGGGGAACCCATATTTCACTTCGGACAGAATCCCTTTCAGCATGGTGGTTCCCCTGTTGAGGCTGCAAAATCAGCCATGGGGGTTACTTTTCTCCACTGGGGCGTTCACGGTTGGGCTGTTTATGGTATTGTGGGGCTTGCCCTGGCGTACTTTACGTTCAACAAGAAGCTTCCTTTAACCATTCGTTCCATTTTCTACCCTCTGTTCGGAGAAAGAATTTACGGATGGATTGGCGATGTAATTGATATTGTTTCGGTTATTGGAACTCTTTTTGGATTGGCTACCTCCCTCGGTTTTGGGGTGCAGCAGGTGAATGCCGGTTTAAACTACCTGTTTGGGGTGGAATACGGAACTACCTGGCAGATTGGCTTAATTGTTGTAATAACCGCATTTGCAACCCTTTCCCTGATTCTTGGGTTGGATAAGGGAATTCGTCGCCTGAGTGAATGGAACATGAGGTTGGCCCTGGTGCTTCTTATTTTTGTGTTACTTATTGGGCCAACTGTATTTGTTTTGAAAACTTTTGTTCAAAATATTGGTTACTATTTGCAGCACTTTATGGAATTAAGCTTCTGGACCGAATCTTATTCGGGTGTGAAGGAGAGTAAACACTGGCAGAATTCCTGGACCATCTTCTACTGGGCCTGGTGGATTGCCTGGTCTCCATTTGTGGGGATTTTCATTGCCCGTATTTCCAGGGGAAGAACCATTCGTGAATTTATCCTGGGTGTGATGCTTGTGCCAAGTTTGCTTACCTTCCTGTGGATTTCTGTTTTTGGGGGAAGTGCCATTTACCAGGAGTTGATGGGCAATGCTCAGATATCTCAAGCGGTAAATGCCAACATTGCCACGGCAATTTACCATCTGTTGGAGCAATATCCGCTGCCTTTCATTTCTTCTATACTTACCGTTTTGTTAGTAGCCAGTTTTTTCGTAACTTCTTCTGACAGCGGATCGATGGTGGTGGATACACTTACCTCCGGAGGAAAGCTGGATGCACCCCTGGGGCAAAAAATATTCTGGGCATCCATGGAAGGGTTAATTGCTGTTGTTCTCCTTTTGGGTGGAGGGTTGGCAGCGCTTCAATCCGCAACCATTCTTACCGGGTTGCCTTTTGCAATTATCCTACTGGTTATGTGCGTCAGCTTGTACAAAACTCTAAAGACCGATGTGGAATTAGACAAACAATTGAAATATGCCAAAAAAACGGAATAGTATTGACGAAAAAGAAATTTTGGAGTTTGTCAAAGGCAACCAACCAGTATACCTGGGAGTAATCATTGCAAAGTTCAATTTGTCCCATTTTTACGGGAGCAAAATGATTTTGGGCTTGATAAAGGAGGGGAAGCTTCAGCATGCCCCGGAAGGCAAGAAAATCGTTATGCCTTCGTAACGTTTGGTAAGAAATATTGTATCCGGTATGCAGGTGCAAATAGAGTAAAATACACAGACTTCGCCATAAGGAGGCCCGTTAACAGCTAATTTGTTCAAAGCCTTTTTCCGAAGCATTGTTTGCCGGGTGCTCACCTCATGTAGGGAATGTTTTGTTGTTAGGTACGAACAGTACCGGTTTTGTCATATTAGAGAACCATCAGTCTATTCTACAGACTGATGGTTTTTGTATTACAAAAAAGTTTGCTAAATTGATATTTTCCTTTGCGGTTTTTGCGAATCAGCTTAGCGATCTCTGCGTGAAACAGGAATTTTCGATTTCCAGTTCATACTGTTCCGGACCCAGAATCTTTAAGAAAGGGTATTCCGAAGTACAAATGGCCAGGTTCCGGGTGACCAATTCAAAACGATTTTCTCTCCTTGCCACTTGATCCTTGTATCACTTGCTACTTACTTCTTGCCCCTTGCTACTTTTCCACTTGCATTTAAATTCTCTGGATTTAGTATCTTCAAAGGAATATTTTACTAATTTGGATGAATGTATTCAAATTTAGATCTACAACCCAGGCTCTTATTGATTTATTGGATAACTCCTTGAATTAGTTGTTGAGATATTTCCAGGATTGGAGAATAACAAACGCTTGAAAAATATAGTTAAATAGTAAGAATTTGAAGACAACCAACAAAAGCTTTGCAATGATTAAAGGATTTCAATATGAGACTTGTAGCTAAAGCATCGATACAAATTCAAAAACCGATAGAAGAAGTTTTTGAAGGGATTGTTAATCCCGCAAAAATGACCAGGTATTTCATTTCGGAAAGTAGTGGACCTCTGGAATCGGGGAAAGAAGTGATTTGGAAATTTCCTGAATTTGCAGACCAATACCCAGTGACGGAAATTAAAGTGGAAGCCAATCGTTCAATTTCATTTGTTTGGGACCCGGAAACTGTTGTAACCATTACCTTAGAAAACTTACCGGACAAAAGTACCCTGGTAAGAGTAGTCGAAAACGGAAAGGAACTCAATGAAGAGAACCTGGAATGGGTTTTGGAAAATACCGGGGGATGGGCTAATTTCCTTGCCTGTATGAAAGCCTATTTGGAGTATGGAATACAACTTCGAAAAGGCGCATTTGATTTTATGAGAATAAAGTAAAAAAACCAGCATTAAAATATTCTAAAATGAAAGTTACACCGGAACACAATGAACGTATTGCAAAAATGACTTTTGCTTCAGTATATCCTCTTTATGTGACAAAGGTGGAGAAGAAAGGAAGGACAAAGGAGGAGCTGCTTCAAGTGATAGAGTGGTTGACTGGTTACAACGAATTAAGACTCCAGGAATTTATTGATGAGAAAGCAAGCTTTGAAACATTCTTTCAAAAAGCAAAATTGAATCCAAATGCCCACCTCATTAAAGGAGTTGTATGCGGTTATCGAATTGAGGAAATAGACAATCCATTAACCCAACAAGTAAGGTTTTTAGACAAATTAGTAGATGAATTGGCTAAAGGTCGCAAAATGGAGAAAATTTTACGGGAAGAAAAAAAATAAAAGCTCTATATGATTTACTCGCAAGCTCGTTAACATGATAGTAGTGGGTAAATATGAATTGTGTTTGTTCGTAGTATATTTACACAAATCATTTCAATGTTCCGGATTGCATAAACTTCAATCGTAGCGCAACGGCATTGGCAATGCCGATTGATTGGGATGATGGGGCACCGAGTGCCGTAGCCTTGATTTTTTATTCACTATAATAATTAGAGATAAAGATGTTCATGAACTCTCTACGCTCGGTTGCTTCTTTTGTGTTATAGCAAAGTTAGCTAAATTGATGTTTTTCTTTTGCGAATCAACTTAGCGATCTCTGCGTGAGACAGGTTCTTTCGATTCCCAGTTCATCCTGTTCCGGACCCAGACTCTTTAAGGAAAGGTATTCCGAAGTACAAATGGCCAGATTCCGGGTGACCAATTCAAAACGATTTTCTCTCCTTGCCACTTGTCACTTGCCACTAGCTACTAGTCACTAGTATCCCTTGCTACTTTCTTGCTTACATAAAAAAACTCCTGATAACTTCTCTTCAGCCCCGTATTTTGTTAACTTTGACGAAATTGTTTAGTTCTACATTCTTAAAATTTAGTAAAATATTGGGGTTTAGGATTGTAGTTTATAGGGGTATAAAACGAATACATAAAAAATGAAAAGAGTATTATTTCTAATTGTCTGTGCAGTTGTTTTTGTCGGATGCGATAAGAATGAAGTAAGTGAGAGTAACAGACCCTTGTTGAAAGATATGTTCAACGGGAAATACGAGTTGATATCCTCTGTTTCGGAGAAAGCTGTCGACTTAAATAACGATGGAACTTCATCAACGAATCTTCTCGATGAAAATTCTATGATTCTATTTTCATCTGTGGAAATCAGAATACCTCGTGAAGATGATGTTTTTTTGGAAGAGAATGAGTTTGTCTTTTGTGAATTTTGGCCTACGGAGAATGACCATAGATTGGTGGATCGCGAAGTTTTTAAAGTATACAAAACCCGTATCTACAGTGGCGACTACGACATATACGGCAATATACTTATCGGTAGATTTGAGGATGATTTAAAATCCGGCACATTCCAACAAACTTGTGCCGATGATGGTAAAAATACCTTAATTGAGCTGAAGTCCATTGATGTGATTGGAAATGAGACCATCAAGGTGACAGCCATTCGAAGATTATTCACCATGAATGGATGGGTTACCACAACAATTGAATCCTTGTACAAAAGATACACGCCCATAACCTGAGGAATACAGGCACATACACCTTATAGCAAATTGGGGGTTGACAAGGTTGCAGATAGTTTCGAATTTTGTGCAACTTCTTTCGGTAAATTGGTCTCAATCCCCAACTTGCCATAGTGCAAACCACCACCAACCCCAATATTAACATCCTACCCATCCGGTTTCCACCTTCAACCGCTCATAATTTTTTCACCTTCCTGCTTTTTTTGTAAATTGAATAGCCATTGCACCCTCTATAGTAAACCACAGAAGTGCCAGCCTTGATAGAAGCCCGGTATTTGTTTGACCAAAGTAGGCAGGGATTCCGGGTGACGAATTCAGAACGATTTTCGCTGCTTGGTACTTGTCCTTGTATCACTTGCTTCCAGAATTACCAACCACGAACTACTTGCCCCTTGTTCCTTTTTCGGCTTACATAAAAAATCTCTTATTTAGTCTTTATAAACGAATATTTTACTAATTTAGATAAGTGGGATCCAAATTTAAGTGCACCAAATCAGTCCCTTGTTGTTTTATTGGATGATGATTTCCAGTAAACTTATTGGCGTCCCTTTAAAATGGCAATAATACTGTTGCTTACAGCCGGTAGCCTTCGTGCAGGAAGAGATGTTGATCGAACAAAAGTTTGCTAAAGAGCTGAAATTCTGTTGGCCTAATTTTTCGTAAATTGATAGAAATAGACTCTAATAATAAATTTATAAATTATGGAACAAATTACAGAACATGAAGTTTTTAGTATGCCCAGAATTGGTGATGCTGCCCCGGAATTTAAAGCGGTAACAACACAAGGTGACATTAATTTCCCCGCTGATTACAAAGGCAATTGGGTTATACTTTTTAGTCATCCTGCTGATTTTACTCCCGTTTGTACATCAGAATTTATGACCTTTGCTACATTGGAGGATAAATTTAATGAAGCAAATTGCAAACTGGTAGGGCTTTCCATTGACGGATTGTACAGTCATATTGCCTGGTTGCGTACCATCAAAGAAAAGATTGAGTACAAGGGGATGAAAGACGTTGAGGTGAATTTTCCATTAATTGAAGATATTAAAATGGAAGTTGCTAAGAAATATGGCATGATTCAACCCAATGAGGATTCGACGAAAGCGGTTAGAGCTGTTTTCTTTATTGACCCCCAGGGGATTATTCGTACCATCATCTATTATCCACTTAGTTTGGGACGCAATTTTGATGAATTGTACAGGGTAATCATTGCTTTGCAGGCAGCTGATGAATTTGGTGTTGCTACTCCTGCCGATTGGCGTCCTGGTGATGATGTAATAATAGGGCCTGCAGGTTCGTGCGGTACAGCAAAGGATAGAATGGAAGACAGTGAAATTGACTGTAAAGATTGGTTCTTCTGCACTAAGAAACTTGATAAGGATACCGTATTGAACAAAGTTTTAAAGAAGAAATAGAATTCACACAGCATTTTATTTGCTTATAATAGTATAAGTTTTTGAGAATTTAGTGCTGCTAAAGAGAAAGGCAAGGGAACCATTTGGGAATTGTCATAGTAAAATCGAATTCCGGGATAGCTACTTTGTCTTTTTACCTTTTCTCGCGTTTTTGTAAATTGTATAACAATTGTACCCACTATAGTAAACCACAGAAGTGCCGGTAATAGAAGCCCGGTATTGGGTTGACAATAAAGATTGAAAGCATAATTAGTTCTTTGGTGACCAATGCAAAACGATTTTCTCTACTTGCCACTTGATACTTGCCACTAGCTACTTGCTTCACTTGCCACTTTCTTTCATAAAAAATCTCCTGATAGCTTTTTCCTGTGCCTGTATTTTGTTAATTTTGATCCAAGAAATATGAAACAATAATATCTCGGTAATAATTTAGCCAAAAAGAGATATTTACCTTATCGATTGGAGTAGGAGAGATTCTAATAATCTGATGAGTAGGTGTTAGTTAATGAGAAGTAAATTAAGTAAGATTAATTGAAATGAGTTGTTTTAAGCCTAAATATTTAAAGGAGAAATATAAATCAGTTTTGTGCCTTTTCTTTGCACTGATTCTAGTTGAGACGATAAGTGGATGGTCTGAAAATTACTTTTTATCCAAAGAGTATTCTGCTGTAGTAGGTGAGTCGAATTACTCATTTGGAATTACTATGCTGAGTTTATTTCGCAATCTAATATTTGGATTCCTGAATTTGTCGATATTTGTTGTTGTGAGTGAATTATTGGGGAAGAAATGGTTTGTTATTCCGATTAGTATCTTATCCTCCTTCATTCTAAATTATGTGTCGAATTTGCTTGACTATTCCCATCTGTATTTTGATATTAGAGGATTTAACTGGTTGGCTTACCTTTTCTATTCTGTTGCCTTGTTTGCTTTATCTTATACGCTTGTGGGGAAATCACTAAAGACCTACTACTCTTTTGCAATATTCTACCTGCTATTTTTATCACATAGAATAGGTTCCTATTTAGGTGTTGGTTTACTTACAGGCTATTTCCCTGATTTTTTGAATGCCGAATTTTTTAGATTTCTATTCTATTCAATTCTATTTGGAGGGCTTTATTTAGTAATCCATTTTTTCATGGAAAAAACATCCAAAGATAAAGTTGAGATAGATTACAACTGCTGACATGTCAGCAAATAGTCTTGTGCTGTTAACGGTTTTTGGAAGATAAGAATTATTCGTTTTCTCCATAGTCTGAGAGGTAGGATTGAGATGTGGGGTGCATTTAATACGGCAGTATTGTTAATGGCAATTTCTTCCCCTCCGGTTTTCAGCATCAATCGCTCATAATTTTTTCTCCTTCTCCCGTGGTTTTTGTAAATTGGTTATCGATTGCAGGCACTAAAATAAACTATAGAAGTACCAGCCTTGTTAGAATCCCGGTATAGGATAACAAAGTAGGCATGTGGTGACGCCATGTTTAGGGATAACCCCAATGCCTGAATCGAACTTTCTACTTGTTATTTGACACTAGCATCCCTTGCTATTTTCTTTATTACATAAAAAATCTCCTGATTTAGCCTTTGTAAACGAATATTTTACTAAATTCGATAAATAGAATACAAATTTATGTATACAAAAACAAACTCTTGTTGACTTATTGGATAACTCATCATAATAAGTTGTTGTTATCCCTCCCAAATGGGAGAATAACAACAACTGTTGAAAAAAAGATAAGAAAAACAACAACAATATTGTTGGTACACATACGTTAGCGGCAACCCAAAAAAGAGAGTGACCAGATAAATAAGATTATTAAATTATGAAAGACTGGGGAGAAGTATCAGAACTATACGAACAAATAAACAAAGAAGCCTTTAGTAAAGACCTAGGGAATGAGTCAGAAGCTCAAACTCGTTTTGATGTAATTGATAGGCTTATTAAAGAAGTTTTGCAATGGCAACATGGTCAGATTAGTGTAGAGCCTCATACTACAGGTGTAAAAGATGGATATATTGATTACATTCTCATTTCAGGAGATAAGAAAATTATTGTAGAGGCAAAAAAGGTTGGTGCAACTTTCCCATCCCCGACAAAGAAAAGAAAATTAAAACTTACTGGAACAATTCTTGGTAAAGGAGCTATTAATGAAGCCTTATTACAAGCTGAAGATTATGCAGTAAACACTAAAGCAGATATTGTTGTTGCAACAAATGGCAATTGTTGGTGTTTCTACCCATTATCAGCGACTACAGCAAGAGACTCTGTTTATGCAACAATCTTGTTTCCATTTGAAAAAATTGAAGATGCAGAGTATTTATTTAACCTCTTTGCTTGTGGAAATGTAGAAAATAATAGCCTTAGGGAACTTAATGTTACTGCACCAATTGAAGTTGTTAATAAATTATTCCATGTTTTAAAAGACTCAGATTCAAAAATTGGCCGAAATACAATTGCTGATTACATCATGCCTGCTGTAGATACCGCTATCTTATCAGAGGCCTTGTTAGAAAATAAGGATGCTCTTGAGAACTGCTACGTTACTACAGATAATAGAACTAAGTATGACAATACTTTAAACATGCACTTTACGGGATATAAACCAGAATTAATTCTACCTGCAAAGAAAATTAAAAAAGGGCAAGATAATGATGCATTTACAAAGCATGTTAAAGTTTCCAGAAGTGGTATCACACCTCCTGTAACTCTTATTATTGGTTCTGTTGGTTCAGGTAAATCTACATACTTGAAACACTTTGAATTAGTTAAAGGAAAAACATTACTGCAAAAGCAAAAAGCTCATTGGATATATATTGATTTAGAAATGCTAGGCAAAACAGGTAATCCTAGAGAATTCATTTATAAGTCAATTTTAGATTATCTACTTAAAGAGCATCCAGAAAATCCTACAGATTATAAAACTGTCGTTGAGCCAGCTTATGAGGACGATATAACCGCAATGGCTCGTGGTCCGTATGGCAGGTTGTTTACTAGAAATAAAGATGAGTTTTATAAAAAAGTAGATGAATTAATTGATAAGGACTATAAAGAAATTGAACCTTATGTAGATAAAATATTAAAATACCTTGTAAGAGAACATCTATGTGTTATTGTAATTGATAACGTAGATTTGTACGAAGATGAAAGCTTAGAAACTACAGTGTTTTCAGAGGCAATATCAATTTCGAAGAAGAATCATTGTAATATATTAGTTTCAATACGTGATTCTACATATATAAAACATAGAAATGATTCCATTTTTAATGCTTATGAATTAAAGCGCTTTTGGATTGAAGCACCATCTTTCAAAGAGATTCTTTCTAAAAGACTGCATTATGCTAAAAAAGTACTTGAAGGAGAATCTGCTGAAATTGAATTACCCAATGGAGCTAAATTAAAAGTTGATGATTTGAGTATCTTTTTTAATATTGTTCAAAGTAGCTTGTTGAACGAGCAGAATGGTCAATTTTTAGAATATTTAAGTGATAGAAATCCGAGAAAGGGTATATCTTACATACAGAACTTTCTATCATCAGCTCATATTCAAGCAAATAAAGCAATTCAAAATTATGTACAAGGCGAAGCTTCATTTATATTTCCATATCATGAGGTTTTTAAAGGGTGCATGTTATCTCAATGGAGGTATTACAAAGAAAAACACTCTGATGCAATAAATATTTTCGATTCAGGGATTCATTCTAAAAATCTACAACTAATTAGATTGCACCTTTTGCACTTACTATATCAATACTCAAAAACAGAAAATACAGTTGAAGTTGATATCAAAATAATTATTAAAAACATAAGTAGCTTTGGTATATCAGAAGAAAAAATTGTTGAACTATTAGCTAAACTTGTAAAAAATCAACTTATTTTCTCCAATAATGAACAAGTCGATAATCCTCAATATTGCTTAACACTTACTGGTGGGTATTATTTAAATATTCTTTGCAGAAAAATGGTTTACATTGAATCTGTATTGTATGATACAAGTATTTTAGATTCCAGTATTTTTGAAAAATTATCCAATCAAACATTAGCAATAGAACAAGAATATAATCTTGCAGATAGGATGGTTTTAAGGAAGGAGAGAATTGAAACATTTATGGATTATTTAGAAATGATTGAAGATGTTGCAATTAATGAAAAATTAATACAATTAAATATCATCAAACAGATAAAAACTGTTGTATTAAATGAGTGTGATATTGCTATAAAAAAATCCCAAAGATATAGTAACGGCAGCCGCTAACAATGTTTCATAAGTAATGCGGGGTAAGTGACATATTTGAACCATATAACAATTAATAAATGGTAGTGTAATTTGACAGTATGGAGCTTCGAAATCCCGCACTATTCATATACAAAACGTTAACAGCATAAATACCAGCACTACCCCCAATACTAATATCTTACCATCTGGTTCCGGCATCAATAGCTTTAATTTTTTTACCAATGGTATAAAAAGTGCAAACCTTCCGGTTTGCACTTGCTGTTTCCAATAGGATGTAGATCCGAACCATCAATTGGTTTTAACCACCACATCGCAAATTTCGGAGTCCTTTCCGATTTTTTCCCCGTTCAGCATGTAGGTAGCGTAGTACTCCCGAAATTCCTTGGTACTGGGGTCAATATTGGGAGTACGGTCGGCATATTTCCCTTTGTGGCATACATCCAAAAAGGCAAAGTGGCCCTGGTGGTTGATCTTACGGTAGATGCGAATCCCATCGGTTTGCTGCTTGGTGAATTTTAGAATGGGTACTGCCCACCAAAACTTTATAATTTTGCAAACCAACAGGCCCTCATACAAGGGCCTGTTCTATGTTGGTTTGTTCTCAATTGACCGAAGTCATTGCCCTTTGCTTCTGTCTTTTCTCTCTTTCTTCCTCTTCTCGGCGTTTTATTTTTTCTTTGCCCTTTTCGGTCATCTGCAGTTTCAGGTTCAGTTTGGTGGTTTCGCCCCATACCTGTGTGAATTCTACCGTAAGTGGATGGTAATCGCCTTTGGTGCAGGTAAGCTGGTAGCTGCCCGATTCCAGGTGCTGAATTCGGAAATGACCCTTTTTCCCCGTAGCACGGTAGGAGATGTCGGTGCCCGGTATTTCCAGCCAGGTATTGGTTACCGGTTCTCCGGTTTCGGCATTGAGAATCGTGCCCCATATTGCCAGCTTATGTGTTGCTTCCCTGTGTATGTCTACAGCATTGAGGTAGTTGCCCAGGAAAACCGGATCATCGCCAAAATAGGTGGTCATGAGGGGCGTGAGCCGATGGACGATTAGCCACATAATTTTCCGGATGGATTGATCCATGATTTTGGTGGCCATTTTTTTCATGTTTCGCATCTCCACAGGTTTGGTTAGGGAAGTTCTGAATTCATTGGTGGCCTGATCAAGGGCATCCAGCCTTTCGGTGGTGATGCCTGTTTCGGCTAGTGCCTCTCCCTTTTCACTACAGAGCTCTACAGTATCTTCCGCGAATTTCAGTAGTTTGGTGGTTTTCATTCGCTCCAGGCTGGATTTGGTCACCTTCAGTTTTGTAGCTTCCTCTTGGTTACTATGTTGCAGAGCGTGGTTGTATAGAAGTGTACAGCAGGCAAAGAGCTGCGTTACCAGGTTTTTCTTCTTCACTCGCTTGCCCACGGTATAGGCTTGCAGATTTTGTTGCTGGACCCCAATATTTAGATCCAGTTGGGTGTGCTCATCCTTTACCAGGTTGAGAACTTCCATTACCTTGGGTTGGCCTTCCAATTTTGTAGCATTGTTTGAGGACCATGTAATGAGCACATTGCCCATATTGAAAACTTCGTTAACGTTGTTTTTCATAATTTTGTATTTTAATTATTACTAATTTATATTTATGGCAAAAGCCAAATAGTTACTTATGTGATTTTTAGAATTTTTGTTTACCCCTCCTCGAAGCAATGCTGCGTAGTACTGCAACCAAGTCCTATCGTTTTGCAGCCATCTCTCATTGTATTGCAGTCTGGTCTCATCACTTTGCAGGCATCTCTCATTGCATTGCAGGCAGGTCTCATCGCTTTGCAGCCATCTCTCCTTGCTTTGCAGACTGGTCTCATCGCTTTGCAGCCATTTCTCATTGCTTTGCAGGCAGGTTTCATTGTTCTGCAGCCACCTCTCATTGCATTGCAGGCTGGTGTCATCGTTTTGCAGCCATCTCTCATTGCTTCGCAGACTGGTCTCATCGTTTTGCGCCCATCTCTCATTGCATTGCAGGCAGGTCTCATCGCTTTGCAGCCATCTCTCATTGCTTTGCAAGCCTGTCTTCTTGCTTTGCAGACTGGTTTCATTGTCTTGCAAGCTCAGCTCATGGCCTTGTAACTCTATTTTAGTTCTACATCTTCCGGTTAGATGCTGCTGAATATCATTTTCACCACTCCTCCGGTTGCCCTGTATCCAATATCGAACCGGTAGGTGCTGGTGTTGGGAACTGTCATTCCTTCCATTGGCCTTTTGTGGGAGAGCCCAATAGATCGTGTTTTTGGTGCAGTTCACAGAGGAGCAGGTTCCTTCAGGACAACTTTTTTCTGTTTGTTGGGAGATCGATTTCATTGCTGCATGCAGAAGATGTTAAAATAGTACTGCCTTCCTGGTTTTGTGGTCGTTTCGTATCAAAATAGAATGAAAAGAGGGAGAGGAGATCGATTGGGAGCAGGTGTCCCGGAACAGGGCAGGATGGCTTCGCTCGAATTCTACCGGCGAAGCCCCGGCACCGTAACGGGGAGACAGATACGGACTGGCTTTTTGGTTATGATCAAAGGGTAACATGTAAGCCTTGCTACCTGGTGGTTGCAGAACTTTCCTATGGTCTCGGATGTGTATTTGATCCTTCTCATAACCAGTTTTTTAAAACGGTAAAAAGAAGTTAAGAAAAAAATCTGAAAACGGCACAAAAAATTTAGGTGGTTTTCGTAATTTGTATATGATAATCCATTGCAGATGATTGGGTTCGTTTTCCGCGGATTGTTTTTTTAAATTGAATCGGTTAAAATGTTTCCGACCAACACAAATGCAACACCCTCCGGGGTTGATTTTCGACAACGTATGGTGTTGCTACAATAATGGAATGCCTCCGGCATTGGGCGTGAGAAATATTAAGGTTTGATTCTCTGTTATGTTTTTACACATCCGCAGGGGGATGCAATATTGTAAATTATTATCAGGGATATGTGTTACATTGTGTCGCTATGATGTGTATTTCATGTTTTTGGAAATAAATGGATTGGATCAAATGATTTCTGCCCATATAAATGCAACACCCTCCGGGGTTGATTACCGATAACGTATGGTGTTGCTACAATAATGGAATGCCTCCGGCATTGGTTGTGGTAAATATTGGGGGTTGATTTTCTGTTATGGTTTTTCGCAACACTGGGGGATGCAATATTATAGATTATTATCAGGGATATGCGTTACGTTGTGTTGATATGATGTGCATTTCATGTTTTTGGAAATAAATGGATTGGATCAAATGTTTCCGGCAATATAAATGCAATACCCGCTACAATAATGGAATACCTCCGGCATTGGTTGTGGTAAATATTGCGGTTTGTTTTTCACATTCCCAGGGGGGATGCAATATTGTAGCACAAGAAAATGTGGGAATACAGCGGTGCCGCAGTCGGCAGATCAAAACCTTTGTCACCCTTGCACCGCATGGAGTTGGTCGTTATTTATGGGTGTTGGTTAATTATATGATTGTTGGAATGCAACACCCTCTGGGGTTGATTATCAACAACGTATTGTTGTGCTACAATAATGGAATGCCTCCGGCATTGGTTGTGATAAATA
This sequence comes from Marinifilaceae bacterium, assembly GCA_041725895.1. Classification (GTDB taxonomy): domain Bacteria; phylum Bacteroidota; class Bacteroidia; order Bacteroidales; family Marinifilaceae; genus JBGRQA01. The sequence goes on from JBGRQA010000028.1 coordinate 51,716, forward strand.
TTGAGGTTTGTTTTTCACATCCCCAGGGGGGATGCAATATTGTAGCATAATGAATTGTGCGTATACAGCGGTGCCGCAGTCGGTAGATCAAAACCATTGTCACCCTTGCACCGCATGGCGTTGGTTGTCAATTAAGGATGTTTGTGGTGTATTTGTTGGAATGCAACACCTGCTACAATTAGGGAATACCTCCGGCATTGTTTGTGATCTTCTGTAAAGGGTTTATTACACTTTTGGAAGCTTTGTGGGACTTTGTGTAAGCCTTTGAGATCCTTTATGGTTTTATTGTATCCACATATCCTAACCTGGAGAAATTTGATATTATCCGCTGTAAATCAAAATTGTATCGGCTAGTTTCTTAATTGCTATTTTGTAAACCTAAGGTATAATCATTCGTTTTGTGTGACTTTATGCAATCCTCTGTTATCCTCTGTGCGACTCTGTGATCCTCCGTGGTTTAAACATTTCTGTATCAACCGACAATTGGCATAACATAATAAATTGCCTGTCCACACCCTTCCTTTACTTCTGGAAAACTACTGCCGGGCAATTCCTGTTTGGGGATCCACGTAGATCACCATCCAGTCGTCGAAGCGAACCAGGCGACCGGTCAAACGCACCGGCTCGGCCACAAAGGGAAGTACCTTCTTGTTAATCGCCTGCTTTCGATGGCCGCGGATGAGGAAGTAATTGGTTTCCCCCATGTAATTGGTAGCTGCCAGAACCGGGGGAATGCCTCCCGATATGCAGCGAACGGCGCAGGAGCGGTGAGGTTTCCCAAAACCGGGCCGCATGGCACCAAAGTAGCATTTGGAATCCACGATTTCACCCAGCAGGCTTTGCGTGCCCAAATCCTCAATGTGCGGTTGGTACAGTAGGGCCTCCTCTTCCGTAATGGTTTCCATTGAAAGGATGGACTCCTTTTGTTTGGTCAGCTCCAGTAGAATTTTCCCATCGTCATACAGCAGAGTTCCCATCACCTGCAGCTTTTTGCCATGGAAGGGGGATGGGTACTCCTTTTCCACTTCCTGCATCAGTTCCTCCGCCCCGAATTTGGCATAGTTGACCAATGGAATGGTTTTGAATACGGGGTTGCCATAGTAGTCCTTTCCGTTGAGGACCTTGATCAGGGGCACCGGGGTTGCAAAGTACACCCCTTCCACCGTGGTGAGTTGCCCAAATTCGAAGGAGGAGGTGGAGATCTCGCGGTGATGAAAGGCAATGAGAATGCCTGCTAGGAGAAATAAAGCGAAGAGCCAAAGTATGATTCTCCGTACGAATTTATACAGTTCTTTGGGAAGTTGGGGGTTGTATCCGATGAAAAAGTTATTGGTCATGATTCGGTGTATTATCGTTTCTTTTCGCTTATGTCAGCCGGTGGAATAAAGGTTCCGGGAGGATGAGGGATAGGATCCACCAGCACCTTGTTGCCTACAATCTGTACCTCGTAGGTTGGGATTTTCTCCTCAAAGGGAGGGGGAGAGGTGCCATCTTCGGGAAAGTACTGGTAGCCGTGCCAGGGGCAGGTGATGCACCCCTCTACCAGTTTCCCTTCGCCAAGCGGTCCGCCCTGGTGTCGACAAACATTGCTTACGGCCGATAGTTTGTTTCGATGCCGGAAAATCGCAATGCGGGATTTCCCATTGCTGATGATTTTGGTTTCCCTGAAGTTCCAGTCCGATAGCTTTCCGGCCACCAGCATGCCCTCCTTTACCAGGAGATTCACTTTTCGGTCGATCCGATACTCCCGAATTCCTGTCCAAAGGTGCAGGCCGATCAATCCCAGCATGCCTGCGCCCAGTAGCAGAAGGAAGAGGGGGGAGGATTCCAGCTGAATTACCCCGAGCAGGATATGCATTATCACCAGGAAGTAGGCTTTGTAGACCGCTATGTGCATGTTTTTCCAGAACTTTTGCCCCAGGTTCTTCAGCCAGAAATCGTGGCTGGTAGCTGCCATCAGAAGCAGGATGAGCAGGGCGAAGAAGCCCAGTACCTGGAAGGGAAACAGGGTGAAGGATGTATAATTGGGATTGGCCGTAAACAGGGAGATCAGGGCAGGTGTATCGCCCCCGCCATGAAAATGCAGGAGGCTGAGCACCCCATGAATCGCTGCGATAGTAAAGGTGGTAACGCCCAGGTGACGGCGGTTGTAGAGCAGGGGCAGAAATTGGGTATTCATTCGGCACAGGGGACCGATAAAGAGAACCAGGTGCAGTAGCAGGATGGCCAGGCTGCCTGTGGCTCGTATGATGAGGTTCACCGGGTCGAGGTTGGGGTGGAGCAGAGCACTGGTGACCAGGAAACTCAGCAGGTAGACTACAATGAGTAGCAGCAGAACCAGGTCGTACATTTTCTTCTGGCGGTTCCAGTGGATGGCTTTGTAGGTAAGGCTCATAGCTTGAATTGTATTATGGAGATCAGAACTTTTCCGTAGGGATCGTAGAAGCCGACGGTAGCCCTGGCTTCGTGAAGCTTTTCGAGGGGGATGGGAAATCGCATCGATCCTTTACTGTTGAGACTTCCCAGCAGGATTTGATTCTCCGGATTGTCCCCCGCATTGGTATACAGATAGACCAGGATGTTGGGGTGCTGAAAGGGTTTGGTAACAATGATTTCCAGCTGGTAATCCTCCCGTTCGGTATCGGCTCGCAGGGCTGCTACTAAATTATCGGATGATTTCCATGAGATGACCTCCGGAAGAGCTTCCGGGTATTTCCTGAAGATCTCCTCCTGGTGGATTGGCTGGGGGATAACCCATATCGCCGCTGCAAATCCTATTGGCAGAAGCAGGGCCAGAAGCAACCAGCTAATTAGATGTCTTTTCCTTTGGGCTTGGTTCATGCTTTGAAGTTTTAATGATTTTCAACAGAAGCAGGGGCCAGAGAAGGAGAGTGCCCGGAGCAATCAGCAGCTTGAATGCGGTAGAAGTTCCTTCCGTGGCTTTGTCCAGCCGGGAAAGGCCTTTTGTATAGAAATAGATGAGAAACACCAATCCCAGGAACAGGTACAATTCAATAATTCGGAACAGCAAAAGAAGAAAATCCAGTGAGTTCATGGTAATACAATTGAAATGGTGAATGCTTGCGTGTGAAACCCGGATCGGTTTCGGTTCATTCAAGTTAAGAAAAATAAATGAAAGGATAAACTTGAAAATCAAATTCAAAAGTCTTAACTTTTTTTTATTGGTGTGTTCAATGGAGCGGTTGGAAAAGTCGTCCGGTTCTTTTGAAGGAATCGGGAAGTGTGTGTATCCCTGTAGGGTTCGGATTCAGGTATAGATTGGTCTGGGATTAGGTAAATGTTTGATAAGGGTGTAGGGTACTTTTTCAATCGCTTTTTTGTGTTTTACAAACCGGGCAGCACCGGTTTCTGTGTCAATTCCTGTGATTTTTATCTTGTTATTTATGATTTGTTATGGAAAAATGGTTACCAGCTGAGAAACCTTTTGTTGTTGATCAAAGGGCCGATTCGAAAGAACGAAAACAGCAAAGGTTACGGTACTGAATTTTGTAACTGATTTTTTTAGGATTTTCCAGAAAGTTTGGAGTGACAGAGACAGGGTATATGTTTCGAATTGTTCAATTAAGAATGCAAATCTTCAATATTTACAAAACGAAAAAACAGAACGGTCTATGAAAAAGTTAGTTGCAGAATTTATTGGAACCTTGTGGTTGGTGCTGGGAGGGTGTGGTAGTGCTGTATTGGCTGCCGCATATCCTGAACTGGGGATTGGATTTGCCGGGGTAGCCCTGGCTTTTGGTTTAACGGTGTTGACCATGGTTTATGCAATTGGACATATTTCTGGTTGTCATTTGAACCCGGCTGTATCCGTCGGGCTTTGGATTGGTGGTCGCTTTGATAAGAAAGAGTTGCTGCCCTACATTGCTGCGCAGGTTTTGGGGGGTATTGCAGGTGCCGGCATTTTATTTCTGATTGTAAGTGGAAAAGCAGGTTTTGAAATTGGAGGATTCGCCTCCAATGGATATGGTGAGCATTCTCCTGGAGGTTACAATATGCTTAGCGCCCTGGTAACTGAAATTGTAATGACCTTTATGTTTTTGATTATTATTCTGGGGGCTACTCATCCAAAAGCTCCCAAAGGATTTGAAGGAATCGCCATAGGGTTGTGTTTAACGCTCATTCACCTCATAAGCATCCCTGTTACCAATACTTCGGTGAATCCGGCTCGAAGTACAAGTCAGGCGATATTTGCAGGCGATTGGGCGCTTGGGCAATTGTGGTTGTTTTGGATTGCACCAATTCTCGGCGCAATCCTTGCTGGAATAGTTTATCGTATGATTTCGCCGGCTCAGGAAACCTGATTTTTAAGGAATCGGGATTTGTTAGGATTGGTTTTTTTGTTGCGATTTGATGGTATTTCTACCGGATAGCGGTTGAGGTATTGTAGAAAGGTAATTCGGAAACCGCCTGTTTCCCCTGCGGGGACTAACAAACAGAGCAAATCATTTTATACACTATTTTTCAGATCGAATCAATTGTTGTATTGTGTGTAAAGAATAGATAGAAAAGAAGGAGCTATGAAATTATTTAAACCCATAATCATATCAGACTCCATAGAAATAAACACAAGCCCGGAAAGGATATGGGAATTCTTTACCAATCTGGAAGAGAATTATAAAGCCTGGCATCCCCAAGACCATATTGTATTCAAATGGACCAGGGGTAAACCAATGGAAACAGGTTCCCGTTGGTATGGCGAGGAAGTTGTTAGAGGAAAATTATATAAACTCAAAGGATGTATTGGCGAAGTGATTCCCAACCGAAAAATTGTATTCAAGTATTCTTTCCCCTTTTCAATTGTAGCTCCTTGGTTCGATTGGACAATAGAAACCAAAGGGGCCAGTTCAATTTTTACAGCCAGAAGCTGTTTAAGAGCCGGTGGTTTTTATCAAAGATATTTTAAAAAACACATGGTGTCTAAACTTGAAATTTACCACCAACATGTGAAGGAGGAAGGTGAAAACCTCAAAAGGATATTGGAAAGTTGATAGAATTTGAGGCGAAATATAGAAACAGCATTATCACGATTTGATGATATAATTCTATCCCGAAGGGATTAAATTTGAATAGCCACGGGTGTAACCCGTGGATGTCAATGATTTTATAATTGGAACCCCAAAGGGGTTCAACTTTTAATTCGCATGATTCATCTATATGTATTTTCGTAGGGGATTAACAAGTAAGGAAGGTCAGAAAAACTTCTATTGATAGGACTCCGGGTAGTTTATTTCTTGTAGGGAATCAAAATAAATATATCATGAAAAATTTTACTATTAAATTGGGGATTTGGATTTTTCTAGTTGGTCTCCTATTGGCTTCGTGCACTATTCAATCTTCACAACGGAATCTTTCAGATTACTTTACGAACACGGATTCCGGTATCCAGAACGGAAATGTGAAAATGATCACTATCACTACCCCAAAAGGTGATTTCAAGGTGTGGACCAAGAGATTCGGGTACAATCCAACGCTTAAGGTCCTCCTCTTACACGGGGGACCGGGAGCTACCCATGAGTATTTCGAATGTTTTGAAAACTTCCTGCCGGCCGAAGGCATTGAGTTTATTTACTATAACCAACTGGGGTCGGCTTACTCTGATCAACCCGGAGATACTTCGCTATGGAGTTTGGATCGTTTTGTGGATGAGGTGGAACAAGTTCGAAAGGCCTTGAATCTGAATCGGGAGAACTGTATTGTTCTGGGCCATTCATGGGGTGGATGGCTGGCCATTGAGTATGCTTTAAAATATCAGGAGAATTTGAAAGGGTTAATTCTATCCAATACAATGGCAAGTAGTCCTGATTATGACCGTTATGCCAAAGAAGTACTTGCAAAGCAGATGGATCCGGGAGTGTTGGATACTCTAAGAAGGCTGGAGGCAAAGGGGGATTATGGAAATCCCAAATACATGGAACTGCTGATTCCACACTACTATCAAGCCCATATTTGTAGATTGCCGATAGAGGAATGGCCGGAACCTTTCCTGCGGTCGTTCAAAAAGATGAACTCTGAGATTTATACCATCATGCAGGGGCCCACCGAGTTTGGTATTGGAGGTAAGTTGAAATTGTGGGATCGCAAATCCGAAATCAAAAAGCTGACTCTTCCGGTTCTTACTATAGGGGCCAAACATGATACCATGGATCCTGATCATTTACAGTGGATTGCAGATGAGGTTCAGAGTGGTAGTTTTCTATACTGTTCAAGGGGCAGCCACATGGCCATGTACGACGATCAGCAGACCTACTTCCAGGGATTGATTAAGTTCTTAAAAGCGGTTGATAAGGGTGATTTAGTAGTTGGTTTTGAATCGGAGTAGGTTTTTACAAACGAAAAGGTTCTGTTGCCTTATTTTTTTTGTTAAATTTAGATTCGGAAATAATCATCGGATCTTATCCCTTTTGCAGTTGCAATTTACTACATGGAGAGGATTTCTTCTTTTGTGGAAGGGGAATTTTGCAAATAATTTATTTCCAGGTATAAATGCAAATTATGGAACAGATAACTCTTAGTAGTAGTTTCGGTGATTTTTTTCTCTTTACAGAGGATTATGTCAATTATCAAAAGGGCAATGCACAGGTTGTCCCTTTGCCGGAGTTTTGTTTACAGAAGTTGAAGCTTACATCCAATTCGGTAGAGGAGCTCTCTTTTATCTGGTTTGACAGGGAATTGAAGTTAGTGGGATTGGTAATTAAACGTAACGGCACTACTAAGATCAAGTATTTTGATCGGGGTAAAATAGAGGGGCTCCATTTGACCTACGAGAAGCCTGCCAAGGGTGGGGGAATCGTAAATATTGGATTGCAAATGGGAGGTTCTGAAAAGAGTTTTTTCTATGGTTACGTGAATGTGAAACGAATAGCTTGTGGTAGCTGGGACTACTCCGATTGGGAGCAACAAGTAGAGTATTTTGAGAGGAATATATTAAATAAACTCCTGGAGTTTTGCGATTGTGAAATTGTATCCGGAAGGCAGTATGTAAATTGTTAAGAAGTAACGGTATTTGATTGCTGGTTTTGTAGAACGAATTTAACGATAGAATAACAAGATGCCGATAGATAATGATTAAGAACATTTTACTAATAGGAATGGGTGGTTTTGTGGGAAGTGTCGCAAGATATTTTCTTTCCAAACTGAATCTCCATGTCGATTTCCTGGCCATCCCGGTAGGTACCCTATTGGTAAATGTTTTGGGGAGTTTTGTGATTGGTTTCCTAATTGGAATTTCGGAGAAGAGTCCGATTCTGTCAGCCGACATGCGCTTACTTCTAATGGTTGGCATTTGTGGCGGTTTTACAACATTTTCAACCTTCACCAGTGAGAATTTAATGCTGATGCACAACGGACAATTCCTCTCCCTGTTTGTGTATACCGGTTTGAGTATTCTGTTGGGATTTCTGGCCGTTTATTTAGGTTTTGTTACATCTAATGTATTGTGATATGGAGGCAAACGACCATAGCGTTTTAAAAATTTACGCAAGTACAACCGATAGGGTAGGCGTAAAGTTACTTTACGAACACATTGTCTATTTAGCCCGGGAGAAGGGAGTTGCAGGTGTTACTGTTTACCGTGGGGTTATGGGCTACGGATTAAGTAGTACCCAGGTAAGTTCTTCAAGGTTTTGGGAATTGACTGAGAAACTCCCGGTAATGATCGAAATGGTTGATAGAACGCAGGTGCTGGAGAACTTTTACAAATTGATTGAACCCGAGCTTTTAAAAATGCCCAAAGGCTGCCTGGTTTATCTTGAACCTGTAAGGATTAAATTAATGAAATCGGGGATGAATTAGGAATCGACTCCCAGGTGCAAATGGTACTACGAATTCCTTTGTTTTTTGTAAATGTTCAGGTATAAATACGACCAAAAACGTATCGAATTGAACTTTGTTTGATTTAGTTTTGTATCATGATAATTCAGGTGGCTTTGATCCTATCGGTTCTATTTCAGTTTGCAGCATTTGTAATTACAATCAGTTTGATTCCCAAAACACGATTTAGTATTGCATGGATTAGCATTTCTATCGGATTTCTACTTATGGCTTTTCGTCGTCTGGATGATTTGTTTTCCATTTTCCGGACTCCCGCCAATAGTTTGCCTGAAACGGTTAGCAGCTGGATTGCAGTTGTTATTTCCATAGCGATGCTTGTTTCATCTTTTTATATCCGAAAGATTTTTAGTGTGCTCAACCGGGTTAGAAAATTACGAAAGGAAAATGAATCCCGTTTGCTATCGGCTATAATTTCTACGGAAGAAAAAGAGCGAAAATATTTTGCCAAAGAGCTCCATGATGGGGTGGGCCCCATTCTTTCCTCCGCCAAGTTGAATCTTTCCGCTATGGATAAATCAGAGCTTGGAAACATGAATCGAAAAATATTGGAAAAGACGGAATGTGTAGTTGACAATGCAATAGTGGTAACCAAGGAGATTTCAAATCATCTTAATCCTCAGGTTTTGGAAAGATATGGTTTGGAGAAGGCTATTAAAACTTTTGTACGGAATACAATCGTTGATAATGCTATTCAAATAGAAATAAATACGAATATTGGCAAAACGCGCTTCTGTTATGATCTGGAAGTGATGATTTATCGGATAAGTTGTGAATTAATTAATAATACGCTTAAGCATGCTTCTGCTACAAAAGTTACCGTATCGATAGCTGCTTATTCCAATAAACTCAGCTATAAATATGACGATAATGGAATAGGCTTTGATATCAGGCAAATAAATAGTACAAGTATGGGGATAACGAATATTATTTCGAGAGTAAAGTCTTTAAACGGGAGTATTGAAATTGATACGAAACCCCAAAAAGGAGTCTATATAACTATAGAAGTACCATTATGCAAAAGCAACTAAAAATATACATTGTAGATGACCATGCTCTTTTCCGGGAGGGATTGAGATTTTTGCTTTCGAATTGTGATTTTGTCTCAACAATTGATGAAGCCTCTACTGGGAATGAATTGTTACAGGATATTGATAAAGTAAATCCGGATATTGTTTTGATGGACATTGAAATGCCTGGTATTAATGGTACGGATACAACACGGGAAGCAATCAAGCGAAAGCCCGGCTTAAAGATTATTGCTCTTTCGATGTACGGTGATGAAAACTTTTATACGGAGATGATGGATGCTGGAGCAAGAGGTTTTTTATTGAAGAATTCAAGATTTGAGGATGTGCAGCAAGCTATACTCGAGGTTTCGGCCGGGAGAAATTATTTCTCCGCTGAAATATTGGCATCCATTGTTCGTAATTTGAATCGGAAACCAATAGCTCATACAAGTAAGGTGTTGTCTAAAAGAGAAGTGGAGGTTTTGTACAATATATGCCGTGGGCTATCAAATCAGGAGATCGGCCAAAAACTTCATATCAGTAAAAGAACTGTGGATAAACACCGTGAAAATATCCTGATGAAAACTCAGTCGAAGAATACTGCTGAACTGGTAGTTTATGCTGTGAAAAATAAATATTTTGAAGTGTAATCCCACTGTTATTAAGAATGAAATAGGTATAAACATTTAGCTGTTAAGTTTAAATGCGTATTGGGAAAAATACGATTTTAACGGCTAAAATAGATGGAGTCGAACGGATACTTTTGTGTTATTACTAATTATTAATACTTATCCTGTTATGTTGATTCCATTTCTGATTCCCTTTGTTATTGCTATGTTTCTGGCCATTAATATGGGGGGAAGCGGCACGGCTCCTGCGTTTTCAGCAGCTTATGGTTCCAATTTGCTTAAACAAAGTTTAATTCCAGGTTTGTTCGGAATTGCAGTATTTGTTGGTGCCATAGTCGGAGGAAAAGAAACCGCAAAAACAGTGGGCAAAGGTCTGCTTGCTCCCGAAATGATGACATTTACAGTTGTTTCTGTGATTTTATTTTCGGTATCCCTGTCATTACTAGTAGCAAACATTCTTGGGATTCCTCAATCTACCAGTCAGGCTACAGTAATGGCGGTGGTTGCCCCCGCTTTGTATTTTAATTCTTTTCATACTGAAAAGCTATTGTACGAGATACTTCCTACCTGGGTAGTTATGCCCATTGCTGCTTTTGTCTTTTCATATTTTGTTGGTAAATACATTTACAAACCGATTCGAAAACGAGGATATACTATTTCTATGCAAGTAAATGAGAGTTATGTTTTAAGAGGATTACTCTTAACGATGTCTTTGTATGTTGCTTTTTCAATCGGTACCAACAATGTTGCTAATGCAGTTGGGCCTATAGCTAGTCTGGCCTTTAATATTCTTGATATTTCACCAACAAAATATGTGCATATTTTAATTCTTGCAACACTTATTATTGCTCCTTGTTTTGGTATTGGAAGTTCTTTGTTTGGTCATAAAATTGTCAGGAATACCGGAAAGGAAATTGTGTTGTTCGGAAGGATTGAGGCTGTTATTATAGCATTTATTTCAGCCAGTTTATTGATTATCGCCTCTATGATAAAAGGAATTCCGACATCATTGGTACAATTAAATGTAGGTGCAATAATAGGTATTGGTGTGGCCAAACTTGGTTTTAGGAACATATTCAGAAAAACAGAAGTGAATAAGTTCTTTGTTATGTGGTTGGTTGCTCCCGTGATTGCCTTTGCATTGTCCTTGTTCCTTACTTATTTAGCTGATGTTTTAGGTTTTCTGACTTTATAATTTCAGATGAGATTTAGCAAGATGGTATGCTTGAGCCAGTAGGGATTAAACTAATGAAATCGTTGAAGTCAATGTAATTATCCGCACTGTTTAGTAAGGCAATAGTTTCACTCTTTCGTCTATTAAATGAAAATGGAATTGGTGTCTGAAGAATGGTAGTACTGTTATTATTCACTTTTATTACCAAGAACAAGCAGATTGAGTATAGTTTAACATATATGTTTTATGGCATGTAAATAGGGATAGAAATTTTTCATCTTTGTCTGCTGAAAAAATTACGGTAGTATAAGCCTCGTTCAAAACTTTAATTTCCTGGAAAATGCGCATAGTATTTCTATTCATCTTGTTATTTGTACAAATTGGCAATTTATTTGCCCAGAAATATTTAAAAACTCAAGGCACAACAAAACAGCAGCAGGAAGAATATCGGAGGATAGACAATATGTCTGTGGATAGTTTAAAGCTTGGATTTTCTAGAAATTTCGAAGCTTATAAATCAGGTGGGACATTGGCCAATCTTTATTTATGTAATAATTATGCGAATGAGCTGATTAAATATAATGGTACTTTTACTCCTGAGCAATTTGCTAAAATGAGGGATGTTGCCGAGATGAAAGGCGATACACTTACCGAAGAATATGCAATTACTTATGCCGAAGAGGCGCTGTATTATTTCTATCGGGGAAAGCGTGAAAAATCTCAAGAGCTAAATATATTTTCCTTTAGCCGGTTAAAACAACTAGAGCTTATCAACTATACCCCAATGGTAAATATGGTGTATAAAATAGCTTTTATATACGATACTATGGGGGAGACCGAAAGATCAAGTCACTATGCAAAAGTATGTATAGAGGAAGCTACAAAGCATAAATTAAACGTTTTTGAAGCTGGCGGATACCTCATTTTGGCCAAGAATACTTTAAATTATGATCCTGAGATATCAAGCGCATTTTCGAAAAAGGGTTTGCAAATTGCCAATAGGGATGTAAACGAAACAGGACACATTAAACCATTGTTCTTTAACGTCTTAACAAAGCTGAATGCATATCTGTTAAAGGATTACCAGGCTGCCATACAATATGCCGATAGCTCTTTAATCTGCGACAGAGATAAAAGGAATAATGCCGAAGGAATGTTGGACTTATTGCAGTGTAAAGCCATTTCGCATTATAATCTAAAAGATGATATCTCTCTAAAAGATGCTTTTTTACATATTGATACGCTCTTAAATTCGGATGATATAGTTAACTCTTCTCGATATTACGTTAGTTTAAAGTCCATGGGGAATACATATTATGTGATAAAGGATTTCCGAAAAGCTGAGAACTATTACAGGGAAGCATTGAAGGAATACAAATCAGAGGGGTATCCTGTTGATGGTTATGATTTGGGCGGTTTGTATACTGATAGAGGAACAATGCTGGTGAAAGTGCGTGAGTTTGAAAAATTTGATAGCCTATACAAAGCAACGAATAACTTTTTTACGAAAGGAATGCCTTTCGATTCCTTAATCAATGCCTTTGATTTTGTAGAATTAAAATATCTTCTTAAGAATTACTACAATCAGATTTCGGCTTTATGTGAAAACAATAAAAAGGAGATTTCTATTGACTCTGTATTGGATATTTATGAGAAAGAATTCCAGTTGGTTAAAACGATATTTAATCGGTTTGATTTTAGTTCAAAGACAATATTGACGCAAACAGCTTTGTTAAACGGAAATAAAAATAATATATCCAAAGAAAGAATTCTAAATCGAATGACTCCTGCACAGAAGAGGAGATTTTGGCTGCTTTCATCTTCTTTAAAGAACTTTGAACTTGTCAATCAAAAATTAATCAAGAATTACAGTTCAAATGAGAATAGCGAATTCAGGAGGTTAAGGAACAGATTGGCCCGAACAGATGAAAAGGATTCTTTGTATCAGGATTATTTCGATGATTATATCTCTTTTTGTATGGATCATTACTTGAATGGATTGTCGCGAAAAGAGAATCTATTCAATCTATCAAATTTCGATCAATCTTACCGTAAGGCTCAAAAGCTTTTGGAAAGCGAGTCCGATAATTTAATATTGGATTTTTATCAATCAGATTCCATTATATCTATTTGTTCCATAAGTAATGGACGTATGAAGTACACTGCGATTCCATTGGATTTGAAATTGAAGAAAGATTTTACCAGATTAATCAGAGATGTTAAAGCGCTTAATTATAAGTCGAATAGGTTTTATCAGCAATTAAGCAAGTATCTGGCTCCAATTTTTGATGATGCAGGAAAAATAAGGAAAATACATATCATTGCCGATGGCGAATTACTGATGTTTCCTTTTGAGTTAATTGAATACAAGGATCGATTTCTAATTGAATCTTTTGACGTGAGTTATAATTATTCACCCTATTTGCTGCAAGAATCGATTGAAAATACACGAGGGAATTTGGAACAAATATTGGCAATAGCCCCCGGGTTTGAAAATTCGGATAATTCGATTGCCCAGGTTTTGCGCGATGATATTGAGTCGCTTGGAGAAAGTGAGGATGCGGCAGGGATGTATAGAGACAATCGGGATTTAGCACCATTGCCCTATACAAAAAAGGAAGTTCAAGCCATTAATTCAATTTTAAAAAAGAACAATATTAAAGGAAAGATATTGTTGGATAATCAGGCTACCGAACAAGCTTTAAGAAAGGATATCAGAAATTACGATATTATTCATATTGCAACTCATGGGTATAGCTCAAAAAAAGAACCAGGATTGTCCCGTTTAATTTTTTCATCGGAAAACGAGGCTGATGTATCAGCCGAAAATAATGATTCCTTTTTGTATCTGGATGAAGCCTATGAACTACCATTGAATGCTGATTTGGTGGTTCTTTCGGCATGCAAAACCGGCGTAGGTAAAATTGTTGAAGGAGAGGGGGTGATGGCGTTGCCACGAGGCTTTATTTATGCCGGAGTTCCAAATGTAATCGCCAGTTTATGGAAAGTACATGATAAAAAAACAAAGGATTTAATGGTAGCTTTTTACAGACATTTGCTGGAAGAGAAGTGTAGCTACTCAGAAGCACTACGGATGGCAAAACTTGATTGTATTAGTAAAGGATACTTACCCATTGATTGGGCTGGATTTATTTTGATTGGTGCTTAGTGTTTGGAGATAATGAGTTGATTTGTCAGCTTGAAGATACGCCTGTACGTTTGTCTTGAAAAAGACTATTTTATATCGCTTTTTCTCTTTACATTCTCCTATTTAAATCGTAACTTTTGTGTTCCACAAAAGTAGAACAAACTTCCCCCTTACTCCAGAGAAAAAGATTGTAATTCCTTTGGCAAAATATTTCCAAACTTCAATGGCTGGTTCCTATTCCGGAAGAGTGAAATGATAATAAATTATGATGCATTAATTGTAACCACATATAGCCTTTAAGCGTCCAAAATGAAACTTAAAGAATTAATCAATGCAAAAAAAACTTTTATTATTTCAATTCCTGTTTTGTGTAATTTGTATGAGTGTAAATGCACAGACCGATTCGATTTCCATTTCAGGTGTGGTTAGAGATTTTCAAGGAAATCCTGTAGATAGCTGTTTGGTGGAATTATTCCATGCTAATTTCAAAACTGCTTATCAAACGCATACAGATAAGGAGGGGAGATATTCCCTACAGGTTAGCAAGGGCAATTATTTAGCCTTGGGTGCTTTAAAAATGTCCGAATATCCCCTGGCAGGTTCAACACTTCCTAAAGATAAGCAGCGTTTGGAATTTTGGGCATGGAACCTTATAGCCAAAGAGAACCTTACTATTAATATTCAATACCACAGACTTGAAGTTTATGGTGTAAATATCTTTAGAGTGCAGGGGGCAAATCCCGGTTATACGATCTATTGCAGACCAATGAGTTTGTCACGAGGTTTTTCGAACCCGGAGTTAAGCTTGGATCAAATCGATCTTTGTCCTGATCCTAAGGAGTTAGAAGTAAAAGTTGAAGTGAATGGAATTCCTGTAAATGTAAATATGAAACAAAAAGTAAAAGAATATGTTTCATCTGGTATTTGTAATGCTTACTTACTGCATGTTGATTTACCCAGGGATCAGGTAGACAAACCCTATGATATTTTCCATATTGAGATGACAGATTTGGCGAATGGTGATCGTGGTGAATCAATTATTTTTAAGGAAAAAGCCAACAATGAATAAGACATTGGAACATATAGAAGAGTAATCGGTTAATGCATTGGGGATAAATAGTTTTACAGAATTATGTGAATGTTTTGTTTTTTTGTTAAATTTAAAGGACAACGAAATTTCTTTATAAGTGTGATTAATTATGACTATTGCCTTGTAAGGATGTATTGCCGGTCCTTTGATCCGGAGTCTAATGAATTGTTTTAACAACGTAGCAAAATTACATTATGGAGAAACTAACTTCCTTTCATTTACAGAATGATGAGTTCGAAATTCATACTCTAAAAAAGAAGACAGCTCAAAATTTCGATAAATTGGCCAACGAACTACTGGAACTACTATCACAAGATGATAATCTGAAATTCTGTCCTGATTTAAAGATCAACTCTAGGGAGGAGATTGATGCTTTTTTCAATGATATGGAAGAGGGGATTCAGTCGGATACCCAGTATACCTATTTTGTAACCAGGTTAAAGACCCAATCAATCATCGGCGAGATTGTGCTGTTGCCACCTGATACGGCCAAAGAAAAGTTCAATGTGGAGGGAGTCTGGATGATTCGGTACATATTGAACAAACGCTACTGGGATCACGGTATCATGACATCTCTTCTTAGTCTTCTTTTTGAACATCTTAAAGGGAAGATCAGCAAGTTGGGGGCAATTGATGATCCTGAAAATATTGCTTCCATCCGATTACTTGAGAATTTAAATTTTAAGCCCCTTAAACAGAATGGATTTGAGAAGGAGTATTACGAGTTAAATCTGAGTGAATAGAAGTAGGCTCGTGATTTTGAGTAGGGATGTGAATAATTTGATTGTTTTGGAATAAGAGAAAACAACGCCATAAAAGTCGAGGATATGAAAAAAACAATTCAGGGATTAAGGACCACCGTCTACAAGGTAAGCAATTTGCAAAGCGCAAAGCAGTGGTACGCCAAGGCATTTCAAACGGAACCCTATTTCGATGAGCCCTTCTATGTTGGTTTTAACATCGGAGGCTACGAATTGGGACTGCTTCCTGAGGAGGAATCCGGTGCGACCAAACCAGCCAATGTGGTGGCCTACTGGGGGGTGGACGATATTGACGCAGAATACCAGCACATGCTACATATGGGGGCCACTGAATATGAAACACCGGAAAATGTGGGGGGAGAAATTATGGTTGCTTCCGTCCGGGATCCCTGGGGCAATTGTATAGGGCTTATCTACAATCCCCATTTTCAGTTGAAAGAGTAAATAGTTGATTGTGCAATAGAATTGAAGATGAAAAATGTTTAAAGCTCTCAATTGGAACTGTATTCCGGTTGAGAGCTTTGTTATTTTTTTTATAGGGCATCTATTCTATGGATTAACTGTTCATCATCTTTTTTATCCAGGGACTGCAGAGCAGAAGTATAGTGCCGGACAGGAAGGCCAATACAACGAAGATCATGTAAAAATCGGATATGGTTTCAATTTGAAAACCGCAAATTGATTTTGTACTTCCATCAGGATAAAGGGTAGCTAGAACTCCGGCTGTTTTGTTGGCAATTCCCGTTGTCAGGAACCACATTCCCATTAGGAGAGATACCAGTTTGGCTGGCGATAGCTTTTTTACCATACTTAAACCAATGGGGGAGATGGATAGTTCCCCCCAGGTATGGAAAAAGTACATTAGGACAATCCAGCCAATACTGATCTTTTGATTGATTTCGATGCTTTTCGCAGCCCATGAAATTATAATAAAACCAATGCCTAGTAGATAAAGGCCAATGCCCATTTTTACGGGAATGCATGGGTTTCTGGAACCCAACTTATCCCAGATGATAACAAATAGGGGAGCAAAGAGAAGAATGGCCGCAGGGTTGATGACCTGGAAAATGGAAGCCGGTATTGTAAATCCGAAAAGAGTCCGATCGATATGTTCATCGGCCAGAAAAGTCAGGGATATGCCGGATTGTTCAAAAGCACTCCAGAAAAATATCATGACGCATGACATTATTACAATTGCGCCGATTCTTTTTCGATCACCACTGGTTAATTTCGAATTCTTAGCATTGTTGTTTCTGGTTGGTTTTTTCCCAATCAACTGACCTTCGGGAACTCTTAGGTACTTGTTCATGAAAGTGGTAAAAACTGCCAGACCGATAAGCATTCCAATACAGGCCAGAAGGAATCCCCATCTGAAATCGGCCGGGTTTCCGGTTTCGCCTAGAAAACCGCCAAAAAGAGGGCCAACAAATGCTCCAATGTTAATGCCCATGTAAAATATGGTGAAGGCTGATTCTACTCGCCGATCATTTCTCGGGTAAAGATCCCCAATCATTACGCTGATATTGGGTTTTAGAAAGCCATTGCCCAGGGCCAGAATTGACAAGCCTGCGTATAAAAAGATGATGGCTTTAGGAGAGGTGTAGAGGGTGGCACTCATGTACATGGAGAATTGGCCTATGGCCATCAATAACCCTCCTATGATTACTGATTTTCGTGTACCCCAAAATCGATCGGCTACAAAGCCGCCGAAAATAGCCATAACATAAACTGCTCCGGCGTAGCTGCCGTAAATGTTCGAGGCCAGCTCCTTATTGAAGAGTAGCGATTTGGTCAGGTAAAGGATCAGCAAAGCTCGCATGGAATAAAAACTGAATCGCTCAAACATTTCAGTACTGAATAGCACCATTAGTCCGTTAGGGTGTCGATCTTTTCGCATAATATTTTGAGATTAGATGAAATATTGAATTTTGATTTCTTTTTCATCTCTAATATTATGATTATATTCATGCGAATTTTTTTTAAAGTAGGAAGGAGGTCCTATTCAGGATGAAGATGGCTTAAAAAAGTAGAAAATTATTTTTGCTATAGTGATGTAAGATCTTAATGTATAGTTTTCACATGAGCGAATTCATAACTATTATCTGTGTTTTAATTGTTATTCTTCAATATCTTTTCTTCAGGAAACGGAAGGAAAGGTACCGGAAGGAACTATACCAGGTGGCTTTGCCCTACTTTAAGAGCCAGATGAATCCTCATTTTATTAAGAACCTTTTGCAATCTATCAATTACCTGATTCTGTTTGATTCCAAAGAAAAGGCCAGTAGTTGTTTGAAAAAGTTTTCTCTTTTGGTTGATCAGATTCTGAAATGCTCCGAAATGCAATTGATTCCATTGGAGAAGGAGATCGCACTATTGGAAAATTACATCGCATTACAGCACATTCGGTTTCCCAACAAGTTTGATTTTATTCCTTCCCCAAATCGGAATGCAACAATTGTTTTGGAGGCGGGGATTGATCTGGAAAATCAAATGATTCCTCCTATGGTGATTCAAACCTTTGTTGAAAATGCCATTGTTCATGGTTTGGAGCCCCTAAAAGAGAAGGGTTGGCTTCAAATTTATATTAGTCAAACGCAACGGCATTTGATTTGCCGTATCATCGACAATGGAATTGGTTGTAAGGCATCTGGACAATTGCACTCTCGATCTTCATTTGCTGCAAACGGTCACAACGGGATTGGAACTAAGAATGTAAAAAACCGTCTTGCCATTATTGAGAAATCTCTGGGCCTGAAGATCGGATTTCAGATTGAAGATCTTGACAAGAAGCAGCAAAAAGGGACCTTGGTTACCCTATTATTTCCTAATAAACTTGACGATATGCAGGAATTCAGGCCTGTCGATTTCGAGAACATGATTCTGAACCGATAATATTGTAAGGATGAACAATAAGCTTAGAACCCTTATCATAGAGGATGAGGAGAATGATCAGAAAATTATAGAACAAATACTGCAGAATTACTATTCGGACAGAGTTGAATTGCTGGGGCTGGCCGATGATGTGGATTCCGGAATTCAGATGATTCAATCTCAAAAGCCGGATTTGGTGCTGCTGGATATTGTACTGCATGGCAATCCATACGGGGCTTTTGAAATTCTGGATCAGGTTGACCGATCCTTTCAGATTGTTTTTATTACGGGGCAAAACAGTTCTGAATATTACATCAAAGCACTGCGTTTGAATTGCATAGATTATATCTCGAAACCTACTACTATTGAAGATTTTGATCTGCCATTGGAAAAAGCTCTGGCTGAAAAGATGAAACAAAAGGAAGATCTAAAATTGCATCAATATGTTGAGCGATTGGAACTTTTGCTGGAGATGATGAAGCCGCAAAATACGACTTCAAGCATTGCCTTGCCTATTGAATACGGACATATTATTGTGAATTTGGAGGATATTATCCTGTGTCAATCTGCGGGGAATTATACAGAGTTCTGGTTTTACGATCAAACGAAACGACTAGTAAGTGGCAACCTAAAACATTTCGAGGAGCTTTTTTCCGATTTTAGTTTGGTTCGTATTCACAAGCAAACCATGATCAATTTAAAGCACATTAAAGAGTATTCAAGAAAAGAGGGAGGCAAAGTATTACTTTCCAATGATGAAACGGTTTATATTGGGGAGCGGTGGAAATCTAACTTTATTGAAAAGTATCGCCAATATGTTAGTACGTCAATGATTCATTTTTAGGGGAATACAGGGTTTCTGTTAGTTGTTTTTTTAGATATTCATTTTCCTTTTGTATTCTGAATAGGTATCATGACTCCATTATTTGCTTGTTTCCATTTCTGCCTTTCTTCTTTTGGGATATCATTTCCTGATTACTTTAAAGGTTAACAAAAACTTTTCATACAGATAGGAAAGGAGATGCTGAGTATATGAAAACCATTGAGTTCTTGTGTTTTTCTGCTTTTGATAGCGCCATTTAATCGCTCTCTTTTCTTTACGTTTTCGTATATTAGTTGTAGATTTTAATCAGGAAAGCGATAGGATGGGTAGAGGGACATAATTTCATACAAACCCGATTCAACTAAGTATGCTGAGCTTTTTAAGAAAATTTCGATGGAAGAAACAGTCTGATGGTAAGGTAAGGAAGTACTTCTTTTATGCTTTGGGCGAAATCATTTTGCTGGTTATTGGTATTCTTCTAGCCTTGGAGATTAACAACTGGAACCAGGCCCGTTTGAATAAAAAATCCGAGTTAAAATATTATCAGAATATCAAACGCCAACTCAACGAAGATGTACAGGGGTTAAATGCTACGATTGACTTTAACAATCGATTTATAGACCAGTTTGCCTATGCCAGTCAGATTATTGAGTTAAATGACAGGACGAAAAAGGATACGCTTGGATCGATTGCTGTAAACCTGACAGAGTTTTCTGATTTTCACCGGAAGAGTAACATTTACGAGACTTTGGTTGGTAGCGGAGAGGTAAAGCTGATTGAGAATTCGTCCCTGATTGAGAGTTTGCAGACTTTGGAAGCGACTTACATTTACATCAATCGGTTGGAATTGTCGCATGCCGAGGGGATAAAGGAACTGGTTGTTTCCGATCTTCGCCGAGCCCTTAAATTTAATACCTTAGAGGTGAAACAGCCAGATTTACTTTATTCCTACGAATTTCAGAACCTTTTTGTGCTGCTTTCGGAACATATGAGGGAAAAAGATGCCATTTATCATAGAGCTTTGAAACAGATTCAATCGATAATGGAGATTCTCGATCGTGAACTTCAGAATCAATAGCCTTCGCTATTCCTTATCTTTTTAGGATTGAACTCTGCTTTCGATTGGCTTTGTAAACGATTCAGTTAGCAATCACTCTGTTTGGATTCTGTTTCGTTTGTGCGACAATTTGGGGGAGGACCTTCTCACGACCGTTGAGGTGACCTTCTCACGACCGTGAGAGTGTTCGTATCACGTTCGTTAGAGTGATCGTCTCACGACCGTGCGTGTGATCGACTTACGATCGAGGAGTAGGCATCTCCCATTTTGGAAAATGTTTTGAGTACGTCCGGATCCGATGTTTTATTCGTCTGCAGACAATATATCGACCAGGTACAATGCTCTCCTTCGATGTGTTTCTGCAATCGGAATCCCTGTAGTGGGCATCGAAAAAAAGGTTTTTCCTTCAAGGGTAAAATTCTTGTTGTTTCTTTGCTTCATCTTTACTAAGTTTATTATATAGACGTTTTTATGATTTTGTTTGGAATTGGTAAACAATACTAAAGAGGTTGAATTGTTGATGTAAAAGACCTATAAGTTCGAAAATATATCATTGAGCCTTTACTTTTATTGAATTCGTATGGAGACAAAATATCTTATCGTAGGGCAAGGCCTGGCTGGTTCTTTACTCGGATACGAAATGTACAAGGTAGGTCTCGACTTTCGAATTATTACTGCACCTGAATTGAGCAGGGCTTCGGAGGTTGCGGCAGGAATGTACAATCCCCTTGTATTTCGGCGGCTTACCAAGAGTTGGATGGTGGATGACTTACTACCGGTGATGTATGATACCTACCGAAATTTGGAGATACTTACCGATAAGCGCTTTCTGGTGCCCATGGATATTTTGAAACCTCTGTCGAAGCAGGAAAAAGAGCTTTGGAAGGAGAGAGTCTTACAGGATAATTTTAAGGACTATATTCGGGAGATATCCGATAATAGCCATATAGTTGGATTGAATGATTTTGATGGTGTGGGGCGTGTAACTCATTCGGGGTACCTTAAAACCCGGGTGATGCTTGATGCTTTGCGTGATTTCTTTAGGGAGAGGGAGGTACTTATTGAAGCCCAATTCTCTTACAAAGACCTGGCCTTTATCAACGAAAGAATTAACTGGCATGGCATTTCATCCACTACCATTGTTTTTTGTGAAGGCTACCATGCTGCAAGGAATCCTCTCTTTAAATCTCTGGGGTTTACACCTACCAAGGGAGAGCTTTTACAGATAGCTGCACCGGATCTTCCTCAGGATTACATCATTAACAAGAAGATGTTTTTGATGCCTGTTGGAAACCATCGTTTTAAGGTGGGAGCCACCTACGATTGGGAACATATCGATGAGGAACCTTCTGAAAACGGGAAGAGTATCTTAGTGGACCGTTTGGAGGATTTGATAGATGTTGAATATAGAATAGAGAATCATTGGGCTGGGGTTCGCCCCACCGTGAAGGACCGACGCCCCATACTCGGGGTACACCCTAACCATTCTCATGTGGCAATTTTTAACGGATTGGGCACCAAAGGTGTGATGATGGCGCCCTATTTTGCCCGGGAGATGCTTCGTATGCTTACGCGAAAGGATTATCAGATTAGTCCGGAAGTTGACATGCGTAGATTTTTGTAGGATATTTTCACCAAGGGGACTGCGTATCCCCATTCTAAGCTTTTTGTTATGGAAAAAGCCCAATATTTTGAGACATTACAAGACAAGAGGGTGAATTGTACCCTTTGTCCCCATCAATGCACAATTCCTGAAGGACATAGAGGAATTTGCCTGGTTCGAATCAATCGGGAAGGGGTTCTGTATACCGAGGTAAAAGAGAAATATTCCGCCATTCATATGGATCCCATTGAAAAGAAACCCCTGTACCATTTCTTTCCCGGAAGTTCCGTTTTGTCACTTGGTACCAAGGGCTGTAATCTGAAATGTAAATTCTGCCAAAATCATGAGATATCGCAATGTTTGCCTGGCGATTTTCCGCAGATGAGCAATATATCGGATGAACAAATACTGAACATGACCGGGAATAATGGCAATTGTATAGGGATTGCCTATACCTACAACGAACCTACGGTGTTTTTCGAGACCATGATTTCCCTTGCCCGGAAAGTGAAGGAGAAGGGGATGCAAAATGTAATGGTGACCAATGGCTATATCAATGCCGAACCTCTAAACGAATTATTGGAATACATCGATGCTTTTAATGTGGATCTGAAATCGTTTAGTGACTATTTCTACAAGCAGTATACCTATTCGAAACTTGCACCTGTTCTGGAGAGTCTAAAAGCAATCCGATTATCGGGTAAACACCTAGAAGTAACGAATCTGGTTATCCCAGGCTTGAATAGCGATGCTTCTCAATTTGAGGAGATGGTCCGATGGATTGCCGGTGAATTGGGGCCTGATACCGTTCTTCATATCTCAAGGTATTTCCCAGCCTATCAGGTGGTAATCGATCCCACTCCGGTGGAATTGCTGCATCAGTTCTTTGAGATTGCAAAACAGCATTTGAGTTATGTATATTTGGGGAACGTGGATACCCATTTTGGCAATTCCACATCCTGCAAGCATTGCGGAAATGAGTTGGTGCGACGGCTTCAGTATAGAACGGAAGTGGTTGGAATGGAGAATGGACGATGTGTAGAGTGCAAGCATCAAATATTACCGGTAGAGTGTGTCAATATCAATAAAACTGATCCGTCATGACAGTGAGAAAGCCATCGGTAGCAGGGACTTTTTACCCTGAGGATCCTAAGAAACTGAAGGGAATGATTCAGGATTTGTTGAACCAGGAATCTGAATCTATTGACTACTCCCTTGCCAGTTGTCCTATCCTGGGTGGAGTTGTTCCCCATGCCGGGTACATGTACTCCGGGTACCAGGCGGTTCACTTTTATGAAATTCTCCGTTATTCCAAAGTGCAGGTGGATACTGTTATTATCCTGAATCCGAACCATACTGGTTTTGGTGAAGGTGAAGTGAGTCTGCCAGGCTGTGATCAATGGGAAACTCCTTTGGGGATGGTATCAATCGATCAGGAGTTTGCCGCGAAACTGAATTACCCCTCTAGTTCCATGGCCCATCTGCAAGAGCATTCGGCAGAGGTTCAGTTGCCTTTTCTTCAGGTGTTTTTGGAGCAAGGTTTCAAAGTTCTTCCCATAAGCATGAACCAGCAAACACCGGAAAGTGCCGGAAAGCTGGCACGCGCCATAGTAGAAACCAATAGGGACCTGAAGCGAAAGCTGCTGGTGATTGCTTCCTCCGATTTTTCTCATTACGTAAAACCTGAAGAGGGAATGAAATTGGATCATTTGGTGGTCGACGCAATCTTGCATCTCGATACCAAACGGGTGTACAGGGAAGTGAGAAAGCATCGGATTTCGGTATGTGGTTATGGTCCCATCATGGCTCTGATGGAGTACGCCCTAATGTGTAGTGACCATCCCAGGGTGAAAGTTCTTCGCCAGGGCAATTCGGGAGATATATCGCCTTCCGATTCAGTTGTGGATTACTTTTCCATGCTGTTCTACCAGGAGAAAGGTTAGCAGCCGGATAGTGCATCTAAGGTATGAGTTTCCTAACAACAAGCTTCCTCTGGGAATTGGAAAGGCTTATGGTCTGGAGCTATTCTACTTTTCCAGATGCTAACAGCCAATTGCCAATTGCTTTCAAATAGGAATCAATCGTTCAAAAGATAAAACGATAAATAATCTAATTAAGGTGTTTGCAATACTATCCTTTGATTACTCCAAGGGGATGCAATTCAATTATCGTCTTTACCAAATCGATTTGATTTTCCATAACGATATCAATGTCCTTGTAGGCACTGGCTGCTTCATCCAGGTCTCTTGTGGAAGTGATTTCGTGGAGTATGCCTTTCTCATTCATGTATTCAATTTCCGTTTTCAGATCCAGGCTTCTTTTGGCTTCTCTTCTTCCCATTTTCCTCCCGGCCCCATGAGAGCAGCTTTCGAAACTTTCCGGGTTGCCCAGGCCTTCCACAATATAGGATTTTGTGCCCTGCGATCCGGGAATAATGCCAAGTTGTCCTGATTTGGCTTGTGTTGCTCCCTTGCGGTGCACCCATACATCCACGCCATAATGTTTTTCAAAGGCTGCGTAATTGTGTGGAATATTGATGAAATTGGAGAAGGTGATGTATCGGGGACCACCGAAATGGTAGCGAAACACTTCCTCTACCCATTTCATCATCTGTTTGCGGTTGTGATACGCGAATTTCACACAGTTTTGCATTTCCCTCAGATAAATGTCGGCTTCTCTGCTGTTCAAGGGGAGATAATCCAGTTGCCAGCGTTTGGGAATGCCCAGTTTGTATTTCTTGTTCAAATCGATAGCCAGGTGGTTGTAGTGTTCTGCTACTGTTTTGCCCAGGTTTCGGCTGCCTGAATGGATCATGATCCAGATGTGACCATCGGAACCTTTCTGAATTTCAATAAAATGGTTGCCACTTCCCAGTGTTCCCAATTGCTCGCAGGAATGCTCGTACTCTCTTTCGATAATGGTGTTATGGAGTTGACTTTTCTCCTTCTGGTTCAGCCAGTCTCCTTGTGGATGCTTGTGCCATTTGTGTCCCCGGGGAATCAGACTCTTAATATCGCCCAGAATGGCAGCCAGTTTTTTTCGACTAATTTCTGTTAAAGAGGTTTGCAGTGAGCACATTCCACATCCGATATCCACTCCAACGGCATTGGGAATAATAGCATTTTGAGTGGCCAAAACACCTCCAATGGGCATGCCATAACCAGTATGACTGTCGGGCATGAGGGCTACATGACTGAATGTGCAGGGATGATTGGCCAGGTTAAGGGCTTGTTCCAGTGTGCCTTCATCGGCATCGTTGAGCCAGAGTTTGATTGGCTTATTTTCCGTTGAAATGATTCCTTGCATGATGTTTCAGTCTTTTCTACCATTTACGAAAATTTACGAGATGGTATTCATTTTAAGCTAAGAAAGGTGTTGACTAAGTTAAAACGAAAAATCGAGCCGAAAGAGTATTTGAAGGATTATTGCATTGAAATTTCAGGGTAAAATAGGTCCGAATCGGGACATAATTTGTAAATTAAGAAAATGATAGGGATGTTTTTGGATACAAATGAAGTACGAAAGCCAAAGAGGTCCTTGCAATACCTGATTTCCGCCAAATAATTGTTGACTATGAATCATCCTTTGCTATTCTTTTATCCTATACGAAAACTTGTTTTTCCCATTTGCATTCTTCTTTTCTCACAGGATGTAAGTGGGCAAAGTGAGAAGATTACGGCAAGGGAGATTGTTCGGATTGCGGATGAAAAGATGCGTGGCCTCAGTAGTAAGGGGGAATACAGTATGACCATTGTTCGCCCAACCTGGTCGAGGACCGTAACCATGAAATCATGGTCCAAAGGCACCGAATATTCCCTTATCTATATTACGGCTCCAGCCCGGGAGAAGGGGCAGGTATTTCTCAAGCGGCAAAAGGATATGTGGAACTGGATTCCTTCCATTGAGCGACTGGTCAAGATTCCCCCTTCCATGATGATGCAATCCTGGATGGGCTCTGATTTCACCAACGATGACCTGTTGAAGGAATCTTCTAGTCTGGCGGATTACAGCCATGAGCTGGAAGGGACCCAGGAAATTCGTGGGTACGATTGCTACCAAGTAGCACTTTTTCCGAAGGAAGAGGCGGCCGTGGTATGGGGCAAGCTGGTGATGTGGATTAGCAAGGAGGGGTACCATCGTCTGAAAACGGAGTATTACGATGAGGATCTTTACCTTGTGAATGAGGAGAACCTTTTCGATATAAAAATGATGGACGACAGAGAGATTCCAACCCGTATGGAGATGGTTCCAATAGACAAGGAGGGCAACAAAACCATCTTTGAATTTAAGGATGTGAAATTCGATATCAACATAAAGGAGAGTTTTTTTAGTCAACAGAACATGAAGCGGGTGAGATAAGGATATATTGAGATAAAATTGGTTGAGTCACTAGCTGATATTAATATGGCACAGA
The DNA here is from genome assembly GCA_041725895.1 of Marinifilaceae bacterium. GTDB lineage: Bacteria > Bacteroidota > Bacteroidia > Bacteroidales > Marinifilaceae > JBGRQA01. The sequence goes on from JBGRQA010000028.1 coordinate 78,144, forward strand.
TTCTTACTTATATGAAGCTCTCCGGATGCTGGTCAGGTTTATTTGCAAACTTTAATGTAAGACATTTGAAGGATGGTATAAAAAGGGTAATCCTATAGTCCTTGGTGTGACTTTGTGATCTCCTTTGTGTTTTTTGCGGTAAAATATCAATATTTATGATAGCAAGTTATTTCATAATGGCATGGCGCAATTTGTGGCGCAACAAGCGGCGGACCTTAATTACGATCAGCTCGATACTATTTGCTATGTTTTTTGCCCTTGTGATGCGATCCATGCAGTTGGGCTCCTACGACAACATGGTGGAGAATGTTGTGGGTACCTATACAGGTTATATCCAGATTCACGGCAAGGATTACTGGGACAAGAAAACCATCGATGAAAGTTTGGATGCAACGGACTTTACAGAGGAGGAGATTAAAAGAATTAAAAATGTCCGGGGCTTGATACCCCGATTGGAGTCTTTTGCTTTGGCTTCTACCGAAAACATCACCAAGGGAGTTCTTCTTTCCGGAATTTCACCCCAAAAAGAAGATGCCTTAACCGGTCTTTCCAGGAAGTTGATTCGTGGCCAATTCCTTGAGAAGGGAGATGGCCAGGTATTGATGGCTGAAAAACTTGCCGCTTATTTAAAGATGGATCTTGGCGATACATTGGTTCTAATCAGCATAGGCTATCATGGCGTAAGTGCAGCGGGGAAATACCCTGTAAAAGGAATTCTTCGTTTTCCTTCGCCGGAGTTGAACAAGCAATTGGTTTACATGAATCTGGAAGATTGCCAGGATTTCCTGGGAGCGGAGAATCGCTTGACTTCCTATGTGGTACTGGTACAGAAGCGAGGTCCCAAACAAGTGCCCCGTACCAGCAATGACATTCAAAAAAAATTAACAGTAGATTTCGAGGTGATGACCTGGAAGGAGATGATGCCTGAGCTGGTTCAAATTATCGAATCGGATAATGCCAGTGGAATTATCATTCTGGGAATCCTCTACATGATCGTTGCTTTTGGAATTCTGGGAACCATTATGATGATGACTACCGAACGGATCAGGGAGTTTGGGGTGATGGTAGCTGTTGGAATGCAAAAGTTTAAGTTGGGGATTATATTGGTTTTAGAGACATTGTTAATGGGAATTATCGGAATTGTGGCGGGTTCCCTGTTAAGTATGCCGGTAATCTACTATTACCATTTGCATCCGATTTATTTATCTGGTGCAACTGCCGAAAGTATCGAAAGCTTTGGGGTGGAACCAATTCTTCCTTTCGCCTGGGAGAGTTCTTTCTACATGAATCAGGCTATCGTTGTATTCGGAATTGCTATGTTGACTTCACTTTATCCCCTAAGTAGAATTTTGAGATTGAAACCTGTAGTTGCTTTAAAATGCAAGTAATCTTAATATAGAATAGTATGCTTTTAATTATTGCCTGGCGAAATATTTGGCGAAACAAACTGCGAAGCTTTGTAGTGATTGTAGCTGTCAGTCTTGGTTTGATCGGGGGAATCTTCACTCTGGGCATGATGTATGGAATGGTGAACCAGCGAGTGGAGAATATCATTGAAAATGAGATATCCCATTTACAAGTGCATCATCCCAAATTTACCGAGAACTATGAGATGCAATATGCCCTGGATGAAGTAATGGACGTGGAAAAATTGTTGAACGAATCGTCCCAGGTGGAAGCTTATAGCCGTCGTTTACGGGTGCCGGGTATGGCCAGTTCTGCTCAATCCGGCTCGGGAGTTACGATATTGGGTATTCAACCAGACGAAGAGATAAAGGTCAGCCGGATTCATGAAAGATTGGTGGATGGGAAATACCTTCAAGGAAAGCGCAATCCGGTAATTATCGGTGAAAAATTGGCCGGGAAACTTAAGGTGAAGCTTCGCTCCAAAATAGTACTGACATTTCAGCCCCGCGAAGGGGAATTGGCAAGGGGTGCTTTTCGTATCGTTGGGATCTATAGAACTAACAATTCCGCTTTCGATCAGGCAAATGTGTTTGTGCGGCGAAGCGATTTGATCCGAATTTCAGACTATTCCGACAATCGTGTCAATGAAATTGCGGTTTGGCTGCAGGGAAAGCATGAAGCCACCACCCTGGGTAAGCATTTGGAAGCGGTTCGTGGTGATTTGATGTTTCGCTCCTGGCGCCAAATTCAACCCGATTTGGCCATGGTCACCGATTTTATGGGAGAGTATTTTGTGTTTTTTATGAGTATCATTTTGGCGGCTCTGGGTTTTGCTATTGTTAATACCATGCTGATGGTTGTACTGGAACGCATCAGGGAATTGGGGATGTTGATGGCCATTGGCATGAACCGGAGAAGAGTGTTTTGGATGATCATACTCGAAAGTATTTTTCTCTGCCTGGTTGGAGGAATTATTGGTGATACCATTACCTGGGGCTTGATAGAATATTTTGGGCGCGAAGGAATTGATCTGAGTCTGTTTGCTGCAGGATTCGAATCGGTGGGCTATGCTTCGAAAGTTTATCCTGAGCTGGAAGCAAAATTCTACCTTATGATTGGGCTTATGGTTGTGGGGATGGGAATACTGGCTGCAGTCTACCCGGCATGGAAAGCTCTTCGCTACAAACCTGCGAAAGCATTGCGAATGCAGTAGGCATCGTATGAGTGAATATATTTTTATCAATATCTAAACGGAGAAAAATGGCCGTAATTGAAGTAAAGAATTTAGAGAAAGTTTATGAGGAAACGAAGGTACCGGTTTACGCGGTGAATGGTATCGATTTGAGCTTTGAGAAGGGCGAGTTTGCTGCCATTGTTGGTCCTTCAGGATCGGGAAAAACAACTCTTTTGAACATTCTTGGCGGAATTGATGTTCCCAGTCAGGGAGAGGTAATCATCGACCGGAAGAATATCGCTGAACTTTCATCCAGGGCCTTAATCGATTTTCGTTTGAGGAATATTGGTTTTGTATTTCAGGCCTTTAACCTCATTCCCGTGCTCACAGCGATAGAGAACGTAGAGTTTATATTGCAACTGCAAGGCCGGAGCAAACAGGAAAGGCGTGATCGTGCCCGGAGGCTATTGACTGAGGTTGGATTGGGAGAGCGGGTGAACGATCGTCCTGCTCAGCTGTCTGGGGGACAGCAACAGCGAGTGGCTGTAGCAAGGGCTTTAGCTTCCCGTCCAAAGTTTGTTTTGGCTGATGAACCTACCGCGAATTTGGATTCAAAATCTACGGAGAATCTGCTGAGTATTATGGAGAAATTGAATCGGGAGGAGGGGATTACATTTATCTTTTCTACCCACGATGCTAGGGTGGTGAAAAAGGCCCGCAGGGTCATCACTATTGAGGATGGTCGTGTGGTTAGTGATAAGAGGATAGCGCCGAATGCGACCTAAAACTAAAGTTGAATCAAGCCATGTACAGATATTGTCTTTGCATATTTTTTTGCTGTTGTCTCCAAAGTCTTTCGGCTCAGGAAAGAAATTGGACTCTGAATGGATATGTGAAAGATATGCAGCTGTTTTACTATGTTGAACCTACAGATAATTGGACAGACCAAAACCTGGTGCACAACCGGCTTAATTTTAAGTGGTATCCCAGTTCAACTGTAAGTGTTGTGGCGGAGGTACGCAATCGCTTTTTCTGGGGAGAATTGGTGCGCGATATCCCCAACTATGGACGATTAATTGATCAGGACAAAGGCTATTTTGATCTTTCCACAACTATTTGGGAAAGTGGGGGAACGCTTATGCATTCTATGATAGATCGGATGTACCTGGATTATACTCTGGACAAATGGCAAATTCGACTGGGGCGGCAGAGAATCAATTGGGGCATGAATCTTATTTGGAATCCCAACGACCTGTTCAATACTTATTCCTATTTCGATTTCGATTATGAAGAGCGGCCCGGAACGGATGCTCTGAAAGTGCAGTACTATACTTCTGCGACTTCTTCATTGGAGGTGGTATACCAATTGGGCGAGAATGCGGATGAAATGGCCCTGGCTTCCCGCTATGTTTTCAATAAGTGGAACTACGATTTCCAGATATTGGGAGGCTATGTGGAGGACGATTGGGTTCTGGGCACCGGTTGGGCCGGAGATATTGTTGGAGCTGGTTTTCGTGGGGAATTATCTTGGTTTGTACCCCGAAAGAGTGGTAAAGATGAGGTTGTGATCGCCTCCATTTCGGGGGATTACAGTTTTGCCAATCAACTGTACATCCATGCAGGTGCTTTGCTGAATAGTGCAGGAACCACAGGAAGAATTTTTAGAACCGGCTTGTTTACTCCAGGCGAACGTTCGCCTCAATTGCTCAGTGCCGGGAAATATGCTCTGTTTGGTCAGCTTAACTATCCCTTTACACCTCTCTTTCAGGGGGGGCTTTCCGGAATCCTAAATCCCAGCGACGAATCCTTTTTCCTAAGCCCTTCCCTTAGCTATTCCCTGGTGGAAAATCTGGACCTCATGTTCCTTGGGCAATTGTTTTTTGGTAACGATTTTACCGAATTCGGAAACATTGGTCAAGCCCTCTATTTCCGCTTGAAATGGAGCTTTTAGAATCCTATATTGTAAGCCAACCCATGGGAATGAATATCTTTGCTTTTAGTAAGAGAGAATTCAATGAATAAGGTTTATATAATTAAATACTCAAAGGTCCTACCGACTTTGGATCCTGAGTCCCGATAGCTTTCTGGATTTTGCCTCCTTTTTATCATTAATTGCGAAGCAAACGACGGTAGATTGGTCTAAGATGAGCATTAATATAAAGTAGTTAAAAAATACAAGTTCGTTCGCCTAAAATGGACAAAAGCTTAATATTTCTAATTACTTCGGAAGAAATTCATCCACGATAATTCCCTATAGAACTAAAATTAAGACTCTATATGATTTTTAGTGGGCAAAAATGATTACTGTTTTGCTTAGAGATTATTTTTACATCCAAGTTCTTTGTTCCATATCGCATTAATTTTAATCGTAGCGCCTCGGCATTGGCAACGTAGGAGGGGCCCCATAGACGAAAAAGGCGTGAAGAACAGAATGCTGTTTGAGCCGAGGAACGAGGTGAGTTCATTCTGTTTAGCCTTCGAGTCGTGATGGG